>NZ_KE386617.1:30224-253753 GCF_000428045.1 Sedimenticola selenatireducens DSM 17993 | reverse complement strand
GCCACTCGGACAGCTCTCCAGATAAATTGTCTTTTTTACCCAATCTGTCCTTCCTGGACCGGGCAGGAGCACGCGGCGTGCTCGTTACTCGGGCTCGCGCCCTCGCCCCTTCGGGGCCGTCGCCAAAGGCGACGTTCTCTCGGCGAGCCTCGAGTCAGCCACTCGGACAGCTCTCCAGATAAATTGTCTTTTTTACCCAATCTGTCCTTCCTGGACCGGGCAGGAGCACGCGGCGTGCTCGTTACTCGGGCTGGCGCCCCTGCTCCTTTTGGAAAAAAATCAGCACGCACAAACGTATCCCTCGTGCCTCTCTGATTTTTTGGAGGCGCAAGGGTATACCAGAACGTCCTTTGGTGCAATGGCGTCCGGGCAGATTATCAAATATCAGATGTGACGACTCATTAGTAGCTGTTTGGAATCTTTCAGCAGATTCCTGAAGTCTTCTCCTGACATCTTGATCAGGGCCTGGTGATCCCCTGCTTCAAAATAGATCTCCGGCTGATCAAGTAGCGAGGGATCCACCCAGGTGTCAATCCCGTAGGCTTCACCAACCGGAGGCATGGCGCCTATTTCGCAGTCAGAAAATGCGCCTGCCATCTCGCTTTCCGTAATCAACTGAAGCCGGTGTTTTACCAGTTCACTGAGTTTGTTGATCTCCAGACGGTGTGTCGCCGGTATCACCGCCAGCAGGTATCTGTCTTCGTCACCCAACAGAATACTTTTGGCCAGGCGGTCTCCTGGCACATGCGCAACTTCCGACGTCTCCAGTGCTGAGTTGGTCCGGACATGTTCAATCACTTGGTAGGACGTCCCATGATCCATCAAATACTCTTTTAAGGTAATTGCGATTCCCATAACGCCTCCTCTGCCGATATAATCACTCAAGTTGAGTTTCGTTATCAGTTTGCCCAATCAATCAATAGGTTATCAACCAATACATGACTAATACTGCAATCACCAATCACCCGCTGATCACACTTCGCATCATGTGGCAGGCTAACAGATCCGACGCAACACATTTCCTACTTTCCCCGCGCCTGTTTAAAGTATAGTCCCTGACACCAAGCGTAACTGATATCGGGTTTTTTCGATGACCAGCAAGAAAAAAGAGAAGAAAAAGCATAAAAAACAGCAGTTAGCCGATCTGGCAGACCGACATCAGCTCTATGAGCTCTCCGTTCAATATGCGGCATCCGAGATCGAATTTGTTGATGAGACTTACAAGTCAATTCGCGGCAACAAGGCACTGCTACTCCGGGAGGATTTCTGTGGTACGGCCAACGTCTGTTGTGAGTGGGTTCGTCACCGCAAGGGAAACCGAGCCATCGGCGTCGATTTGGATAAAGATGTACTGACCTGGGGGCAGGAGCATAAGCTTTCCGATTTGAGCATGGGCCAGCGCAAGCGTATCAACCTGATAGAAGAGAATGTGCTACAGGTGGAGACCGAAGCCCCGGACATTATCTCGGCGATGAACTTCAGCTATTGGTTGTTCAAAGAGCGCAAAGATCTGAAACAGTATTTCACTCGAGTCAGGCAGGCACTGGCCGAGGGGGGAATTTTTTTTCTTGATGCCTATGGCGGTTATGACTCGTTCAGAGAACTGGAAGAAGAGCGGGACATTAACGATGGGGAATTCACCTATATCTGGGAGCAGGAACGCTATGATCCGGTAACGGGAGGACTGATCTGCCATATCCACTTCGCCTTCCCGGATGGATCCAGACTGGACCGGGCATTCAGTTACGACTGGCGACTCTGGACCCTGCCTGAGATCAGGGACCTGCTGGAGGAGACCGGGTTCAGCAAGGTCACCATCTACTGGCAGGGTTGGGATGAGGATGGGGAGCCTGACGGCATTTTTGTTCCCGCCACTACCGGAGAGGCTGATGCCGGCTGGATCTGCTACATTTCCGCGGAAAAATAGCAGTACCCGATTCGGTCCATTCAAAGTGCCATATAACTCTCAATTATTTTTATATGCATATTTGATATTTTTATTACCCAATAAGTAAGACTAAGGTTACTCTCAGTTACTTGCCGCCATTGATCCAACGGCAAACCCATCATTTACTGAGGAGCAACCCATGAGCATTTCCATTCTGGATGTCCAACGCCTGGCGACCACCTACGATGATCGCTCCCCCGAGGAGATCATCAGCCTGGCACTGGAGACCGTCGACAACATCGCTATCTCCTTTAGTGGCGCGGAAGATGTGGTGCTGATCGACATGGCGGTGCAGATCAACCCCCACGCCAAAGTATTCTCCCTCGATACCGGTCGCCTGCATCCGGAAACCTATCGCTATCTGGAAACCGTACGCAATCACTACGGCATTGAGCTGGATGTAGTCTCCCCGGTCGGCGCAGATGTGGAGAAGCTGGTGCGGGAAAAGGGGCTCTACAGCTTTTACCAGGACGGCCACAAGGAGTGCTGCACGGTACGCAAAGTAGCGCCGCTGCGCCGCAAGCTCGCCACCCTGAGCGGCTGGATCACCGGCCAGCGCAAGGATCAGAGTGTCGGCACCCGGACCGAGATCCCGGTGATCCAGGAGGACCCATCCTTCTCCAGCGACGACAGCAAACTGCTCAAATTCAATCCCTTGGCCAACTGGACCTCTGCCCAGGTGTGGGAGTACATCCGCAGTAATGAAGTGCCCTACAACCCGCTGCACGCCCAGGGTTTTGTCAGTATCGGCTGCGAACCCTGTACCCGCGCCGTACTGCCCAATCAGCACGAACGCGAAGGTCGCTGGTGGTGGGAAGACGCCGCCGACAAGGAGTGCGGCCTGCACGCCGGCAATGTCGCAGCCAAGGCGGCTGCCCGCTGAATCAGGCCCACTAAATCAGGAGAGCATCATGGCCTTTATTACGATGGTAAAAAAACTGACCCGCGATGGACAACCCTGTGCCAAGTGCCGGGATGTGGAAGCACGCATGCACCGGGAAGGTCTGTTCGAGCAGATCGACCGGGTGGTGATTGCACAGGAAGGTGACCTGAGTAGTGAAGGCATGCGCCTGGCGGAAATTTACCAGGTGGATCGTGCACCGTTTTTTCTGGTGGCCGACGGGAGCGGTGATGTGCGTGTCTACACCGTCTACTTCAAGCTGTTGCGCGAGGTGCTGAAGCCGGCCCGGGAAAAAGGCCCCGCCCTGTCGGACCTGCTCAGCCCAACCCCCGCTGCCGAATTTATCTAGGACAGCAGAAATAAGGATCGACCATGGATCCCCTGTTCACACTGGCCGGTTTTGTGGTGGGCATCTGCGTGGGGCTGACCGGTGTCGGTGGCGGCGCCTTGATGACACCGATCCTGGTGATGGGCTTCGGCATACCCACCGCCCTGGCGGTGGGGACCGACCTGGTCTATGCCGCCATCACCAAGGCAAGCGGGGTCTGGTTTCATGGACGCAAGGGCAGCATCCGTTGGCGGCTGGTAGGCTGCCTGGCGCTCGGCAGCCTGCCGGCAACGGCGATTACCATCTGGCTGCTCGACTATCTGCAGCCAGGCGGCAATCACGAGCGACTGATCACCGTCGCCCTGGGCGTAACGCTGATATTCACCTCACTGGTGCTGCTGCTGAAGGAGCGTATTGCCCGGGGGCTGGAATCCGGCAACTCGCGAACCGCTGTCTGGATTCGGCGCCACAGAACCCGGTTGCTGATCCTGCTCGGGGCGGTGCTGGGTGTACTGGTTACGCTCTCCTCGGTAGGCGCCGGAGCACTGACGGCGGCCATCCTGTTTCTGCTCTATCCACGCATGCCGGCCATCGCCATTGTCGGTACCGATCTGGCTCACGCCGTGCCGCTGGCCACCCTGGCGGGCCTCGGTCACCTGCAGCTGGGCAACGTGGACCTGACCCTGCTCGGCAGCTTGCTGCTGGGCTCAATTCCCGGCACGGCACTTGGCAGCCAGCTGGGGATACACCTCCCGGAGCAGATACTGCGACGGGGGCTGGCCGGACTGTTGTTTCTGACCGGCCTCAAATTCGCTTTTTAGTGTTTAACTGACCACTGGAGTCAACCATGACCACCGCACCCAACCCGCTGATCGACTCGAACGATTTCGATGATTACGAGCAGCATCTGCAGAACTATCTGCAGGGCAACCTGGACCCTCACCGGTTTGTGGCGATCCGCCTCAATCTCGGCATTTATGCCCAGCGCCAGGACGGTATGTGTATGGTCAGGGCCAAGCTGCCGGGCGGACGCGTGAACCCCCGCCAGCTGCTGGGTTTCGCCGAGGCGGCGGAGAGACACTCCGGCACCGACAGCGTGCACATCACCACCCGGCAGGACATTCAGTTTCATTTTGTACCGCTGGAAAAAACCCCGGCGCTGCAGCGCACCCTGGGGGAGTACGGCATCGCCACTCGCGAGGCCGGCGGCAACACGGTGCGCAATATCACCGGCTGTTCCCTCGCGGGCGCCTGCCCGGCAGAGCATGTGGATATCAACGCCTATATCGACAAGGTGGCAAACTACTTCATTCGCCATCCACTAACGGCCTCCATGCCGCGCAAGTTCAAGCTGAGCTTTTCCGGCTGCGAATCGGATTGCGCCAACGGCTTGGTACACGACCTGGGGGTCATTGCCACCCGCCAGGAGGGACGGCCCGGTTTCCGTCTGCTGGTGGGGGGAGGTCTGGGCGGCAAGCCCAAGGAGGCGATCGTGCTGGAGTCCTTTATCGAGGAGAACCAGCTGATCCCGGCCATCGAGGCGGTACTGTCGGTGCACGACAAGTATTCCGACAGGAAACGTAAGATGCGTTCGCGTATCAAGTTCCTGCTGGATAAATTCGGTCCCGAGGGCTTTATTGAGAAATACCGCGTCGAGTATGCCCGTACCTCCAACGCCTACAACCCGGAAGTACAGCCGATCGGCGTTTGGCGTGAGCGCAGTGTCGATGGGAGTCAGGTCAAGACAACCCTGCGCGCTCCCACTGCCCAACACCAGGAGGATCTGAATATATTGCCGATCAGCGTGCCGGACGGCAGGCTGACCGTCAGAACTCTGCGCGATCTTGCCGACCTGCTGGTCCAGGAGGATCTGCACGACATCCGCACCACGGCGGACCAGAACCTGAGCATCTTCAGCGTGCCCACCGACAAACTCGGCAGCCTCACCGTGGCGCTCAAGGCGTTGGGGCTGAAACTGCCGCGCTGCGGTGATCGGGTGGTCTCCTGTCCCGGCACCGCCACCTGCCCGCTTGGCATCACCGCCTCGCGCCAGATGGCGCCTCGCCTGAGCGGTGGTGTGGGTGATCTGAGCGTGCGCGTCAATGGCTGCCAGAATGGATGCGCTAACGCCACCATCTCGGACATTGGTCTGTATGGCAAGGGACGGCGGCATCACGGCCGACTGGTTCCCAGCTACACCCTGCAGTTGGGGGGCAACGGCAGCGAAGGCGGCAGCATTGGCATAACCGGCCCGGATATCCCGGCGGTGCGGGTGCCGTCCGCAGTATCGTTGCTGCACGACAGCTACCACGCCGATCGCCTGGAAAACGAGAGTTTCCGCGACTGGACAAGACGTGAGGGGCGCGAGTACTTTGATGAGTTACTGGCCCACCTGAGCAACGTGGGACCAATGGAACTGGCGTTCCTCACCCGCGACCACGGCGACAGCAGTGTATTCAAGGTAGAGTCCCTGGGCGTGGGCGAATGTGCCGGCTCCCAGGCGGCCCCGGCCGACAAACTGTTACTGGATGCCCGCTATGAGTCCGATCTCAGTGTCGCCTTTGGCGCCAAGAACAAGCAGGCCGATGCCGGGGAGAGTCTGGAAAACCAGATCACCTATTCCGGACAGGCGTTACTGGAGATCTCCGGGCTTGATGGCAAACTGAAGGGCGAAGAGAAATTGCTACCTGCACTGCGCTCGGTCTATGGATCGTATAACGCCGAACTGAACAAGCTGGAGCAACTTTATGCCGATCTCCGCTCCTTCCAGTCAACCCTGGATGAGCTGCAACTGCCAAGCCTGATCACCACGGCCAAGGAGATCACCGCCTGGGCAGGGGCACTGGTCAGCGAGCATAACAAGCGCCCGCACATCAACGAGCAACCGAGGTCGGGTACGGACGGCTAACCCGATTCAGAATCCTGCCGAGTAGCGCCCCCTTTTCGGGGGCGTTTTTTTGCCCGTGCATAGGTTTATGGCTAAGCGCCATAACGTCGAACTGTGTCCGCCGCCAAGTCGCCTGCCGCCCCAGGCATTACATGGGGCGCCCTATAGGCGGGCATGGTCGGCCCGCTATAGAAAGCCTGTCCAGAATGCGTGAAGGATTGGGTAAAAAAATGCCCGGCAAAAAGCCGGGCAAAACTCTCTATGCACTATAAGAGAGGAGGAGGATTTATCTACCGATTAATGTATGAAGAGGGCACCGTTAACCGGAATATTGGCACCGGTGATATAGGCCTGTTCATCGGCCGCCAGGAAAGCGACAGCAGAGGCAATCTCTTCCGGGGTACCCATGCGTCCCATGGGAATGCCGGAGATGATGGACTCACGCACATCATCACGCATGGCAGCGGTCATGGCGGTCTCGGTATAGCCAGGCGACACCGTATTGGCGGTGACACCCTTGGCCGCACCTTCATGGGCCAGGGCCATGGTGAAACCATGAATTCCAGCCTTGGCAGCCGAATAGTTGGCCTGACCAAACTGACCGCGCTGACCATTGACAGAGGAGATGTTGATAATGCGTCCGAACCCGCGATTCAGCATCCCTTCCCAAGCCGGCTGGGTGACATAGAACGCGCTGCTCAGATTGGTGGTAATGACGGCATCCCAGCTTTCATCATCCATCCGTTTCATGGTCTTGTCCCGGGTGATGCCGGCACAGTTGACAATAATATCAACCGGTCCGAACTCTTTCTCAACCTCAGCCACCATGCGGGCACTGTCTTCAGCGGACGAGACATCACAAACCGCAAGCGCCACATCAACGCCGGCTTTTTCCCGAGCCTTGTTCCACTCAACCAGTTTATCCTCTTCGGCAGGATGATAAGTTGCAACCACCCGAACACCCTGTTTTGCCAGCCGTTCGCAGATTGCGGTCCCGATTCCACCGACGCCACCGGTCACGATGGCCAGACGTTTGTTTTCTCTCATAACTTAACTCTCTGTTTTTATTTTTAAATGCAATTAAGCGGCTTTCACGGATTTATTCACCTGCTTGGTGAAAATCTCAACGCCCTGCTCAGCCCATGAGCGATAGTCATCACGCGCATCGTTGGTAACCTGGAGGGCCTCACGACCTTTTACGACCAGGTTTTCACCAAACTGCTTGGCTACGGCCATTTCAGCATTGACCAGCTCTTTGACCTCTTTCACTTCGGTGGTTGCCTTGACCATTTCTATACCGGCATCCACAAACAGCCCAAAGGTCTCGGTCTGTTTTTCTACCAGCTTCTCCCAGGTGCGAAGATTCAGTTCGCCCAGGCTACGAGCCGCTTCAAAACCGGCGACTCCAAACTCTTTCATAACTTCCAGGTTAACGGCAGACGTTTTCATGTGATATTTCCTTTTGTGCGTTGCAATTTGTTGCGTTGCAGCATAGCCGCCCACCAGGCCTTATGTCAAGTTTTTTTGTGCGCCGCACAAACAGTTTTTCCGGACACCATTCTACTGCCTGGGCAAGGACTGCATCCATTGGTAACAGACGGTTAAAAACCCCTTATATATTGGATTAATATTTTGGTAACAAATAGTTAGCAACCTACTCCAACAACAGTAATTAATGATTATGACTACAGGCAGACTCGGTTTTTAATAACACTAAATCTATTTATTCCTTTCTTTCAGGGTGTCACGGAGGCAAAGAAGCACAATAATTTGTGCAGTGCACAAAAGCATGATACATTACTTGCCATAGAGCGAAGTCTATTGTGATTCTCGGAACGCTTGAGCCATGTCGGGCAGGGAAAAGTTCTAGCATCACCAGCACATTGTGCGGGCTCCTGAATCTTGATCAGCTCTTTATAAGTCCATCATCTTTTGATCACTTTTTGAGGTAGATTCCATGGCCACACAAAACCCCTTTGATTTTTCCGCCCTGTTTGCCAACTTTGACCCGCAGGCAATCGCCAAGCAGTTGCAGGAAGGCTTCGGCGGCGCATCGATACCCGGTTTGGACACCAATAACCTGGTACAGGCACAACGCAAGAACATGGAGCTGTTGATGTCCACCAACCAGGCAATGCTGGCCGGCTCCCAGGCCCTGATCCAGCGGCAGGCAAGCATGCTGCAGGAGGCCATTGCTGAAGTAACCGCCGCCGCCAACAAACTGGCTGAATCCGGCAATCCACAGGCTGTTTCCGCGCAACAGGTTGAACTGTTGCAGAGCGCTTTCGAGAAGGCGCTGGCAAACTCCAATGAAATCAGCAGCATGATTCGTCAAACCCAGGAGTCGGTTGCCGGTCAGGTGAACAACAGAATCTCCGAGAGCCTGCAGGAACTGAAAGAAACCATTGCAAAAGTAAAGTAGTCCGGGCTAACGCCCTTCCCTATACTAATTATAAATCTGCATGAGTTAAGGAACAGGAGAGAAACATGTCGAAATCTGACCAGTCCGAGGTCAACACATTGGGCTTTGCATCGACGACCATGGAGCTGCAGAAAAATTTCAAGCAGGTCGAAGAGATCATGGCAAATTTTGCCAAGTCTTATGAGCATATGGATCTGGATCCCTTCAACCTGATGAAATCCTCTGCCGAATGGTACGCAGCCTTGGCAAAAGATCCGCAAAAAGCGATCAATGCCAATATCTCCTTTATGCAGAAATCCATGGAGCTGTACCAGCAGTCCCTGACCAACCTGCTGGGTGGCACCGTTGCCACCGAGCCGGTAATCACGGAGGATAAGGGTGACCGCAGGTTCAAGCACGAGGGCTGGGAAGAGCAGCCGGCCTTTAATGCCATCAAGCAGTCCTACCTGCTGGTATCCAAATGGCTGCGCGATCAGGTGCAGGGTGTCGAGGGTCTGGATGAGCATACGGCAGAGAAGGTGGAATTCTTCACCGAGCGCTATCTCGATGCCATGTCACCGACCAACTTTGCCGCCACCAATCCGGCCGTGATCGAAAAGGTGATCGAGACCAAGGGCGCCAACCTGGTCCATGGCCTGAAAAACATGCTCGAGGACCTGGAGACCGGCAAGGGTGAACTGCGTATCCGCATGACCGACACCTCGGCCTTCAAACTGGGCGAGAATGTGGCTACCACGCCGGGCAAGGTGATATTCCAGAATCGCCTGTTCCAGCTGATCCAGTACACACCATCCACCGACAAGGTTCTGAAACGGCCGCTGCTGGTAGTCCCGCCCTGGATCAACAAGTATTACATCATGGATCTGCAGCCGAAGAATTCGCTGCTGAAATGGCTGGTGGATCAGGGCCACACGGTATTTGTGGTCTCCTGGGTCAATCCGGACAGCTCCTATGCCGACACCGAGTTTGCCGACTATCTCACCGACGGCATTTTGACCGCTGTGGACGTGGTGGAGCAGGCCACTGGCGAATCCGAAATTAATATAATCGGTTACTGCATCGGCGGCTCGCTGCTCGCCACCACCCTTGCCTATATGAAGGAAAAGGGTGATGAGCGGATCAAGAGTGCCACCTTCTTCACCACTATGCTCGACTTCTCCAATCCAGGTGAACTGGGAGTCTTTATCGACGAAGAGCAGATTTGCGGGCTGGAGAAGAAGATGAGCGAGAGCGGTTATCTGGATGGAACCCAGATGGCTGGCACCTTCAATCTGATGCGCGCCAATGACCTGATCTGGTCGTTCTATATCAACAATTATCTGCTGGGCAATGACCCCCGGCCGTTTGATCTGCTGTACTGGAACTCGGACTCCACACGGATGCCGGCCAAGATGCACACATGGTATCTGCGTAATCTCTACCTGGAGAACAATCTCTGTAAACCGGGAGGAGTGACCATAGACGGCGTCTCGATCGATATCTCCAAGGTGGATATTCCGATCTGCTTCGTCTCCGCCGTGGAAGATCACATAGCGCCCTGGAAGTCCACCTACTCAGGCGCCAAACTGTTCTCGGGTGATGTGCATTTCATCCTGGGTGGATCGGGCCATATTGCCGGGATTATCAACCCGCCGGCAGCAGGAAAATACAACTACCGCGTATCCGACCAGTTACCGGAAGATCCTGAGGCCTGGGCAGCAGGGGCGACAGTGGTCGATGGCTCCTGGTGGCCCGAGTGGGATCGCTGGGCAAAAGCCCAGGCGAATGACCAGGTAGCGGCACGCAACCCTGGTGACCGGGGTATGCCGATTATTGAGGATGCGCCAGGCAGCTATGTCAAACGCACTCTGAATGATATCAACCCGGTAGTCCCTGCCGCTGCCACCGATGTCGCCATCCAGGCAGCAGATGCGCCTCCGCAGGCTGCCGCCAACGACGTCCGGCCGGATGACCTGACTGCCATCAAGGGCATTGGCCCCAAGCTGGCAGGGATATTGAACAACTCCGGCATTGTCAGTTATGCCCAACTGGTGGAACTGGGCAGTGACGGCATCAAACAGCATCTGCTGGATATCGATGCGCGCCATGCCCGCTACGACACTTCCAGCTGGCCGGAACAGGCCAGGGCGCTGATGGCGTAATCCTGATCAGGGCACCAGCAAAAAGGCCAGGTCGTCACCGACCTGGCCTTTTTTATGCCTGCCTCAGGAGAAGCATCCGGGATTTTACCGGCTGCGCTATTGCACGTATGGCAACAGGGTCAACTCCACCCGACGATTCTGCTGGCGTCCCGCAGCACTACTGTTACTGGCGACCGGATAGCCCTCCCCGTAGCCCACACTATCGATGCGAACGGATTGAACGCCGTTGGCAATCAGAACCTGGCTTACCGACTGGGCGCGCTGTTGTGACAGACGCTGGTTATAGACTTCCGAACCGGTACTGTCGGTGTGTCCAGCCACCTCAATCATGGTGGACTTGTACTCTTTCAGCACCAGCGCCACCGAACCCAGGGTATCGACAAAGTCCGGATTTACATCCGCTCGATCAACCGCAAATGTGATATTACTCGGCATATTGAGAATAATGTTGTCCCCACTACGGGTCACACTAACACCGGTCTGCTCCAATTGCTGACGCAGTTTGGCCTCCTGAACATCCATGTAATAACCGACGCCGCCCCCCGCAAGCGCACCAATGCCAGCGCCCTTCAGGGCCCTTTCCTTGCGTTTCTTTTTGTCTCCGGAGGTGGCAATGCCCAGCACTGCTCCGACAGCCGCACCAATCGCCGCCCCTTTGGCGGCGCTGGCAGTTTTTTCCTCTCGGGTATACGGGTCGACGGTCGTACAAGCCTGCAGGCCAACCGTAGAAACAACCAGACAACAGAGGACGATTTTCTTATTCATTAACTACTCCTTCAAACCTGAAACCATCAGCCGGCACGCGTTTTTACAATACCGAACGCACAGATGAGCAAACCGCCACTTACTGCGCGAACGGCAAAAACCCGCCCGCTGTCGACCAGCCCATGCTTGCATATCATACGGTGCCAATCCCACTAAAGATTCACAATTCTGACAGATGAATACCCGATGGTCATTACAGGTCTGCGTTAGCTGATCCCGAACCATTTATTCTGAAAAAAGCCTACCACATCAGATCATCCGGCACCTGGAAATCGGCATAGGGATCTTCTGCATCCACCTGCGCTTCTGACTGGTTCCTCAATACAATCGTATCGGCGTCCCGTTGCTGAATTTTTTCGGCCACGCCAATGGGTACCACGGCATAACGATCATCAAACCGGGCAATGGCCAACTGTCCACGACTGAGTCGTGACTGAACCTGCTCAGTGACATAGAGCTTTTTAATCTTGCTGCCATCGGTGAAGCTGTAGGGTAGCTCACCGCCCTCCAGTACAACCTGGTTCATCTCAACCAGCTGGCGGATCTGTGCCTTAATGGCGCGTTTGTCGGCCTCGGCCTTGCGCTGGAGATTAAGCTGCCGGTCCCGTTCGGCCTGCGCGCGCCGGGCCTCTCTGGCGGCCTGTTTGACTTCATCCGTCGACTTGGCACTCCCCTTTCGCACCTGTTTGGCCTGCTTCTGTTTCTCTTTGCGGACATCGCTGGCCTTTTTCTTATCCACCAGGCCCGCTTTGAGCAGCTGATCCTGTAATGAGATACCCATCAATCACTCCTCATACAATTTGCTAATCTGTAAAATATTCAGCCACGGCGCCATTTTGAAACACCATGCACTGTCCCGGTGCTATCCGGGTCCACGCCTCATTGGCGGTCAGTGGTTCCGTGGCGATCACAGCGACCCGATCCCTTGGTGTGGTGACCTGCTTGAAATCCACCGACACATCCAAATCCTTCAGTTCCGCCTTGTCGAACGGATGCTGACGAACCAGGTAGTGCAGATCCGTGCTGCAGTGGGCCAACAGGAACTCGCCATTGGAGAGCAGAAAATTAAACGTGCCAAGCTGTGCAATCTGGTACGCCTTTTCGCGTATCGCCCCACAAAGCTTCTCGATGTCGGGCCGTTTTTCAAAGCGTTGTCGCAAATACTCCAGAATGACGCAAAAGGCGCGTTCGCTGTCAGTGGTACCCACCGGCTGGTAACAGCCAGCAAGTTCCGGCTCATAATTGAACAGATCACCATTATGGGCAAACACCCAGTATTCACCCCATAGCTCCCGGATGAACGGATGGGTATTCTCCAGTCGCACTGCCCCGACACTCGCCTTGCGGATATGGGCGATAACATTCATCGAGTGGATTGGATAACGCTTGACCAGATCAGACACTACCGAATCTGCCGAGGGCTGCACGTCCATGAAAGTGCGGCACCCCTTGCCTTCAAAAAAGGCAATTCCCCATCCATCCCGATGCTCATCCGTGTCACCACCACGCCGGGCAAAACCCTCGAAGGAAAAGCAGATATCGGTGGGTACGTTGCAGTTCATTCCCAGCAATTGGCACATGATTCAGGTCCGCATCCGGTTCTAATCCACGCTGCCCAGTTGGTGGGCAATAAAGGCGGTTTTAGCCGACAGCTCCAGTGAGCAGGTCCACTTGTAAGCCAGATTCAGCGTCTCTCCCACAGCATAGACACCGTGCCCCCGTACCACGGTGATACGGTGCGTTTTCAGCATGGCGGCAACCGCCGCCGGTGCCTGGGCCACGTAATCGGCATAGGCAATGGTGATCACCGGTACCTGGGGGAAATAGAGTTGTCCCTCAAAATCCACCGGGATAAACGTCTCCCCATTCAGGGTTGTCGCCACACTGTAGGGACCATGGCTGTGCAGTACTGCGGTGGCGGCGGAATTCTGTTGATACACCTGCTGATGCAGGGGACCATCCAGTGAGGCACCGGCGGGGCAGCCTTGTGAAACAGAACAGGCCACCAGATCATTGACCGACAAGGTATCGGCACAGGCACCCGTGGGGGTTATCCAGAACCGATCCCCCTCGCGCACCGAAGCATTGCCGCTGTGTGAATCGTTGTTACCGTGCCGCCTCAGCCACTGGTAATACTGCACCAGCTGTTCACGCAATTCCATCCCACCCCCTAGCTCTGTCCTATTGGCCTATGATAGGCGAATTATCCCTTTATCAGTACAATAACGGAAATCCCCTTACTGGATTCATTATGCAATCAATCAGCAACAGAGGCGTGCCGGAACAGCCGCTGGCTCCCGATTTCAGCGGCCCACGCGCTACCGCGGCCTGCAGCGTTGGGGTTCTATCACCTTGATGGGGCCAAATGACCTTGCGGCACTCTGGGTCACGCTGCGGCTGGCCCTGACTTCCACCCTGCTGCTGCTGCTGCTCGGCACACCGGTCGCCTGGTGGCTGGCCCGCTCCCACTCCCGCGTACGCACCCTGGTGGAGACTGTTATCGCGCTGCCGCTGGTGCTGCCCCCAACAGTGCTCGGGTTCTATCTGCTCATTGCCCTCTCCCCCAACGGGCTCCTCGGAGCCAGCTGGATTGCACTTGGGGGGTCTGGGCTGGCCTTCACCTTTACCGGCCTGGTAATCGGCTCGGTGCTCTATTCCATGCCTTTTGTGGTTCAACCCCTGCAGAACGCCTTTGCCGCTATTGACAGGCGTACCCTCGAAGCCGCCAGCACGCTGCGCGCATCACCCCTGGACTGCTTCTTTTCCGTGATAATACCCCTGGCCCGCCCCGGATTGATCACCGCCGCCACATTGGGATTTGCCCACACCCTGGGTGAATTCGGTGTGGTGCTGATGATTGGCGGCAATATACCGGGCAAGACACAGGTGCTCTCCATTGCCATTTATGATCATGTGGAATCGCTGGAATATGGGCAGGCCCATCTGCTCTCGGCCGGACTGCTGCTCTTCTCATTTCTGATCCTGTTCCTGGTCTACCGTATGAACGGAACCAGCCTGTTGCGCCGGGAGACCCGGTGAGCAACGGCATCACATTCCGTTTCAAGCTTCCGCTGGGCACTTTTACCCTCGATGCGGCGGGAGAAATCCCTACTCAGGGGGTAACGGCCCTGTTTGGCCGCTCAGGTTGTGGCAAGACCTCGCTGTTGCGCTGTATAGCGGGCCTGGAACAGGCCGCTGATGCATTTCTCTCCATCTCGGGTGAATGCTGGCATGACAGCGCGAACGGTTTTTATCTGCCGCCGCACAAGCGTGCCATCGGTTATGTATTCCAGGAGGGGATGCTGTTTCCACATTTGCGGGTCAGGGAGAACCTGAACTTTGGCTACCGCCGGACGCCATCCAGTCAGCGCACTGGAGACTTTGATCGGGTGGTGCATCTGCTGGGATTGGATTCATTACTCGATCGCAGCCCGGCACAACTCTCCGGTGGCGAGAAGCAGCGGGTGGCCATCGGCAGGGCGCTGCTCAACCACCCACGCTTGCTGCTGATGGACGAACCAATGGCTGCACTGGACAGGGGACATAAAAAAGAGATTCTCCCTTATCTGGAACGGCTTCACGGGGAGTCAAATATCCCGATCATTTATGTCACCCACGACCTGAATGAACTGTCCCGGATTGCCGACCACCTGGTGTTGATCGAGCAGGGAACTATTCTGGCGGCAGGCCCATTGACCGAGTTGCTGGCGCGGGTGGACCTGCCGATCGCACGGGATGAGGAGGCCGGCGCCCTCTTTGATACCCGAATTATCCATCATGACGAGACCTACCACCTGACCCGGCTGGCATTTTCAGGGGGTGAGTTAACCGTGGGCTGGATCGACCGTCCGGCCGGGGAAATGGTACGAATCCGCATCCATGCCAAGGATGTAAGTCTGGCACTGGATCCTCCGGGCTTGAGCAGTATTCTGAATGTGCTGCCGGTGACCGTGGTCGAGATGGCCGCGCATGGACGGGGACGCATGATAGTGAAGCTCGACCTGGGCGGGACACCGCTGCTGGCCCGTATCACCCAGAAATCCCAGGCCAATCTGGACCTCAAACCCGGCATGCGAGTCTATGCCCAGATCAAGAGCGTCGCACTCACCCTATGATGACGAGTGCAGCCGTGCAGCCTGATACTGCACCAGCCAGTCAGTAATAAACCCGACAATCTGCTGCGCATCATTGAGATTGAGTAAAGGCAAGGGCAAATCATTGGGTGGATCACCGTCACAGGCAAAAGCGACAATAGTCGGATCATCAGGATAGATCAGGGGTTTTCCAAGCAGCCTGCGGTGCAGCTCGATTTTCGGAAAAGCCACATGTTTAAAACCTTCTACCAGAATCAGATCCAGTTTCGTATGATCCAGTTGCTCGATCATATCCTGCAGCACCGGATCACCCGCCCCCTGGGTCTCCACCATCAACGCCCAGCGACGCCCCGAGGCCACCAGCATCTGCGACGCCCCTGCTTTGCGCAGCTCATAGCTGTCCTTGCCCGGCTGGTCGATATCAAAATCGTGATGGGTATGCTTAACCATACCGACACGCAACCCCCGCTCACGTAACAGGGGCAGCAGCTTCTTCAACAGCGAGGTTTTGCCGGTTCCACTATAGGCGGCAAAACCGAGGACCGGTAGTTCTGCACTCAACACGTAACTATTTACCCAGGCTGCCAAACACCGTTTTCAGGATGTCCGTGGTTCGGGCAACCGGGTCGTTTCGAATCAGCTGCTCCTGCTCAGCCAACTTCAGGAACAGGCCATCCAGCGCCTTGGCTGTCACATACTTGTCCAGATCCAGCGAGTCCATATCCACATAGGAACCCAAAAAACCCACCTGCCCCACCAGATCCTTATAGGAAGAGGTTACGCCGGCCTGCTTGGTAGCCTCCTGTACGATGGGCAGAATGGCTTCACTCAGCCGGCCACTCCCCTTGTTCTTGAAATACTCGGTCGCTGCGGTATCACCACCGTTAAGAATGCCCCGGGCATCCTCCAGGGACATCTGCCGAATGGTGTCGCCAAAGATCGAGACAGTTTCAGGAACCGCTTTTTCCGCCGCCCTGTTCATGGTGGTCTCAAACTCATCCACCAGCTCATCCTGACCAATAGCCCTGAGTCCTTTGGCCACACTTTTCAGTCCGTCAGGGAGCGGGATCTTCACCTGGGCATCATTCAGGTAGCCCCCCGGTCGGCCGAGCAGGGCAATCGCCTTCTCGGTGCCAACGCTCAAGGCATCTTTAAGCCCCTGAATTATCTGTTCATTGCTCAGCGCGGTGGTAGCAGTGGATGTATCACTCTTGTCTACCGCTTCCTTGGCCGATTTGAGCCAGGACTTCCAGTCCGCATGGGCAGCCCCACCGAGGAGTGCCACACCCAACAGAAATGCGGAAAAAACCTGTTTCTGCCGCATAAATACCCCCGATATCTTGGTCATCTCTCGCGTCTAATAGCATTTACAGGGACGACCGCCCTGCCCGTTACGTACTGTATCAGTGTAACAGAAGCACGACGACTGCAGGAATTTCGACTCCGATAAGGGAGTTGGCTCGACAGAAAGGAAAAGAAGCGAATATTTGTGGACGTGCGAATAATCGGGGAAGGTGCGATTTCTGAAGCTATTGCCGAACGTCGGGGTTTTACTGACTAATAATTGAGAGCAAAACCCCGACAGCGAGGAGCGGCATCGTTTGGCAACGGCAGGGTCAGCGGGAAGCGCCGGTACCCATCAGCAGCGCAAACTTCAAGGCCTCGTAGCGGCTGACGCGCGCGGCCTGGTTTACCGGGGCGTTGCAGCTAAAGCCCGGTGTACAGAACGGCAGCCGTGTCACGGCTTTAGATTTCGCTATCACCGCGCTCTCCTGCAGGTGAGACGTGATAACAGGCAATCCGTTTCCGGCCGGAATTGATTGATAAGACTGTGTGGTACCCATAGCGGTGGTTGATGCCGTTGCCAGCATGATAAGACCCACCAGAGTTTTAGAACCGGTATGTTCTGAACCGTATAATCTGCCCATGATTCCACCTCATTTTTCTGCCCGGAATTCACCCTCTGAAAGCAAGTCTGGACATATCATCAGTAAGAAACAAGGGTTGAAACACCATTCCGGCTGGTTTATCTGCAAAGCGGTACAGCAATCCCATTACGGCTATCGACAGCCTCCCAAACCGCCCGGAACGCCTTGGCATTCAATAAGTCGACTGGTTCACACAAGCTATTAATTCGCATGGCTGATATCGCAACTGAAATGGTTAAGAGCTGTACAGGGAGGGGGGATTATTGCCCATTCTACCCCCATGAAGCCGCTACGGAATGTACATGGAGGGGTTTATCTTTAGCCGGAAGAGATGCCGGCTCAGACCGACTGTTATTTCGAGCCGTGCAGCATCACTACCAGATCAGCTTCACTTCTGCTCAATCCCAGCTCCTGCACCAGCACGCTGGCAGTGGCACCCTGCTGGACCATTTGAATCGCTTCCCCATAGGGACGATCCGGCTGACTTGATTCAATGGATTCCTGTCTATGTGCCAGATCACGTCCGGTGCGTTCAAGGTTGCTGACCCGCTGGTCAACGCCCACCGCGCCGGAACAGAGCGCATTGAGATTTTCAGTAAGGGAGTGGACCTGCGCCTCGACTTCTTTCAACCGTTTAGTGGAATCACGGAGACGAATACCAACGAGGAGCAAGGCTGTAATTGCCCCCGCTGCCAGGAGAAGTGAGACAAGCGAAATGATTTCCATAACAGGTCAATCAGGCGTAATCGTCGATTTGTGGATATTTTTTTCCCCCATCGCCTGTCGGCTCCGGGGGGAGTTTTTTCTTCTTTTGCTTGTCCTGCGACTCGGACCCGGTGCGCTTCTGCCTGGATTCATCACGCCGCACTGGCCAGGCTGGCTTGACTGGTGTTGGCTGGCTGATTTCCGACATGGTTCACCTCCTGGTACCGTTTATATCAGAACATACCGACCTGATCCCACTCTTCTTCGCTCAATAACTTGTTCAGGTCCACCACAATCAGTAGATCGTTTTCACGTGTTGCAACGCCCTGGATAAACTTGGAACTGTCTTCGTTGCCAACATTCGGCGCTGAATCGATCTCCGATCCGCGCAGCTCAACCACCTCGGCAACACTATCCACCAGAATGCCGACTACCTGCATCTCGGATTCAATAATCACAATCCGGCTCGCTTCATCGATATCCCCCGGGGGTAACCCAAAGCGGCTGCGGGTGTCGATTACGGTAACGACATTGCCACGCAGATTAATGATCCCCAGCACATAGGGGGGAGCTCCGGGTACCGGAGCTATCTCCGTAACCCGCAGCACCTCCTGTACATGCATCACATTGATGCCATAGGTCTCATCTTCCAGACGGAATGTAACCAGTTGATAAACCGGATCATTTGCTGAACCCTCGGCAACGCGAGTAGTCATGGCCGTACCTCTGCTTCACCAAAATTATATGTCAATTTCATGACACCCTTGGGGCAATACTGAAATTAACAGCATTATTTATGCCCAACCATATCCAACAATGCATCGACATTGAGCAGTACACTCAGTTGGTCAATGACCGTGCCGGCCATCCAGGAACGGTAACCCTCTCCCCTGCGCCAGCGAACATCATCTTTCCCCAGTGTCAGCGGGCTTTGCAGGCTATCGCAAGCCAGTCCCCAGCGGCCATCCCCGACTATCAGTACATGGCTGCCACGCTGTCGCCTCTCGGACACTTTCTCCAGACGCTCAGGCATGATCAGTTGGGCGGTATCGATGACCACAACACGTTGGTCCCGATGTACAAACACCCCCATATACCAGTCGGGCTGACCGGGAATCTGCGTCAGATCCTGATCCCACTCGGAGATACTGCAGAGCGACATAAGTGGTACCACCAGGTTCATACCGCGGACCTTGAAAGGCAGGCATTGGAACCTTGATGCCCCCCAGTCCGGAACAATCTCGGCAGTTTCACCCGGCTGCTCTTCGGGTATCTCTACTGCTGTATCGACCGTCTGAGCGGTTTCTATAGCCGGCGGCGGCTGAACCGGGGCTTCCGCATGGACTCCCTGGCGGATCTCCACCACCTGTGCCAGCCTCGGCTGTTCCTGAACAGGAGCCGTCGGCGTCTGTTTCGGCGTCTCCTGGTACTCTTCCACCTCACTCAGCAAGGCGGACAGATAAGTATCGATCGCCTGCTCCGGGGCATGCAATACCGCCTTGGGCTTGTTCGGATCCGTGCTCATCGTGCAACACCCGGGACAGGCATTGATATCGCCTCACTCTGTAGCAGTTCAAGCAGCGCCGTGTATGCTTCCACACCTTTACCCCTCGGGTCCGCCACCGGCGGCGGCAAACCCACCTTGCTCGCCTCCCGAAAACGGGTATCCACCGGGATAACGCCGCTCCAGATGTGCTGTCGGTATGTCTCCCTGAGTACGCGTAAACTATCCACCGAGGCCCGGGTGCGGCGATCAAACATGGTGGGTACGATGGTGTACGGGAGTGGTGTTGTCCTCGACTTGAGTACCATTTTCAACGTATGCAGCATACGCTCCAGGCCTTTCAGTGCAAGAAATTCCGTCTGCACCGGGATAACCAGCCGTTCACAGGCGGCCAGCGCGTTGACCATGAGTACGCCCAGCATCGGTGGGCAATCGATCATCACATAGTCAAATTGTCCTGATAGTGATTCAAAAGCCCGCTTGAGCACCAGCCCCATCCCTTCCATACGCCCCGCCTGTCGGTCCAGCGTTGCCAGGGCTACCGATGCAGGCAACAGTTGCAATCCCTCGGTACCGGTCTGGTACAACAGGGTAGCGGGGTCGATAGGCTTTTTTTCGGCCGCCGCCTGAAACAGGCTGTATGTGCTCTCTTCAATGACATCCGGGTCATAGCGGAAATAGCTGGTTAGCGAACCATGTGGATCAATGTCCACCAGCAGCGTACGAAATCCCCACACCGAGAGCAGACCGCCCAGGGTAACCGCCGTGGTGGTTTTTCCCACCCCACCCTTCTGATTGGCGATGGTCCAGACTTTCATCCTCCACCCCCGCTTGTGGATTCCGGCGTGTATTCGGTTCCGTCCGTCATCTGTTGCGACATTATCAGCAGGTTGACCCGTCGGTTGTTCCTTCTTCCCTCGACGGAATCATTGCTGGAAAGTGGACGGAACTCACCGTAGCCGATAGCGGCCATCCGCTCCGAGGCGACACCCAACTTGGCAAAATAGTGCACCACACTGGCCGCGCGAGCCGCTGAAAGCTCCCAGTTGGATGGGAAACTGATGGTACTGATCGGTACATTGTCAGTATGCCCCTCCACATTGATCATATTGGGTAATGGTTTAACGATGAGGATCACATTCCGCAACGCCTTCAGGGCCTCCCTGGAGAGCCTGGCACTGCCGCTTTCAAAGAGCATACTGCTCTTCATCTCCACCTCAACACCCCGATCAGTGCGGGTCACATTGACCAGCCCCTGATTAACATATTCCAGCAGCGCCTGGGAAAGTTCGTTTTCTACCGAGTCCAAAGTGCGGATATCAACGATCGAGGTGCCATTCATCTCCTCGGACAAGGTATCCGAAGGAATGGATGCGGGCGGATTTTGTGCCGGCACGACAGGTTCACCCATCTGCGGTGTCAGACTACGCAACTCTTCCCCAACCTGTATGGGATCGCTGCTGCGTACCGGGGCGACAAAGGCTTCCGTCAGGGTATTCGACAGCACCCGGTACTTGCCGTCATTCACCGATGAAATCGAGTACATGACAACAAAAAAGGCAAACAACAGGGTGATAAAGTCGGCATAGGAGACCAGCCACCGTTCGTGGTTTTCGTGCTCTTCATGCCGTCTTCTGCGCGCCATCAGATGATATATCCCTGAAGCTTTGATTCGATATTGCGCGGATTCTCCCCTTCAGCGATGGACACGATGCCTTCAACCACCATCTCCCGATAATGTGTCTGGCTAAAGGCGAGCGCCTTCAACTTGTTACCGAATGGGAGCAGAAACAGGTTTGCCAAGCCGACGCCATAGATTGTAGCCACAAATGCCGTGGCAATACCGCTGCCCAGCTTACTGGGATCAGCCAGATTCTGCATGACGTGAATCAGCCCCATCACCGCGCCGATAATCCCGATCGTGGGCGAAAAGCCCCCCATACCTTCAAAAACCTTCGCTGCCTGGAGATCATGATGTTCACGGGTCTCTATCTCCACCTCCAGAATATTGCGGATCACTTCGGGTTCACTGCCGTCCACCAGCAACTGCATGCCCTTGCGGATAAACAGGTCAGGTTCCTTTTCGGCAATCTCCTCCAATCCAAGTAGCCCCTCTTTCCTGGCGATATTGCTCCAGTCAACCAGCTTCTTGATAGTGGGATTCAGCTTTTGTCGCGGTGGTCTGAATACATTCCCGGCAGAACGCAGGGCGTGCAGAAACACCACCATGGGTGTCTGTAGCATGATGGCACCGATGGTACCGCCGAACACGATGACCAGCGCCGGACCGTTGGCCAGTGCGCCGACATCCCCACCTTCCAGCGCATTGCCGCCCAGAATGGCGCCGAATGCGATGATCATGCCGACTATGCTCAGATAATCCACACTACACCGCCTTGATCAGACTGGGTCCGATATCCGCCAGGTTGAGCACGCGATCGGACAGCCCCGCCTTTTCAACCGCCTGAGGCATGCCATAGACCACACAGCTCTCTTCACTTTGCGACCAGACGGTTGAACCGCCCTCCTTGAGCGCCCGTGCCGCCTGTTTTCCATCGGCACCCATGCCGGTCAGGATGATTGCCAGCACATCGCGCGGCATCAGGCGCGCCGCCGAGCCAAGGCTTACATCAACACAGGGGCGATAGGTCTGATCCGAGGTACTCTCCTTGATCCGGATCACCGTACCCTCGCCACGGCGCTCCAGGACCATCTGTTTTCCACCCGGCGCGAGATAGGCATGCGCGGGTCGCAGCAGATCCCCGTCCGCCGCCTCTTTGATCGTGATGGAGCACTGGGAATCAAGCCGTTCCGCATAGGCCGGGGTAAAACTGGCCGGCATGTGCACAACAATGATAATCGGCAGGGGAAAGTTCGCCGGCAGCGAAGCGAGTAAAGTCTGAATAGCTACCGGACCGCCGGTCGACGCTCCTATCGCGACCAGTTTGTAACTGCCTCTATGGATCGGAACAACGGCTCTCTGCTCGACAGGCCTGGCGACCGGCTGTGGTTTTATGATAGTCCCAAGCCGGCGGGTAACACCGCGCGTACCGATCGCCAGCACCCGACGCGCCAGTAGTGTTGAGGCCTCCCGGTTGGTGGCGCTGTCAAACTGTTTCGGCAGAAAATCCACCGCTCCCGCTTCCAGGGCATCCAGCGTGGCCTTGGCACCTTCATGGGTGAGTGATGAAAACATCAGGATCGGTATCGGATTTTCCGCCACGATGCGCTTTACCGCACTGATACCATCGAGCACCGGCATCTCCACATCCATGGTGATGACATCGGGTTTCAGTCTACGGGCCTCGATAATGGCGCTCCGGCCGTCACCGGCGAAGCCGACCACCTCGATCATCGGATCATTGCCCAGCATGGCGGCGATCCTTCTGCGAAAGAAGGCAGAATCGTCGACCACCAGCACACGGACCTTGGAGGCAATCATTACCGTGTTACTCGCAGATTACCGGCTGCGGACAGAGGACAGCTCTGGTAATTCCGGTCAGCGACGGGCATATTTTCTCATCAGCCCAGGAATATCCAGAATAAGGGCAATATTTCCATCGCCCGTGATGGTGGCGCCTGCCATGCCATCCAATCCCTGCAGCAGTGCTCCCAACGGTTTGATCACTACCTCCTCCTGACCGATCAGGTGATCCACCACCAGGCCGACCTGGGTATTCCCCACGGTGACCACCACCACGTGTCCACTCGCTTCCCGGTTTCCCCGGGCACTACCGGGAACCAGCCATTTATGCAGATAGAAGAGCGGCAGTGCACGCTCCCGCACCATGATGGTCAGCTGGCCATCCACCACGTTGGTGCGCTTCAGGTCGAGATTGAATATCTCCACCACACTGGCCAGCGGCAGCGCGAACGGCTGCTTGCCCAGCACTACCATGAGAGTCGGCAGAATGGCCAGCGTCAGCGGCAGCTTGATGGTAATCAGACTACCTTTGCCATATTCGGAGTCGATCTCCACCTGACCGTTCATCTGGGCAATACGGGTCTTGACCACATCCATACCGACACCCCGTCCCGACACATCGGAAATCTCGGTCTTGGTCGAAAAGCCAGCCGCAAAAATCAGGTTATAGCAACCCTTGTCGTCCAGACGGGCCGCCGCCTCTTCATCCATCATGCCTTTTTCAACCGCCTTACGACGCAGCACATTGGGGTCCATGCCTTTGCCGTCGTCGGCGATGGTCAACAGGATATGGTCGCCGGCCTGGGCAGCGGAGAGTACCACCTTACCCTTGCGCGGTTTTCCGGCGGCCTCTCTCTCGTCCGGGCTCTCGATACCGTGATCGACAGCATTGCGCACCAGATGCACCATGGGATCAGACAGCGCCTCGACCAGGTTCTTGTCCAGATCGGTCTCCTCGCCATGCAGTTCAAGATCGATCTCTTTCTTGAGGCTGCGCGCCAGATCTCTGACCACACGGGGAAAACGGCCGAACACCTTTTTCACCGGCTGCATCCGGGTCTTCATTACCGAGTTCTGCAGATCGGATGTCACTACGTCCAGGTTGGCTACCGCTGTGGCAACCTCTTCATCCCCCAGTTTGGCCTTGAGGGTTTCGAGTCGGTTTCGCACCAGCACCAGCTCACCGACCATGTTCATGATCTCATCCAGCCTGGCGGTATCGACACGGATGGTGGTCTCTGCTGCGGCAGGAGGGGACTTGCGCGCCTGTGCTTGCGCACTTTCCGTTTTTTCGGGTGCTTTGGCCGGGGCCGGCCGGCTGATAGTCGGCTTCGGTTTTTCAGACGAGGCCGCTGGCTTTGCCGCAGACTCCGGTTTTCCGACTACCGCACCGGAAGGCTTATTCGCGGCTTCCGCCGAACCATTGATCGCGCCAAATTTGCCTTTGCCATGCAATTCATCGAGAAGCGCATCAAACTCCTCTTCGGTGATATCATCGGATTCGGTAGCCGCCGCTTGGGGGGCAACCACAGCGGATGTCTGTTCACCTGTTGCAGGCAGACCGCCAAACTGACCTTTGCCATGCAACTGGTCCAGCAGATCCTCAAACTCATCTTCCGTAATATCATCACTGCCCGCCGCCAGCGGTTGCGAAGCCGGCGCCGGTTTTGCTGCAGGGGCCTGTGCTGGCGTCCCGCCGTGCTTACCGGTTCCGTGGAGTTGATCGAGCAGCTTTTCAAACTCTTCTTCCGTGATGTCATCACCGCCGAGAGCGGGATCGGGAAACGACCCTGATGCGGATGCTGTCGCTGTCTCCTCAAGTTCCGCAGTGGCAAATTCCAGCTCTGGTTCCGGTTCTGCTACGACAACCGGTTCCACCGCCTGGACTGTAGACTCTGCAACCGCCTCGCTTTCAGGGATGGCAAGCTGATGCAGCGTCTCGATCAGTCCGGGGTCGGCCTCATCCGGCTCTTCACCAGACTGCACCCGGGCAAACATCTCGTTCACCACGTCCAGTACCTGCAAAACGGCATCCATGAGTGCCGCATCCACTCGCCGCTGCCCCTGGCGCAATATGTTAAATACATCTTCCGCCCGGTGGCAGACGGTTACCAGCGGGTCAATACTCAGAAACCCCGCACCGCCCTTGATTGTATGGAAGCCGCGAAATACCGCGTTTAACAGATCATAATCGTCAGGACGCTGCTCCAGATCCACCAACTGTTCATTCAGCTGCTCGAGTATCTCCCCGGCCTCAACCAGAAAGTCCTGCAGGATCTCGTCATCCATATCAATGGCCATGCTTCGACACCTCTAAAAGCCCAAACTGGATAGCAGGTCGTCCACATCATCCTGTCCACTGACCGTGTCACCCTGGTCAATGCCGGGGATGACCGGCCCCTCCAGTTTTTTTGCATCTTTTTGTTTTTCCGGCAACTTTGAGCCGGATATCCGAACCAGCTGCACCAGCTTGTCTTCCACATCATGCACCAGGGTAATCACCTGCCGGATAATCTGTCCGGTCAGATCCTGAAAATCCTGCGCCATCAGCACTTCGGTCAGATGACCATGCAGCTGTTTCGACCGTTCGGTGGTCAATGCCAGAAAGCCGCCCAGTTCCCTGCTCAATTCCCTGAAGTCATCGACAGAAAGTTCACGATTGCAAAACCGCTCCCATTGTTCCGATATGGCGCGCGCCTTCACACCCAGATCATCCGCCAGGGGCAGCCCTGCCTCGACCGCACCTAGCGTGGTATTAGCCGATTTCTCGGTCATGGTAATCACATAAGTGAGTCGCTCACTGGCGTCCGGGATTTCCACCTGGGCCATTTCATTGATGCGCGGGTCAAGCAGGAACTCATTGATCGCTTCATGCAACTCACGGGTCAAGCGCCCAACTTCCAGAAACAGTTTGCTCTCGACACCTTCGGTAAGAAGGGAACTGACATGTGTCGCTTCAGCTTCATTCCCTGCCTCCAGATGCTCTACCAGCTGCTTCGCCAGCATCAGACGTTCATCGTTGTCCATTTATTTCTCCAGACCGATTCGTCATGCTGCCGGTTAGCTGCCTACACGTTCAAAAATCTTGCTGATCTTCTCTTCCAGCGTCACCGCGGTAAATGGCTTGACTACATAGCCATTGACTCCCGCCTGGGCCGCCTCGATGATCTGCTCACGCTTCGATTCGGCAGTGACCATCAACACCGGAAGTTTGACCAGGTTGGGGTCTGCCCGCACCGCTTTCAGCAGATCAATCCCGGTCATGCCCGGCATATTCCAGTCCGTTACCAGGAAATCAAAGTTACCTGACTGCAACATGGGCAAGGCGGTATTACCATCGTCCGCTTCCTGGGTATTGGTGAATCCCAGATCCCGAAGCAGATTCTTAATAATCCGTCGCATTGTGGAAAAATCGTCCACAATGAGAATCTTCATGTTTTTATTCAAGGCAACCTCCAAACTCGATGCCGTTATTCGTTTTCATAGACCGATCAGAGCTCATCTGCATCGGATAACCAATCTGCAAGGCGGGCGCGTAACCGCAGGGTGGCCTGGCTGTGTATCTGGCATACCCTTGATTCGCTAACTCCAAGAACCTGCCCAATCTCTCGCAGGTTCATCTCCTCATCATAATAAAGTGCGATTACCAATCTCTCCCGCTCCGGCAGGCCGGCAATCGCCTCTGCCAGGGCCTTTTTAAAGGCATCCTTCTGCATGCCGTCAAACAGCCCCCCCGCCTGACTGTCACCGCCGTCAATGGGCAATTCACCCACTGCCTGCAGCTCTTCAATACTGAAGATCCGACAGCCCGCCGCATCCTGCAGGATACGATGGTACTGAACCAGGTTCATATCCAGCACTTCCGCCACTTCCACGTCCCGGGCATCACGTCCCTGCTCATTTTCAATAGAGCGCATGGCATCCGCTACCATCCTCGCCTTTCGATGCACGGAACGGGGCGTCCAGTCGCTGCGCCGGATCTCATCCAGCATTGCGCCACGAATACGAATCCCTGCGTAGGTTTCGAAACTGGCTCCCTGGCTGGGGTCATAATTTCTACTCGCCTCAAGCAGCCCGATCATCCCGGCCTGTATCAAATCATCCGCCTGTACATTGGGCGGCAGGCGATTCATCAGGTGGTAGGCGATACGCTTGACCAGCGGGGCATGCCGGTTAACCAGGGTATCGGCATCCATCTCCTGAATCGCGGTATAACTCGCTAGTCCACTCACCGGCCCATCTCCCCGCCCTGGCTTGTATATTGAATCAGCCGTTCCACGAAGAACTGGAGGTGCCCGCTGGCACCATCCGGTACAGGCCAGTTATCGGCCTTTTGCGCCAGATTCTTGAATATTTTTGCAATATGGCTGCGAGGGTTGGCTTGAACCACAGGTTTTTGTGATTTGACTGCCTTTCTGAGGTTTTCGTCGTATGGAATACTGCCCATGTAGGTAAGCATAACATCCAGGTACTGGTCGGTGACACGGCACATCTTGTTATACAGGTTGCGCCCCTCTTCGGCTGTACGCGTCATATTGGCCAGGATACGAAAGCGATCCAGACCATACTCCCGATTCAACAGTTTGATCATGGCGTAGGCATCGGTAATCGATGCCGGCTCATCACAGACCACCACGATCAGTTCCTGAGCCGCCCGACTGAAACTGACCACCGTATCCGATATACCCGCCGCCGTATCGATAATCAGCACATCCAGATCATTGCCGACATCACTGAAGGCGCGGATCAATCCGGCATGCTCAGCCGCACTCAATTCGGCCATCTGTTGCACACCCGAGGCACCCGGCACCACACGGATGCCCGCAGGCCCCTGCAGCACTACCTCCTCAAGGGAGCGCTCACCACTCAACACATGGGACAGGTCATACTGTGGATGCAGTCCAAGCACCACATCAATGTTGGCCAGTCCGAGGTCGGCATCCAGCAGCATCACTCGACGCCCCATCTCAGCCATGGAGACCGCCAGATTGACCGAGATATTGGTCTTTCCGACGCCTCCTTTACCTCCGGTAACGGCAATTACTCGTACGGGTGTAGGTTGAACCATACGTCTTAATCCTGCTGCTTGATCTGTTATTGCATCAGCCATGAGCATTTGCTCTCGCACCTCCGAGCGCCAGTGCCAGGTATTCATCGGAATACTCTCCCCCCCCGGTGCTGCAGGCTACCGCCTTGCTGACCAGGGTGTGTGAACGGGCCAGATGCAGATCCTCCGGCACCTTCTGGCCGTCTGCGACAAACGCCAGGGGTAACTCCTTGTGTATCAGTGCCGACAGAGCACCACCAAGCGAACCGGCCTCATCAACCTTGGTGAGTATGCAGGCCTCAGGCCTGGCCGCGCCAAAAGCACTGATCGTCTGTTCCAGCGAGGAGTTGTCGGTTGCGGCGGACAGGGTCAGAAAGCTGCGCACGCCCTGCCCGGCCACGTCCAGCATGGAGAGTTGTTCGCTGAGTCGAACATCGCGCTGGCTCATACCCGCCGTATCAATCAGGATCAATCGCTTGCCTGTCAGGCCGTTCAGAGCAACCGCCAACTCTTCGCGGGTACCCGCCGAGCGCACCGGCACGTCCAGGATTCGGGCATAGGTGTTCAACTGCTCCTGGGCACCGATACGGTAGTTGTCGGTGGATATCAGTGCTATCTGATGGGTGCCGTGACGCAGGGCAAAGCGGGCCGCCAGTTTCGCCACCGTGGTGGTCTTGCCGACCCCGGTAGGGCCGATCAGGGCAAACACGCCCCCCTGCTCAAGCAGATCATCCCCGACCGTCTCCATCTTTGTGGCGAGATAATAGAGCGCCTTTCTCCAGGCCTGATCGGCGCTGGTGACATCGGTGACACTCTCCACCAATTGGCTGCAGATATCGGGACTGATCGATAGTCCCATCAGTTTTCTGAAAAGGTCCCGGGTTTCCGGTCTGTGATCACCCATCTCACGCCAGCTCAGGCCGGAGAGTTCATTCTCCATCATGCGGCGTAACGCCTTCATCTCCTGGCGCATCTCTACCAGCACCGGGTCCTGGCTCCACTCCACCTTGGGTATCACCTGCTCCTTCAGCTTTGAAACAGAGGCCACGGTCGAGGCCGGCTCGTCTGCCACAGGAGCTGGCGTCCTCTTCTGGCGGAGCGGTTGCACCGGGCTGAGTGCAGGTTTTGGCTGTGGCGCCGGCGAGGGAGTGAAAGCCGCGGCGTCATAGTCAATGGCCGCCACCAGCTCAATTCCCCCATCGACCTTCTTGTTCGACAGAATGACCGCATCGGAGCCCAGTGCCTCACGAACCTGTCGTAATGCCTGTCTGATATCCGGTGCGAAAAAGCGTTTAATCTTCATACCTGACTTTCCCCGCAGCCAGCTTCCCGATCAAACGGCTTGTTTACATCGCCATTCTGAAGTGTCCGATCGTTTAGCAGTGGCTGCCTTATGTTTCTGCACTTGGCCTGCCCACCGTGGCAACCACCTTGATCTTGCGGTTGTCCGGTATCTCGTTATAGGAGAGCACGCTCATGCCTGGTACGCTGTGTTTGACAAAACGCGCCATCCACATACGGATCGGCGCTGCGACCAGGAGGATACTCTCCTGTCCTGCTGTCTCCTGTTGGTTGGCGGTTTCAGCCAGCGCTTTCTGCAGCTGTTCCGCCAGGCCGGGCTCAAACCCGACACCCCCATCGTGGGCAGGCTGAATGGTCTGCTGCAATATCTGTTCCAATCCAGGATCCAATACCACAACAGGAATTTCTTCAACAGGACCAACAAGTTGCTGAACGATTGAGCGCGAAAGGGCAACCCGCGCCTTGGCAGTCAAAGCGCCGAGGTCTTGACTCTGCGGCGCATACTCCGCCAATGTTTCGGCAATCGTGCGGATATCACGGATGGCCACGCCCTCCGCGAGCAGGTTCTGAAGAATCTTCAAAAGCTGCCCCAGTGTCAGGATCGCAGGCACCAGATCCTCCACCAGCTTGGGGGCGCTTCGTCCGAGCACCTCCATCAACTGCTGCACCTCTTCGTGACCGATCAGCTCATGGGCATGGGATTGCAGTATTTCACTCAGGTGGGTGGCGACGACGGTACTGGCATCCACCACGGTATAGCCAAGCGTCTGCGCCTGATCCCGCTGCGCGGCGTCGATCCAGACAGCCTCCAGACCAAACGCCGGATCGGTGGTGGCCACGCCCTGCAAAGTACCGAAAACCCGACCGGGGTTGATCGCCAACTCACGATCCGGATAGATCTCCGCCTCACCGATGACGACACCATTCAGCGAAATCCTGTAGCCGCCGGGACTGAGATCGAGGTTGTCCCGAATATGCACCGGCTGGATCAGGAAACCCAACTCCTGGGACAGTTTTTTACGCACACCCTTGATGCGGTTCATCAACTGGCCACCCTGATTCTTGTCCACCAGGGGAATCAAGCGATAGCCCACTTCCAGACCAATGATATCCACCGGCTGCACATCATCCCAGGTCAGCTCCTTCTGTTCCGGGGCGGGCGCTGGTTCAGGCATGGGCTCAACCACCGGCGCGGCCTGTTCTCGCTGCTGACGCTGCAGTATCCACCAGGCACCGCCACCCGCCAGAGCCGCCAAAGTCAGGAAGGCGAAGTTGGGCATGCCGGGGATAATGCCCATCATACCCAGCACCACCGCGGTGATGATCAGCGCCTTGGGATTGGTGAACAGCTGGCTGACAATCTGCCCGCCCATGTCCTGCTTTGAAGAGGCGACCCGGGTGACAATAATGGCCGCCGAGGTGGAGAGTAGCAGTGATGGGATCTGCGCCACCAGGCCGTCACCAATGGTCAGCAGGGCATAAAAGCGGAGTGCCGTGGACAGATCAAGATCATGCTGCAGCATGCCGATGGCAAGGCCACCAATGATATTGATAAACAGGATCAGAATACCGGCAACCGCATCGCCCCGAACAAATTTGCTGGCACCGTCCATCGCTCCGTAGAAGTCAGCCTCCTGGGCCACCTCCTCACGGCGCGTCCTGGCCTCATCCTGATCAATCAACCCGGCATTGAGATCGGCATCAATCGCCATCTGCTTGCCGGGCATGGCATCCAGCGTAAACCGGGCACTCACTTCTGAAACACGACCGGCGCCCTTGGTGACCACCACGAAGTTGATAATCACCAGGATGGCAAACACCACCAGGCCGACTGCATAGTTGCCGCCGATAACAAAGGCACCAAACGCCTCGATCACCTTACCGGCGGCATCACCGCCCTGATGCCCCTCCAGTAACACCACGCGAGTGGAAGCGACATTCAGCGCCAGACGCAGCAGTGTCGCGACCAGCAGCAGGCTGGGAAAGACACTGAATTCCAGCGGCCGCAGGGTGTAGACCACCACCATCACGACAATCAGCGAAAGTGCAATGTTAAAGGTAAAGAAGATATCCAGCGCCAGCGGGGGCAGCGGGATCACTACCATGACCAGCAGCATCACCAGCACCATCGGCGCGCCGAGTCCACGGATACCGGAGGCCTTTACATTGTTCAGGATTGCAGTTGCATCCATTATCCAAACTCCAGACAGATCACTCAGGCACCTTCAATTCGTCAGGTATCTGTAACTCACCAGGCTCCGCTGGCCTCTTGCCCTGCCCTGGCACATAGGCCTTGAGCTGAAATACGTAGGCCAGTATCTTGGCCACGGCAAGATAGAGACCGGCCGGTATCGCCTCACCCAGTTCCGTGTGGAAATAGATGGCACGCGCCAACATCGGCGATTCGATAATCGGCACGGCATGCTCCGTGCCGACCCGGCGGATATTGGCGGCCACCAGCTCGGTACCCTTGGCAACCACTACCGGGGCGTTCATGCGCGCCTGGTTATAGCGTAGTGCCACCGCATAGTGGGTCGGGTTGGTGACGATCACGTCCGCCTTTGGCACCTCATCCATCATCCGCCGGGTTGCCATTTCGCGCTGCAACTGGCGTATCCGTCCGCGCACCTCGGGGCGACCCTCGGTATCCTTCATCTCCTCGCGGATCTCCTGCCGGGTCATCTTCAGCTGTTTCTTGTGATCCCAGATCTGAAACGGCACATCCACGGCGGCAACAAGTATCAGGGTGGATGAGACCAGCACGAATGCCCAACCGACCAGATTGACCAGTTCCCTGATCGCCGGCTCCAGCCCCATGCCGCTAAGATTGATGAACGAATCCAGGGTGAGCCACAACACCAGCGCGGTAGCACCACCTACCAGAAAAAACTTTGCCATCGCCTTGGCGAGCTCAATCAACCCCTTGATGGAGAAAAGTCGCTTCAGCCCCTTCAGGGGATTCATCTTGCTCAGTTTCGGCGTCATTGCCTGGGCACTGAATGCCATACCACCCAGGGCGATAGAACTGAGTACCGCGACCACGACCACGACTGCAAAAAAAGGCGCCAGCATGAGCAGGGCGTCCTGAATACTGGAAACCAGCCGACGGGTCATCGCCATTACATCAAACATTTCCTCTCTGGGGATGGTCAGATTGCTGCTCATAATCTTGACCAGTCCCTGGCCCAGGCTACCGCTCATCCCCACCAGGGCCATGCCTCCAATCAGGGTGATTGCCATGGTGTTCAGCTCTTTGGAACGGGCGATCTGGCCTTTCTTTTTGGCATCATCCAACCGCTTCGATGTCGGTTCTTCTGTCTTCTCCTGACCATCTTCATTCTCTGCCATGCATCACCCCGCAATCAGCAGCAGATGCTGGATCAGGGCCAGGCCCTCTTCCAGCAGTTCGGCAAAATTGCTCATGACATCCGGCAGGGTGATCCAGAGCAGCATGAAGCCAATCAGAATCGACATGGGAAAACCCACCGCGAAAATGTTCAGTTGCGGGGCAGCCCTTCCGATGACGCCCATACCGAGATTGACCAACAGCAGCGCTGCCACCACCGGCAAGGCCATCAGCAGCCCGGCATTGAACATCCGACTGGCCCAGCCGATAATCTCCGACAATCCATTCTGGCTGATACCGGTCATCGCCACCGGAAAGGTGTGGAAACTCTGCGCCAACATCTCGATCAGCACCAGATGTCCATTCAGCACCAGAAACAGCAGGGTCGCCAAAATCAGGTAGAACTGAGAAACCACCGGCACCTGCACACCGTTTTGCGGATCAACCATGGAGGCAAAACCAAGCCCCATGCTGTAGGCGATGACCTGTCCCCCAAAGATCAGGGCAGCGAACACCATCTGCAGGATGAAGCCCATGACCACACCGATCAGAATCTGTTGCAGCAGAATGATGAACGCTTCATCACTGAAGGCATCCACCACAGGTGAAGGCGGGATAACCGGCACCAATACCCAGGTCAGCACCAATACAAAACCGATTCGATACAATAGTGGCGTCTGACGGGAACTGAACACAGGCGCCGACACCATGAGTGCCCCGATTCGCACGAAGGGCCAGAAAAAAGCCGCCAGCCAGGTTTGTAGTTGTGTATCGGTAAATAGCATCAGGGCACCGTGCGGCTAACCGATAAAATCCGGTATGCCCTCAAAGAGGGTGACGGTAAAGTTGATAATAACCTGCAGCATCCATGGGCCGGTCATCATCAAGACCACTACTACAATGATCAGCTTTGGAATGAAGCTCAGGGTCATCTCGTTGATCTGGGTCGCCGCCTGAAACATCGCCACCAGCAGGCCAACCGCCAGGGCGGGGATCAGCAGCACGGCACCCAGGGCAACCGTTACCTCCAATGCCCGTTGACCGATATCGAGTACGCTGTCTGGAGTCACCCTGTCTCTCCGCTATACCTGGAAACTGGAAGCCAGGGTGCCAAACAGCAGCGCCCATCCATCGATCAGTACAAACAACATGATTTTGAACGGGAGTGAAATGATCAGTGGCGACAGCATCATCATACCCATCGACATCAGTACACTGGCCACCACCAGGTCAATGATCAGAAAAGGGATAAAGATCAGAAAACCGATCTGAAACCCGGTCTTCAGTTCAGACGTGGCAAATGCCGGCAACAGCACGGAAAATGGCACCGCATCGGGCGACTCGAAATCAGCAAAATTACCGATACGGGCAAACAGCGCCAGATCACTCTCACGGGTCTGTCCCAACATGAAACCCCGCATCGGAACGGCGGCCCGCTCGAGCGCCTGGGTACCGGTGACCTGCTCTTCCAAATAAGGTTGCACACCCTGATCATAAACCTGCTGAAATACCGGCATCATGATGAATATCGTCAGAAAAAGCGCCAGACCAATCATGATCTGGTTGGATGGTGTGCTCTGGGTACCCAGTGCCTGCCGCAGGATAGCCAGGACGATAACGATGCGGGCAAATGAGGTCATCATCAACAATGCGCCCGGCAGCAGGGTCAAGGCTGTCATCAGGAACAACACCTGAATACTCAGGCTGTAGGTCTGTCCGCCATCCACATTGGGTGTTGCCGTCAGCGCATCCACGCCCGGAGCCGCAGTTGCGGCAACAGGCAACAACGAAATCAGTAGCAGCAGTGAAAACCGCAACAGCTCCATCATTTCCCCTGCTCCGCCATCTCTGATTTCAGCTGACCGGAAAACTGCTCAGCAGCTTCATTCCCTGTACCTGTATCATCCAGCACATGGAGTGTCTGAACCCTGCCCGGCGCCACACCCACCAATAACCGGGTGTCACCGACGCGCAGGAGAACCGCCCGTTCGCGTGGACCAAGGGAGACGCCGCTCAGTACTGTAATATCTCCCCTGGAGGACATCGGTAACCGGCCAAACCGGCGCAACAGCCAGCCAGTTGCAAAAATCAACACCAGAATCAGCAACAATCCACCGGCCGTTTCCAGTAGTACGCCACCGCTCAATGGTGACGTCGCCAGCGCAGGTGTCACCGGTTTCTCCACATCGGCCTGAACCATCAGTGGCATCAAGACCCATTGCAGGCCAATGAGGGTCACCGGCAATCTCATCTGCCGAGCCTCCGAACCCGATCGGCAGGGCTGATAATGTCAGTGAGGCGAATACCGAATTTCTCATTCACCACCACGACTTCACCTTTGGCGATCAGCGTACCATTGACCAGCACATCCATTGGTTCGCCGGCGAGACGATCCAATTCAACCACCGAGCCCTGATTCAGCTGCAACAGATTTCGTATTGAAATCTGTGTCCGGCCAATCTCCATGGAGATGGTAACCGGCACATCCAGGATGGCATCCAGCTGAACCTCCCCCCCGTTGCCCTTTTTGGATTCAGCGGTCAATTCCTGAAACTGTGCCGTATCCGCAGCCATACCACTTGAAGCGGGGATCACCTCATCCTGCTCTTCCAGCGCGGCAGCCCACTCATCGGCCAATGCTTCGTTCGGGTCTTTCTCTATATTGCTCATGATATTGTCCTAACTGAAAACCGTTGATCAGGATTCATTCAGCAGATCCTGCAGTCCTATATGTTTTGGTGGGTCTATCCATTTTTCGATCTTGATTGCGTAGTTTCCATCCGAGACACCCACCCTGCCGGAAAAGATCGGCACATCCGCCGCCGCCACTTCAACCACCTGGGGGATATCCATCGGTATCACATCCCCTTTTTTCAGTTCAGAAAGCTCTTTCATGCTCAGGGTGGTTTCACAAAATATCGTTGAGAGTTCCACTGACACACCCATAATCTCGTCCTTCAGCGCAATGACCCAACGTTCATCCTTATCCCCACGGTCCGACTGCACACCGGCATCCAGCAGATCCCGGATTGGTTCAATCATTGAGTAGGGCATGCAGATATGCATATCACCGCCACCGGCCTCCAGGTCGATATGAAACGAGGTGACCACCACCACCTCGGAAGGGCTCACGATATTGGCAAACTGGGGATTGACCTCGGATCCGACGCACTCAAATTTCAGAGGCAGTACCGGCTTCCAGGCTTCATGAAGATCGGCAAACGCGAGATTCAGCAGCATCTGAACCACGCGCAACTCCGTCGGTGTAAAGTCGCGACCCTCGATCTTGGTGTGGAAACGGCCACTGCCGCCGAAAAAATTGTCAACGACGCTGAAAACCAGTTTTGGATCCAGCACGCAGAGCCCTTTCCCTTTCAACGGGGCAACCTTTACCAGATTCAAGCTGGTCGGGACAAACAGGCTATGGACAAACTCGGAAAACTTGAGCATCTGAACGCCTGACACGGAGATATCAGCCGAACGACGCAGCATATTGAACAGGCTGGTACGAAAATAACGGGCAAATCGCTCGTTCACCATTTCCAGCGTCGGCAGACGCCCACGAACGATCCTGTCCTGACTGGCGAAATCATAAGAGCGGGCCTCACCGTCCAGCAGATCATCCGCATCGGTATTTATGTCACCGTCATCGACGCCATGCAGCAGCGCGTCGATTTCGTCTTGTGAGAGTAGGTCACTGGCGGCCATAATCTTATTGCATCACGAAGGAGGTAAAGAAAACGGCCTCGATCTCGCCCGCCGCCTTCTGATCCTTGAGTATCTGGTTAATCATCTTGAAGACTTCCGCCTGGAGCTTCTCTTTGCCTTTTCGGTCACGCAGTGCGGCGTCCTGTTGATTGCCAAACAGCGACAACAGGTTATGCCGCACCATCGGATCATTGTGCTTAATAAACTCAACCAGGGCAGGGTCGCGCGCCATCACCTGCACACCAATCTGCAGCATTTTAGCCTTGCCGCCCGGGGGCAGATTGACCACAAAAACCGGATTCAGCGGATGATAGATAGCCGGAAGCTGCTCCTCGACCACCTCCTCTTGCACATCCTCTACCGCGGCTTCTTCACCATCCATCAGAAACCAGCCGACACCCAGACCTATCATCAATAGCAGGGTCACGCCGGCTATGACGATCATCAGTTTCTTTTTTGATCCGCCGCCGGTTTCAGCGCCGAGATCGAGATCTTCATCTTCCTGTTGTTTTGCCACAAGCTATTCCTCTCAGATAACCAATCCGACTCATGCAATAGGCATACCACTTATTAATCGGTTATATTTCTCTTTATTTTCATGTTGTTATGATATTTAACCGGGATGCGACAAAGAATTGACAGCGCATAAACGGCTAAAAGGCGAAAAAATGGCAGATGGTTCAGACCTGCTACTAGTACGTCATGATCCGCTCTGAGGCTTGTAGCCGCCCGTCTCACGACAGTGCATGCCACTCAGTGCCGAAGGAGACGCATCCAACGCCAGAAATTGAGCAGACCCGCCAGGGATGACGCCAGGTAGGTAAAGGCGCAGGCACGCAGAATGGTCCTGGCGGCAGGTAATTGGGTCTTATCCAGATAGCCGGACTCCAGAAGCGGCATGGCGCGTGCAAAACTGGCATCCCACTCAACCGGCAGCGTTATCAATTGCACCAGCAACCCGACACCCAAGGTAGCTGCCGCCGCCAGAAACATGAGCACACCGGCGCCGGGGGCCTTGGTGATCAGGGTCAACACCGGGACGGCGAACAGTAAAAAGGAACCCAGACGTTCCGCAACCAGCGCGATTTTCACCAGACGCATACGCCAGCGGAAGGGACCGTATCCCAAGGCATGCTGAATGGCATGCCCCACTTCATGTGAGGCCGTTACCACGGCCGTTAATGATCGGCCATGCAGATTCTCCGGGGTCAATCTGACGCAACGGGATTCCGGGTCATAGTGGTCACCCTGTCCACCGGACGTCTCCTCAACATTGACCTGCTCGAGGGAAAGTCGGTCCAGCAGATGGCGCGCCAATTCACCTCCTGAACCGGGAAACCGCCGGTCTTCCCTGTTATACCGGGACAGTACCGACCTGACCCACCATTGGGGCCCAAGAATAAGCAGGATCAACAGAACCAGAAGGATAACAAAATGCATCACTCACTCTTCAAGCAACCGGGCCTGGGCTCTCCCTGCTGTTTCATCGACCCGTTTAAGCAACAAGGCGCCGGCAACAAACAGCACTGCCACCGAGAGGATTGATAGCCTGGGGCTTCCCGTCGCCACACTGACCACACCCATCATCAGCGGACCCAGTACTGCCGCGAACTTTCCCAGCATATTGTAGAAACCGAAAAACTCGGCCGGCTTATCCCGTGGAATCAGGCGAACATAGAATGACCGGCTCAGCGCCTGGATGCCCCCCTGGACCAGGCCGATAGCCACCGCCAGCAGATAAAACTCCCACACCTGATCCATTTGATAGGCCCAGAGGATAATAACCAAATAGATGCCGATAGCTACAAAAATACCCTGCTTGGGACCAAAACGCTCGCCCAGATGGCCGAACAGTATGGCGGCGGGAAAACCGACAAATTGGGTAATCAGCAGTGCTACAATCAACCCATCGGCATCAAAACCAAGCGCAAGACCATAATCCACCGCCATTCTGATGATGGTATCCACGCCGTCGATGTAAAGCCAGTAGGCGACCAGGAACAGCCCGGTCTGACGCAGCAGTTTCAACTTTGAGAAGGTGTATCGGAGTTGTTGCGCACCGGCCCTGACACTCGCCAACCAACCAACAGGCCTGACAGTCACCGGCTCCGGCACGAACAACAGCACTGGAATGGTGAACACCGCCCACCAGATCGCCACCATCAGGAATGAAACCTTCACTGCCGCCGCTGCATCGGCCAGACCAAACAGTGTTGGATTGAGCGTCATCCAGACATTAACGGCAAACAGGATACCGCCACCCAGATAACCCAGAGCAAAACCAATCGATGACACCACATCCAATTCAGACTCATCTGCCACCTCCGGCAGCAGGGCGTCATAGAAAATATTACCGCTGGAAAAACCGATCACCGCCATTGCATAGAGCATCAGCGCCATCATCCAGCCGCCGGCTGCGACGAGGTAGAGGGCACCGGTCATCACAACCCCCATCATGGCGAAGTAGCGCAAAAAACGTTTGCGGGCACTGCTGCTGTCGGCAATGGCACCCAGGAGTGGAGCCAGCAGCACAACCACCATACTGGCAAGGGCATTGAAACTGCCTAGCAGAAAGGTGCTATCGCCGGCAGCCAGGTCGGCAGCCCAATACTGTTTAAAGAACAGTGGGAAAAATCCCGCCATCACCGTTGTGGCGAAGGCGGAATTTGCCCAGTCATAGAGTCCCCATGAAAGAACCTGCCGGTTTTTCCAGACCTTTTTACTGTTCAGCGCCACGCCATTCCCATTAGTCAAAGCCCAGTTGATTCAATCCCTGCTCACACGCCTTACGCAGGATGCGGCCGGCAGCATCGCAAGATTGATTCAGTTGTTCAAATGCAGCGGATACGGCGGCAAGATCCCCGTTTTTCGCATCCTGTTCCATCTGGCGTGCTATACCAGAAAGCTTCAGCGCACCCACATTGGCGCTACTCGACTTCAATGAATGGGCAGGCAGAATCACTTGCTTGGCATCCCCATCCAGAATACCCGCTTCAATCTCACGGATCAGTCCCGGTGCCGCATCAAGAAAACTCAACAGCAAGGTGGAAAAATCATCGTCCATAATTTCCTGCAACTCTTCGAGTACACCCCGATCAACATCGGTTAACCGCCCACCCCGTTCGACTGAATCACCGGATGCAGGATAAATTCTTTCCGCTTCGCTACCCGGTTGAATCTCCTCACTTCTCATTTCCGGGATATCCTGCTCACTTCGGGGCAGCCACTGGCAAAGCATTAGTCGCAGGGTCGCGGGCATGACCGGCTTGGAGAGATAATCATCCATTCCGGCATCCAGACATTTTTCACGATCGCCTTCCATTGCATTGGCGGTCATGGCAATGACCGGCAAACGGGTCAATCCCTTGGTGGCTTCCCGCAGGCGAATCGCCCGGGTGGCCTCATAGCCATCCATACGCGGCATCTGGCAATCCATCAGCACCAGATCATAGTGATGGTGGTTAATTGCGGTAAGGGCAGCCAGTCCATCCTGAGCCACATCACATTCCAGGCCCAACCGTAGCAGAATCTTTTTTGCCACATTGAGATTGACCAGATTATCTTCGACCAACAGGACATGCCCCATCAGCCGCACCTCGCTGGAGGATTGATCTCCCGATTCGTCAGCTGTTTCAATCGGTACCGTTTCCGCCCATGACTGGCCCTGGGAATCAGCATAAAGAAATTGATTGGTAAGCTTCTCTGCCGCCGTCTGTGAACCCTGTGCCACCTCACTCTGCACATCCATCAGTCGACACAACGCACGATATAGATCACTCTTCTTTACCGGTCGCGCGAGTGTGGCGTCCACACCCAGCCTGGTGACTGATCGAACGGAATCGCCGATTGTCAACAGCTTCACCCCCCCCAGCAGCGGCTCACTATTGATCTCCTGCAGAAAGCCCCGCAGCCGGCCACCCAGGGCCTTGTTATCAATAATTACCACTTCATAGGCCCAACTCTCACCCAGGTTTGCGGTTGATATCAATTTTGACAGGGCATCCATAGTGCTATTCGTGCGCTGATGCAGGACACCCCACTCATTGAGATATTGCTCCAACTTCTCCGCATGACGATCGTTATCATTAATAACTAGAACTCGCACCCCCTTTAGCGAGCGCCTGTCAGCCGGTATATCCTGCAAGGATTTACGCAACGGGACCAAAAACCAGAAGACCGATCCCTTTCCTACTTCCGACCTCACCCCTATCTTGCCATCCATCAACTCCACAAGGCGCCGAGAGATCACCAGGCCCAGCCCGGTTCCTCCATGCTTACGGGTAGTGGAAGCATCGGCCTGATTGAAGGATCGAAACAGGCGGGCCTGAATCTCTCCGCTGATGCCGGCGCCCGTATCCTTGACGGCAAAGATCACCTCAATATTTTTTCTGCTGCGCCCCCGACAGGCCAACTCAACCATGACCCCGCCTTTGGAAGTGAACTTGATGGCATTGCTGACCAGATTGGTCAGTACCTGACGCAGCCTGATCGGATCCCCCCTGACCATCCTGGGCAGATCCGCCGCTATCCGGTAATCCAGATCCAATCCGCGACGCTCGGCGCTCTTGGACATCATGGTCACCACGGACTCAACCAGATCCCGCAGATTCAGCTCGATTGACTCCAGGTCGAGCTTTCCTGCCTCTATTTTCGAGAAATCGAGAATGTCATTAATAATGCTCAGCAGGTGATAGGATGAATTCAGCGCGGTATTCACAAACTGCCGCTGCTCCCGATCCAGATTGGTCTCACGCAGGATCTCCAGTAGCGGCACGATACCGTTGAGTGGCGTACGAATTTCATGACTCATGGTGGCAAGGAATTCGCCTTTCACCATATTGGCGGTCTCGGCCGCCTCTTTGGCCAGATAGAGCTCTTGCTCCACATCGCGCCGACGCTCATCCTCATCGCTGAGCCGGGAGTTTAATCCGACCATTTTGAGGCGAGCCTGATCGAGCTTGCCACTGACATTCTGTTTCCCGGCCCGAAGCCGGGCAATAATGCCGAAGAGCACTGAAAATGCGGCCGCTACCAGACCAAGCCCCACTACAAAAGCCAGTAAGACCGTGACTATGCTGCCCGAAGGCCAGAGCTGACTGTAGTTAAACACCCATAACAGGGAAGTCAGAAAACTGGCAAAAAACAGCAACACCATCAAATCAAGGGCGGACAGCAACATGATCGACAACAGCGCGCTAGCACCGATAGAGAGCAGTATCAGCAGGCCCGTATCTGTTTGATACAGCGGCAGGAGATAGGCCGTAATACCGCCCCAGCAGGCGCCCGACGGCAGCGTAGTCAACAGTGGGTAATAGACCCATCGCCTGACCCTGAATTTATCTGGCTTGCGCAGATGCCAGGCGTACCAGATCGCCAGTTGCATGACACCGATCAATATCAGGCCGCCCGCCAGCGGGCGTATCGGGCCACCGCCCACCCGAGCGCCAAGCCAGTAGACCAGCGCGGACAACAGGATGGTGGCGATACCGGCAAAACCGAGCCCGCTATAAAACAATCTGGCCCGCTCCATACTGATCAACAGGGTCCGTGTTATTTTCATTTCTGACATTCTGTTTCCAACTGATATCAGCGCCTCACCCGAAGCTCATATACCGGCTCAGGAAAGAGTAATCTTTCCAGTCCCCGAGGACTGTCCCCATATCACAAACCCACCCATACGGTATGGCCGGCCAGACTTCCCGAAATTTCAAAAACAGCGTGCTAACCAATAGGTTACAATTGCTGCCAATGGGATAATATAATGCAAAACTGGCGTTACCAGCATTGGCCTGGATCCTGTCAGCATACACTGTATAGCAAGGAACTGAACATATGCCTGAACAGCAACAAAAAGAGCGTGAGCTCAAAGCAGCGTTTATTCAGCATCTTCCTGAACGGATCATCAGTATTGGCAATGACTGGATTCAACTCTCCCAGGGAATATGGAACAACACCCTGTTAAAGAAACTATGCCTCAAGGTCCAGAACCTGACCGGCACCAGTGGCGGTTTTGGCCTGATCAACTTGAGTGAAAGTAGTTTTTCCCTGGAAGTCTACCTGGGCAATTTCATAGACCGCGACACCATTCCAACAATTGAACAACAACAGACCGTCGGCACACTGATCTCGGCTATCAAGCATGAGTCTGATCTGATACGCAGCAAATCAGGAACAGAGAAGCCGGCAAATCGGCTGGTTTATCTACTGCTTAGCAATAACAAGCTGGCGCCTGGACTGACCGGCATGCTGGAAGAGCAGGGCTGCACTGTTCTGGGCTTCAATCACCCGGATGACGTGGAAGGCGAAATACAGAGACGCCTGCCCGATGTGTTAATCATCGATGACAGTTTTCTTGCCAGATTTGCCATGCTCAAGCGTGAACTGGCCATACAGCAGGAGCGCCAGAAACTACATGTCGGGGTAATCTGCATCAGCCAGACACGGGATCTGGAACAACGTCTGCTGGCTCTTCGCAGCGGCGTGGATGCCTACTACCTCACGCCGATAAACACCCAGGACCTCACTGACCGAGTCATCGAACTGGCCTCACCCAAGACTGACTGTTACCGTATTCTCATAGTCGAAGATGATCCGTCGCAGGCGGATTTTGCCGCTTCCATACTAAGGAAAAGCGGCATGAAAACCCAGGTCATAACAGAACCCCTGAGAGTAATCGAGGCACTCGACAAGTTCCGCCCCGACCTGATTCTGATGGACATCTATATGCCCAATGCCAACGGCATTGAGTTGACAACCATTATCAGAGAGCACCCTGATTTCGTCATGACACCGGTTGTTTTTCTCTCCGGGGAACAGGATACAGACAAACAGCTGGATGCCTTGAGCGTTGGCGGGGATGATTTCCTCAGCAAGCCAATCCGTCCCCGGCACCTGGTCAATACAATCACCCACCGGGTGCAACGCGCACGCATTCTGGAAAAACAGCATCACCACCCCAACAGCAGGGATCTGCTCACCGGGCTCCATAACCGACGCCACTTTTATGAACAGCTCGATCAAACAACCACCCGGATACAGGATCTCGTCGCCACTGGTGGTGTGCTCTATATATCACTCCAAAAAGCAGGCAATGACCGCTTAAGCCCGGAAAATGACGGTTACCTCGCCAATCTGGGCAGTCTTATCAGTGGACTGCTGGAAGAGCAGGATATTGCCGCCCGCATAGATGATGACAGTTTTGCAATTCTGATCCTGCGACCACATCAGAAGAATATAATCAGTTTGGCCGAGAAGCTTGCGCATAAACTAATCGAATTAAAAACCGAAGCGAAACTGACCCCGTATATAGGAATTGCCACCTTTGGCAGCGAGCAGAGCAGCGCATCCGACCTTATCGCCAATGCATCCGCAGCCTCACAGGACATCCAAGGCAGCGATCGATACGTTAATTTGTATGTTGAAGGAGGAGGCCCACGCAACAGGGCCGATGCAAGTGAGCTGCCGGACCTGTTCAAACAGGCACTTCAGAAAAGAAGCTTCCAGCTCTTTTTCAGAGCACTGACTCATACTCAAAAAGCGGGCACGAAAGCATATGATGTGAAACCCCGGCTACTACTTCCTGATGGACGTCAGCTCGGCAGCTCGGAAATCATGTCACTGGCCGATGCAGAAAATCTTGGCACCCAGTTCAGTCAGTGGCTCATAGAGCGCGCGTTGGTTACGCTGGAAGAGAAACGGGCTGAAGGAAAAAACAATTTGCTCATAGTTGCTCAATCATCCAAATCCATCTTTCAAGGCACAATTACGGGCTGGCTCAGGGATCAGCTGCGAGCCCGGCAGATGGTGGGGGTTGGACTGGTCCTTGAATACCGCATTGCCGATTTGAGTATTGATCTGAAAGCTGCAAAAGAACATTTCGTCCAGTTGCAGGAGATGGGCATTAAGGTTTCACTCTCGCGCTTCGGCGCAAGCAGCACGGCACTCAAAGTACTGCACTATCTGGATGCGGACTTTGTTCGGCTGGCCGGTCCTGTCCTTAAAGCGGACAACGAAGAGATAAGCGGGATTATCGCCCAGATCAGAAAAAATGGCGCCAACATAATACTACCTGCTGTTACTGAGCCAGAATCCATATCATCTTCATGGCTGGAATCCGCCGATTGGGTGCCGGTAATATCCGGCAATTCACACTATTGATACCGGGAGCACCCCGTGGCCATAGATAGTAATATGAGAGCAAGGCTGGCGGAACAGATCCAATGTATACGCCAGAGCGATGACCCGCTAAACCAATACTTTTTCGAAAAAGCCAGCATCGCAAATCTTCCCAAAGGGCAACACGTGTGCCATGAAGGTAGCAACTGCAGTCATCTGGCGATCCTCCTCAATGGCACTGCAAGAGTCTACAAGCTGGGGGAAAACGGCAAAGAGATCACTCTTTATCGGGTAGGCCCGGGGGAAAGCTGCATTCTTACTGCTTCCTGCATTCTCAGTCATATCCCCTTTCCTGCATTTGCTATTTGTGAAACTGATGTGGAGGCAGCCGTGGTACCCGCCAGCGATGTCCGACGCTGGCTATCTGAGTCTAGCGCCTGGCAGGATTACATTTTTGGCCTGGTAGCTACTCGATTATCCAACATAATCAATGTAGTGGAAGATGTGGTTTTCAGGAGAATGGACAAAAGAATTGCCGACCACCTCTGCAACAGAATGGACAAAACGGGTCATGTACTACTGGTAACCCATCAGGAGATCGCCTCGGAACTCGGCACCTCGCGAGAAGTGGTCAGCAGAATCCTGAAGGAGTTTGAGCTGGATGGAATGATCAAGGTAACACGTGGCTCCATAGAACTGCTTGACCCGGAAAAACTCCATCAGAAACACAGCGAACGGTAAAGCGGATCAGCTTGTCAAACCCCTGTGTGACTTAGTCACAGACATGGCTTGAGCGAAAGACTATTCTCTAACCCGTAATCCATGAGGCGAGAGCCTCTAAATCGCAACACAACGGCATGGGAGCTTATGATGAAAAAGAATATGGGTAGTATGGATCGAGGGCTTCGGGCATTGGTAGGAATTGGCTTGATTGCCTGGGGTGTGACAGCCCAAAACTGGTGGGGAGCCATCGGCATAATCCCCCTGTTTACCGCCGCCATCGGCTGGTGTCCCGCTTATCTGCCGTTTGGCCTGAGCAGCTGCAAGACGCCAAAATAACCTGACGGTTTGCGCAAGGTATTGTCTTTTAACTTGAAGGCAATACCTTGTTTGGCCACGCCCGCATAACCGCCTGCACCAGTGTTGCCAACGGAATGGCAAAAAACACCCCCCAGAACCCCCATAGTCCACCAAACACCAGTATCGCCACGATAATAGCTACCGGATGGAGGTTCACAACCTCTGAAAACAGCAGCGGCACTAGGACATTGCCGTCCAACGCCTGAATAACAAAATAGGCAACACTCAACCAGATAAAATCGTTACTCCAGCCCCACTGAAACCAGGCAATCAGTATCACCGGAAAGGTGACTACGGCCGCACCTATATAGGGGATAATGACGGAGAGCCCCACCAGCACGGCCAACAGCATGGCATACTGCAGACCCATAAAGGTGAAAGTGAAAAAACTGACCGACCCGACAATGATAATTTCCCAGAATTTGCCACGCACGTAGTTGGCAATCTGCTCGTCCATGTCCCGCCATACAGTATCGGCAAACTTCCTGTCTCTTGGCAGAAATTTAAGCGCCCAATCGAGGATGATCCGTTTATCCTTCAGGAAGAAAAAAACCAGCAACGGCATCAAAATCAGATAGACCAGAATGGTAATGATTCCAACCACCGACGACAGTGACAGGGAAACCACCTGCTGACCAAACGTAGCAATTTCACGTCGCAGTATGGTGAATATCTCCTGCACCTGCGCAGCGGAAATTATCTCCGGATACTTTTCCGGCAGAAGCATCAACAGCCGTTGCCCCTCTGAAATCATCGCGGGAATCTGCTGAAACAGCTGCGTCACCTGGCGCGACAGTTCAGGCATCAACACAAACAGAATCAACGTGACAAATAACAGAAAAGCGACGAACACGACCAGCACTGCGCCAATGCGTGGAAGCCCCATACGCTGGATTTTACCGACCAGTCCTTCCAGGAGATAGGCAATCACTGCGCTGGCCAACACCGGGGCCAGCATCTCCCCCATGGTAATAATGATGGCGAAACACACCACCAGAAACAGGGCAAGAAAAATGACCTCTGGATCAGAAAAATGCCGCTTGAACCAATCTGTCAGAAATTGCATCCGGATAGGCCTGTTAACCGCTCTTGTTATTGTTCACGCCGCTTTGAGAGAAACGCCTGATGATGACGCTCAAACAATCTCTCCAGCTCATCGATCACTTCACTAGCACCGCGCCCGTGCATGATGTGCGCCGTCATCAAAGAGGAGGTCTCCGTCAACAGCACTGACCGTTCCAGCATGTGATAACTCTCGGAAAGCCTTTTGATTGCAGCAACAACGCTTTCGACTTCAGGTCGGGGGATCGGTTTTGGCTCTGGCACAGGCCCCAGCTCATCAGCCTCGGAGACCGGTCCGGCACGCTGAAGCAGAAACTCAGCGAATGCCAACAGGCTCAGTTTATCCTGTTCATTCAGAGCAGAATAGAGTTTGAGCAGCTTTCGTTTCTCGTCGGAAAGTTTCTGCCTCGGTAACAGCATAATCAGTCTATGCAGTCGTTCTTGTGCTCTTCACAGTATTTCTGCGCGAACTCCAGCAACTCTTCCATTACCCGTGCGCGGAACTTTTGTTTCTGGTGCACAAAAGAGAAAGGCCTCTCCAGCCCCGGGTCAAGATTGATAGCCACCAGCGTACCCAGTTTCAGTTCTTTCTGAATAGTCGCCCGGGATACCACAGAGATGCCCATGCCCGCCTCGACAGCACCTTTGACCGCCTCCGGGCTGCCCAATTCCATGGAGATATTCAAATCATCCACATTGTCCTTGATCTGGGCAAGATACTCATTGATCACCTCACGGGTTCCCGAGCCCTCTTCCCGGCAGATAAACGGATATTTGATCAGGTCCTCATAGGTCAGGGTACTGCGCTGCGCTTCCGGATGTCCCGGAGGGACAATGGCTACCAGTTGGTCGGCCTTGCATATCTCCACCACCAGATTTTTATTGGCCACCGGCGCCTCAACCACACCCAGGTCTATGGTATTGTTCTCCACCATGGAGACAATACCATCAGTATTGGAGACCTTCAGGTGGATATTCACATCGGGATACTTTACTTTAAAATCACCCAGTAACGCCGGCAGCATATATTCCGCGATGGTCGTACTTGCCCCTATAGTTAACGAGCCACTGATCTCTCCGGTCATGGCCCGGACAGAGTTTTCCATTTCGGCATAAAGTTCAAAAATTCTAGCCGCATACTCGTAAACGTGCGCTCCCGCATCCGTAAGACTGATGCGATTATGGGTGCGGTCAAACAGACGGGTATTGAAATAATCTTCCAGTTGCCTGACCTGAAAGGTAACCGCCGGCTGCGTCATATGAAGAGATTCCGCCGCCTTGGTGAAGCTGAGCAACCGTGCCACGGTATGAAACACCTGAAGTCTGCGATCGGCCATATGATATCCCCACAGATATGATTGGTAATAAAATCTTTTTATAGCATACAAATCCTTGAAAAGGCCAATTATTTTAGAAAATTATAACTCTTTAAAATAACTGGCATGAGGGTCTGCCTGAATTGCCGGTTTCCGTGCACAAACAACCCGAACCACGAACCTCCAACATATAGAGTCGCCCCCCGCTCAACGATCACTCAACAGTGAATGCAGGGATTCTTCGATCGCCCCGAGTACCTTGATCAACCCGGTAAAACTGTACCTCCCGGTCCGCTCCAGATCGGGAAAATCGAGCGGCAGTGCGAACCTTGGATGGAGTGCAAAAATCTCACCTTTGCGCACCACCAGGGTATAGGGGAAACGCGGGGTATGTTTTAACGGTTGGATATCCACCGTGTCGATGACAGCCTGGTCACTACCCGCCCCCTCCTTCAGCGCCACACCAAACAGGGATACGGCAGCCCCCGGGATCTCAGTCCTGAAAACGACGTTGACTCCACCCCGGCCGCTACGCAAGCCTTCCTCTATCACTTTCAGCGCCCTGGATTGACTTCCAAACCTACCCAAATACAGAAAGTCATCAAACTGCTCCATACCGTATGAATAGCGATAACCGGACAATATCGCCGCCGTCAGCCCCCTGGATGATCCAAACGTTTCCTGCTCCCCCAGAATATTTTTCAGCTGTACTCTTACTGGCTCAAGATCTCCCTTTATTCTGAAGGCATATTTTTGATAATCAGGATTGGTGTAGGCAATTTGCAATCGTCCTTCAAAACGGGTGATACCGATTCGCTGCGGGACAGAAAACAGCGCACTCGTCTCCTCCGCCGCCAACCGCCTCAGGTAATCATTGGTCACTACGATAACGTGGCGGTCGGCATCAGGAGAATATTCTCCAAGTAGTTGAAATCCGCCAGCCGTCAATGCCTCTTTAAGCTCAATAACAGCCTTCACCATGTCACCCTGTACGTTGGATGACAGTATATAGGGCCGCAACAGCGGCTCCGCTGCATCTGCATGAAGCATAAGGCACCAGATTAATACTAATCGGGAGATATTGCTTAAAATCGTCGAATGAGACATTCCATTTCCCGCTTCCACAAGCCCCGACTCATGATGCGCCGATCATTCGATAAAATCGATCGTTTCTACTAAGCGCAAAAGGCCAGATTACAATTTTGTGCAACAGATCAATACTGATTTTTATCAATCTTCATAAAACTTCATGTGCAGGAGTGTTTCAAACGGTTGTGCAAATAAAAACAGAATGCTAGATTCCTTTAAATAATAATTAAACGGTCGAGATCAGCCCCCAAACAGTATCGACCCCCAGGTCATGGAGATGATCGAACATTAACGTACAGGCCAGTTAAGGCCGCAGACCAAATTACGGGGATACCAAATAGATGAAGAAACTTGCGCTTGTCTCGGCAATCTCGCTGGCAGTTACCGGCCAGGCGATGGCGGCCGGTTATAAAATCCCGGAAAACTCCATCAATAGCATGGCGCTTTCCGCTGCCTATGTCGCCAACGCCCATGGCGCCGATGCCGCCTACTACAATCCGGCGGCAATGGTATACAACGCCCCGGGGGCGAGTCTGGAGGCGGACCTGACCTTGGCGCACCTTACCAGTATCGACCTGACCAGCGGGGATCTTGCACCCGACTCCACCAAGGTCGAGAATATACCCATCCCCTCGTTCCATTATGTCAGCCCCGCGATGGGTGATTTCCGGTTTGGGCTCTCTGCCGTGGTACCGGTTGGCCTCAGCAAGCGCTGGAAGGGTCCTGCGGCTGGATTTGCCGAGGAGTTTACCCTGGAGACCCTGGAGCTGAATCCCTCCGTCGGCTATCGTATCAACGACCGGTTTTCCGTGGGTGCGGGCGTCCGGGTGATCTACAGTGACGGCGTGGTCAAAAGCGATAACAGCCTAGGGACAACCCGCAATCTCACCGGTGACTCCTTCGATTACGGCTACAATCTGGCCCTCCATTTCAAGGCCACCGATCAACTCTCCCTAGCGGCCACCTATCGATCGAAGATCAATTTGACGGTTGAAGGGGATGCAAATCTAACGGCGGCACTTCCTCTTCCACTTGGAGTGCGCCCGCCCTATACCGGACCCGCTAATGTGGAAATTCCCGCACCGGCTGCCCTGAACTTGGCAGCGGCCTACGACATCAGCGATCGGACCACGGTTGAATTCGTCTATGAGCGCACCTACTGGTCGGCCTACAAACAGCTGGACTTCAACTACGCGTCCACCATCGATCCAGTGGTTAATAATGTTTTTGGAACCCCGCTCCCCAAGAACTGGAGCGACAGCAACACCTATCGCATCGGCCTGACCCATCAACTGAATCCGAAATGGACCGTAATGGCTGGTTTTGCCTACGATGAAACCCCGGTGCCAAAGCAATTTGTTGGCTATGAACTGCCGGATTCGGATGCCAAGATCGTCTCATTCGGCGCCAAGTACAACTACTCGGACAACATGACCATCGGCGCCGCCCTGCTGTATGACCAGAAGGACAAGCTGACCATTCCGGCCGGCGTCAATACGCAGGCGAACGGAACTCTAGCGAACGGCGCCACATTTGAGAATGCCAGGGCTTACCTGTTCACGGTGGGCCTGGAATACAGATTCTAAATCAAAATTGGCCACAGATCGGCACCCAAAATACCGGGGTTATCCCCGGTATTTTTTGCTTGTACAACGGTACGCAAAAACACCGCTCCTCATGCAACAGGTAACTCGGACAGAGCCACAAAAAAAGACCGCGCCCCATTACTGGGGGCGGTCCTTTCCATTCAACAATCGACCCTTCAGATATAGAGACAGATATCGCTCTCACCGGCAAATTCGAAGAAACGGGCCGCGCCCGCATATTCGATGCCATCGATAAAATCTGCAGAATCCATATCAAACAGATCCACAGTCATCTGACAGGCGATCAGCTTGACTTCGGCCTCCTGACAAAGCTCCCGCAGCTCTTCCAGCCCGGCAACGCCCTTGTCGGCCATTTTCTTTTTCATCATCATGGTCATCACGGACTGCATGCCCGGCAGCGCCGTCCCCAGCACCGGGAACCACTTATCCATGCCCAGCGGCATGGGCATACCCGGATTGCCCAGTGGGGTCACCTGCAGGTCCAGTTTTTTACGCAGTAGTTGCAGACCATAGAAAGTAAAGAAAATCTCCACTTCATAACCAAGCGCCGCAGCAGTGGATGAAAGGATAAAGGGCGGATAAGCCCAGTCCAGAGAACCCTTGGTTGCAATAATGGCTAATTTTTTCGTTTCCATCTGAATTTCCTCCAGTGGATGAGGCTTTGAATCCGAACCGTATGGATCAGGATTTTTTGATCAGAAAGTGGAATTTGCCGCCTTCTTCACGAGACTCCAGCAGCTGATTACCGGTCTGCTTGGAAAATGCCTCGAAATCTTTAACCGAACCGGGGTCGGTTGCGATAATGTGCAGAACCTTGCCTGCATCCATTGCGGTCAGGCTCTTCTTTGCACGCAGGATGGGCAGTGGGCAGTTCAGGCCGCTTGCATCCAACTCATCATCAAAATCAGCCATGGTAAACCTCCAGATCTTTAGTGTTTAGTTGTATGAAAATCAGTCGTATCTTATATTCTAATTATCAACCAAACGCAAGTCCATGCCCTGTTTCGCGGTTGATGCTCATCGTCCTGATAGCTGGTCGGAATAATAAAATGACTATCGTCGGTGATGATCATCCGTAAGCAACAAGCTGATATCCATTACGTGCCCAATCAATGATCCCGCCTCGTAGGTTAATTACATTATCAAACCCCTGCTGCATCAAATACATGCATGCATGGTAAGAACGGGCTCCACTGCGGCAATAGAGTACGATGTCCTTATCTGGTGAAAGTTCAGTGATTTTCAGCGGAATCAGGTGCATGGGCAGGTGAGTTGAGCTCGGCAACACCCCGGCCACCACTTCCGCTTCGCTGCGGATATCCAGCAGATATATATCTTCATTTGCAGCCAGTCTGCTCTCGAGCTCCTGGGAATTGATCTCTTTGACCACGCGTCACACTCATGTGATGATTAACCTAGTTATTTAGTATATTATAGATTTACTAATATATACAAGCTGAGGGTGGTTATTGTTCCACTCAGGACCACATGTTAGAGTTCCGCCTCACTCAATGGGCATGGTATTCAGGCTCACGGACTCAAATTCCACTTGCGAAGGTAACTGATGGATTTTTTTCCTATTTTCCTGGATGTTAAAAACAGAACGAGTCTGGTAGTTGGCGGGGGCGATGTAGCCGCCCGAAAAGTGGCACTACTGCTGAAGGCACAAGGTAAGATCCGGGTTGTTTCACCCGAACTATGCACCGAACTGAAGGCATCAGTGGAAAAGGGGCTGATAGAGTACGTTGCCCGGGGATTCCAGGTCGAAGATCTGGATGATGCCTACCTGGTCATTGCCGCCACCGATAATACTGAAGTAAACAGGCAAGTATCCGAAGCTGCGCAAAACCGCCATCTGCCCGTTAACGTGGTGGATCAACCGGAACTCTGCACCTTCATCACTCCCTCAATCATTGATCGCTCCCCGGTTGTGGCTGCCGTCTCGACCGGCGGCGCTTCGCCCGTGCTGGCACGCATCATCCGCAGTCGCCTGGAGACATTGATCCCAGCCGGCTATGGCCGCCTCGCAGAGTTGGCGAATCGCTTTCGTGACCGGGTCAAGGCGCGTTTTCAGAATGCCACAGATCGGCGCCTGTTCTGGGAGAAGGTATTGCAGAGCGGAGTAGCGGAACGCATCTTCTCCGGCCACATCGAAGAGGCCGATGCCAGCATGGAGCGAGCCCTGGAGAGCACCGATCCCGGTGACGGCATGGGGGAAGTCTATCTGGTCGGTGGTGGGCCGGGTGACCCGGACCTGCTCACCTTCCGTGCCCTGCGGCTAATGCAGCAGGCGGATGTGGTGGTCTATGATCGGCTCGTGGCCGCTCCCGTGCTGGAAATGACCCGGCGCGACGCAGAGCGTATCTATGTGGGCAAAGAGCGGGATCATCACGCCATGCGTCAGGAGGAGATTAATCAACTGCTGGTGGATCTGGCAAAAAAAGGTAAACGGGTGGTCCGTCTCAAAGGGGGGGACCCCTTCATATTCGGTCGTGGGGGTGAAGAGATCGACACCCTGTCGGCGGAAGGCGTGCCGTTTCAGGTTGTCCCCGCCATTACTGCGGCCTCTGGCTGTGCCGCCTACTCCGGCATTCCCCTGACGCACCGGGACTACGCACAGTCCGTGACCTTTGTCACCGGCCATCTGAAAGATGGCTCCATCAATCTCAACTGGAGACAACTTGCCCAGCCGCATCAGACCGTGGTGTTCTACATGGGGCTGGTGGGCCTGCCGGTGATTGTTCAGAAATTGATCGAACATGGCGTATCGCCGGATATGCCGATAGCCCTGATTCAACAGGGCACCACCGAAAAACAGCGGGTTTTTACCGGTACGTTAAATAGCATCCAGGCGATTGTCGACCGGGAACAACCAAAGCCACCGACCCTGATAATTGTTGGCGAAGTAGTTCAACTCCAGGAAAAATTGAGTTGGTATAAAACGCCTGAAGTTCCACGCAGTGGCGCGACGTCTCCTGCCGGCCCCGTTATGGGATAAATAGTGCCGGAGAAAACCATCGGTTTTATTGACAAAATAACGCCGGTACCTTGGGAATTAACTCAAGCAAGCACATGACGAATGGCATCCAGATGAACAATATGACCCATATTCCCGGAACCCCCTATCTGCCCGCACCACTGGCGTTGCCGCTAAGCCTGGTACCCGGGACCACCTATAGCCAGGTAATGGTTAAGGTACTCAACAAGCTGTTTGTTCCGGAGCTGGCGGATGGTGAACTGGACTTCCTGGAAGGAAAGGTGATGCGCGTGGATGTGATCGACGCCAGACTCCATTTCAGCATCACCCTTCGAGATGGCGTACTTGCTGCCGCCAGTGCGAATCAGCCGCACGACCTGAGCATTGAGGGATCCATCTACGATTTTCTGCTACTCGCCACCCGGCGTGAAGATGCCGACACCCTGTTTTTCAATCGCCGCCTGCGACTCGGGGGTGACACAGAGTTGGGACTCTATGTGAAGAATTTCCTTGATGCACTTGAACTCGACGGCCGCATTGGCCCGTTCCTGAAAATGATGGATGGCGTCACTACCCTGATCGGACGCATCCCGAGCCTGCCTAAACCACGCTTGCCTTTTCCCGGATTGGGGCGACGTAACTGAGCATTAATAATCTGCCGGCTGGAATATAAGGGCTGTTCTCTTACCGACTTAACGCAGAATATCGCTTCACAGCAGTGCCTCGGCGGCCGCCTGAGCCCTATTCTCCATCCCAGCATCCCCATGCCAATAACCATTGCACGAGCCGACCGGCACCAGCCGCTCCAGCCTCGCTGCACCAGCCTCCAGCTCGATCTCGCCCTTCAGACAGCCGCTGAACAGTTCGATCACTTTAGCCGTGTGATTGGCCTGAGGACTGATTCGTAGCACATCCACATCTAATGTCCGCACCTCATCCAGCTCCGGGAGCAGATTGAAGGTGTGGGCCGACTGGGTCTGAATGCCGTTCAGGGCAAGGAAACGGGTATCATCCTGTGCCGACAGGGTCAAACCATCGGGAAAGTCAAGACAGCGGTATTGGCAATCGTCTTTTGGCAAATTATACGCCCGAGCGGTAAAGCAACGGGCCGAATAGGCCAGTGGTAGACGACCGAAGGCAAACAGCTCGGTTTCAACCCCCTCCGGCCTCAGTTCCTGCATTGCCTTCAGGGTCACCTTGGACAGTTCAACCGGAAACACCCAGCGCTTGAGACCCTGCCTGGCAAGCAGCGCCAGGGTTCTGTCATTATAAATATTGACACTATGGCCTGCGACGAAGGGTTTTCCCCGCATCAGCTGTACAGCCCCCATGTCATTGGCCTCTACCATGTGTGCACCGTTTTCGCACACTCGACGTAGCCGCTTCAGCTCGGATTCCGCCTCCAGCAACGCCAGCGTGGAAAAAACCACCTCCTTACCCGCCGCCGTCAACCGTTCCGCCAGGGAGAACCAGTCATCTGTGCGCATCAGGCTGCGTTTGGAACAGACCGTCTCCCCCAGATAGATAATATCCACGGGTGAAGCCGCCATCTCTTCATAGAAATCAAGCAGCTGATCTTTTGCCCAATAATAAAGCACTGGTCCGAGAGAGAGTTTCGGCTGTGTATTCATAATAGTAGAGACCCTTTACTGCCAGGGGCGACTGTAGGCACCGAGAGTGGTTTGAGTCCCTTCTGAAACCTTGCCAAGCTCGGCCATCCACTCCGCCTGTGGGCGATAGTTTTCCGGGTCCCGTTGACAGGCATCCAGCGCCGCACGCCAGACCCTGGCCACCTGTTGAACATATACCGGACTGCGTTGGCGCCCTTCGATCTTTATGGCGGCGATACCGGCAGCTTGAAGCTGGGGCAGCAGTTCCAGGGTATTCAGGCTGGTCGGTTCCTCCATGGCATGATAGGTATTGCCGCCGACACTGAAACTTCCCTTGCAGAGGGTGGGGTAGCCCGCGTTCTCGCCCTTGGCGAAGCGGTCAATCAGGACTCCGCCCAGGCGGGTTTCCAGCCCTTCCGCGGTTTCCCGCCACTCCACGTGACTGGCCGGCGAGCAGGCACCGTAGGTATTGGGTGAGCGCCCGGTCGCATAGGACGAGAGAATACAACGCCCCTCCACCATCACGCAGAGACTGCCAAAACCAAACACCTCAATCTCAACCGGGCTGTTAGTGACCACATGCTGCACCTGACCGAGGGAGAGCACCCGCGGCAATACGGCGCGGCGGACCCCAAAGTTATCCTTGTAAAACTGCAGCGCCTCGTAATTGGTGGCGGAGCCCTGTACAGAGAGGTGCAGGTTAAGCGCCGGATAACGGTTTGCCGCATAGTCCAGTACCCCGATATCCGCTGCAATCATGGCATCCACACCCAGATCGGCCGCCTGATCGACTGCATTCTGCCATCGACTCCAGCCATCTGGCTGTGGATAGGTATTGAGCGCGAGGAACACCTTGACCCCACGCTGGCGGGCATACTGTATGCCCTCCGCAATCTTGGCAGGTCCAAAATTCAGACCGGCGAAATGCCGGGCATTGGTGTCATCACGGAATCCGAAATAGACGGCATCGGCGCCATTATCGACTGCAGCCTTGAGGGAGGGCAGATTACCGGCAGGGCATACTAATTCCATCGTTTCAGTCACTCAGGTATTGTGAAACAGCGCAGGACCGGCATCGTCGGCCCGGCGATTGAACTCCAATATAAAATCAATCGGTTGCGCCAACAGATCCAGCAATATTTCCTGCAGTTTTCTGGGTTAATTATCCCTTCCCTGGCACTGAACAGACAACCCCTAAATCATACGGGTTTAATCCGCGCCACTCCACGACAGCGCCTCCTTGGCCCAAACGGTAGTTACAGGTATGCTGCCTTCGCATTAGCGACTCGGCAATGGAACTCATGATTTACTACTGGATTAAGACTCTACACGTCAGCACGGTGATCTTCACCATCGGTTTTTTTACGCTGCGTTTTGTATGGATGTTGAGCCGGTCACGATTATTCAACCATCGCTGGGTACGACTGATATCCCAGACCAATGACTCACTATTGCTTGTGGCAGGTATTGCATTGGCGGTGATGAGTCGACAATACCCCTTCGTAGCTCCCTGGTTGACCGCCAAGCTGGCAGCCCTGCTACTCTATATCGTTTTGGGTATGTTTGCCTTCAAATGGGCCGGATTGCGCCGTAATCGAATCTTATTCGGTATCATGGCCCTGCTCACCGCGGGTTATATCGTGGCGGTCGCCCTGACCCGACTTCCCCGGCCCTGGGAATTCTTGCTCGGATAGCGGGAGCCGGAAGGCTCAGTGTTCAGCGATATCCCGCAGACCGTCCTGATCCAGCAGGCGCAACCGTTTATGGCGCAGTTGAATCAGACCGTTCTTCTGGAAACGCGTAAACACACGACTGACGGTCTCACTGGCCAGGCCAAGATAACTGCCAATATCACTTCTGGACATGCCGATCTGAAACTCGATCTGGCGCATGCCACGGGCATGCAGGCGTTTGGTCAGGTTGAGCAAAAATCCAGCCAGGCGCTGATCGGCGCTTTGATGTATCAGGGTGGTTATCAACTGATGATTAAAAGCCACCTCGGCGCTCAGCATATTGATAATGCCCTGTTGCAGGTCCTCCAGCAGATAGCCGGATTCCGAGAGGGATTCCATTCTGAGTTCACAGACACTGCTGTCCTGCAAGGCTCGCGCGGTATAGGGATAACGCTGGCCGGAGAGTCCCTCCATGCCGACCAACTCCCCAATCAGGTGGAAACCAACCACCTGATCATAACCCGACACCTTGGGTATGTAGGTTTTGAAAGACCCCGACTTGACGGCAAAAACAGACCTGAATGGGTCATCCTTGAGAAAAATAGTCTCTCCCCGGGCCACATGCCGGCGCCGCAACAATACCCCTTCGGGTACGTTGCTACCCTCCTCGGCATACTCAAGGATGGAACACATCGGGTCCATGCCGCAATCCTGACAGGCCACTTCATCAGCGGCCGCTTTGTCCGACACTCTTCTACGCCCAATCTGAGGAATCTGCTTTTTCACTCTTTCCATTGGTTAATCATTTATTAATCGCTGATCATTCAAACCTTATTCTGCCGAATACTGTAACATTAATACAGGTTCTAGCATCAATTCTCATTTACGGCCAGAACTTACTCTCACACCCCTTTTAATCCCAAGTAACGACCAGCCCCACCGGCGGCGATAAACTGACGGGCAGATAGCATGACACCCCGCCAGGGGCGCTTCTGGACAGGGTGCCAATTTGGTACAAATACCCGTTGACCTGCTATTTGAATAGCGCTTCCACAGAAAAACCATCCTTTTCCAATATACCCCGCAGCCGCTTCAGGGCATCCATCTGTATCTGCCGAACCCGCTCCCGGGTCACCCCGAGTTCATTGGCTACCTGCTCCAGCGTGGCATTTTCATAGCCGTGCAGTCCAAAGCGCCGCTCAACCACCTCGCGCTGCTTATCATTCAGCTTGTTCAGCCAGTCATCCAGGTTGGCCGTCATCCCTTCACTCTGCAGACTGTCAGATGGGTCTTCTGACTGCACATCCGGGATCGTATCGAGTAATGGTTTGTCTGCATTCTTGCCAAACGGCGTATCCACGGAGGTTATCCGCTCATTCAGACCTAGCATGTGTTTTACTTCATCAATAGGTCTGTCGAGCAGGTCGGCGATCTCATCGGCTGTGGGCTCATGATCGAGCTGTTGTGTCAGTTTTCGTGCCGCTCGCAGATAGACATTAATCTCTTTAACCACGTGAATCGGTAAACGGATGGTACGAGTCTGATTCATGATTGCCCGCTCGATGGTCTGCCTTATCCACCAAGTAGCGTAGGTTGAGAACCGAAACCCCCGTTCCGGGTCGAACTTTTCAACCGCCCGAATCAGTCCAAGGTTCCCCTCCTCGATCAGATCAAGCAGTGCAAGCCCCCGGTTCATGTATCGCCGTGCAATCTTGACGACCAAACGCAGGTTGCTTTCGATCATACGCTGGCGCGCTGCGATATCGCCTTTCTGCGCCAGCCGGGCCAGTGTTACCTCTTCTTCCGCGGTCAGCAGCTTTGAAGCGCCAATCTCACTCAGATAGAGGCGCGTCGCATCCATTTGGGCAGACTGCCCAGCCCCGTCGTCACTCTCGGCAATAACCTTGGCCTGGTTATCCGCCGGTCGTTTCGCCCGGACCGTGGACTCCGGGGACTCCGATACGCCGGTATTCCCCTCCTTCTCCTTATCCAACTGCCGTTTGACCATATAAATCCTCCTGGCAAATCTTGCGGATATTCTGATCAGCAGATCAAGGACGGTGCGGCAACAGCTTCAGAGGATCGACAGGCGCTCCGTTGCGTCTGATCTCAAAATGAAGCATGGGTTTTCCGTTACCATCACTGCCCATTTCCGCGATACGTATCCCCTTCTCAACCGTATCACCTTCTTTAACATGAATTTTTTTATTGTAACCGTAAGCACTAAGATAGTTCTTGTTATGCTTGATAATTACCAGGCGTCCGTAACCAATCAACCCACTGCCGGCATACACCACCTTGCCTGTCTCCGCTGCGTTGATCGATGTTCCATATCGCCCTTCGATCTTAACGCCCTTTCTCACCGGATCACCTTTGACGAAACGCTGCACCACTGAACCATCAGTCGGCCACAACCATTGTAACTTAAGGCTCTCGCTGCCAGATTTCCCTTCAGTCTGGCTTGATGATACTCCTTTTGGCGATGATCTGGATAGCTGCTTACCAGATACTACCGGTTTATTCTTACTAGAGGCACCCCTGGTTTGTGGGGTTTTTACTGATGGCGTCTCAGCAACCCGACTCCGTGTTGTGGGTGTCAGACGCAATCTCTGGCCCGGATATATAGTGTAGGGATAACGTATCCCGTTCCAACGGGCCACGGAGGCGTAGTCAATACCGAAACGCCAGGCGATGGAGTAAAGAGTATCGCCTTTCCGTACCCGATAGACACTGGGTCTGGCACTGCGCTGCTGCTGTAGTGGCGGATGATCGCGTGAGACCACAGGCGCTCTCACGGGCGCACTGCATCCGCTCAGATTACCGATCAGCAGAAAAGCGGCCAGGCAGGCGTGGAGTACCCGGGCATATTCGCTCGGCAGCCCCGTGGCAGAACGCCTGGCGTTACCGCTGGTGGTCCGGACTCCAATCATCTCGCCACACGCTTTGCCTGCCAATATTACGCCTTCTCCAGGTTTTTCACGGGTGTTCTTGTAATACGCTATCGGTATAGCTTGACCCCGACGATGACCAGACCGATCAACAAGACCATGGCCCAGCCGATCCGGTCAATATATTTATGCAGTGTATGTTCCATACGCTCGCCGCCCCAGGCCATCAGACCGGCCACCATAAAGAACCGTGCACCGCGTCCGATAAACGACGCCAGAATGAAGGGCAAAAGCGCCATCGAGATAACCCCGGCAGAGATGGTAAACAGTTTGTAGGGAATGGGTGAGAAGCCTGCCAGGAAGATCGCCCAGAAGCCCCACTCAGTGAACCATTCGCGTACCTGCAGATATTTTGGGAAATATCCCGCGCCTTTGAGCAGGGGCTCAATCAACTCGAATGCGAACAATCCAATCGTATAACCCAGCAGACCACCCAGGACGGATGCAACCGTGGTCAGAGTGGCGAAATTCCACGCCTTGCCAGGATTGGCCAGGGTCATTGGTGCCAGCATCACATCGGGAGGAATGGGAAAGAAAGAGGATTCCGCAAAACTGAGTCCGGCCAGGTAATGGGGCGCATACCGATGCCGTGACCAATCAAGCACACGTACATAGAGTCTGGAAAAGAGCTTCATCAGAGTGTGCCCCCCAACAGGGGTACAAAAACCACCTGTTCAAGCAGCTCCTTCTCATAACCGGCGCGGGTCCGGGTCACCCTTACCAGCACCTGTTCCGAACGATTGCCGATAGGCAGGATCATGCAGCCCCCGACGCGCAGTTGATCCACCAGTGCCCGCGGTATGCCCTCCGGAGCAGCGGTAACCAGTATCCCGTCGAATGGGGCATATTCAGGCAGGCCCATACCCCCATCCCGATGATGTAGACGGATATTTCGGACATGCAGCTCCTGAAAACGCTTTCTCGCCTGCAGCTGTAACGACTTGATCCGCTCCACGCTGTAGACCCGTTTCACCAGCTTCGACAGGATTGCCGTCTGATACCCTGAACCAGTGCCAATCTCCAGCACTGTCTCCAGTGGCCCCGCCTCCAGTAGCAGTTCAGTCATCCGCGCCACAATAAACGGCTGGGAGATCGTCTGCCCCTGACCGATCGGCAGGGCGGTATCTTCATAGGCGCGACTGGCCAGCGCCTCATCCACAAAGATATGTCTCGGAGTATTGCGTATCGCCTCCAGCACCGCCTGATTGCCGATCCCTTCGTCACGCAAACGCTGGATCAGCCGCTCCCGGGTACGTAGCGAGGTCATACCGATCCCGCGGTGTAGCGAACTGCTCATTGCCCCAGCCTGCCCAGCCAGTCCCCGAGTCGATCGATATCGGCATACCGGGTCAGATCCACCTGTAGCGGCGTGACGGAGACATAACCCTCCCTGACTGCAAAGAAGTCGGTTCCCGAGCCGGCATCCTGTTCCAGACCGGCCGGCCCTACCCAATAGATAGTCCTGCCCCGGGGATCGGTGTCGCGCACCACCGGTTCAGCCCGATGCCGGTGACCGAGCCGGGTGACCTGATAACCTTTCAGCTCGTCATAGGGGAGATCGGGAATATTCACGTTGATAATGGTATCCGGGGCGAGCGGCTCCGCCTGAAGATGCTCAACCAGCTCTCTGGCAACCCGCGCTCCGGTCTCGTAATACTTTGGATCATGACCATTCATGGAAAGGGCAATGGCCGGCAGACCAAGGAATCGCCCCTCGGTGGCGGCCGCCACGGTACCGGAATAGAGCACATCATCGCCCAGGTTGGCGCCGGCATTGATTCCGGCAATCACCATGTCCGGCTCTTCATCCAGAAGACCGGTAATGGCCAGATGCACACAGTCGGTGGGGGTTCCGTCAACCCGGATAAAACCGTTATCCGCCAACTCGGCGCGGATGGGGTACTCCAGGGTCAGCGAGTTGCTTGCCCCGCTACAGTTGCGCTCCGGGGCCACCACGGTAATCTCCGCCAGACCCGACAGTTCAGCCGCCAATATTCTCAGGCCGGGAGCCAGGTAGCCATCATCGTTACTCAGTAAAATCTTCATACAAAATCAAGACGCCAAATACACGGGTTCAAAGACCAAACTATACTGGAAATGCTGCAACTACTCGACCTGCAGCGCACGATTCCCTATATGGATTCCTGATATAGCGGCAGGTTTGCGTATCAGTTGATCCCGGGATGATATACTGGTTTCCGTCATGACCGACGATGAACAACAGAACCGGGATAATGTCGATGTCCATTTCCAACAGGAGGTGGAAGGTGCCGTACGGCATGAACACGACAAGGCCACCCCTTACAAGCCCAGGCTAAAACCGCTTCCCCTGCCACCCAATCCGAAGGCGACGGGCGATGGGCTGAGCGATGAGTTTGCCGATCTCAATATCGAAACCGGCGAGGAACTGGAGTTCATCCGTCCCGGAATCCAGAATCGACTGTTTCAGGATCTGCAGCGCGGCAGAATCCCACCCGAGGACATGCTCGACCTGCACGGACTGCGGGTGGTGGAGGCACGCCGGGCACTGGCCGGCTTTCTGGCACACGCCATCCGACATCGATTACGAGTGGTACAGATCATCCATGGCAAGGGCTATCGTTCGGAAGATCGCCAGCCGATCCTGAAACAGAAAATCAACCAATGGCTGCGACAACGTGATGAAGTGCTCGCCTTCTGCTCCGCCCCCCGGTTTGATGGTGGGACCGGCGCCGCCTATGTGCTGCTCTCGCGCAAGGGGTTGGCTCAGCTTGATCGCAGTTAGGGGGACTCCTACTGCCGCCCCCCGGGGGTAGCAACAGCTTCAGACGCGCAGGGTTGATCAGGCTTGATCGCAGCCGGGTGATAGTCAATACACTCCCTGAGCAACGTGGTGGCGAAACAGCCCTTGGGCAAGCTGAAATCCAGTTCCAGCAGGTCGCCCCGCCTGTCCCAGGTAAGGTCACTCACCGCTACCCGCAGGGAACGCCGCTCCATCTGCAGCCCGAACCGCTCCAATCCATCACGCCAGAACTGCTCCGGCAGCAGCACCGCCGACTCCAGTTCCGCCACCTCACCCGATACCATGCTTTCGCCGCGCCCCCACAGGGGGCCGGAAGTGTGGATATCCATGCACTCAAGCCGCTGCATTATCTCCTCATCGACGGAGGCGACCGGAAAGCTGCTGCGGGTACCCGCCAGCATCATCCGCTCACCGGCGAGTGGCCGATTCCAGTTGCCGGCGGTGACCCGGGTGGCCAGCACTTTATTAAACAGCAGTGACCGGACCGCAGAGAGATAGAAACCGCGCTTCTCCCGTTTTACCCGTTTCAGCTCCCCGGTGAACAGGGCGCGGGCCGATGCCAGGTTCCCATCCTCCGTGCCAAAACGCTGTTCCCCAAAATAGTTGGGTATTCCGTCACGGGCAATGTTGTTCAGGGTGGCGTTCAACGCTGCTTCATCCCCTTCAAACGCCCGCACCCTGATCCTGAAGCGGTTGCCCTTCAAGGCACCGACACGCAGCTTGCGGCTGTGTCTGGCGGTTTGCAGTACCCGGAACTCGGTTGATTCAATGGCACTCCAGTCCGGCTCCGGTTTACCGGCCAGCCGGATTGAGAACCACTGACGAGTCAGGGCATGCCGATCCTTCAGCCCGGCATAACTGACATCCATCCGGGAAACACCGGCGTGCCGGGCCAGAGTTCCCGCCACCCAGGCGGTATTGCTGTCACGCTTCTCCACGTGTAGCAGCAGATGCTCCCCTTCACCATCCGGCTCAACCAGCGGGATCTCATCCACCATGAAGTCCTCGGGACAGGAGCGGATCATTCCGCGACACTGGGGCACACCATGGGCGTAAGGCAGAAATATGTTGTCTTGATCAGTCACGGCATCTATTCAGGTAGTGGAAAGCCGCCATTCTAACCGAACCCGTGAGATAGCGCTGATTTGAAAAAGCTGTCTCAGACTGACAAGGGAGCTTAACCGCAAGGGAGTTGCAGAATAAAACACGCGCCACCACTCGGCACCGGCTCCACAAACAGATCCCCGCCATAGTTCTCTTTGATAATGAAGTAGGAGACGGACAACCCAAGCCCGGTACCAACTCCGATGGGCTTGGTGGTAAAAAAGGGTTCAAAAATACGCTTGACCTGATCTTCCGGAACACCCACTCCATTGTCCTCGATCTCCAGCCGAACCGATCGGGAGTCTCCCCGTATCCTGAGGATAAAGCGAGAACCACCTGCCGGCCCACGGTGTTCGGCCATCGCCTGGGCGCCATTCTTCAGGAGATTGAACAGCACCTGCTGTATCTGGCTTGCCTCACAACAGACCGGAGGCAAATCCTTGTCGTACTCGCGGATAATCTCAATCTGTCGAAAATCAAGCCCACCCTCAAGGCTGTAGTCATTGGTCGCGAGCTCAAGTGACTGCTCCATCAATCCAATCATATCGTGAGGTTCCATCTGCCGGCTGCTTTTGCGACTGAAACTCAGCATGTTATCGACGATTTTGGCGGCCCGCTTGCCGGATTCCCGAATCCGTTCGATCATGTCGTAGACTTTCCGCTCCGCCAGGTATTGGGCGACGGATTCAATAGTGGTTCCACACGCCTCCGCCGCTTTAATATTGCCGGGCAGATCCCCCTGGATCCGGTTTTGCATTACCTGGATATTTTGCAATATGCCTGCCAGCGGGTTGTTTATCTCGTGTGCCATACCAGCCGCCAGGCCGCCAACCGAGAGCATTTTCTCCGACTGAATCATCATCTCTTCAATACGTACCCGCTCGGTGACATCATCGACACGGATCACCGCACCATCAATCCCATTGGTGGTCAGTGGATAGATAGTGACATCATAGAGCCGGACCGCGTCTTCCTCAGTGAATTTCAGGCGTTGATCGTGGGATGACAACCCCTTGTGGATGGCGCCGCGGATATGCCCCATCTCCTGTGCCAACCGGGGGAAAACCGAGGTCAAATTTTGACCCGCGGCTTGCGTTGCGGCGATTCCGGTAACCTGCTCCGCCTGTCGATTCCACTGGATAACACGAAAATCCACATCCACACAGATCAGCGCCGACGGCATGGAGTCCACCACGTTACTCAACAGATTGCGCAGCCGGTTAAGCTCTGCTTCAGCCTCTTCCTGCTGCCAGATATGCTGGCGGTACTCCTCGAACACCCGGTTACCCTTGTCCACCAACAGGCCGATCTCATCACCCTGATGGCCCGGTGGCATAGTGATCCTGGCGCCAGTGTTATCAGCTGGATTGATTGCAGCAAAAGATGCAGCGGTTTTCATTAAGGGTTTTGTGAGCGTCACGTAGAAGATTATGCTCAGTAGCAGCGCCAGTACCAGAATCTGGACAATACTGAACAGCAGGACCAACCTGGCGCGATCAAAAAAACCCAGCGTCACCAGATAGGGATCGACTGAAACCGTCACGACGCCGACAGGTTTTACACGTTCGGACCATTCCAGGGGAAGCTGGTAGACCTTGGTGTTGCCCACCAGTATATCCGCCAGCCAGCGCATGGAGGAATCCACGCGCGACCGTTGGGCCATGGCCAGCAGCCCACCAACGTCATCCCTGATCTCCACTTGCAACACCGGAGGGTAGGCAAACAAGCCATTAACAACCTGTTGGGCCAAACTGTTGTCCAGATTGAAGGCGGCCTGGGCAGCCGGGGACTTCAGCACATGCAACACCTGATTAACCATCTGATCGACGCGAAGTCTCTCCTGCTTCAGGTCAACCGCTATCTGATAAAACGAAATCGCCAGACCGATGACGAATACCGTCATTACCGTAACCAATGTCTGCTTATAGGTCAGGCTGTGTCTGCGTTTTATCCCCACCACCTCTCCGCATATCTTGCATTCATGGATATTGATCGCCCCGGGCTCCGCCCGTGGCCCGACATTGGCTATTACAACGGCTGATCCGTTACAGTCTGAAGCAGAACCACGGCATAACAGGCGATCCCCTCACCGCGCCCGGCAAACCCCATTCCTTCGGTGGTGGTCGCCTTGATATTGATATTTTTCAAGGGGGTGCGCAAATCTTCGCTCATGTGCTCTCGCATCGACTCTATGTGTGGACTTAGCTTCGGCGCCTGTGCAACGACCGTTATATCGGCATTGCCCAGCATCCATCCCTCCTTGTCCAGCAGCCCCATCACCCGGGTCAGCAGATGGCGACTGTCAATGTTCTTATATTCAGCGCTGCTATCTGGAAAATGATACCCGATATCCCGCAACCCCGCGGCACCAAGCAACGCATCACAGAGCGCATGGATCAGCACATCGCCATCCGAATGTGCCTCCATACCGAGCGGATAATCAATCTCCACCCCACCCAGGATCAAGGGTCTCCCCGGCGTAAACCGATGGGCATCGTAACCCTGGCCAATCCGCATAATGTCACCTCGCTGACTGATAAATAATACTGATATACACTGGCCAACCACGCTCTGGTGATGAGCAGAGCAGACTGCCATGAGCTACTCTTTATAGCAGAATAAGAACAGTGTGGCCGTTGAGATTATTCATCATAAAGGGAGGAGAGAAAGATGCCAAAAACAGATCCCTTGTCAATCGAACAGCGCCAACTGCCGGACAGTTTTTACCAATGGGACGAGGCGCTGGCAAAGCTGCTGGCGGCTGAAGAACATATCGAACTGACCGATAGGCACTGGCAGGTTATCCACTTTCTGAGAAAACACTGTGATGCCCATGGTACCGGCTGCAGCGCACGGCTGTTGCTCAAGACCCTGAGCCAGGAATTTCGCAGTGAAGGCGGTAAACGCTATCTCTACACGCTTTTTCCCAGAGGGCCGGTGGTGCAGGCATGCAAGATTTCCGGCATACCATTGCCACAATATGCCGTAGATCTCTCATTCGGTAGCGTCCATTAAGCAACCGGTCCGGGCGGTTCAATTGCTGCGGTTCTGCTCAAGATAGAAGCCGGCCAGAACCAGGTCCTCCGGGCGGGTGATCTTAATATTGTCACTGCGCCCTTCGATCAGCTGCGGAGTCTCCCCTGCCAGTTCCATGGCACTTGCCTCATCGGTAACCAGCTGATTGTCGGTCCGGGCCCGTTCCAATGCCCTGCGCAGGTCTGCCCAACGAAACATCTGGGGCGTAAAGGCACGCCAGAGACAGTCCCGGGAAACGGTTTCCAGCACTGCCCCCGCGTTGTCCGTTCGTTTGATCGTATCACTGAGCGGGATAGCCAACACGCCGCCCACCGGATGATCCCGGAGGCTGTGCATCAGCTTGTCCAGATCGGTGCGCTGCAGGCAAGGTCTTGCCGCATCATGCACCAGTATCCAGTCATTGGCGTCAGCCTCACCTTGCAGCGCCAACAGGCCATTCAACACGGAATCGGCACGCTCCCTGCCGCCCTCAACCCGCTGCACCCGGGGATGATCGGCATAAGCGCTCTTTTCCCACCAGGAGTCAGATGCCGAAAGAACAACAATCACCCGGATGATTTCCGGATGCTCCACCAGGGTCCGCAGGCTATGGTCAATCACCGGACGGCCCTGCAGGGTCAGGTACTGTTTCGGCACCGCCCCGCCCATGCGTCGCCCGACGCCAGCCGCTGGAACTACCGCCCAGTAGCGTACTGCCGGCCTGGTCACTGTTTACTCTTCCGGGGTTCGATGATCTGGTAGAAGGTTTCACCCTCCCGAATCATGCCGAGATCATTGCGGGCGCGCTCCTCGATCGCCTCCAGCCCTTTCTTCAGATCTTTCACCTCGGCCTGGAGTGCCTGATTGCGGCGACGCATCTGCTGCAACTCGTCCTTCTGCTGCGCAATATCCTGTTTCAGCAAATGCAGTTCAGCCAGACTTCCCTCGCCCACCCAGAGGCGATACTGAAGTACCACCAGCATGGCAAACAGAAGCAGCATAAGAATACGTAGCATCATCTGGCGTAACGACTCACCGACGAATCAATCTCGTCATCCGGAAGCCTCGGTGGACACAAAAGTCGCCACCCTACAGGACTGTCATTGCAAGGGGCCACAGGGTGGATAAGCCGGCAGGTTGGCGCATCCCCCTGCAAGACTCACTGTTCAGAGGCAGTTAAACGCCCCTCTACCTGCATAGACCGCATCACTGCCCAACTGGTCTTCTATGCGCATCAACTGGTTGTATTTCGCCACCCGGTCGGTGCGGCTCAGGGAGCCGGTCTTGATCTGTCCGGTATCTGCCGCGACCACCAGATCGGCAATGGTGGTGTCCTCGGTTTCACCGGAACGGTGTGAGACCACTGCGGTATACCCGGCATCCTTGGCCATCCTGATCGCTTCCAGTGTCTCGGTCAGGGTGCCGATCTGATTGAACTTGATCAGAATGGAATTGGCGATACCCTGTTCAATACCCCGGGACAGGATCCTGGTGTTGGTAACGAACAGATCGTCACCCACCAGTTGTACCCGGCTGCCCAGTTTCTCGGTCAGCAACTTCCAGCCATCCCAATCGCTCTCATCCATGCCGTCTTCGACGGAAATAATCGGGTACTGATCCACGATACCCGCGAGATAATCGACAAACTCGGCCGCGTTGAACTGGCGCCCTTCAGAGGCCAGGTCATATACCCCGTCCTTGTAGAACTCAGAGCTGGCCACGTCCAGACCCAGGTAGATGTCGCTTCCGACCTTGAAACCGCTCTTCTCGATCGCCTCCAGAATCACTTCGATGGCTGCCACATTGGAGGGCAGATCCGGGGCAAAGCCGCCCTCGTCACCCACGGCGGTGTTTAGGCCACGGGATTTCAACACCGCTTTCAAGGCGTGGAACACCTCGGCACCGTAGCGGACCGCTTCGCGGATCGAGCCGGCGCCCACCGGCAGGATCATGAACTCCTGGATATCCACGCTGTTATCGGCATGGGAACCGCCATTGATGATGTTCATCATCGGCACCGGCATGCGGAATGGGCCATCAGAAAGGGATCGATAGAGTGGCAGCGCCTTCTCCTGGGCAGCCGCATGGGCCGCCGCCAGGGAGACGGCCAACAGGGCGTTTGCGCCCAGTCGATCCTTGTTCTCGGTGCCGTCCAGCTGGATGATCTTCCGGTCCAGACCAGCCTGGTCCTGCACATCAAAACCCAATAACGCCTGCTTCAACTCGCCGGTGATGTTGGCAACAGCCTTCAACACGCCCTTGCCCAGATAGCGCTGTTTGTCACCGTCACGCAGCTCCAATGCCTCGCGTGATCCGGTGGATGCGCCAGAAGGCGCCACTGCCCTGCCAATCGCGCCATCAGCGGTGATGATATCCGCCTCTACGGTGGGGTTGCCACGGGAGTCGAGGATTTCCCGACCTCGAACATCAACAATCTCAGACATGCTCACTCCAGTTTTATTGGATGTAGATAATATTCAAGTTTTTTCTTGGAGCCGGAGGGAGGACGGACAGCTATAGCGTGTCTTCGATAAAACCGCGTCGCTTGACCGCCTGATCCAGCTCCATCAAGGTTTCCAGCAGCGCTTCCATCCGGTCCAGCGGCCAGGAGTTGGGACCATCACTCAGGGCCTGCTCCGGATTCGGATGGGTCTCCATGAACAGTCCGGAGATGCCTGCCGCCACGGCGGCACGCGCCAGTACCGGTACGAACTCACGCTGTCCGCCCGAAGCGTTACCCTGTCCACCCGGCAACTGCACCGAATGAGTGGCGTCATACACCACCGGGGCCTGACACTCCCGCATCACCGCCAGCGAACGCATATCGGAGACCAGGTTGTTGTAGCCGAAGGAGGCACCGCGTTCGCACACCATGATCTGCTGGTTACCGGTGCTGCGCGCCTTCTCCACTACATGTTTCATATCCCAGGGGGCGAGAAACTGCCCCTTTTTCAGATTCACCGGGAGGCCCTGGCTGGCGACCGCCTTGATGAAATTGGTCTGGCGGCAGAGGAAGGCGGGGGTCTGCAACACATCCACCACCGAAGCCACCTCGCTCAGCGGGGTATCTTCGTGTACATCGGTCAGCAAGGAGACGCCAATATCGCGTTTCACTTTTTCCAGAATCTTCAGTCCCGCTTCAATCCCGGGACCACGATAGCTCTGCCCGGATGAGCGATTGGCCTTGTCAAAGGAGGATTTGTAGATAAACGGGATGCCCAGCCTGTCGGTCAAAGCCTTCAGTGCGCCGGCGGTATCCAGCGCCAGTTGCTCACTCTCCACCACACAGGGGCCCGCAATCAGAAACAGCGGATGTTCAAGGCCTGCCTCGAATTCACCTAATTTCATGCCTGTACACTCTCCCTGCTCATCTCATATTTATGCTTCCGTGCCGCCTGTATAAAACCGGTGAACAACGGATGCCCGTCCCTTGGAGTGGAGGTAAACTCCGGATGGAACTGGCAGGCGACAAACCAGGGATGCTCTTTGATCTCGACAATCTCGACCAACCGGCCATCCATTGAGCGCCCGGCGATTTTCAGACCCGCCTTTTCCAGTGCCTGCAGATACTGATTATTAAATTCATAACGGTGGCGGTGACGTTCGATGATGGTATCGCTGGCATACAGCTTACGCGTCAGACCATCCTCAACCAGCCGGCACTCTTGCCCACCCAGCCGCATGGTGCCACCGAGGTCCGAGTTCTCGTTTCTCACCTCCAGCTCGCCGTCCGCATTGAGCCACTCGGTGATCAGTGCGATGACCGGATAGGGGGTTTCCCGATTGAACTCTGTACTGTGTGCATCCGCCATGCCGGCCACGTGACGTGCGTACTCGATCACCGCCACCTGCATGCCGAGGCAGATGCCCAGATAGGGAATACGCTGCTCCCGGGCATAACGCACAGTGGCAATCTTACCCTCGACACCCCGCTCTCCGAACCCACCCGGAACCAGAATTGCGTCAACCCCCTTGAGGCAGTCAGTACCCTCTTTTTCCACCTGTTCGGAGTCGATATATTTGATATTGATCTTGGTGTGGGTATGAATACCGGCATGAATCAAGGCCTCGGAGAGGGACTTATAGGCCTCGGTCAGATTCATGTACTTGCCAACCATCGCTACCGTAACGCTGCCGTCGGTATTCTCCAGGCCATCAATGACCGCCCGCCACTCGGACAGATCTGCCGCCGGGACATTAAGTCCGAACTGCCGCACCACGATCTCATCCATCTTCTGCTCATGCAGCAACAGCGGAATCCGATAGATATTATCCGCATCGACTCCGGTGATGACCGCCTCTTCCGGAACATTGGTAAACAGGGCGATCTTCTTGCGTTCGGCGTCCGGAAGCGCACTCTCGCAGCGACACAGCAACAGATCCGGCTGGATACCGATGGAGCGCAGCTCCTTGACCGAGTGCTGGGTCGGTTTGGTCTTGATCTCGCCGGAAGTGTGGATATAGGGAACCAGGGTCAGGTGCAGAAACAGGGCATTCTGCTTGCCGAGTTCGACACCCATCTGGCGAATCGACTCAAGAAATGGCAGGGATTCTATATCACCCACGGTACCGCCGATCTCCACCAGGGCGATATCGGCGTCGCCCGCACCCAGCCGGATACTGTCCTTCATTTCGTTGGTGATGTGAGGAATGACCTGCACGGTGCCGCCCAGGTAATCGCCACGGCGCTCCTTGCGGATAACGCTTTCGTAAATCTGGCCGGTAGTGAAATTGTTGTTGCGGCCCATGGTGGCACGAATAAAACGTTCATAATGGCCGAGATCAAGGTCGGTTTCGGCGCCATCCTCGGTAACAAACACCTCCCCGTGCTGGAAGGGACTCATGGTGCCCGGATCCACGTTGATATAGGGATCCAGCTTGATCATTGTGACTTTAAGGCCGCGCGCCTCCAGCAGTGCGGCCAACGAAGCTGAGGCAATACCCTTGCCCAGCGAGGAAACTACACCGCCCGTGATAAATACGAATTTGGTCATAGACTCTATGTCTTGTGGTGGAGGAAAAAAATCATTCAGGACGGGGTTTAATAGTACGCGAAAGCGGCTGCAGCCTCAATCAAAAGGCCGGTAAATAATTCTCCCTGAGAACCGGCTCGCAAGGAGATCACGGTATCTGCGCACCAAAACGAGGCACACACCGTTTGCGGCAATAACCCCCGACAGCATGACATCCATTCAAGCCACTGATTCGGTTCGCCGAAACCGCTGGATATCGGGTAGAAATCACCCGCTCCTCACGCCCGATCCGAGACAGCGGATTGAGACAAGATGAAAAGTAACTTGATCCAGAGCAAAGCAATCTGCAAAATGTCAGCTCCTATGGAGAAGTAAGGTTGCGCCGTGAGCGAACACAAGGTTATCTCTTTTGACAACATCAAGGTTGCCTGCAGGAACTGTAGTCTTACTTCCCTGTGCCTCCCGATGGGCCTCACCCCGGAAGATGTGGATCTGCTTGACGCCATAGTCAAGCGCAACAGACCGCTGCACCGTGGCGATCACCTGTTCCGCCAGGGCGATAAATTTCAATGCATCTATGTGGTCAAAACCGGAACGGTCAAGACTTTTGATCCGGGTGAAGACGGCAGCGAGCAGGTTCTGGGCTTCCACTTGCCGGGTGAAATGATCGGTCTGGATGCAATTGAGACTGGCATTCACCACTGCTCAGCCAAAATCCTGGAGACCACCGCAGTTTGCGAAATCCCCTTCACCCTACTCGAAGAGCTGAGCAGCACCATACCCAGTCTGCAGCACCAGATGTACCGGCTGCTGAGTCGGGAGATTGGCCATGATGAGGATATGCTGACCCTACTGGGCAAGCGCAATGCCGAAGAGCGACTGGCTTCCTTCCTATTGAGTCTGTCCGGACGTTTCCAGCGGCGCGGTTTTTCTCCCTCTGACTTCTACCTCAGCATGTCCCGCCATGAAATCGGCAACTACCTCGGCCTTGCGGTAGAGACCGTCAGCCGCCTGTTTACCCGCTTCCAGGACGATGGCCTGCTGAAAGTGGAGCGAAAACATGTTCAACTGGTCGATATTGAGCGGCTGAAACAGATTCAACGCGGCGACCAGGCCGGCGTACGTGAGCAGCAGGTCACTTGACCTCGTCCCTTGCGGTACCAGCCATTTCTGCATGTTCCAGGCGCCGCCACAGACAGCCTCCACCAGCACTCTTCTCAATCAGCTCCAGTCGCTGTCCATGCGAGGCCAGCTCGTCAACACTGGCCTGGACCACTTTCAACCGGGGTCGTGCCGGGTCCAGACGCTGAATCCGCTCACTACTGGACTCATTTTCACCACTACCCGCATCCAGTGACAGTGCCCCCTGCCCTCCGGTCATCATCAGATAGACGTCGGCCAAAATCTCCGCATCAAGCAGTGCACCGTGCAGTTCCCGGTGGCTGTTGTTGATGTCGTAGCGTTTGCACAGGGCATCCAGGCTGTTGCGCTGCCCAGGGTGCATCTTTTTCGCCATGACCAGGGTATCCACCACACTGCAGATGGTATCCAGTGACGGATGCTCGCCCGGCAACAGTCTCAGCTCGTGATTGAGGAACCCCATATCGAACGGGGCATTGTGAATAATCAGTTCCGCCCCATGAACATAGGCGACAAAATCATCCACCAGATCTGCAAACCGGGGCTTGTCCGCGAGAAATTCATTGGTGATTCCATGCACCTCGATCGCGGCTTGATCGATCTCCCGATCGGGCTGCAGGTACTGGTGGAAGTTGTTCCCGGTCAAACGCCGGTCCACCATTTCCACGCAACCGATCTCGATAATCCGATGCCCCTGGCTCGGCTCCAAACCGGTAGTTTCCGTATCCAATACAATTTGCCGTGTACTCATAAGCCCAACTCCTCCACACCTTTGTTGGCCAGCCGGTCCGCGAGTTCATTTTCCGGGTGCCCGCTATGCCCTTTGACCCAGGACCAGTGCACATCATGAGTCGCCACCAACTGATCCAGTCGCAGCCAGAGATCGCTGTTCTTGACCGGTTTTTTGGTGGAGGTTTTCCAGCCGTTACGTTTCCAGTTGCCGATCCAGTCGGTTATGCCATTCTGCACATATTTTGAATCAGTCGTCACCCGCACACTGGTTGGGCGGGTCAGTGCCTCCAGGGCGCTGATAACAGCCATCAGTTCCATCCGGTTATTGGTGGTTTGCTGTTCCCCGCCGTAGAGTTGCCGCTCCTTGCCCTTATAGCGCATCACGGCACCCCAGCCACCCGGACCGGGATTCCCTTTACAGGCACCATCGGTAAATATTTCCACCCGCTCAACCACTTATTCACTACTCCTGGTGTGTCTGATGTTATTCGCCGTGGGCTCGGCCATGCTACCCCTGATGCGTCGGGGACGCAGCTTCCAGGCCGGCTTGATCGGGGTCAGCCGGGAGACCCGCTTGACCGCAAGTATCACATAGGCACCCGACATCGGTGACCAGAAACGCCCGCCGATGCGTTCTAAAAAACCCAGCCGCTGCATCATCCGCTCGTGGCGCAATGGCGGACGAAACATCACCCCCTGTTCCGCCTTGATTTCAAATCCGAGCAGAGAGAGCCAGTCATGAACCCGCCAGGCAGAGATAAAATGCCCACACCAGGGGACCTGCTTGCCGCGCATACGCAGCAGCCGCCAGATCCCCCATAGACTCCAGGGGTTAAAACCGACAATGATCACATGCCCTTCGGGAATCAACACCCGCTCCACCTCGCGCAGCAACTGATGGGGATTTCTGGAAAAATCCAGCGTGTGGGGCAGCAGGACGGTATCGATACTGTCCGAGGCAACCGGCAGATGCTGCGGATCCCCAACCACGCATTGATTGCCGAAAGCGTCCTCCCCTTTCGGCACCAGCACGACCTGGGACTTGATCCGGCTCATCCTGAGTGGGTCCAACTGCAATCCCAGACAGCCCACCTGCAGCAGATAATAACCGAAACATTCAGCCAGTAGGCACTCCAGACTCGCTTGCTCCATGGCGAGCAACTCCCGCCCTGGTGTGGTACTGAACCAGGCCCGCAGGGCCTCCGTCGAAGGAGGAGTGGTGATCCGGTTAAATAGTCTCTTCATCAGCAAGTGCGGTTATTGTGCAAGGATTCAAACTTTAACCCATTCCGGCCGGAGATTCCCGCCATCGATCTGGCTTGCCCCATGTGGATGCTATTGCCACCACTGGCATGGCGGTCCACCGTCTAGACAGACAATCCCCATCATGGAAAGATCGCCTGCGACTATTCATCCCCGTAACATGACCTGTTTCCTGGAAAAAAACAGGTGATTTGCGTATGATCCCGGCTAGTTTACGCTAACGCCAGACAGCCGTGGATTGTTTCATGCCGATAAGATATCTGACCCTGACCATCCTCACCGCCCTGGCGCTGAGCGGATGCAATACCACCAATAACGGAGCCGAGCCGGAATTGATCAAGGCGGCGGTTCACGCAGACTCTGCTACGATGACCGAACTGGCGCCGGCGCCGGCCCGGCAGCCTGAACCGGAGTCCGTTGCCCTGAAGCCGCTTGAGCTCGAGTCAGCACCCGTGCCCCAGACCGGGCTGATGGACCGGCTGCGTGCCGGTTTCGGCCTGGAGATTCCGGATCATCCGCGCATTGACAGCCAGATCCGCTGGTTTGCCTCCAACAACGATTACCTGGACAGGGTACAGGAGAGGGCAGCTCCCTATCTTTATTTTATTCTCGATGAGGCTGAACAACGGGGAATCCCCAGCGAGCTGGCCCTGTTGCCGATTGTCGAGAGCGGTTTCCGGCCCTTTGCCTACTCCCCAGGACGCGCCGCCGGACTGTGGCAGTTCATCCCCTCCACCGGCAAACATTTCGGGCTGGAACAGAACTGGTGGTACGACGGTCGCCGGGATGTGGTGGCCGCCACCCGGGCGGCTTTTGACTATCTAAGCCAACTGGCGAGCCAATTTGACGGCGACTGGCAGTTGGCACTGGCCGGTTACAATGCCGGTGCCGGCACGGTGCAACGGGCCATCAAGCGCAACCAGCGAAAAGGCAAACCCACCGATTTCTGGTCACTCGAACTGCCTGATGAAACCATGCGCTACGTGCCGAAACTGCTGGCCGTGGCCAAGGTGATGGGGGATCCGCAGCAGTACGGCATCACTCTGGCCGATATTCCCAACCAGCCCTACTTCGACAGCATTGATATCGGCTCCCAGCTCGATCTCGCCCTGGCGGCTGATATGGCGGGCATCTCCATTGAAGATCTCTATCGGCTAAACCCCGGCTTCAATCGCTGGGCAACGGCGCCGGATGGACCACACCGGCTGAGCATTCCGGTTGAACAGGCCGAGCGCTTCAGCGAGGCGCTCGATGCCCTCGATCCACAGAAACGGCTGCGCTGGAGCCGCTATAAGATCCGCCCCGGCGACAATCTTGGCGGCATTGCCAGAAAGCACAAAACCACCGTGGCATTGCTGCAACAAGTGAACAAGCTGAAGGGCAACAACATCCGTGCCGGCAAGCATCTGCTGATCCCGGTCTCGGTCAAAAGCCTCGATCAGTACACCCATACCGCCGACGCCCGTCTGGCAAAAACCAAAAACAGACAGCGCAAGGGCAAGCGCCTGACCCACAAGGTCGTTGCGGGGGATACACTTTGGGACATTGCACAACGCTACAAGGTCAGCCACCGGGCCCTGGCCCGCTGGAACGGCATGTCCCCCAGGGACACGCTGCGCCTGGGACAGCAGCTGGTCATCTGGCAACAGGGCGGCAAGAGTCAAGACAAGTTGGCGCACGCCACCCCGCTGCTTTCACCGCCGGTCGACACCCGCAGCAGCCTGCGCTACCGGGTGCGCAAGGGCGACTCCCTGGCGCTGATTGCGCAACGTTTCAATGTCACGATTTCCGACCTGAGAAAATGGAACACGCTGGAGGGCCGCTATCTACAGCCCGGACAGCGACTGCAGCTGTTCGTAGATGTGGCTGAACAGACTCTGTAGGAGTCTCCCTGCCCTAAGCTCTGGTCTTGCTACAAATACTGGCGAGGAGTCTTTGTGCTCTTGGTGTTGTTGGCGGTTGCGACGCAATGAACCGGCTCTCCTGAATCACTGCGGGTACCCTCCAGCCCAGCCGGGACAGGTTCCTGCTCTTACGACTGTTCCTGCTCAACCTTGAAACAGCTCACCTGACGGCCGTCATTCAGCCTGATCAGATCCGGGTAGCGCTCCCGACACTGGGGCATCGCCACCGGGCAGCGGGGGTGAAAGTGGCAGCCGACTGGTGGATTGGCCGGTGACGGCATATCCCCTTCCAGCCGGATCACTTCGCGCTTCAAGTCGGGATCGGCCACCGGTACGGCGGAGAGCAGCGCCTGGGTATAAGGATGTTTCGGTGCAGCCAACAGTTGCCCCACCTCACCCCGCTCGACGATCCTGCCCAGATACATCACCGCCACCTCATCTGCCAGATAAGAGACCACCGAGAGATTGTGGGTTATAAACAGGAAGGCGAGGCCGCGACTGTTCTGCAGCCGCTTCAGCAGATTGAGGATCTGTGCCTGCACCGAGACGTCCAGGGCGCTGGTCGGCTCATCACAGATAATCAGCTTCGGATCCACCGCCAGGGCGCGGGCGATACAGATACGCTGACGCTGCCCACCGGAGAACTCATGCGGATAACGGCCGGCGGCATCGGCGGGAAGCCCTACCTGCTCCAGCAGTTCCATCACCCGTGAACGGCGCTGCTCCGCCGAACGGCCAATGCGCTGCGCCTTCATCCCCTCTTCGATAATATCGCCCACCAGCATGCGCGGATTCATCGAGGCGACCGGGTCCTGAAAGATAATTTGCAATTCCGAGCGGCGCGCACGCAAGGCGCTGCCTTTCAGCCGGGTCAGTTCATCACCGGCAAAACCGACCGTACCCGCGGTAGGCCGCACCAGCTGCAGTATTCCCTTACCTACCGTGGTCTTGCCGCAGCCCGACTCGCCAACCAGGGCCAGCGTCTTTCCGGGCGCGATGGAGAGCGAAACACCATCCACCGCCCTGACCTGACCCACGGTACGCTTGAACACTCCCTTATGAATGGGAAAGTGAACCTTGAGCCGGTCAACCACCAGCAGTGGCTCGAGGCTTGTCGCGGCATTGACCGGCGTATGGTCCGCCTCCGCCACTTCAACGATGGTCACGCCATCCTGATGGCCGGCAAGATAACAGCGTGCGCCCTGGCCGGGTTCCAGTACGGTCCAACCTGGGGCGGTTTCACAATCTTCGAAGGCCCGGTCACAGCGGTCGATAAATCGACAGGCGGTAAACACCTGATTCAACGGCGGCACACTGCCCCTGATCACGGCAAGCTGCTTGCTGCGTTTTTCGGCATTCGGCAGCGACTGGAACAGTTTCTGGCTGTAGGGGTGCTGGGCATGACCAAAAAAACGCTCACGGGTCGCCACTTCGATAATCTGGCCGGCGTACATCACCGCTACCCGGTCCGCCACCTCGGCCACCACCCCAAGATCGTGGGTGATCAGCAGGATGGCCATACCGGTCTGCTGCTGCAACTCCTTAAGCAGTGCCAGCACCTGGGCCTGAATGGTCACATCCAGCGCAGTGGTCGGTTCATCGGCAATCAGCAAATCAGGCCGGCCAGCCAGCGCCATGGCAATCATCACCCGCTGCTTCATGCCCCCCGAGAGCTGATGCGGATACTCGTTGATCCGTCGCTCGGGATCGGGGATACCGACCGATCGGAGCAGTTCCACCACCCGCTGCGCCACCGCCCGGCTATCCGCCCCATCGCGGATTTTCACCGCCTCGCCGATCTGCCGGCCAATGGTCAACACTGGGTTGAGGGAGGTCATCGGTTCCTGAAAAATCATCGCCATGCGACCACCGCGCTCTTCGCGCATGGCGTACTCCGGCAGCTCCAGGAGGGCGGTTCTGCCCAGAGTGACATTCCCACCGACGATGCGCCCCGCCGGTGGCAGCAGACGCATGATCGACAGGGCCGTCATCGACTTGCCACAGCCCGACTCGCCCAGCAGGGCAAAGGTTTCGCCTTTTCTGATCTCCAGGTCGACACCATCCACGGCGCGTACCGGGCGTTCCCCATCGCCCAGCCAGGTTTGCAGATTTTCAACTTGCAGCAGAGTATCGCTCATGCGGCTACGGCTTCCATGGTTGGCTGATCAGCGTGAACTGCGCAGACGCGGGTCGAATGCATCGCGCACCACATCGGAGAACAGGTTGGCCGACAGCACCAGTGTAAACATAAAGATCATCGCGGCCATTAGTGACCACCAGACCACCGGTTCCCGGGCCATCTCCAGCCGGGCACTGTTGATCATATTGCCCCAGCTGTTCATGGTGGGATCAACACCGATATTGACATAGGAGAGCACCGCCTCGGCCAGCACCAGACCGGAAAAATCCAGCACCACGGTGATCATCACAATATGCAGCACATTGGGCAGGATATGGCGCAGGATGATCTGGAAATGTCCCACCCCAAAGGCGACCGCCGCCTGCACATAATCAACTTCACGCAGTTTCATCGCCTCACCCCGCAACAGACGACACAGCCCAGTCCAGCTGGTGACGCCGAGGATGATGCAGAGGAACAGCAGCCGCAGATCGGCCCGCTCCACCAGGCTGTTGAATTCGTCGGCATGGTTGCTCATGTAGATCTGCAGCATGAGGATCGCCGCCGCGATCAGCAACACTCCGGGAATCGAGTTGAGCGTGGTGTAGGTGTACTGGATCAGGTCATCCACCCAGCCACGGAAATAGCCGGCCATGATGCCCAGCAGAATGGCGGCCGGCAGCATCACCAGGGTGGTCAGGGTCCCGATCAGCAGGCCGGTACGGATGCTCTTCAACGCCTGATAAAAGACATCCTCCCCCACCTTGTCGGTGCCCAGCAAGTGATAGCGGCCCGACAACTCCACCGCCCAGAACAGTACCATCAGCAGCAGTCCCAGGGTGATCAGGACGCTCCGCCAGGGGATATCGCTTTTTCCGCTCAGCACCTCTTTGGCGGCCCCCGCGAACCCGCCGCTGCGCCTGGCCGCCAACAGTGCAAACAGGATATTGGCCATGACAAGAGTGACAACCAATCCCTTGATCAACCCGATCAGGCTCAGGCGCATGATGTCCTGCGCCCAGTCGCGTTCAGGGTCCGCCAGATGGGCGCCGCCATATTGCAGCCGTGGGAAGTCCCGAATCACCGTACCGTCAGGCTGCTCGATATTCTCCTTGGCATAAAGATGGGTAGCCAGCGGCGCAGAGTAGGTCTTCTCCTGGCGCACCCGGAGTGGCTGTACCAGACGATCGAACAGGCTGTACACTTCGCTGGACTGCACCTGGGCGCCGGTCTGCTGGTCGGGTGAAAATTGCGGTTCGAAGTGTATCGAGTCCAGCAACCCGATTACCACATAAAAACTCAGGATCACCAGAGTACTGACACCCACCCGGCTGCGCACCACCTGTCGCCAGGGCCCGCGCAGGTGCTCCCTCCGGGCGGCATAGACAGCAAACGCGACCGAAAAGAACAGCAGCAGGAACACCAGCGCATCCGTCCACAGGATCACCAGCCCGCCCATCATGCCAGACCACTCATCATGATAGCCGCACCCTCGGGTCCACCAACGTATAGGAGATATCGGTCAATAGCAGCCCGATGATATAGAGCACCGATCCCAGGAACACCATGGCGCGCACAATGGCGAAATCCTGCCGATTGATGGCGTCGATGGTGTAGCTGCCCAGGCCGGGAATACCGAAGAACGACTCGGTGATCAGGCTACCCATGAACAGCAGGGGCAACACCACCACCACTCCGGTGAGGATCGGTATCATGGCGTTTTTCAGCACATGCCGGAACAGCACTATGCCCTCGGAAAGCCCCTTGGCACGGGCCGTTCGGACATAGTCCCGGTTGATCTCTTCGAGAAACAGCGTGCGGTACCAGCGCGTCCCTGAGCCGATGCCCCCCACCACGCCGATCAGCACCGGCAGGATCAGAAATTTGACGGCCGCGAAGCCGGTGTCATACCCGGAAATAGGCATCAGATGCAGCAGCTTACTCACCAGATACTGACCACCGATAATATAAAAAAGCCCCGAAATCGACATCATCACCACACAGAGCACCACACTCCAGATATCGATATAGGTGGCACGAAAAAACGCAATCAACAGCGCATAGGTGATATTCACCAGCAGCCCGATCAGCAGCACCGGCACCGCAATGGCTAGGCTTGGCCACATCCGCTGGGAGATGTCATAGCCGATATCCCGGTCACTGTCGGAGGTACCAAAATCGAACTGAAACAGCTTCAGGGATTTTTGGAAGAAGATGGTATCGGTCACTTGCCCCACACCCTGACTGGCCGAATTAAACAGCAGTGGCTTGTCATAGCCGCGCTCGGCCTTCCAGTTCTCTATCGCCTCCGGGGTCACCCGTTTCATACCCAGGTTCATGCGCGCCATGTCATCCGGTGAATTGACCACGAAAAACAGCACGAAAGTGAGGATATTCACCCCGATCAGAATCGGGATGGCGTAGAGAATCCGCCGCACGATATAGGCGATCATCGGGCGGCACTCCGTTCATGGCGGCGATACACCAGCATCGCCGGCACGGTGCTGGCCATCAGCACCAGCACCAGCAGCACCAGCGGCCAGACCACAGGGGGATTCCAGGCCTGCTGACGCGCATTGCGCGTCGCGGGGTCGATGCGTTTGTACTTGAGGGTATTGTTGGCCATCAGATTGGGTTTCACGTTCCCGTACCAGTCGTGATAGAGCGAGAAAGCCTTGGGATAAAATCCCCAGATCCAGGGGGCGTCGTGGCGCAGGATATCCACCATGCGATCGATAATCTCCTGGCGCTCGGGACTGTTCTCCATGTTTTTCATCTGGTCGAACAGTGCATTGAATTCCGGATTGTCATAATTGACCGCATTCTCGCCGGCATGCTCCACCTTGCCGTTGGGCCCATAGAGCAGAAACAGGAAATTTTCCGGATCCGGGTAATCGGCATTCCAGCCGAACATGAACAGCTGGCCCGTGCCCTTGCGCAGCTTCTCCTGAAACCGGTTGTAGTCAGTGGCCCGGATCACCAGCTGAATCCCCAGCTGTTTGAGCTGCTTGCGCATCCAGTTGAGTTGCGCCTTGCTATCCGGCCCCGCCGAGGCCGACTCGTAATTCAGCACCAGCGGCCTTCCGGTGCGGATGCTCTTGCCGTTGGGATAACCCGCCTTGGCCATCAATGCGCGCGCCTCCTGCAGGGACTTGCGCCTGGGTTTACCCTTTTCGATATCGAACACCACCGGATTGATCCCCTCTGGTCCCTCGCGACTGCCGAAGATACCCAGCGGCAGGGGACCGTGGGCCACCACCCCGCGACCATTCAGAAAGATGGAGATGTACTCCTCAAAATTGACCGCGATGGAGATAGCCTGGCGCAGGTAGCGATTCTCCTCGGAATCACCACCGATGACCGGGTCAGCCATGTTGAAACCCAGATAGAAGATCGAGGTCTCCACGGCGGTGGCCAGTTTGATATTCCGCTCCAGCATCTCATCGGTCAGATTGGCCTCACCGCCGGAACCGAACTTGACCGCCTGGTCAAAGCTGTCCGAACTGACACCGGAGGTATCGTAGTAACCCTGCAGGAACTTGTTCCAGCGGGGTATCACCTCCTGCTCCAGACTGTAGACCGCCTTGTCGATCAGCGGCAGTGCTTTGCCCGCATCGTCCAGCATGCCGTTTTCACCATCCTCCGGTTCACCCTGCAACGGATAGGCCTCGCCATGAAAGTGGGGATTGCGCGCCAGTACCATGCGCAAATTGGGATTGTTCTCCGCGAGCATGAACGGGCCGGTGCCGATGGGATACCAGTTCAGGCTGATGTTGCGTTTATCCAGCCCCGGCTGGCTGTAAAACAGGTCCGCCTCCCAGGGCATGGGAGCGAAAAAAGTCATGGCCAGCCAATAGACAAACTGGGGATATTTGCCCCGCAGCCGCACCTTGAAACGGTAGCGGTCGAGTTGGGTGACGCCCGCCATTCGGTATTGCCTGAGGTCAATAAAACCGCCATTGTCGCCGGCAGCTGTCAACTCACTGGCAAATTCCGAAAACCCGACAATGTACTCCGCCATGATGCTGGCGATCGGTGAGTGGAGCCGGGGGTTGGCCAGACGCTTGATCTGGTAAATAAAATCTTCAGCGGTTGCCTCGCGTGTACCAGTGTGGGGGAAATCCGCCAGGGTGTTGAACCGTTCCACGGCCTCTTCAGTGAGCTGATGATAACGATAGACCCCCGCATCGTCCTTTGCTAACGCAGGATGGGGCTGATACCGCATGCCCGGTTTGATATGTATCTCATAGTCGCTGAAGGCGACGTCAGCGACCGGGGCATCATCCGGCAGCGGATTTCCCGCCTGGTCTAGAAACAGCGGCTCCGGCACCTTTTCAGCGGCCAACGGGACCAGTTGGTAGGGCCGTTTCAAAAAGTGGTACTGCAGCGGGGGCTCATAGATCTGCGCGATAAAGGCATATTCATTGGCCGCATAGGAGCGGGCAGGATCGAGATGCTTGGGTCGCTCGGAAAACGAGCTGTAGAGGGTATTGGACTTTGCCTCGCTGGCGGGATAGGGGGCATTCCAGGCGCGCTCTCCACAGCCATTGAGCAGTATCAGCAGCATGGCAATCAATCCAGCCGCCGGCCATCCACTCCCGACCGTGCATCCGTGAATCCGTCTTGCCACTTGTTTCCTCAGGCGTCTCATTTTTTATTGTTGATCACTCAATGGGCGATGGAGCGACATCTGCAGTGTATTAACCAGTATGTGCCGCACAAAACCTGCCGCCAGAACAGCAGCATATATTAGAACAGACCAACAAAAAACCGTCGGGTTCTTTTCGGGCCGAAGCTTTTCCGGTACCTTAGGACTGCCCGGCCTCCACCACGTCCGGTGCACTCAAACTCTCTTTCATACGAAGCTTCAAGGATTTTACATGGGTTTCCTACAAGACAAACGCATCCTCATCGTCGGCGTGGCCAGCAACCGTTCCATCGCCTGGGGCACCGCCAAGGCCATGCATCGCGAAGGGGCGCAGCTGGCCTTTACCGCACAGGGCGACAAGCTGTTGGAGCGGGTGCAAAAGATGGCGGCGGAGCTGGATTCAGACATTGTCCTGCCAATGGATGTCACCTCTGACGAACAGATCGAGGCTGTGTTTACCGAACTGGCCAAACATTGGGACGGTCTGGACGGCATTGTTCATTCTGTCGGATTTGCCCCCCGCGACCAGCTTGAAGGGAGCTATATCGATGCGGTCACCCGGGAAGGATTCAGCATCGCTCACGATATCAGCGCCTACAGTTTTGCCGCATTGGCCAAAGCAGGCCGGTCGATGATGCAGGGACGTAACGGCGCACTGATCACTATGAGTTACCTGGGGGCGGTCCGCACCATTCCCAATTACAACGTTATGGGTATCGCCAAGGCCAGCCTGGAGGCCAGCGTTAAATATATGGCCGATTCCCTGGGACCGGAAGGGACCCGGGTCAACGCCATTTCGGCCGGACCGATCCGGACCCTGGCCGCATCCGGCATCAGCGGTTTCAAAGGCATGCTCGCGGAAGCGGAAAAGAAGAACCCGCTGCGTCGCAATGTCACCATTGAAGAAGTGGGCAACGCCGCCGCCTTCCTCTGCTCCGATCTGGCCTCAGGAATTACCGGCGACATTCTCTATGTGGATTCCGGTTACCATATCGTCGGCATGGCTTGACAGGACAACCCCGACACCTCCGGGACAGACCAAAAAAAGCCGCCACCCCAAGACTGTGGGGTGGCGGCTTTTTTCATTGCGCTCAGTTATCTGATGACTTGTTGGTGATGATCACATCAGCCTCTGCGCGCAGATTACCCTGCAGATGCTGGAAATAGCTCTTGCCGCGTGACTGCGTCAAGGCGTTATTCAGGACGGCCTCACCACCCAACTCGTTGGCGTCCGCCAACGTGCCGTCGGTCACTGCATGCAGCGCGATCAGTGCCAGATCACCGCTTGCCATCGCCAACTGACCATAAACCGGCATGTCCCCTTCCGGGCGGGGCATCAGGAAGAGATGCTTGACCAGATCTGCCGGGACATCCCGTTCATCACGACTGATCACCTTGCGCGGCTTAATCGTGACACCCTTCTCTTCGGCAATAGCTGCCAGCGTCTCACCCTTCGTGAGTCCACTCACCAATTCAGCACCCTCACGGGCAGCCTGCTCGACAGCCTTCTCCACCCGCAGTTTATCGCGTATGGCCTGCTTCACCTGATCCAGCGATTTGACAGCAGCCTCTTCATGATCCACAACTCGCAGCACCATGACATGCTCCGGATTAAGCTCGATCGCCTCGCTGTTGTTTCCCGATATCAACACATCCTCGCTGAACGCAGCAGCGATCACTTTGGGCGCCCCAAGCATGCCTTCACCACCATCACGCGTGATCCAGTCACTCTCTTTGGGTTCTATACCCAGGGCATCCGCTGCGGGCTGCAGACTGTGTGATTCTTCGTAAGCGATGTTACCCAGCCGCTCGGCATACTCGTAGAACAGACGTTCAGCCTCGGCTTTCAGATAGGCCTGTTCCACTTCATCCCGTGCCTCGTCAAAAGACTTGCCGGTCGATTCACGAATCTCGGTCAATTTGATGACATGAAAACCAAAGGGCGTACGCACCAGATCACTAATCTCACCCGGCTGCAGATTGAATACGGCCTCATCAAATGCCGGCTCCATAACTCCGGTCTCAAAAAATCCCAGATCGCCGCCCTCTTCGGCGGAACCGGGATCCTGGGAAACCGCCTTGGCGACAGCGGCAAAATCTTCTCCCCCGCGCACCCGGTCCAGTGCCGCCTGCGCCACACTCCTGGCCTGCACAACAGCCGCATCATCACTCCCCTCATCGACGGCGATCAGAATATGACTCGCGCGACGCTGCTCGGCGGTCTTGTAGAGGGACTGATGCTGGTTGTAGTAAGCCTGCAGCGCCTCATCGTCCGCCGTCAGGCTCTTGGCAATACTGGCGATATCCAGATCAAGATATCTGATCTTAACCCGCTCTGGCGCCATGTAATCATTTTGATGCGCGGCATAGTAGGCTTCCACAGCTTCGTCATCGACCTCTATACCACTGAGGAAATTCGCCGCCGGAAGAATGAGATACTCAAAATCACGGCGCTGCAGTCTCAGCTGGGCCAGATTCAGCAGTTCCGAGCGAGTGGTAAACTCGGAACCGGTAACTGCCTTGGAGAGCTGCTCACTCACCAGACCACGACGAATCTGCTGCTCGAAGCCGGCGGGCGTCAATCCCTGCAGGCGGACCCCTCGTTCATAGGCATCTTGACTGAATCGACCATCAACCTGAAAACCCGAAAGTGAGGCAATCACCTGTTTCACCAGGTCATCACCGACCCGCAAACCCAGCTCCTCCGATTTTTGCATCAGCAGGTTATTGCGAATCATCAGCTGAAGCACTTCCTGCCGCAGTTGTGCCTCGTCAATCATCTCCGGACGGTAGTTATCACCCAACCGTTGACGCAGGTTTTCGCGGAAATCCCGATAGCCGCTTTCAAATTCACGCTGGGTGATCTCCTGGCCATTGACCGTGGCCGCAACAGACTCGGAGCCACCGCCAAGATAGGAGTTAATACCGAAGAGTGCAAAAGGCACACTGATGAGAATAACTATGAACCAGGCGACCACTCCCTGGGCGCGTTCCCTGATGGACTGAAGCATGACGTACCTGAAATCCGAAATCTGGATAGTAAAAAAAACGGGGTATCCTAGGATACCCCGCATCTTCTCACCTATGGCGGAGCGGACGGGGCTCGAACCCGCGACCCCCGGCGTGACAGGCCGGTATTCTAACCAACTGAACTACCGCTCCGAAAATGGTGGGTGCTGAGGGGATCGAACCCCCGACCCTCGCCTTGTAAGGGCGATGCTCTCCCAGCTGAGCTAAGCACCCGCTGAAGGCGCGCTAGTTTACGGCATCCTTAAGGGCTTTACCAGCCTTGAATGAAGGATTCTTGGATGCCTTAATCTCGATGGTAGCGCCGGTCTGTGGGTTCCGACCAGTGCGCGCAGCTCGCTCACGCACGGAGAAAGAACCGAAGCCGATGACTGATACTTGATCCCCACTTTTCAGCGCCTCGGTGATGGCTGCAATCATACCATCCAGTGCGCGACCAGCGGCTGCTTTGGATATATCTGCAGAATCTGCCATCGCATCGATCAGTTCCGTCTTATTCATTAGTCGTCTCCCCTAAGGTTATAAAAAAACGCTGTGAGCAGCGTGGGTTAAAACTTTATCAGCTACCGTTGCAGGTGTGCGAAACGGGGTCAATTTATACCAGTGGCCCGGAAGAAGTGTCAAGCAAACAAGTCCCAAAAGCCTAATTTTATGCGGTTTCCAGGCGAATACACACACCCGTCACACATAAATAAAACACCAAAACCTATACGGCCGATTCACTCGACCGGACAACCCGTTGTTTCGGCACACAATACAACCGGTAACACACTAACAACAGCACACGACAGGAAGAAATCGATTAATTTCCTCCCGCGGTGCGGTTTTGACGATAAAAGCTGGGTATCGATCAGTGTCGGGTCAAGCCGCCACCCTTCTTGACACTTTTCTTTGCCGTTCGCGGCTTACTCTTGGCAACCTCGGCAATGTCACTCTGTTCTTGTAGCGGCGTCGGCATATGAACCAGCGCAATCTCCAGCGCCTGCTCTACCCAACGGACAGGCAGAATTTCAAGATTCTGCTTGATGTTCTTGGGTATCTCGACGAGATCACGTTCGTTCTCTTCGGGTATGATCACCGTCTTGATCCCCCCGCGGTGAGCAGCCAGCAACTTCTCTTTCAGACCGCCGATGGGCAGCACCTCACCCCGGAGTGTGATTTCACCCGTCATGGCGACGTCTGCTCTTACCGGTATCTGCGTCAATGCGGAGACCAGGCAGGTACACATACCGATACCGGCACTGGGACCATCCTTCGGAGTCGCCCCCTCCGGCACGTGAACATGCACATCCAGTTTCTGATAGAAATCGTTCTCGATGCCCAGTGCCGCCGCCCGACTTCTGACTACCGTCATTGCCGCCTGGATCGACTCCTGCATCACATCGCCCAACTGCCCGGTGTGGGTCAGTCGACCCTTGCCGGGCACCAGGGCCGTTTCAATCTTCAGCAGTTCTCCACCTACTTCGGTCCACGCCAGTCCCGTCACCTGACCGACCTGATCATAGTCCTCCACCTCGCCATATCTGAAGCGTTTCACACCCAAATATTTATCCAGGCTTGCCGGTGTAATAGTCACCTTCTTGCCGGACTTGGTCAGAAGAATGTCCTTGACCACTTTACGACAGATTTTGGAGATTTCCCGCTCCAGATTCCGCACACCGGCTTCGCGGCTGTAATAACGGATAATGTCACGGATTACTGCCTCCTTGAACACGATCTCGGTCGCCTTCAAACCATTGTTCTCAATCTGCTTGGGCACCAGATAACGCATGGCGATATTGACCTTTTCATCCTCGGTGTATCCCGACAGCCGTATCACTTCCATACGATCCAGCAAGGCAGCCGGTACATTCAGTGTGTTGGCGGTGGCCACAAACATCACTTCCGACAGATCAAAATCCACCTCCAGGTAATGATCTCCAAAGGTATGATTCTGCTCGGGGTCCAGCACTTCAAGCAGCGCGGAAGCCGGGTCGCCACGGAAATCCATGGCCATCTTGTCGATTTCATCCAACAGGAACAGTGGGTTCCTGGTACCTATCTTTGACAGGTTCTGGATTATTTTTCCCGGCAGCGCGCCGATATAGGTGCGCCGATGCCCACGAATTTCCGCCTCGTCACGCACACCACCGAGCGCCATACGTATAAATTTACGATTGGTCGCGCGGGCAATCGACTGCCCGACCGAGGTCTTACCAACACCCGGGGGCCCCACCAAGCAAAGAATAGGACCCTTCAGTTTGCGCACCCGCTGCTGCACAGCCAGATACTCGATAATCCGCTCTTTTACTTTCTCCAGACCATAGTGATCCTTTTCCAACACATCTTCCGCAGCCTTTAGGTCATTGCGAATCTTGCTGCGTTTCTTCCACGGCACATTCACCAGGGTATCAATGTAGTTTCTCACCACAGAGGCCTCTGCGGACATTGGTGACATCAGCTTCAACTTGTTCAGTTCCGCCACCGCCTTGGTCTTGGCCTCCTTCGGCATGCCCGCGGACTCAATGCGGTTTTCCAGATCTTCGATCTCATTGGGCGCCTCATCCATCTCGCCCAACTCTTTCTGAATCGCTTTCATCTGTTCATTCAGATAATACTCGCGTTGGTTCTTTTCCATCTGGCGCTTGACCCGGCCGCGAATCCGCTTTTCCATCTGCAGCAGATCATTCTCGGCCTCCATCAGGCTCATCAGGTGTTCCAGACGGTCACCTATATTTGCCATCTCAAGCACACCCTGCTTTTCATCCAGCTTCAGTGACATGTGAGCAGCCATGGTATCTGCCAGACGACTGGGAGACTCAATGCTGGAAAGTGAGGTGAGCACTTCAGGGGGTATCTTTTTATTCAGCTTTACATACTGATCGAACAGCGCAATGGCCGAACGCATCAGGACCTCGAGCTCCCGATCATCATCCGGCGTGACATCCTCGACACGGGAAAATTCGGCCGAAAAATAGCCATCCGCCTCAGAAATATCGCTTAGTTTGGAACGTGAGCCACCCTCGACCAGCACTTTTACCGTACCATCCGGCAGTTTGAGCAGCTGAAGGATATTCGCCAGGGTTCCAACCGTGTACATATCCGCAACCGCCGGCTCATCGGTCTCCGCACTTTTTTGCGCCACCAGGATGATCTGCTTGTCCTCTCTCATGGCTGCATCCAGCGCCTTGATGGACTTTTCACGGCCAACAAAAAGCGGTATCACCATATGCGGATAAACCACTACATCCCGCAACGGAAGCACGGGGATTTTTGTAACCGAATCTGCTATCCGGGGATTACTTATATCGTCTTGACCCATGGAGGGCACTCCTTCTGTTACGGCCTATTGGCTGCTGCATGACTGCATAGCAGTCGCCCGTCAAACTGACTTGTCATCCAATAGTGCGGAATGGGTAGCGGCATATCACGATCCTGCCGTTCAGTGGATGGTGGGGGCTTAGCTCGAACATTTCAAGTTATTAGGCAGCGCACTTTACAGGGTAATAGCATCAGCGGCCCTGACGCTGGCCCGATTAATCAAGGCATTAGTTTAATGAACCCGGTTAAAGCAGAAAAACCGCTGCCTTGTAACCCGGTCAGCGGTTTTATATAAACCGGACATGAGCCTGTCCGGCTTTCAGCACATGACATGATCAATCAGCCGCAACCATCTTCTTCTCACCACCTTCATAAATAATGTAGGGGGCATTTTCACCGGTGATAACCGCCTCATCCACCACCACTTTGGAGACGTTTTCCAGTGACGGCAGGTCATACATGGTATCCAGCAACACCTGCTCCATAATGGTTCGCAGACCTCGGGCCCCCGTTTTCCGCTCCATCGCCTTACGCGCAATCGCGGACAGGGCATCCGACCGGAACTCCAGTTCACAATCTTCCATCTCGAACAGACGATGGTACTGCTTCACCAGGGCATTCTTGGGTTCTGTAAGAATACGCACCAGGGCCTCTTCATCAAGTTCCTCAAGGGTTGCCACCACGGGCAGCCTGCCGACAAACTCGGGAATCAGTCCGTACTGAATCAGGTCCTCCGGTTCCACGTTGGTTAGAATCTCGCCCACCTTGCGGGAAACATCCTTGCTGTGCACCTCCGCCGAGAAACCGATTCCCCCTTTCTCGGAGCGATTACGAATCACCTTATCAAGACCGGCAAAGGCACCGCCCACCACGAACAGAATATTGGAGGTATCCACCTGCAGAAATTCCTGCTGGGGATGCTTGCGACCGCCCTGGGGCGGAACCGAGGCAACCGTTCCCTCTATCAGTTTCAACAATGCCTGCTGTACACCCTCGCCGGACACGTCACGGGTGATGGAGGGATTGTCTGATTTGCGGGAAATCTTGTCGATTTCATCAATATAGACAATACCGGTCTGAGCCTTTTCAACATCATAATCACACTTCTGCAACAGCTTCTGAATGATATTCTCGACATCCTCACCTACATAACCGGCTTCGGTGAGCGTGGTGGCATCAGCGATGGTGAATGGCACATTGAGCATCCGTGCAAGCGTCTCAGCCAACAGGGTCTTACCGGATCCGGTTGGACCGATCAGCAGGATATTACTCTTGGCGATCTCGATCTCGTCCTTGTTCTTGCTGGTATCAAGCCGCTTGTAGTGATTGTACACCGCCACCGAAAGCACTTTTTTTGCTCGAGCCTGACCAATCACATATTGATCAAGCAACGCACTCAGTTCGTGAGGTTTCGGCAGTTTTCCAGCGCTCTCGACACTGCCTTCCTGCATCTCCTCACGGATAATGTCGTTGCACAGCTCTACGCACTCATCACAGATAAATACCGATGGACCGGCTATGAGCTTACGAACTTCATGCTGACTCTTTCCGCAGAATGAGCAATAAAGCAACTTGCCGTCATCGCCTCTTGTCTTGTCGTCACCCATGAAGCCATCCTCTCGCTATTTCAGTCAACCCGCTTTCTGTCATAAATAATGTATAAGGCTGATCGAACTTCATTACAACCCCCAACACATAATCACCTGGATGAAACGAGTTGAAGCCACAGTGAAAAATATATCAATTTTTCCAATAAAAACAGGCTGTTAATCCGAGAAAATCACTCGGCAGCAGCACCGTCAGGACGCCGACTCAGTACTTTATCGATAAGTCCGTAGGCAACCGCATTCTCGCCGCTCATGAAATTATCACGATCGGTATCCTTCGCGATGGTCTCGAGCGACTGCCCGGTGTGCGTGGCCATAATATTGTTCAGCTTGTCACGTAACAGGAGAATCTCCTTGGCGTGGATCTCGATATCCGTTGCCTGTCCCTGAAAACCACCCAGGGGTTGGTGGATCATCATTCGGGAGTTGGGCAGACAATAACGCTTGCCCTTTTCTCCACCAGCCAGCAACAGTGCACCCATACTGGCCGCCTGACCTATGCACATGGTGCTGATATGGGGTTTTACAAACTGCATGGTGTCATAGATTGCCAGCCCGGCACTCACGGAACCGCCGGGTGAATTTATGTAGATATGGATATCCTTGTCCGGATTCTCAGACTCCAGGAAAAGCAACTGGGCCACGATCAGATTGGCCATGTTGTCTTCAACCTGACCGACCAGGAAGATAACGCGCTCCTTGAGCAGTCGCGAATAGATATCATAAGAACGCTCCCCCCTTGATGTCTGTTCGACCACCATGGGAATCAGTCCCAGATTCGTTGCATCCAATCCGCCCATATTTCGTATATCGGTCATGCTGAATTGATCCTTTATATCCTGGCTTTATTCGTTTACCGCATCGACATCCGGCGTTGCCGGATTCATCACTTCGTCAAAGCCTTTTGCGGCATCCTCAACCTTGACCTGATCAAGCACCCAATCCACCACCTGATCTTCAAGAACCAGGTTCTGGATACCGGAAAGTTGTTCTTTATTACCGTAATAGTAATCAACAACCTGCTGGGGATCTTCATATGACTGGGCAAATTGCTCAATCTTCTGACGTACCCGATCTTCATCCAACTCAATATTGTTACTACTAAGAACCTCTGCAATGATCAGTCCAAGGGTAACACGTTTCTTTGCCTGATCCTCAAACAGCTCAACCGGCAGATTGAGGTTATTCCCCTGGCCACCCTGGGCCAGATTGGCCTTGGTCTGCTGCAGTAATACCTCGGCCTCACGCTTGACCAGCGCCTTCGGCACTTCCAGATCATTGACCTGCAACAGTGCATCCATCGCCTGTTCTTTAACAAGACTGCGGATCTTATCCTCGAGCTCACGGGTCATGTTGGCGCGGATCTCTTTATAGAATCCGTCTACGCCCTCTTCGGAGATGCCGAAGGCCTTGGTAAACTCTTCATTAACCTCGGGCAGTACCGCTTCAGAAACCTTGGTAACCTCAACCTCGAATGTGGCGGGTTTACCTGCCAGCTTTTCTGCATGGTAGCTCTCGGGGAAGGTCAGCTCCAGGGTACGCGCCTCACCGGCCTTGGCACCAACCAACCCCTCCTCAAAACCTTCGATCATGCCCTTGGAACCCAGTTCCAGTGGAATGCCTTCTGCAGAGCCCCCTTCAAAGGCCTCGCCATCCATGTAGCCTTTGAAATTGATGGTGATCTGATCACCTTCCTGCGCCGCGCGATCCACTTCATTCCAGGTAATCCGTTGTTTGCGCAACTTCTCAACCATTTCGTTCAGATCTTCATCGGTCACTTCCACCACAGGGCGTTTTATCGTTACATCACCCAGTGAATTGAGAGTGACCTCCGGCATCACTTCAAAAACCGCCACATAAGCCATGCCTTCATTGACACTTTTTTCCACCGGCTCGATGGCAGGCTCTCCGGCAGGATTCAACTTCTCCTGCATCAGCGCTTCAAAATAGCTGGACTGCACCAGATCGCCAAACACCTCCTGTTTGGCATCATTGGAAAAACGCTTGCGTACTACCGACAGAGGCACCTTGCCCGGGCGAAAACCATCCAGCCTGACGGTCCGTGCAATCTCTTTCAGCCGTTTCTCCACTGCCTGATTTACCTTCTCAGCAGGGAGTTCAACTGTCATACGACGCTCAAGCCCTTCACTCGCTTCAACCGACACTTGCATGAAAACCTCTTCTGGCAGTGTTTACTGCCATTCCTCTGTCTTTAGTTAAAAGTGGTTACCGCTGACGCAGTAGCCGAAAGTTAGCCCGTTCGGGGCGGTATAACCGGTCGGCAACCGAAGGGACACAGCACCCCGTTCAGTATCCGGACACGCTTCGAAGAACTGTTACTAACCTCATGTAAATCAAGTTATTAGATAACTTCTACCGAGATTGAAATGTACACAGCCACTTGCAAATAAGCCGGCTATTGTACCTAAAAACAACCTATATTAAAGCGTATTTTGCCGCTAAGGTCGGATCATGCCAGGGAAAAGCGGCGTGAATCCCGGGCCTCACAGACACAAAAGGGAAGCAGTTATGCCACACGGGTCCACATGAGCCAGGAAAACCGGGATGATCAAAGCGAGAAAACATGGCTAAAAAAGAGAATGGTGCCGTCCGGGAGACTTGAACTCCCACACCTTGCGGTACCAGAACCTAAATCTGGCGTGTCTACCAATTCCACCAGGACGGCATATCGGGGCTGATTATAGAGAGGCCGCCGGGGAAAGGTCAATTCATGAAGCCTTTGGCAAGACTGGCCGTCGCGGCTGAAGCCACCCCTGCCACCTGCGCCACGCTTGAACTGCGAAAAAACTTCGCCATACCCCTGCGTGAACTTTTTGCTCAATCCGGGCTGCGGATATCGATTCCCCGCTCAAGCTCCCCACTCTTGCGCAGTTCCCGCTTGAGTATCTTACCGGCCGCATTCTTGGGCAGGTTTGGACAGAGTTGGATCTTCCTCGGCACCTCATGCCGCCCCAGGTTTTCGCGACAATAGGCCCTGATCTCGGCTGCGGCAAGCTGTTCATCCTCTTTCAATACCACGTAAGCCACGGGGATCTCACCATGCAGTTCGCTCGGCTCGCCAACGACCGCGGCCTCCAGAATCGCCGGATGGGCATAGAGCAACTCCTCCACCATGCGCGGATAAACATTCATGCCGTTCACAATAATCATGTCCTTTTTGCGATCGACAATATAGACATAGCCATCGGCATCCTTGTAGCCGAGATCCCCCGTCCTTACCCATTCACCAAAGAAACTCTCGGCAGTTTCTTCGGGCAGATTCCAGTACCCCTTCATCACATTGGGTCCCTTGACACAGATTTCACCAATGCTGTCGATACCGATCCGCTGGCCGGCGTCATCGTAAATTTCCATCTCCACCTCCGGTACCGGCAGTCCGACCGAGGCCGGTTTTCGCACCCCGTCGACCGGGTTGACACAGGTGACCGGCGAACACTCGGTCGGCCCATCCCCCTCACACACCGGCATGCCAAAACGCTCCTCAAACTGGTGCATGATCGCCTCCGGCATGGCGGCGCCACCGGATACGCAATAGCGGATACTCGACCAGCGCCTGACCTGCTCCTCCGGCATACGCAACAGCACGTTATACATGCTGGGAACACCGAGAAACACCGTGGCTCCCACCGCCTCGATCACTTCCGAGACCGTGACAGGATCAAACTTCGGTACCGGCGCCAGACTGAATCCATGCAACAGAGGTGTCAGGGTGCCGACAGTGGCGGCAAAGGAGTGGAACATGGGCAACACCACCAGCAGACGATCTTCACCCGCCCGCAACTGCAGGGCGGCCTTAACGCTACAGGTATTGGAAACCAGGTTACGGTGGGTCAGCATAGCGCCCTTGGGATGACCGGTGGTTCCCGAGGTGTAAAGAATCGCTGCCAGATCTTCATCCGGATCAAGCACCGGCCGGGGTGTCGGGGCGCCGCTCCGACAGAGTGCCGCAAAATCCAGATCCTGCGGATTGACATCTTCACCACCGATACAGACGGCAAAACCCAGCGTTGCCAGCTCATCACGAAAGGCCGCAACGCCCGCCGCCATCAGATGATGATAGATCAGGCCAGTGACTCCGGCATCCTTGAGGATATAGAGAATCTCGCGCGGATTAAGCAGCAGGTTGACCGGGACCACCACCGCGCCCGCCTTGACAATGCCGGCGTAGGCGATGGCAAATTCGGCCGAGTTGACGCAATAGAGGGCGATGCGGTCTCCCTTGCCGACGCCCTGCCCGGCCAGTGCTGCCGCCACCGCATCAGACTGTTGATCGACCTGGCCGAAGGTCACGTTGCTATCAGCAAACAGAATGGCCGGCTGATCACCATAGCGCTCAGCCGTTGCTCGCATCATCTCCGGGATAGAGGGTGTCGTTGCTACTGTCATGTCCGGTTTTCCTGCTGATAAGGGATAGCGCAGGATAAAACCTGACATTGCCTGATGCAATGGAGTCTGTTGTCCGGTTCATCCCTGAAACCGGACATGGGCTCAGATCAGATCACCTTGGAGAAGTTTTTCTGCTGCACACCGGCCGACAGATAGCGATCGAAGGCCATGCAGATATTGCGGATCAGCAGGCGCCCCCTGGGCAGTACCCTGACACCACTCTCATCCATCGTGATCAACCCGTCGGATACCATGCCCGGCAGGCGTGCCAGCTCGCTGGCGAAGTAGTCGGCGAAGCGGATGCCCCACACCTGCTCCACCGCGGAGAAATCCAGTACAAAGTTACAGATCAGGCGGGTAATGACATCGCGCCGGATCAGATCATCCGTGGTCAGCTCAATGCCCCGGAACACCGCCAGCTTGCCGGCATCAATGGCACCATAATACTCGTCCAGGCCACGCTCGTTCTGGCTGTAGGTATTGCCGACCATGCCGATCGAGGTGACTCCCATGGCCACCAGATCACAATCGGAGTGGGTGGAATAGCCCTGGAAATTTCGATACAGCGTCCCTTCCCGTTGTGCCACGGCCAGCTCATCATCCGGACGGGCAAAGTGGTCCATACCGATATAGACATAGCCGGCACTGGTCAGGTGGTCGATGGTCATCTGCAGGATATCCAGCTTCACCTGGGCGGCCGGAAGGTCCTGGGCATGGATGCGTCGCTGCGGCTTGAACAACTCCGGAAGATGGGCGTAATTGAACACCGAGAGACGGTCCGGCCCCACCTCGATCACCCGGTCCAGGGTCTTGGTGAAGCTCTCCACGGTCTGAAACGGCAGGCCGTAGATGAGATCAATACTGACCGAGCGGAACTTGTTGTCGCGGGCCGCCTCCAGCACCGCCATGGTTTCGGCCTCTGACTGGATGCGATTCACCGCCTTCTGCACCCGGTCATCCAGATCCTGGACGCCAAGACTCAGGCGATTGAAGCCCACCTCGCGCAGGGTGCGGATGGTCTCCGCTGTCGCCTCGCGCGGATCGATCTCGATTGAATACTCGCCCTTGTCATCATCCGCCAGGGTGAAGTGCTCACCGGTCACCCGCATCAGCTCCTGCATCTCCTGGTGACTGATGAAGGTGGGTGTTCCCCCGCCCCAGTGCAGCTGTTCCACTACCCGGCTCTTGTCAAACATCGCCCCCTGCATGGCAATCTCTTTGTGCACCCGGTCCAGATAAGTGGCCGCCATGCTGCGATCCTTGGTGGCGATCTTGTTACAGGCGCAATAGAAGCAGATGGTGTCGCAGAACGGAATATGAAAATAGAGCGAAAGGGGCCCGCCCTGCTCATTGGTGGCCGCTGCGGCCGCCCGGTACTCCGCCTCGCCGAAGCCCTCGTGGAACTGGGGCGCGGTGGGATAGGATGTGTACCTGGGTCCGGAATAGTCGTACTTATTGATCAAATCCAGATCAAATACCAGTGACTGATCCATGCTTAGTCCTCACTTACATCGAGTCCCCGGCGATGGGTCTCGTTGATCTGTTGCAGAAGAATGTGAAAGGGGATCTCGTCCCCATGGCGATTGGCCACCTCGATAAAAGGCAGATCCTCACGTCCGAAGGCATAGGTGCCGTTGCACATCGCGTCAAAGAGCTGGTCGATGCCGCGCTCCAACGGCTCAAGATAGGCGGGGAATGTCGCCATCTCCTCCATCTCGTAAAGCAGGCACTCCTTCAGATCACCGACTTCAAATTTGGCCTGTTTTACCCACTCCGCATACTCTTGCGCAGTGCGCGCGCGTTGTATCGCCATGTTATTGCCTATCCTTCATCAAACACATCTTGATATTCATTGAGTTGCTCGGCGGTGAGCAGAAAAACCCCGTGACCGCCGCGTTCAAAATCCAGCCAGAGGAAGGGCACATCGGGAAAACGTTCGCCCAGAGCATATTCGCTGTTGCCCACTTCGACCACCAGAATACCCTCCGGTTCGAGATAATCGGCAGCTTCCCGAAGAATGCGGCAGACGATATCCAGCCCGTCCTCTCCGGCCGCCAGCCCCAGGGCCGGCTCCTGGTGGTACTCATCCGGCAGGCCTTCCATCTCCTCCAGACTGACATAGGGAGGGTTACTGACAATGATGTCGTAATGACGCCCCCGCAAGCCATCGAACAGGTCGGAACGGATCGCCTCCACCCGCCCCTCCAGGTTGTGGCGCTCGATATTGATCGCGGCCACTTCCAGGGCCTCCGCCGAGATGTCCACCGCATCCACATCCGCCTCTTCAAAGGCATAGGCGCAACCTATGGCGATACAGCCACTGCCGGTGCAGAGATCCAGTACCCGGCTCACTGTCTCCGACTGGATCCAGGGCTCAAAATGGGCCTCTATCAGTTCGGCAATGGGTGAACGCGGCACCAGGACCTTGTCATTGATATAAAAATCCAGCCCGGCGAAGGTCGCCTCGTGGGTCAGGTAGGCAGCGGGTATGCGCCGGATGATGCGTTCCTGAAACAGGCTATACACCCGCTCCTTCTCATCCGGGGTCAAGCTCGCTTCCAGGTAGGCCGGGGGCAGATCCTGCGGCAGATAAAGCGCATGCAGCGTCAGCCTGATCGCCTCATCAAAGGGATTATCCGTCCCGTGACCGTAATAGAGTCCGGCCTCAGTGAACCGACTGGCACCCCAGCGGATAAAATCCCTCAGGGTATTCAGATTTTCGATCGCATCAGTCATGTAGGGACCACCAGCAGAAGATCGTAAATGATAGCTTATTTGGCTGGTCTCTGGAATCGGCAGGGATTATTGTCCGACACCGGCAGGCCGGTATTATTAAGCCCATGCCTTTGATAAAGCGGATAGTATTTCAATACGACATGCGGTTTCATGATACCTTTGCGCGTAGCAGGATGAGAAGATCGCCCCGTCAGACGAAACGATCGCGTTGCCGCCAAGCATGTGCGGGTTCCGTTTCAACGATGGTTTCCCAGCTTCAATCGGTGTACATCAAAGCGCATCTATCCAAACCTCTCTAATCCGTGTCATTTTATCCCACTACGCAGGCTGCCCGAACCGGCCATCGGCCACATCAGCCCGCTGGCGTGGATAGAGCACCCTGAATCGGCAGCTATCGATCTCCATCACCTATGAGATGGAAAAGGAAATCAATGTCATTGAAGCGCTACCGAAGGTGGCTGAGTACCCGGTGTATCTTCAATCATGGGTAGCCTTTTGTGATCTCTGCTATAAGCTGTATAGACCGCAGGAATAAACACAGTCAGCCAACATGAAACTGCTCAAGATGCTTAAAACCCAGATCGCCGCGGCGCTGGTACTGATCATGTTGTTGTTCGGGACAATATTCGCCTTGAGCATGATGGCCCTGAATGAACAACAGAGCTACAACATCCTGCTGAATATCTCCTCCCGACTCGAACAGACAGCGCAAAACCTGGTTTCCCTCGGCATGAATTACGCGATGAACATCCCCCAGGACAGCAGCAGTTATGAGCGTGACGTAAAACTGTACTACAGAGCCATGCACGATCAGATCGAAATGCTCGACACTATCACCAACAGTTTTATGACGGCCGAGTTCCCCCCCGCACTTACTGAAATAGGCGACTCTTTTCGGGCCGACCTGACACCGGCCACAGAGCAGGCGGTAACCACTGTCGAGGAGCTCTGGAAAGACTTTCGCGGTGGTATCGTGAATGCGCTCGACACCGATAACGGTAACGACATGCCGCGCCTGAATGAGGCCGCAAGCTATATCGCCCGCTATAACGCACCCTTTCTCGCCTCCATCAATATCCTGCACACCCGGATTCAACAACAGACCGAACAGCGACTGACGCAGGTTTATCAACTGTATATCAGCCTGCTGTTTGCAGCGGTGATCATCACTTTTGGCGTATTCGCCTGGTTTTTTCTGGTAGTACTGAAACCTCTACGCCATGCCGTAAACGGTTTCCAGCGGGTGACCCAGGGAGATTTCGGCTATCAGGTTCCAATAGCGGGTGACAACGAACTGGCCCTGATGACACGCTCATTCAACCTCCTCTCACTGCGACTGCATACCCTGTTCCGGCTGATTGACCAGATACAGCAAGGGTCGGATCTGAATGAGACGCTTGGTTTTGTCGCCAAGGAGTTTTCCGCACTGCTGCCACTTGACTGGGTCGGGGCACTTTTTGTCGCTGGTGACAATAACACGATGGTACTGGAGGGGAGCTACCGTAACGGACAACCGGAGATTACGCAGCGAAGCCGCTACCCGTTGAGAAACACCCTGCTGCTCAAGGCGCTGGAGTCGGGCGAACCACTGCATATACCTGACATGTCATCCACCATAACCAATCCCGACTACCAGTTTCTCAACCACCTGATTTCGGAAGGGATCAAAGACGCCATTTTCCTCCCCATCACCGATGCCAGTCCGATCCCCGGTATCCTGGCATTTGGCACCTGCAAGGCGGATACCTATACGCCGGAACACCTGGAACTGCTGACCAACATCGCCGGCCTCATCACCCACAGTTTTGGCCGCACCTTTAAACTGGCGGAACATAGTCGACTCGCCGCAATCGGCAGTTTCGCCTCGGGTATCGCCCATGAAATCCGCAGCCCACTTTCCACTATCAGCATGGCATTGGACTATTTTCAGGATGCCGAACTGCCTGGTTCGGCCAACAAAAGGGCCCTGCTGGCCCAGAAAGAAACGGCACGGATGGCACGACTGCTGGAGGAGATCCTGCTCTACGCCAAGCCGCTCCAGCTAAGGCTGGAGCTAGTCGATATCAAGCAGCTGCTTGCCGAGCTGTTTGAGGCCCACAGGGATATCGCCCTGGAGAAGCAACAGCAATTTGAATTGATAGCACCCGAGAACGATCTGAAAATACTTGGCGACCCGGACCGGCTGATACAGATTTTCCTTAATCTTGCCAATAACGCCTGTGAGGCCGGAGCGCTTAATGAATCGATCCATTGGCGTCTGGAAAAGGATGAGATCACCAGTTCCCTGATAATCAGCGTGACAAATCAGGGGAGCCCAATTCAGGAAGAACATCTGTCACAGCTTTTTAACCCGTTTTTTACCACCAAAACGCACGGAACCGGACTTGGACTCAGCATTGTCAAACGGATTGTCGAGGCGCACGGGGGGGAGATAGCGATCACCTCGAGTGAACAGCAGGGGACCACAGTCAGACTGTTGATGCCGCTGGCGTCATGAGCCACTAGCAAGAAGTTGAGATTGCCTGGATTTTGGACATGGAGTATTCACCCGGTTTCGGGGTGTCTAAAGGATTAATAAAATTAGCCGATATACGGTGAACTGTACTCTTGTACAACCGTGATAAGCGGCAGGATGCGAGTTTTATCCGGAAGCAAACAAATAAATATAATAAATAAATATAAAATTAGGGGGTGTTAAAAATGAGCATGTTTAGCAATCGGAAGCTGAGCATACGCTTTCTGCTATTGACGATCTTATTGGCGGTCGTTGTGGTGATTGAAAGTGGCACGATCATCGTGGACAACATGGCAATAACGGATCAATCCACCCAACTCGCCGAAAAAAAAAATCCCTATTCTCAACAAGGCCCACAAACTGAAGCTGTCAGTAGTTCAGGTGCAGCAGTGGCTCACCGACATCAGCGCCACACGTGGTCGTGACGGGCTGGATGACGGTTTTACCGAGGCGGAGAATAATGCCAAAGAGTTCAGGAAACTGATTAATGATCTCGTCGTGCTTGATACTGAACATGCCTCGCACTACCGGGCAATGCTACCGGTTTTCAATGCCTATTACGATGTCGGGAAACGGATGGCCCAGGCCTATATCGACGAGGGACCATCCGGTGGTAATCAGATGATGGCGCAATTTGATGAGGTTGCCGCTAAGATGGCCGAACAGGTGAATAGTTTTCTCACCGAGGTTGATGAGGGGACGACAGCCGCGTTGTCGAAGCAACTGGTTTTAGCCTCATCAACCGGGCGCTCTATTGTTATCGGCTCCCTAATAGTCCTGCTTGGCGTTGGTCTCGTCTATCTGCTCATGGCGCGGGCGTTGGCCTATCTGCCAAAAGTAGTGATGGAGTTGCAGCGAATGGCCGAAGGTGACCTGACCTCCTCCATCGATGTGACTCGCCGGGATGAATTCGGGGACTTGATGCAAGGTCTGCAATTCACACAACTACGGCTGTTGGAGATGATTTCACAAATCGGCGCGACCACGGCACAGCTCTCCACAGTGGCGGAAGAGGTGTCGGTGGTAACCACACAGACCAGTGCCAATATTCAGCAGCAGCAGTCCGAAACGGATCAGATCGCAACGGCCATGAACCAAATGAGCGCTACCGTGCGGGAGGTGGCGGAGAGTGTTGGCAATACAGCCAACGCTGCAAAAGGCGCTAATACCGAAGCCGGGAAAGGCCGCAAGGTCGTGGAAGAGGCGGTGCAAGGAGTCCAGCAACTGGCTGGACAGATTGAACAAGCCTCAGAGGTTATGGCCGGGGTAGAGCGGGATAGCGAAAATATCAATACCGTGCTGGATGTGATCAAAGGCATTGCGGAACAGACCAACCTGTTGGCGTTGAATGCAGCAATCGAAGCAGCCCGCGCCGGAGAACAGGGGCGCGGATTCGCCGTGGTGGCAGACGAAGTGCGAACCCTGGCGGGTCGAACCCAGGAGTCCACCGCGGAGATCCACCAGATAATCGAAAAACTCCAGTCAGGCTCGCGCGCCGCGGTCCAGGCGATGAATCAGAGTCGGGAGCAGGCCAGATCTGTTGTAGATCAGTCATCCCTGGCGAGGTCCTCATTAACGACCATCGTGGATTCAGTATCGAAAATTGATGAAATGAGCAGCCAGATCGCGACCGCGGCGGAAGAACAGAGCACCGTGACAGAAGATATGAACCGTAATATCGTCAGGATCAACGATATGGCGACGCAAAACGCCCTGGGCGCAAATCAGACTTCCCAGGCCGGTCAAGCACTGGCGCGCATGGCGGCAGAGCTGCAAGGACTGGTTGGGCAGTTCCGGGTTGAAGGAGCGGCTATTCAGCCCGCATCAGATCAAGGGATAACTTGACAAGTCCAATGTGGCCTGCAGTTGTACCCATCCGCCTTGACTGCAGGCAGGACCGGAGGGTCTGCTGCCCGGCAAACGAACTTCGAATCCGGCCGGGTGCAGGTAATCCTCGAACCACCCACCACGCCAACAACCAAAACTGCGTCGTCACGGCGCTACGCGACATGTCTGGCGCACCAACAGTAAAGGCCATCCTTGCGGATGGCCTTTACTCGCATGCACAGCGGGGAAATCTATATAGTCCGGATTACGCGGCAGCGGTATCCGCACGTGGCATAATCGGCTCCTTGTTCTGCTCTTTCCGGCAACCCTGCTCCTTCAAGCCACCACGTTCGACCAGCTCAGCCAATGTGATGCTCTGTAGGAAAGAGAAAATCTCGTTACTGAGATCATCCCAGAGATTGTGGGTCAGGCAACGCTTGCCATCCTGACAATCGCGATTTCCACCACAGCGGGTAAACTCCACCCACTCGTCGACCGCACAGATAATGTCTGCGATGGATATCTCATCTGCTTCACGCCCCAGATAATAGCCGCCACCCGGCCCGCGCACGCCTTTAACCAGTTGCTTGCTCCGCAGGGCGGCAAACAACTGCTCAAGGTAAGACAGCGATATACCCTGGGTTTCGGAAATCTCAGCCAGAGTGACCGGTCCGTCAGTGCCATTAAGGGTAAGATCCAGCATTGCGGTTACGGCGTAACGCCCTTTGGTCGATAGTCTCATAATTTCAGTTCCGTTCGGTGAATAATTACCTACGTCTTTACTTGGTTATAAAACTATCATTTCCCTATGGAAATTGTCAACATTTATTGGATTGGCTCCAATCACAAAAAGAAATAAATCCTGTAATTAGTAACTTTTACTTAAATAACAGCTAGTTGACCGAACACGCAGGGAACTTGATGTGAACTGGGAGGGGAAAGATATTAAGAAAAAACCCTCTGCGCCGCCTCAAACCGGCAAAAGACTCTCTTGCTCGAGACCAGCAATTGCATGTCGGGGCAGAAAACAGTGGCCCTGCCGGGCTGAATAAGCGAGCCACTTGGAAAGAAACAGACTGATTCTCCATTTCTGTTCGAGCGTCGGATGAATCACCCCCCTGTTCAGTGGGAGTATATGCTGCTTAAGGCTCAGCACCTCCGCCTGGCGTGAATCATGGTAGATTCTGATGGTGGCGTCGGGATCGGGCAATTGTCCCGTTTCATGGGCAAAATAGTAAGTCAGATGCAGCAAACTGGTGTATGGGGTCTGCTCCAGGACCTCCAGGTAGAGGTCCGTGGCGCCATCCAGGCGCGACAGGTATCGGCCCTGCATATGCCGCATGTCAGGCGCCAGGCGCGTTAGATAATGATAATTCTCTTCACACAGATCCATTAGCCAGCCGACTGTCGGTTTTCCCGACAGCAGCATTTTCAAGTTCCATGGATAATGGGGTCTGCGCCGCACGTCTCTCCTCCGCTACATATGGGCATCGGGCGCCCAAATCAGTAAAAATCAACATATTCGCTTTAGCTTTGACGAGCTCCGCCTGTCGTCTTGCCCGTGTCGCGTATTTACGTGAGTCTTATTCTGCCCTTATCGACGCCCGCTACTGATACTGTAGCAAACAAGCTCACCCTACCGGTACAACTGTGCAATTCCGCATTGAAAGGTATGCTCCAAAAAAGCAGAAGGCCGGCATATAGCCGGCCCGGATACCTGGAAATACAGTTTTCCGATCAGGCGTTCTCTTTCTCTATCTGCTGATGTACTTCTGCCATATCCAGTTCGCCTGCCTTCTGCAGAAGATCACGGAATCCGCTCTCCGGCAGGGCACCCGCCTGACTGAAGATGATGACCTTTTCACGGAAAATCATCAGCGTAGGAATGGAACGTATCTGAAAATGACCAGCGATCTCCTGCTCCTCTTCCGTATTCACCTTGGCAAACACAATATCGGGATGATCCTCAGAGACTTTTTCATAAGTAGGCGCAAAAGAGCGGCAAGGACCGCACCAGGGAGCCCAGAAATCGACAATGACAAAGTCGTTATTGGTTACAGTCTCTTCAAAGTTATCTTTGGTCAGTTCTACGACAGCCACGGGAAGATCCTCTTGCACGAAATTTATTAACGAAACACTATATCATTACTTACTAATAAATACTAATTTTATCCCAGCATAAAAAAAGCCGGGGATTCCCGGCTTTTCACTAACACTGGCGGATGAATCAACCCAACGCGGCAAATATGCTGTCGCGAATCTGATCCACGCTACCAACCCCGGCGATCTTATGGTGTACCGGTGCCCCACTCTGGCCACTGGCGGCCCAGCTGGAGTAGAAGTCGATCAGCGGTTCGGTCTGATCATGATAGACCTTCAGACGCGCCTTGACGGTCTCTTCCTGGTCATCATCGCGCTGGATCAGCGGCTCACCCGTAACATCGTCCTTGCCCGCTTCCTTGGGTGGGTTGAAAGTGACGTGATAGGTGCGGCCGGAGGCAAGATGTACGCGACGCCCGGACATGCGCTTGATAATCTCTTCATCGGGCACATCGATCTCGACCACAGCATCCACCGTCACGCCGACATCCCGCAGTGCTTCAGCCTGAGGAATAGTGCGCGGAAAACCGTCGAACAGGAAACCGTTCTCGCAATCGGCCTCAGTAATACGCTCCTTCACCATGCCCATGATGATATCGTCGGATACCAGACCACCTTCATCCATGATCTTCTTGGCCGCCTTGCCCAGTTCGGTTCCCGCCTTCACATGAGCACGCAACATATCACCAGTCGAGATCTGCGGAATGTTGTACCGCTCCTTGATGTAGTTAGCCTGGGTACCTTTCCCCGCTCCGGGACCTCCTAGCAGAATCACTCGCATTAAAATACTCCTCGGTTACTGGACAATAATAGTTATTGAATGGCCGGAGTCTGACACAGGCCATCCCCAATCACCATTCGAGTATGCAAATATATGAATATAAAAGGCTTATGTTGCACTTGCACATAAGAATAGCAAACCCTAACAAATGCCGAAAAGGTGTACAACAAGCAACCTGCGCGTAACCGCTCACTTCCCATACCCCTAAACCTCATAGAGTCGCATGCGTTCCCACGCGGAGCGTGGGAACGAGGGCCAAGTCATGCACAATAAAAAACCCGCAAGGGTTAAACCGTTGCGGGTTTTTTATTCCGTAGGGACTGAATCAGGCCGACAGGCTTAGCATCAGCTTGTTGAGACGATGAACGAAGGCCGCCGGGTCATCCAGCTGTCCGCCTTCGGCCAGGGTCGCTTGATCCAGCAGTACCCGTGAGAGATCGGCAAAGCGGTCCTCGTCCGGCTCCTGGTCCATCTTCTCAACCAGGGGATGTTTCAAATTCAGTTCCAGAATCGGCTTGGTCTGGGGAGCGTCCTGACCCAGCTGTTTCAACACCCGCTGCAGGTTGGCACCCATGTCATGCTCATCGGCCACCAGGCAGGCGGGAGACTCGGTTAGACGGCTGCTGACCCGCACTTCCTTTACATCGTCTCCCAGCACGGTCTTGACCCGCTCCAGCAACCCCTTGTGCTCCTCGGTCTCCTTCTCCAGCGCCTCCTTGTCCTCCATGTCACCCAGGTCGAGCTGACCCTTGGCCACGGATTGCAGCGGCTTGCCCTTATACTCGTTCAGATGGGAGACCAGCCACTCATCCACACGGTCGGTGAGCAGCAGCACTTCCACACCCTTGGTATTAAACACCTCCAGATGCGGACTGTGGCGGGCGGCAGCATAGCTGTCGGCCGTGATGTAATAGATCTTCTCCTGCTTTTCCTGCATCCGCTCCAGATACTGATCCAGTGAAACAGTCTCATCCTTACCCTCCGACTTGGTGGAAGCGAAGCGCAGCAGACCGGCGATCTTCTCCTTGTTGGCAAAATCCTCGGCCGGTCCCTCCTTCATGACCCGGCCAAACTCCTTCCAGAACTTCTGGTACTTCTCGGCATCATCCTTGGCCATTTTTTCCAGCATCCCGAGCACCCGCTTGGTGCTGGCGGCACGAATGCTGTCGATCTTCTTGTCATGCTGCAGCAGTTCCCTGGAGACATTCAACGGCAGGTCATCGGAATCCACCACGCCTTTCACAAAGCGCAGATAGTGCGGCATCAGTTTTTCCGCCTCATCCATAATAAAGACCCGTCGCACATACAGCTTGACGCCATGTTTCTGATCCCGCTCCCAGAGATCGAAGGGCGCACGACCGGGGATATACATCAACGAGGTGTATTCATTCTTGCCCTCGACCCGGTTATGCACCTGATCCAGCGGGTCCTCAAAGTCGTGGGCGATGTGCTTGTAGAATTCGTTATATTCTTCCTGGCTGATATCCGCCTTGTTGCGCATCCACAGGGCTGTTCCCTTGTTCACCTGTTCCCACTCGGGCTCCGGCGCCTTCTCCTCTTCGTCCGCACCAAAATGCTCCTTGAGCATCTCGATGGGGATGGAGATATGGTCGGAAAACTTGCTGATGATGCTGCGCAGACGATACCCCTCAAGAAACTCGTTTTCGTCCTCGTTCAGATGCAGGGTAATGGTGGTGCCGCGGCCCGGTTTTTCGATGGTCTCGATACTGTAGGCCCCCTCGCCAGTGGACTCCCAGCGCACCCCGTGCTCGGCACTCAGGCCGGCCCGGCGGGTCTCCAGAGTCACCTTGTCGGCAACGATAAAGGCCGAGTAGAAACCGACGCCAAACTGGCCGATCAGCTGGCTCTGGCTGGCCGAGTCATCACCCTTGCTGCCCAGCGCCTCCAGGAACTTTTTGGTGCCTGAACTGGCAATGGTGCCGATGGTCTCGGTCACCTCCTGGCGGCTCATGCCGATACCGTTGTCCTCAATGGTGACAGTACGCCGCTCCTTGTCCACCGAAACCCGGATCTTCAGGTTGGGATCCTCTTCATAGAGCGCATCATCTGTCAGGGCCTCGAATCGGAGCTTCTCGGCGGCATCGGACGCATTGGATACCAATTCCCGCAGGAAGATCTCCTTATTACTGTACAGCGAGCGAATCACCAGGTTGAGAACCTGGCTCACTTCTGCCTGAAATTCCAATGTCTCTTTATGCGCATCGACTGTCATGGTGTTGCCGCCTCCGATAGTATTTCAAGTAGATCGATTTTCTCTGTTTACCGGCACTAACCCCTTATAGATCACAGGGAAATCGGCCATCGACTGATAGTGAGGGTCAACTGGTGAATTTCAAGCCAGTCGTAGTAGATGGGTGCATATCCCCGTAACATAGTAGTTAAATTCCATACAACAGGGCCTTTCGGCCTGTTTCCCCAGGGTAGGAATACCCGCATCCTGGCCCATTTTGTTTGCAAAATATGCCAAAATCCGTACACTTCAGCCCCACCTGAAGCGAGTAGTGTTTTGATGCTGTGAAGACTCCTGAATTGACCACAGATCGACACCCTGGCGCCAACTGCTGAAGAACGGTACTGCACCCGACACAAGCCGGATCACGACCGCCATGCTCAAGCGTCTGCTCTTCGTCGTTGTTATCGCCTATGGCGCCTATGCGACCTACACTTCTCGCCCCGTAGAACATAATCCGGGGATACTGGTCAAGGATGCCCCAAATCAGCGTGAAATTGTCGCCACACCCTTTACCCACAAAGGCTATCAGGTGACGCCGCTGGCTGAATTCAGTCTGGAAGCGAGAATACTGGGTACTGAGCGCTACAGCCTGGGTAGAGAGTCCGATCTTTCGCCCGTTGATCTGGCCCTGGGCTGGGGCCCCATGTCCGACAGCGCTGTCATCTCCCAGCTTTCAATCAATCAGAGTGGCCGGTTCTATCACTGGTCCACGCCGAGATTGCCGATCCCGAAACAGGCCATCTCCAGCCACTCGGCAAACATGCATATGGTGCCGGCTGACACACAGATAGAGAAAGCGTTGAAAAACCTCCGGGAGGGCGAGATCGTCCGGTTGGCAGGCTACCTGATCCGGGCTGATGCCGCCGACGGCTGGCACTGGGTTAGCTCATTAACCCGGGATGACAGCGGTAACGGCGCCTGCGAGCTGGTTTGGGTCAAGGAGATCAGCCGGCGTACGGCAACGCTTTAGAGTTTTATGTTTGCAGAAATTTACCGAGGAAGATCATGAACAACTATGTCCAATGGCTGAGTGAACTGGGGATGGACGACGTCGAGCATGTCGGCGGCAAAAACGCCTCCCTGGGCGAAATGATCCAGAACCTGTCCAACCTGGGTGTGCAGGTGCCGGGGGGTTTTGCCACGACCGCCTATGCCTATCGGGAATACCTCGCCACCGATGGCCTGGCCGACCGCATCAATAAGGCCCTGGACAATCTGGATGTGGATAATGTGCGGGCACTGGCCGAGACCGGTGCACAAATCCGCCAGTGGATCATGGACACCCCGTTTCAACCTGCCCTGAACGCCGCCATTGACGAGGCCTATGCCGCCTTGATCGAGGAATACGGCGAAGAGGTCACCTGGGCCGTACGCTCTTCGGCCACCGCCGAGGATCTGCCAGACGCCTCCTTTGCCGGTCAGCAAGAGACCTTCCTGAACGTCTCCGGTCTGGACAATATCAAGCGTCAGATCCACGAGGTATTCGCCTCCCTGTTCAACGACCGGGCCATCGCATACCGTGAACACCAGGGTTTTGAACACTCCCTGGTGGCCCTCTCCGCCGGCATCCAGAAAATGATCCGCTCGGACATCGGCGCCTCTGGTGTGATGTTCACCCTGGACACCGAGTCCGGCTTCCGTGACGCGGTCTTCATCACCGCCAGCTACGGCCTGGGTGAGATGGTGGTACAGGGCGCGGTCAATCCGGATGAGTTCTATGTCCACAAACCCACCCTGGAAGCCGGCCGGCCGGCCGTGATCCGCCGCAATGTGGGCGGCAAGGCGATCAAGATGGTCTATAACCCCGGCGGGCCCAGTCCGGTCAAGATCATCGACGTGGATGAAGATGAGCGTCACCTGTTCTCCATCACCGACGCCGAGGCGGAAGAGCTGGCGCGTCAGGCCCTCACCATTGAAAAACACTACCAGCGCCCGATGGATATCGAGTGGGCTCGTGACGGTGTCGATGGCAGACTCTATATCGTTCAGGCCCGGCCCGAGACCGTGCAGAGCCGTAGCGGCAATGTCATGGAACGCTATGAACTGAAAGCCAAGGGCCCGGTATTGACTGAAGGCCGCTCCATCGGCTCGCGCATCGGCGCCGGCACCGCCAAGGTGGTGATGAGCCTGGATGACATGGATGACGTGCAACCGGGTGACGTACTGGTGACCGACATGACCGACCCGGACTGGGAGCCGATCATGAAGCGTGCCGCCGCCATCGTCACCAACCGGGGTGGACGTACCTGTCACGCCGCCATTATCGCCCGTGAACTGGGGGTACCGGCCGTGGTGGGCTGCAATGACGCCACCACACAGATCAAGAACGGTCAGCAGGTAACCGTCTCCTGTGCCGAAGGCGACACCGGTTTCATCTATGACGGCAAGCTCGATTTCGAATACAAGACTATCGAGCTGGACGCTATGCCGGAGATCCCCACCAAGATCATGATGAACGTGGGCAACCCGGACCGTGCCTTCGACTTTGCCGGCATTCCCAATGCCGGTATCGGCCTGGCCCGCCTGGAGTTCGTGATCAATAACATGATCGGTATCCACCCCCAGGCGCTGCTGGAGTATGACGCACTGCCGGAGGAGTTGAAGGCTGAAATCGCACCCCGTATCGCCGCCTATAAAAGCCCGACCGACTTCTACGTCAGCAAAATCATCGAGGGCGTCTCCACCCTGGCCGCGGCCTTCCCCGGCCCGGTCATCGTGCGTATGTCCGATTTCAAATCCAACGAATACGCCAATCTGATCGGCGGTCCCCGCTACGAGCCGGAAGAGGAGAATCCGATGATCGGCTTCCGCGGCGCCTCGCGCTATATCTCCAAGAGCTTCGCCCCCTGCTGGGAAATGGAGTGCAAGGCGCTGAAATATGTACGCGAGGAGATGGGCTTCAGAAATGTGGAGATCATGATCCCGTTCGTTCGCACCCTGGCCGAGGCGAAAGGTGTAGTGGAGGCCCTGGAGGCCAACGGTCTGAAGCGGGGCGAGAATGGCCTGCGCCTGATCATGATGTGCGAACTCCCCTCCAATGCCGTACTGGCCGAGGAGTTCCTGGAGTACTTCGACGGCTTCTCCATCGGTTCCAACGACATGACCCAACTCACCCTCGGCCTGGACCGGGACTCCAGCCTGATCGCCCACAGCTTTGATGAACGGGACCCGGCGGTGATGAAGATGCTGAGCATGGCCATCTCCACCTGTCGCGCCAAGGGCAAGTATGTGGGCATCTGCGGACAGGGTCCCTCGGACCATCCGGACCTGGCCAAATGGCTGTTGGAGCAGGGGATCAGCAGCGTCTCACTGAACCCGGACACCGTGATTGACACCTGGCTGTTCATGGCGGGCCAACAAGCATAGGCCAGGCCAAGCGTTATAGTTGTTAACGACCAGACCGGGCGGAATATCTCCGCCCGGTTTTTTTATTGCCGGGCAATAGATTTCCCATGTAATTCACAGGGCTTTGAATCTCCCTCACAACGTTTACAATGGAGCGAATTTTACACCGGGCGGAGACCCGTCAGTCGAATAACGGGAGCGTATTACAGTGGAAGAGAGAAACGTTGATGTCGCCATTATCGGCTCCGGCAGCGCCGGACTCTATGCCCTGGGCCAGGTCAAGGCCTCCGGTAAAAGCTTTGTCCTGATCAATGGCGGTGAACAGGGTACCACCTGCGCCCGCGTCGGCTGCATGCCCTCCAAGGCGCTGATCCAGATTGCCGAGGATTTCCACCGTTGCGGCGTCCTCGGGCGCTACGGGGTGGAAGGCCATAAAGACCTTACCCTCGACGGCGAAGAGGCAATGGGCCATGTACAGGACCTGCGCGACACCTTTGTTGACCGGGTCGTTAGCAACAGCACCGCCAATATGAGCGATGAGCTGTTCATGGAAGGCTATGCCCGCTTCCTGGAGCCGCATCTGCTGGAGGTTAACGACATCCGCATTCGCGCCGACAAGATCATTATCGCCACCGGCTCCCGCCCCATTATTCCCAAATCCTGGCAGGCCTTCGGCGACAGGATACTGACTACCGACACACTTTTTGAACTGGAAGAACTCCCGGAATCACTGGCGATCATCGGCCTGGGGGTGATCGGCCTCGAGATTGGTCAGTCGATGGCCCGGCTGGGTGTTGAGACCACCGGTTTCGACCAGCTGGAAACTATCGGCGGGCTGGATGATCCGGCGGTTGCCAAGGCCGCCATCGAGATCATTGGCCGTGATTTTCCGCTCCACCTCGGCCATGCCGCCGAGATCAGCGAAGAGGGCGACAAGCTGCGCGTAACCGCCGGGGATCATTCGGTGCTGGTGGACAAGGTGCTGGCCAGCCTGGGACGTCGTCCCAACCTGGATAACCTGCAGATTGAGAATGCCGGCATTGACCTGGGAGTGAACACCATCCCCGCCTACAACCCCCAAACCATGCAGATCGGTGACAGCCATATCTTCCTGGCCGGCGACGTCGATGCCGAGCGGCCACTGCTGCATGAAGCGGGGGATGAGGGCCGGATTGCCGGTCACAACGCGAGCAGAGACCGGATCCAGGCGTTTCAACGCAAGACCCCCCTGGCAATCAACTTCGTTGACCCGAACATCTGCCATGTTGGCAAACGCTGGTCTGAGCTGGATCACGAGCAGTCAGTGGTCGGTGAAGTGAATATGGCACCTGTCGGGCGGGCCCTGATCATGGGCAAAAACAAGGGCATCATCCGGGTCTACGCGGACAAGGCCAGCGGCAGACTGCTGGGCAGTGAAATGATCTGCACCAAAGGCGAGAATCTGGCTCATCTGCTGGCCTGGTGTATCCAGCAGGAGATGCGAGTGGGAGAACTGCTGCAGATGCCCTTCTACCATCCGGTCATTGAAGAGGCTCTGCAGGCAGCGTTGTATGATCTCTACTCCAAGGTAGATACCAAAAACAGCGGCCCCATCACCGAGTTGAGGCCGCTGGTGTAATCAGTCGTGAAACGGGACAGGGACGTCCCGCAACTGGCACAAATGCTTGCGCGTCACTCGGCAAGCCGCTTGAACTCACCGATATCCACATCATCTTTCAGTAATCTGGCAATGCCATCTTCACCCACCTGCAGAACAAATCTGATCCGGGTCTCGGTATCCTGGGGCGTTGTACAATCAAGCTGTATTTCCCTGGCGCTCTTCCCGCCCCAGAAGCAGTGGTGGCTGTCGGCTCCGGTTTTTGCATCTATCAGCTCCGCCCTACCCTCGTAGTGGACCATGAGCCTGGAGAATGGCGCATCAACCGGACCTGTGCTTTCCCAATTACCCGCGCCAGGATGGCCGGAACACCCCACCAGGCCAGCAGTCAACAGAAATATCAGTCCCGCCATTCCGATCTTTCGCATTATCAATCCCTATTCAACTATTGTTTGTCGTGCCGGCATTATAATGCAGAGCAGTTCGATTTGGTTACCCAGAGGCTCGACCGCCCCCTCTAAACACCAAACAGTCTAAAGGGCAGGCCACACCCGCCGACCCGGGCTCTCCGATAACGGCGCCCACGGGGCACCCTATGTACGCGGAACATTTCACCGGAATGTTCGGTGGCGGGTTTTAGGATCAGTAGAAAGGCAGATGAGCAGACCTGCCAGATGTGCCACAATAGACGCCAATTTATAATTTCCGGTAACCCGGCCCGCTGACCGACTCGAATCAACAGGCGCCGGTCTACCCCACTTTGTCTCAACTGAAAGAAAGGTTATGGCCCAGTACATCTATACAATGAATCGCGTCGGCAAGGTTGTGCCGCCAAAGCGGGTAATCCTCCGTGACATCTCCCTCTCCTTTTTTCCCGGCGCCAAGATCGGCGTCCTGGGTCTGAACGGCGCTGGCAAATCAACCCTGCTGCGCATCATGGCCGGGATCGACACCGACATCGAGGGCGAGGCGCGCCCGCAGCCGGGCATCCACGTCGGTTATCTGCCACAGGAGCCACAGCTTGATCCGGCCAAGGATGTTCGCGGCAACGTGGAAGAGGCCTTGGGTGATGTGGTCGAGGCGCTGGCCGAACTTGACAAGGTCTACGCCGCCTACGCCGAGCCGGACGCCGACTTCGACGCCCTGGCCAGCAAGCAGGCAAAGCTGGAAGACCTGATCAACGCCAAGGACGGACACAACCTGGAACGCACTCTGGAGATTGCGGCCGACGCCCTGCGCCTGCCACCCTGGGACGCGGATGTGACCAAACTCTCCGGCGGTGAACGACGCCGCGTGGCACTGTGCAAGTTGCTGCTCTCCAAGCCGGACATGCTGCTGCTGGACGAACCGACCAACCATCTGGACGCCGAGTCCGTGGCCTGGCTGGAGCGCTTCCTGCACGACTATCCCGGTACCGTGGTGGCGGTTACCCATGACCGCTATTTCCTGGATAACGTGGCCGGCTGGATTCTCGAACTGGACCGTGGCCACGGCATCCCCTGGGAGGGCAACTACAGCTCCTGGCTGGAGCAGAAGGAGCAGCGCCTGGAGATGGAGCAGAAACAGGAGGCGGCCCGCATCAAGAGCATGAAGCACGAGCTGGAGTGGGTACGCTCCAATCCCAAGGGGCGCCACGCCAAGAGCAAGGCGCGTCTGCAACGCTTCGATGAGTTGCAGAGCCAGGAGTTCCAAAAGCGCAACGAGACCAACGAGATCTATATCCCGCCCGGTGAACGACTTGGGGATCTGGTGATCGAGGCCAAGGGGCTGAGCAAGGCGTTCGGCGACAAGCTGCTCTACAGTGATCTCTCCTTCAACCTGCCCAAGGGCGGCATCGTCGGCATTATCGGCCCTAACGGGGCCGGCAAGACCACCCTGTTCCGCCTGCTGACCGGCCAGGAGCAGCCCGACGGCGGTGAACTGCGAGTTGGTGACACGGTCAAGATCTCCTCCGTCGAACAGTCCCGCGAGGCCCTGGATGATAACCATACCGTCTGGGAAGAGCTCTCCGGCGGCGCCGACATCATCACCATCGGCCGCTACGAGCTCAATTCCCGCGCCTATGCCAGCCGCTTTAACTTCAAGGGAACGGATCAGCAGAAGCGTATTGGCGATCTCTCCGGTGGTGAACGCAACCGGGTACACCTGGCCAAAACCCTGCAGCAGGGCGGCAATGTGCTATTGCTTGACGAGCCGACCAACGACCTGGATGTGGAGACCCTGCGAGCGCTGGAAGAGGCACTGCTCACCTTCCCCGGCTGCGTGGTGGTGATCTCGCATGATCGCTGGTTCCTGGACCGTATCGCCACCCATATCCTGGCCTTTGAGGGAGACTCGGCCGTCACCTGGTTCGAAGGCAACTATGCGGATTATGAGGCCGATCGGAAACGGCGCCTGGGAGCCGAGGCGGATCAACCGCACCGGATCAAGTACAAGCCACTGAACCGTTGATCGCACAGACGGCTGGGCGGCACTTACGGCGGGCAAAGCCCGCCCTACGATAGGGCGCCCTATGGGCGCCTGCCGTCCGAGACAAACTGGCAACCCTAGCAATCGCGCAGGATGGGCAAAGCTTACGCTCCCAGCATCTCGGATAAATTAATCCGGCGCGAACAGTCACAATTCTCGGCAGGCAACACCATGAACCAGACTGAACAACTTCTTGAGCGGGCACAACGGTTGATCGAACGGCTGGAGGGGGTCTTTGCCCCCACCACTGCCGAACCGGACTGGAATTGTATCGCCTTTCGCTGGCAGCGCGGCACGGGTCTGCAAGCCATTACCAGACCGCATAAAGTACAACTCGACGACATCCTCTGTGTAGATCGGGTCAAGGCTGAAATCACTCGCAATACCCGCCAGTTTGTCGAAGGCCGCAGCGCCAACAACACCCTGCTCTGGGGCTCCCGCGGTACCGGCAAATCCTCCCTGATCAAAGCGCTGCTGAATGAGTTTGCCGATCAGGGGCTGCGTCTGATCGAGGTGGAGAAGCATGACCTGATCGACCTGACTTCAATCGTCGAACTGATCCAGGACCGGCCTGAACGCTTCCTGCTCTATTGTGACGATCTCTCGTTCGAGGCGGATGACGCCAGCTACAAATCACTCAAGGCGATACTGGACGGCTCCATCTCCGCGCCGCCGGAAAATGTGCTGATCTACGCCACCTCCAATCGACGCCACCTGCTGCCCGAATTCAAGCAGGAGAACCAGGATGTGCATATCGTGGAGGGGGAGATACACCAGAACGAAAGCGTGGAAGAGAAAATTTCACTTTCCGAGCGGTTCGGACTCTGGCTCTCATTCTACCCGTTCAGCCAGGACCAGTATCTAACGATTGTCGACCACTGGCTGACTCGCCTGGGCGCACGGACAACCGCCGATGAGTCGATACGACTTGAGGCCCTGCGCTTCGCCCTCAAACGGGGCTCAAGAAGCGGCCGGGTCGCCCTGCAGTTTGCCCGCGACTGGGCGGGCCGCCTGCCGGAAGACCTCCCTGACGAAAAAGATTAACCGCGCCGCCAAGTGGTCCCCTGCGGACCGTCTTCGAGCACCACACCCTGGTCCTTGAGTTGATCCCTGATCTTATCGGCCTCCACCCAGTTCTTTTCCGCCTTGGCGGTGTGGCGCTGCCGGATCAGACCATCGATCTGGTCATCACTGAGCCCGCTTTCCTCAACGCCACCGCGCAGGTAGTGTTCCGGATCGTCTTGCAGGATACCCAGCACTCCGCCCAGCCGGCGCAGTTCGGCCGCCAGGGCTGCCGCCCGGTCCACCTCCTCTGAACGCAACCGGTTGATCTCCCGCACCAGATCAAACAGCACCGCCAACGCCTCCGGCGTATTGAAGTCATCATCCATGGCTTCATGAAACCGTTCCACGAAACCTTCCCCGCCTGCCGGTTCTGCGGCCGGCAAGCCGCGCATGGCGGTGTAGAAACGGGTCAGGGCGCCACGGGCGTTATCCAGATGCTCATCGTCGTAGTTAAGCGGACTGCGGTACTGGCTGGTGAGGATAAAATAGCGCACCTCTTCCGCCTGATAGCGGGCCAGGATTTCCCGAACGGTAAAGAAATTGCCCAGTGACTTGGACATCTTCTCATCATTGATGCGAACAAAGCCGTTGTGCATCCAGTAGTTAACGAAGGGTTTTCCGGTCGCTCCCTCGGACTGGGCAATCTCATTCTCATGGTGCGGAAAAGTGAGATCGGCGCCCCCGCCATGGATATCAAAAGTATCACCCAGACAGCAGGTGGACATGGCAGAGCACTCGATATGCCAACCGGGACGCCCTCCGCCCCAGGGAGAATCCCAGGACGGTTCCCCCGGTTTGGCTGATTTCCAAAGCACGAAATCGAGAGGATTGCGCTTCTGGTCATCCACTTCGACCCGGGCACCTGCCTGCAGATCCTCCAGTGTCTTGCCCGACAACTTGCCATAGTCGGCAAAACTGCCGACCGAATAATAGACATCCCGGTTGTCCGCCACATAGGCGTGACCATTGGCCACCAACCTCTCGATCATGGCGATGATTTCGGCGATGTGGGCGGTCGCCCGCGGTTCACTGTCCGGCATCAAAATACCCAGCGCCGCGGAGTCCTCATGCATGGCCTGGATGAATCGCTCCGTCAAATCGCTGAACGGCTCACCATTCTCGTTGGCCCGATTGATGATCTTGTCGTCAATATCGGTAATGTTGCGGATATAGGTGACATCGTAACCCTGTGATTTCATATAACGATAGACCACATCAAACACCACCATCACCCGGGCATGCCCCAGATGACAGAGGTCATAGACCGTCATGCCACAGACATACATCCTGACTTTTCCTGGCTCCAGCGGCACAAACGCCTGTTTCTGGTTGGTAAGATCGTTGTAGATCTTCAGCATAACGACTCCGGCAGATCATCTTTAACTTGGGAAACCCGGCACAGGACAGAATCCAACGGCCGTTCCCTGACCGCGCATAGTAAACGAAAGCACCCATGCAACAAAGGGGGTAACCGGGGCGGAGATTAACCGGGGCTTTTTCCTCGAGCCGGGAACCTTTATCATTGGACGTTCATGCACTATCACTCGATTCTGCCCGAATCACTAAGTAAGCGAGTATTGATAATGAATAGACGCCTTATTTCTCTACTGTTAGCACTGGTCTTTACCCTTGGCAGCGCCGCCCAGGCCAGCGCGGATACCACACGGGTGCTGATTAAAACCAGCGTCGGAGAAATTGAACTGGAGCTGGATGGCGATAAAGCACCCGGCACTGTTGAGAATTTCCTTCGCTATGTCGATGAGGGCTTCTACAATGGAACGATTTTTCATCGCGTAATAAACGGTTTCATGATCCAGGGAGGTGGATTCACCACCGATCTTGATCAAAAACGTGGGCATGCACCGATTCAGAACGAGGCAAAAAACCGCCTGTCCAATGCGCGCGGCACCATTGCCATGGCCAGAACCAGTGCGCCTCACTCCGCCACTTCCCAGTTTTTTATTAACCACAAAGACAATGACAACCTCGACTACCCCAGCTTTGACGGCTGGGGTTATGCAGTGTTTGGCCGAGTCACCGGGGGAATGGAAACGGTGGACCGGATTGCCGATGTCGCGACCACCACCAAGATGGGCATGCAAAATGTTCCTGTCGAATCAGTCATAATTGAAAATATCACCCGTATCACCAACTAAACCACAGGAAGCCAGCACATGATCACTCTCAAAACCAATCGTGGAGACATCGTCATAGAACTGGACGAGGAGAAGGCGCCGATTACCAGTGCAAACTTTGCCCAATACGTTAAGGATGGCTTTTATAACGGCACAATTTTTCACCGGGTCATCAACAACTTTATGATCCAGGGCGGTGGCTTTGAGGTCGGAATGACAGAGAAAAGCACCCGTGCCCCAATCGAAAACGAGGCAAAGAACGGCTTGAGCAACGTCATCGGCTCCATTGCCATGGCACGAACGATGGATCCACACTCCGCATCAGCCCAGTTCTTTATCAATGTCGCAGACAATAAATTTCTCGACTACCCGGGTCAGGACGGTTGGGGCTACTGTGTCTTTGGTAAAGTGGTCGAGGGGATGGACGTGGTCAATCAGATGAAAACCGTCGATACCACCATGAACAGAGGGCATCAGGACGTGCCGGTTGAAGACCTGATTATTGAAGAGGCGATCATCAGCGAATAAGTTGTGAAGCCGGCATGAGCGACACCCTGATCATTTCAGACCTCCATCTGTCACAACATCGACCCGATACCGTGGCCCTGTTCCTGCACTTTCTGCGGGAGCGGGCCTGTGGTGCCGGCGAGCTTTACATTCTCGGCGATCTGTTCGACGCATGGATAGGCGACGACAACATCCTGCCGCCGGTCCCCGAGGTTGTTCAGGCACTGCACCAATTGACAGACAGTGGTTGTAAGCTCTCCGTAATGCATGGCAATCGGGATTTTCTGCTGGGAAGCGATTTTGCGAGAGCAACCGGCGGCAAGCTGCTACCAGACCCCTTCGTGGCTGACCTGGGCGGAGAAACCACTCTGCTGATGCACGGTGACCTGCTCTGCACCGATGATCTGGAATATCAGCAGGCACGTAAGCTGCTGCGCAGTCCGGAGTTTATTCGGGACTTTGTCTCCCGCACCATCGAAGAACGCGTCCAGCTCGCAGCCGAGTACCGTCGGCGTAGCGGTGAAGTGGTCTCACTGAAGTCGGCCGACATCATGGATGTCAATCAGCAGACGGTTGAACGCTACATGCGTGAGTATCAGGTCAGGCGCCTGATACACGGCCATACCCATCGCCCGGCGTTACATGAATTTCAGCTGGATGGTACGCCGGCCCAACGCTATGTGCTGGAGGACTGGCATGAACAGACCGGCTCGTACCTTCGGGTTGATAACCAATCTATCCGGCAGGAAACTTTCTCTTGAAGGCTAATTGGCCTTGATGGTTATTCGGCGTTCAGCCCTGTACAACGGCTTTTGTAACCCCAGCCGGCTCTCAGAATTTATCACCAGAGGCGCCATAAAGTTGGCATTTACCCGAGAACCCTGCGCCTCTGCATCTTGTTCCGCGGTCTGCCGATAGGCCACTAATAACAGTACCACATCCTCGGCCCGCTCCAGTTTCAGCAGCGCCTGTTCCTCGTCGCTCAAGATGAATTCATAGAAAATGTTCAGGCTTTCCGGGGCAAAAACCGAGAACGTAAGATCCGGGTCGTCAACCGACTGCAGATATCCAACCACATCATCAGCATGCTGTTGAAAAAGTTGAAACGTACGATCCTTTTCAAAACCGGGAATGCCCAAGGGAAAGACTATGCGGGCTTCAGGATCATCGAATTGTGTTCCAAGCGAGGTACTCTCTATCTTCATGCCAGCTCCAAAAATGCTGACCAAGACATCCGCTGTTACCTGTCAACAATACTAAGCGATATACCGGCCTATCTGGAAAACAGAGACACCGGCCATCAAGCCTACCTACTTATCCTTCTGTGGGTCTTCCGGGTTTTCAAAATCAAAATCCATGTCTATGGAAGGTATATCATCATCCTCTGACTCGTCACTATCCTGAATCAGATCGCCAAACGTCACCGCATCGCTGTATTCACCCGAAATTTCCAGATCGTCAAGATCAATATCAATATCCAGCGGGCTCTGCTGAGTTGGCGCTCCCTGCCCTGCCGACCCCGCGGTATCTTTCCCGGGAGCTGCTGGCAGGATCATGTCGATTGATTCATGCCGCTGCCAGGCAGGATGTTCAGGTACAAGGTGCTGACCCATATCGATCACTTTTTCCCACAACTCCGGGGACTGATTCATCAGCGCTGGATAGACCTGATCGAGATAACTGGCGAATGCCTTCTTGTCCCGCCTGAACGCATAGATCTCGAGTAGTTTTGCTTGAAGCTCAAAACTGTCGGGATTCTGTTCCATTGCCTCTTCAACCAGGGACTCGGCCTGGCTGTAGCGACGATAGGCCAGATAGATATCCGCTTCCATCAAAATTGAAGCAATATCATTGCTCTTTTCGGGAAGCAGACTGACCTCATCGTGAGTCTGATTCCGGGGCGCCTTTACCGGAGTCATCGGGACATCGGCCGGTTCATGAACCACCTCAACCGGAGGCACCGATTCATTCCTATCGGGCGCGGTTGTTTCACCGGACATTTCAAAAAGTGCTGGCGCCTCGAACGCTGTCTCCCGTCGCCTTCCCCGCATATTCAGCAGGAGTAACGTTGAGAGAACAACGATCACCGCGCCCATCAGTATCATCCAGTACTCATCTTTCCAGACAGCTTCCATGGGCGAAATGTCTGTAACGGGAGCACTGACTGAAACATTACCGGTCGGCGGCGGTGCCGACGACATCACCGTAGCAGCGTCTGTAGCCACCCCCTGTCCCGGCACGGCATCCTTCGACCCGACCTGGGCAATTTGCTGGCGCAGATTTTCGAGCTGGGCGTCTTTCTCTTCCAGCGCTTTCTTCAGCGCTTCCACCTTCGACTCCAGCGCCGCCCTCAGTTCCACGATGTCCCTGTTTATCTCCTGTACGGCAACCAGCTCCTGTTCGGAATCCTTAATGGCCTCGCGTAACTTGTCACTTTCCTGCGCCGGATAATCTGCTTCACTCTTCTCCGCCAACTGCCAGTTACGGTCCGGCTCAACCACTCTTAGCCGCTGACGTTCCTCGGCAGTGAGTTCCTCACCCGGTGCCACGCTCGCTATTGGTTCCTGTGCCAGTTCGCCGCCCGCCTGTCGGCCAGTGGATTCAGCCACGGGGGTATCGGGCGCCGTACTCTGCTGATCAAGCGCGGGCCGAGGCTCCACGACGTTATCGGTTGGCGGTGGCGCAGTGGATACCCTGCGCCCCTTACGCCACTCATCCATCTGCTGCTTTACTGTTGCGCGCGCCTCTGTCTCAGTGATCGCCGCAATCTCCCCGGGAGTGGGAATAGTCAGCAAAGCCCCCTTTTTCAACAGGTTGATGTTTCCTCTATGAAATGCATCGGGGTTCGACTTCAGCAAGGCAACCATGGTCCGATTGCGGGAAACGTCGGCATCGGGCTGTACCTTTCCGGCGATCACCCAGAGTGTCTCGGTCCGCTGGACCGGCCCATAGGTCGATGTAGCAGAAGACGAACTAGCTGGCGCGGCTGAATTTCGCTCCGACGACAGCGCAACTGCCTCTGACCTCGGCGGCTGGTAAGTGGGTGGATCGAGCAGGATAGTGAATTCACGAACAAGATTGCCTTGCGGCCAGCTCACCTCCAGAAGAAAATCCAGAAATGGCTCACGGATGGCCTCGCGTGTGCTCACCTGTATGTAGGGATCGCCATTTTCCGGAAAAACCGCTCTGAACCGCAGCTTGGATAGCAAAAAAGGCCTTTCAATTCCCGCGCGCCGAAAACCTTCAGGGCCAGCCAGTTTTACCCTGATGTCATCGATTGCCATCTGTTCGACCGATATCAGCCTCACCTTGGCATCCAATGGTTCATTGAGGGCCGATTCGACCTTAATACCACCCAGCCCCAACGCGAAGGCCGAGGCTGATGAAATCAGCAGCAGAAGTAATAAAAGTGAGTTTCTGATCATTATTTTAATCGGATTTCAGTCAAATCCGTTTCTCTGGTTACCCAACAATATCCCCACCCCGGAAAATAACCAGGAAATGATATATGTGGCGCAATATAAAACAATAAGTTAACTACGTCACTCAAATCCGGACATAAATCGATTATGTGGCAGATGCCAAGCCCACAGTCACTCTGACTCCATTAGCCGAAGCATATCGCTGTAGGTAGCATAATTGGCATAGGCGAGCACAGGAAGCACCACAAGCAGCAGTGGCAAGGCAAACAATACGGTAAAAAAAGTCAGCCCCCCCAATACAATAGCCCAGAAGAACATCAGCCTGGTGTGGCCTGACACTGTCCTGACACTAAACGAAACCGCATCCACCAGTCCGCACTGTTTCTGCAAAGCATAGGGAATAGAAAACACCGTAATGCAGAAGGTGATGAAGCTGAGTACAAATCCAAGAATACTGACGAATAACAGGAATGCCAGGACATCGGTGCGCAAAACCGGATCAGCCTTGTAGGCTGACAACGATGTCGGCACGAAGTCAAAATAGACGCTGTAGATTATCAACGCATCGGTAATCCAGATCAGATAGATCACCAATGAGACCAAACCGATCACCATGATAGATACCGGACATTGCCTGAACCCTTCAGCAATATCGGCAAACCCCGGCCTGCTACCGCTGTGGATCCTGTCGGCCAGGTAATAATAGACTGCAACCAGTCCCGGTACGACAATGAGAAATCCACCGGCAATGATAAAATAGACAACACTGAAACCGTGATGCAGAAGCATCCCGCCCATTGCCAGGCCAATCACCAGGAATAACGCGGCATAGATCATATTGAGAAACGCCGCTTGCCTGAAATCCCGCCAGCCCCGACTAAGCCATTCCCAGGTAATTGCGAACATCATCTTTTCCCGCGTGATATTGACACTCATATATCCACATCCAACTGCTTTGCCTTTTTGCTTAGTATAATTCTAGACGCCTCGCCAAGTTATCCAGATTACGTGAAAATTCGTAAATACCAAGCAAGCCGGCACGGGGGAAACGATGGCCGCACTCTGGTTTGATCCGACAGGCGTGAATGGCCGGCATGCAGCCGAAGAGTCTCAATCGACAGGCACTGACCTGGGAAGACTGATTATTTTAAATCCGATTTATCCGCATTGCCGGGGCCGGATTTAATCTTGAGATCTGGGATATCGACTCGTCCAATGACATGTAAAACGATGCCGACCCCCACAAAAAAGACCACCGCCGCACCAAAACTGGCAACCACCGGATGATCACTACCAAGTTCACCAGAATAGTACACCGAGGCAAGGATACAGCCGATAGCGGCAATATAAGAGATTATTGCAATATAAAATGAAACTTTCTGCGCCCTTCTGGTTTGCGTCACCTGATTACCTCTGCCAACAAAGCCTGATGTCCGTTGCAGGGTACCCCAATCAATACTGACTGACCAATTGTATTCTTTAAATGAACTCCCACCTGGGCCCAAATTAAGGTCCTGTTTCAGTGGGTGTTGACCTCCCTCTGGGGAGTCACCCGACGGGGCGACCTCGGCCACACCTGCCAAAAGCACTGATCCTGACACCATAGATAACCGGGACAGAGTCAATATAGAGCGGCAGGTTAAATTCTCTTGCCAATCATCAGAAATTTAGTTTATTTTGATCTAATGCTTTTAGGCGCGAAAGAATTTAATTACCTGGCAATCCATGTCCACCGATAAACAGATGACCCTGCAGATCTCGGCACAACAGATAGATCAGTTCTGTACCGAGCTCTGCCGAGGCAGTTCCAATGCCAGCCGTAAACACTCCGCCCTGATTGCGCTGGAAGGTTTTATAATCCGGCACTCATCAACTGATAAATATACCGGTATATTCAACCGCATTATCGGTATCATTCAGGATTATGCGGAGCAGACACGCACCGAACTGCTTAATGAGTACGCAGACAGGCTTCGGCCGGCATTGAAAAACAGGGATCGAACTGAACTCGCCAGGGTCCATCAGTCTGTTTCACGCAATGGATTTGATCACCTGCTGGACCAGGTGCTGGAGAATCTGGCTCCAGATATGCGAAGTGCGCTCAAGCTGTGGGCTGAAGAATGGGTCACTGACGCAGATTCCAAAGCGCGCCAAGCCAGCGGATACCCTGATGCACTTAATTTTAAAGAGGCGGGGATTCGACTTGACGAGTATCGGGCAATGACTGAATTAAAGAGAAAGTTAACACTATTATGAAGTATCTGTTAGCCACCCTGCTTCTGTTGCTTACCACAACGCTATTCGCAGATGATGCGGAACACACCTCATTTGCTGCCATAACAACCGCGACGGACCTGCATGCAGATGGGAAAACAGCCAAAACAGAGAACAAGGCCATACTGCTGTTGGTATCACAAGAGCACTGCAGCTTTTGCGTACAGATCAAGCGCGAAGTGATCAGCCCAATGTTGCGGAGCGGCAACTACACCGATACTCTTTTAATTCGTGAGTTGATACTTGACGGCGTCTCAACCGTCATTGATTTTAAGGGCACCCAAAGAGACAACCACAGTTTTGCATACGATTATAAGGTTTCGGTGACACCTACCCTGCTGTTTCTCGATGCAGAGGGAAAAGAGCTATCCGAACAAATGGTCGGAATACAGACACCAGACATGTACTACTACTATGTTGATCAGTCTGTTCAGGAAGCAATCAAGGCAATCGGTCATCAGACTAAACTCTGACATGCGCACAGTGATGCCTTCAAAACTGAAAACCTTACACACCCTTCTGGTATTTCTACCATGTGTGATCCTCACAGCCAATGGACAGGCCGCCACAACCGTAGGACCACTGACAACGGGAGGTGCAGCCTGCGTCGTCGCAAAAAAACTGGGGGACTCCCTGGCCATTGAATGGGCAACGGGGGAACCCTCTGTTGCCCATGCTATCGAAAAGGCAAAACAGGCACTTCGCATTAAAGGTTACGAGTATGTATTTCCCCAATCAAACAGTAATAACCCGCATGGCTGGATGATCATTATCAAAACTCAATATCGTACTTATACCGGCAGAGAACGCACCAGCTACGGGTGTGGTTTCAGTAACCAGTCTCCAGCCGGTGCAGAGAGCAACGCGCTGCTCAATCTTCGCACCTACTCCTGGGGCTGGAAAGAGAGTATCGGTTACGAAGTGATCGAGAAACATCAGTACTAACCATCTGGTCAGTGCAGGCCTGACAGCCAAACTGCCCGGAAAACCGAGAAGCACCTGCAAGTGCTCAACATCAACAGGGCGCCAGAAAGCCTTGATAACCGCTAGGGAGAGACAACCATGTATAAAAAATTGATCGCCGCACTACTTGCCACCACTGTATCCAGCGTTGCTATGGCCAGTGAACTGGAAGCTGAGGCCCTTGGTCTGGTAAAGCAGTTCGGATCGACACTTAAGGGACAGCTGGTCAGCGCCATGAAAGAGGGGGGCCCGGTTAAGGCCATCGAATTCTGCAATCTGAGGGCACCCGGTATCGCCGCCGACATCGCCGCCGCTTCAGGCTGGGAAGTAGGCAGAACAAGCCTTAAGATCCGCTCGGAAGACAACGCCCCCGATTCCTGGGAACTGAAAGTTTTGCAGGAGTTTGAAGCCAAGAAATCAACCGGGACCGCACCGGCCATGCTCGAATACTCAGAAGTTGTTGAAGTGGATGGAAAAAAGAATTTTCGCTATATGAAGGCCATTCCCACTGAAAAGGCCTGCCTCAACTGCCATGCCGCTACCATCGCACCCGATGTTGAAGCAAAACTGCATGAACTCTATCCCAGCGACAATGCACGCGGCTTTAATGAAGGCGATATTCGTGGCGCCTTCACCCTTACAAAACCACTCTAACAACCACACATATCCAGACTGACCAGGGGCCTAAGGCCCCTGTTTTTTTGTTCCGCCCCGCCCTACCTGTTTTTACACCACTTGGGGTTATACTTTCCTTCAGACAGGTGTGCCTATAACAGACCGAAGGAATTCAGCAATATGCCCGCTCAATACTATGATATCTTTTTTTCTGGTAAGACCGTGGATGGAGCAGATCTCGCGGAAGTAAAACAAAACCTTGCCAGAATCTTCAATACCGGAAGTGAACAGCTTGAGCACCTCTTCTCGGGGAATTCGGTGAAGGTTAAAGGTAGCGTGGATCAGGAGACCGCGATCAAATACCGGGTTGCCTTCAGAAATGCCGGCGCCCTGGTAGACATCCAGTCAGCAGACCCTGTTGCCGATCCAGCGAAAACGGCCCCATCCGCCGCGCCGCAGAATCAGCGTAAGGAAATTATGACCCTGCTACCCCCCAGAGCGGGTAGCCTGATTGATTGCGCGCCGGCAATACGACCCGCGCCATTACCCGACATCAGCAAATTGTCACTGGCCAGTCCAGGCGCCCTGCTGGATGAAACACCTCCACCACAGGCCAGATCAATTGACACCAGCAATCTTGAGCTCGCACCAGCCAATACCGGTACCCTGGAAGATTGCCAGATCATAAAGGAACCCGCGGTACTACCAGACATCAGTCAATTGTCGATCGCTGAAGACAGCAACTGAACCGAATACACCATAAATACTAAAGGCCGATACACAGAGTGCTCGGCCTTCCTTGTGAACAAGTCAGATGCCGTTCGGATTAAGGCAGCATCATCCCTCGAATCATAAAGTAGAGCAGCGCCGCCATCAGTCCAGAGACCGGGACGGTAATAACCCAGGCAGCCACGATTTTCAACAAGGCGGATCGCTTCACCAGTTCGTGTCGATAGACCTTACGCAGACCTTTACGCTCTTTCTTTGTCAACGGGGCGTCGTGTTCGGTTTTGGCCTGCTTTTTTAACTCCCTCAGCATTTCGCCTTTTTTTGTCAGGGAGGCTTTCTTGAATTCCATCAGATAAGCCTCGATCGCATCGGGGTCATCATCCTGGTGATGTATCTTTATCTCTTCAACCATCTTGGCATAGCTGGTCTTGATGAATTCACGCAGGAATCCCACACCGAAAATACCACCAACGGCGATATGGGTGGAGCTGACCGGCAAACCCAGTTGGGTAGCAAAAATCACCGTCACCGCGGCCGCCATAGCGATGCAGAAGGCGCGCATTTTATCCAGCTCAGTGATCTCACTGCCCACCGTCTTGATAAGCTTCGGACCATAAAGTGCCAGTCCCACAGCAATACCCAGAGCCCCCACCATCATCACCCAGAGTGGTATGGCAGCCTTCTGTGCAATACCGCCATGGACGATTGCATCATTAATCGCCGCCAGCGGCCCAACGGCATTGGCCACATCATTGGCCCCGTGGGCGAAACTCAGCAAGGCCGCAGCAAAAATCAGCGGCAAGGTAAACAGCTTGTTAATACTCTGCTTTTCGTTGGGTAGATTATTGGCCACCCGGGAGAGGAGCGGTCGAACCAGGACAAAAACCACCAGACCCATGATCAGGCCGATAAAAACCGCGGAACCAAACTCGGTTTTCCATATTTTCTTGAAGCCTTTCAGGACGATATAGGTGGTAAAGGCCCAGGTCATGAGTCCCACCAGCAACGGCACCATGCGCTTGGCCGCCGCGATCATATCCACCTGATAAGTGATAGTACGCTTTATAAGCAACAGAAAAGCGGCGGCGATAATCCCTCCCATAACCGGAGAAATGACCCAGCTAGCCGCGATGGCCCCCATTTTGTCCCAATTGGCAATGCCTACACCGCCAGCCGCGATGCCGGCACCGAGCACTCCGCCCACAATGGAATGGGTGGTTGACACTGGCGCACCCAGGGCGGTAGCCACATTCAGCCAGAGAGCACCGGCAAGCAGTGCCGCCATCATCAGCCAGATGAAGGCATCTGTCCCGTGGATTGCTGAAGGATCAATAATCCCCTTCTTGATAGTGCTGACCACATCGCCACCAGCGATCAAGGCACCCGACGCCTCAAAAACAGCAGCGATAATAATCGCCCCGCCGAGAGTGAGCGCCTTTGAACCAACCGCGGGCCCAACATTGTTGGCCACATCATTGGCACCGATATTCATGGCCATATAGCCGCCGATAACTGCGGCGACCATCAACATCACATGCCCCGGAGTATCCATTCCGCCACGCATGCCGGTGAATAGCATGATACCCACTATAAAGAGCAGGGCTATGCCAATTCGAAACAGCTCCTGCCGGCCTTTACTGGTCGCTTTTTCAAGCTCACTTATGTTCTGAAGTTCCATAAAAACTCAGTATGGATTCGGTTTAGACCTCGGCATGAAGATCGTTAATGGAACGCCGAACATGCCCCCGGAATTTGAGTGCGCACTGTAACATTTTTGTCATTCAAAAGCCCCATGGAAAGCAGATAAAACAGCGGCGCAATGTTTCAGCGCAGTCTCTTATGTATGCTGGCTTCAATGGATTGAATGGAAATCTGGTCCAGGTTTTGCTTAACTAGAACCCAGATATATTAAATCGACGCTTAACGTCAATTATTTGACTGAACCTGGAGAATTATTATGGTCAGCCCTATTTCAAACGACAAATTATTGCCGCCGAACAGCGATAGAAACGGTACTGCGACCAGTAAGCGACCTTCAGGTGAACGGAACGGCACCCCAAACACCACAATCACACGCCCGACAGATGATACGGTAGAACTCAGCAACACCAGTCGACTGGCCAATCAGGAAATCCCTCCCACGAAAAATAGCGGCGCCATCAACAGCGCAGCGGAAGCCAGGGAACTGGTTATAAGGATAAGAGAGCAGATTGAAACCGCAGGGTCGCAGGCCATGAAAAGCCATGGACAACTGGAAAAGGGCGGTCTGACATTGTTACTGGAATCATCCGCAGCCTGATTGATACGACGTGGTATCGGGATAACGATCGCACAATCAGGCTCTCCCATCCGGCCAGACTCTATTGGCATCACAGTTGAAGCCGCAAGCGCGCAACCAAGCCGCTATTCGGGACCAATTTCCAGCCGTTCCACCTCGGCCAAGGTTACGGTTCTGCCATCGGTGGTAATGAATGTACGCCCATCGATATCGCCTTTATAGGCTTGGTATGAGGTCGCTTGCGCACTGCGGGTATCTATCACCCGGACCGTAACCACTTGATAGGCATCGCTCCATTGGTGGTAGAGATAGAGGCCTGCTCCCGTGAGCATCAGAAACACCGCCCCTCCCGCAAGGAACTGAGCGACGCGCCGCCGACTCTGCCGCTGCTGATTCAACGAAGCATTGAGCACAGGAGCCGATGACGTATACTGCCGCATATTACGTTGACTACGCATCCGCAGGGTCAGCAGTGCCCCGGCAATCACCAATGCGGTCAATAGAAGTTTCAGGAACATGGGCGCGTACCTTATCATGAGCCCGGTAATGGCGCTATTATCTGAACAAAAGGACCAGACAACCAAACCGACATGAACAGATTGAACCTCTTGGTATTGACTGCATTACTTCTTTTATTGACTGCTTGCGGGGAGCCGGATAAACCAAGCATCCCGCTCAACCTTGCAGTGGAACGTGGCGACATCAATCAGATCGAGCGCCACATCCTCTGGGGCAGTGATATCAACAAGTTCAATATCGACGGCGAGGCACCAATCCATGTGGCCGCGCGTCAGGGCAGCTACATCGTGGTGAAACTGCTCACGGAAAAAGGGGCGGACATCAATATTCTGGACAAACAGGGGATCAGCCCGCTGGGGAGAGCTATCCTGTCCGGACGAACCCAGATTGCCGACTACCTGATCAAGCAGGGAGCCACACAGGATCCGGACGGATTACTCGACCTGATGGTCAAGGCGGGCGAACAGGACCGGGATGTCATCCCCCTGCTGATCAAATGGGGAGCGCAGATCAATCACCAGAACGAACAGGGACAAACACCATTGGCGCTGGCAGTCAGCACTGGCAACCGGGTGCTGGTAAAGCACCTGATCGAGAACGGCGCCGACGTCAACCTGGCGGACAACGCCGGCCAGCGTCCACTGACCATAGCCAGACAACGTGGAGATGAGAACATAATCCGCATGCTGGAACGCAATGGAGCACAGTAACAGATGAAACAAAAACCGCTTTTCCGGTCGTGACGTAGCGCTTTACATCTGTTAAGTTCCGCCTCTATATTTTCAGTTATCAAACACGGGCCGACCAGGCCCTGAACACAGGATTCACCGACATGGCATCGACCGTTGAAGAACTTACGATTAACTATTCAGAAGATGGTATCGACGTCGTCAAGGAGCTGGACAAGGTGGTCCTCTCCAAGGGTGCATGGTCAACGGTAATGTTCCGTTATCAGGAATGGAATCGTTCAAAAGATGAATACAGCCCGGATAAATACAGCATACGCCGCTACCAGAAACGCAATGGCGAATATATCCTAAAATCGAAATTCAACATCTCCAGCAAGGCCCAGGCCGAGGCAATCATTGAGGCCCTGAGCAACTGGACCAAGGATTGAGACACCGGGCCCGCATTAGCCGAAGGCGTAACTCGACGCACGTGCGGACCGGTCGATTCGTCTGATTACGCTGCGCTAATCCGACCTACCCTGGGTACCCTGGCTCCTGTGGGTGCGCGGATTGCGTACCCAACATGCTACTCATTCACTCCAGCCCAATCCTCGCCGGCCAATCCGCCAATTCGGACAATACCTGCTTGCGGCCGCGGTCGATTGCCGGATCGACCATGAGTCTGGCAAGTTGCTGGCGAAATGCCGTCAGCGTTATGCTTCCGCCACCTTCCGGAGCCGTTAGTCGGTCCATGCGATACTCCTGCCAGCGTTCGCGCTCAGGTTTGCTAAGCGTCTCCGGCCAGTTGCGCGCCCGATAGCGAAACAACATCTCCGGCAGGCGGGCATCATCAAATGCCAGGCTCATCCCGGCTAATGATTCCGGAGTGGCGGTCAATACCTGGTCCATTCGCTTTCGATCATCCGCGCTGAAAAAATTGCCGGTATAGAGACTCTGGTCTGGATCTGTAATCGGTTCAAATTCACGGCCACTGTGGACCGCTTGTATCTTCTCCCCAAGACCCGGCACGCTCTTCAGGCGATTGAGGTTGCGCAAGCCCTGCGCCTGATTGATTCCCCAACGCTCGGCCGCCTGCTCAGTCAGGGTATTCATTGGAACCACAACCGGGCACTTGTTTAGGTGAACAGTTTTCAGCGGAATCCGCTCCACACCGTCAGGCAGTTGATCTCTTGGAGTAAAAAGGCGGGATTGAATCTGTTCCACTGACAGGTCGATCAACGCGGCCGGATCACATCCAAGATCATAGACAATAACGCCATTGGGATTGGTCGGGTGACGAGCCAATGGAACCACCATAGCGATACAGCCTTTCTCTGCGGGATACATGGAGGAGACATGTAACACCGGCTGTCGAGCGCGAAGATTGAGCAACTCCGCCACCTTGCGCTTGTTTCGCATGTTCAGCAGATAATCGAACAGCCGGGGCTGCTGGTCACGAATCAATCTGGCCATCGCGATCGTGGCATGCACATCGGACAATGCGTCATGGGCCGCCTCATGAGCAATGCCGTTGGCGACCGACAACTCTTCCAGGCGGAAGCTGGTCGAGCCATCCTCCCGCTTTGGCCAGACAATACCTTCCGGCCGCAGGGCATGGGTAAGCCGCACCATATCGATAATATCCCAGCGGGAATTGCCATGCTGCCACTCACGGGCATAGGGATCGAAAAAGTTTCGAAAGAAGCCGAAGCGGGTAAACTCATCGTCAAAGCGGACACTGTTGTAACCTACGCCACAAGTGCCGGGCTGGGCCATTTCGTGATGGATCAGGCGGAAGAACTCCGCCTCTACTACCCCCTCTTCCAACGCCCTCTGCGGGGTCAGGCCGGTAACGAGGCAGGCTTCCGGTTGCGGCAACAGGTCATCGGCCGGTTTGCAATAACTGACCAGAGGTCTACCGATGATATTCAGCGCCTCGTCCGTACGGATGCCGGCGAATTGAGCGGCCCGATCCTTGCGCGGATCTGCACCCCATGTCTCGTAATCATGCCAATAAAAGGTCAACGACATCGTGCGCCCCACCTGCTCTCCGTCAGTGATTCTTCAGCGGTATCTTGGAGGCTTTCGCACAGGGAGGCAACCTCAAGCATATTCTGTTGAAGGCAAGCAGCTCCTTGACTGCCTTAGCCGCGATCAAAAAAACACCCCGCCGAAGCGGGGTGTTTTCACTACAGGGCAAAAGAACCGTAGGGACTAGATCTTCTCTCTGATACGCGCGGCCTTACCGGTACGACCACGCAGGTAGTACAGTTTTGCACGACGCACATCACCGCGACGCTTGACTTCAATCTCGGCCACAGATGGGCTGTAGGTCTGGAAAACACGCTCGACCCCCTCGCCATGGGAGAGTTTGCGCACGGTGAAAGAGGAGTTCAAACCGCGGTTTTTCTTGGCGATGACCACACCCTCGAAGGCCTGAAGACGCTCGCGGGTGCCTTCGACAACCTTCACCTGGACAACTACGGTGTCGCCGGCGCCAAAATCGGGAACCTCACGGTTCATCTGCTCGGCTTCAAGTTCCTGGATGATATTGCTCACGGTCGTATGCTCCTGTATTTCAATCAGCGCTCGTATGCGCCTGGATAAACTCGTTTAGTAAATTCTCTTCTTCCTGGCTGAGAACACGTCCCTCCAGGAGGTCTGGTCGTCTTTGCCAGGTTCTGCCCAATGACTGTTGCAATCGCCAACGTCGAATCAACTCATGATTGCCGCCCAGCAGAACCGAGGGCACCCGGTCTCCCTCGAACACTTCCGGTCGCGTGTAGTGCGGACAATCCAGCAACCCATCGACGAAGGAGTCCTGCTCTGCTGAATCCTTGTCGCCAAGCACCCCGGGGATGAGTCGTATAACCGCATCCATCAGCACCAGTGCAGGCAGTTCACCACCGCTAAGCACGTAGTCACCAATGGACCACTCTTCATCCACATAGCGACTGATCAGCCGCTCATCAATCCCTTCATAGCGTCCGGCAACCAGGATCACTCCGTCCTGCCTGGCCATTCGAACAGCTGCTGCCTGGTCAAACCGTCTCCCCTGCGGAGAGAGATAAACTACCGCCGAATCCGGCGCAGCCTGTTTGGCCCGGGTGATCGCATCACGCAACGGCTCAATTTTCATTACCATACCGGGACCGCCCCCGTAGGGCCTGTCATCCACGGTACGATGCACATCATGGGTATAATCCCGCGGATTCCATAATCCCAGGCTGACCTGCCCACGATCCACCGCGCGCCCGGTCACACCTTCGCCAATCATGGCCCTGAACATTTCAGGGAACAGGGTCACCACGTCGAAGCGCATGGTCACCTCAAAAATCCGGGTCCCAATCCACGGTGATCCGGTCACCGTCCAGATCGACCTCTTTAATTACCTGTGCAATGAACGGCAACAGGTGCTGGCTCACGCCCTTCACCACCATGACATCATTTGCACCGGTCTCGAACAGATAATCTACCCGTCCCAGCTCAATCCCTTGCAGGTTAACGACCCTTTTTCCCTCCAGGTCACACCAGTAATACTCATCGGCCGGAATTTCCGGTAGCCGATCACGCGGGATAGCGATCTCCGCACCATTCAGAGCGGCCGCCTGATCCCGATCGATCACGCCTTCCAGTGCAGCAACAATCCCCTTTCCATGGGTTTTGCCCTGCTTCAGCTTATACTCTTGCCACTGCCCATCCCGAAACAGATACCAGGAAGGATGACTGAGAATGTTTTCTTTCGGCGAGGTGTGTGAATAAACCTTCATCCACCCACGCACACCGAACAGACCGGAAACGCGCCCCAGAATGGCCCATTCAACCTGTCGCTCTCCCGCCGGAACGCCCATCAGGAGATCCGGCAACAGGTCTGTTCAGCTACCGGCCACACCCGCAGGGCTCCCAGTCAATCAGGCTGCAGCCTTTGACGCTTCCTTAACCAGCTGGGCAACACGATCGGTCGGCTGTGCACCCTGGGAAACCCAGTGGCTGATACGCGCCTGGTCCAAACGCAGACGCTCCTCACCGCCAGTCGCAATAGGATTGAAGAAACCCAGCCGCTCAATGTACTTTCCATCGCGGGGATTTCTGCTATCAGCCACTACGATGTGATAGAACGGCCGCTTTTTCGCGCCGGTCCGTGCAAGACGAATTGTTACCATTTCCAACCCTTGAATTTAAAAAAATCTGCCACGCACCACCGGCCAACCAAACCGGCCGGAGTGAAACGGGGCATTCTACCCGTTTCCGGGGAAAAGTGAAGTGTTTTGTCACCTTAAATCGGGACAACATCTTATTCCGCTGAACGGAGCGGGGATTTGCGCGTTTAGCCGCATAGGTAGGGCGGATACTCCCGAGGGGCGCAGCCACTATTGCCGCCGGGTATGCATTCCCACGCGGAGCGTGGGAACGACGAACCCCCATAAAAGCGATTAACCGCAAAAATCTTTGTGGTTAAGGATTACCTTCCAGCTCGGCAGGGTGGGCACAAAAAGCGTGCCTGCCCTGCCGGACTGCGGAGCACTGAAATACCCCTCAAAAGGGGAAACCGCCCCCGGGAGGCATACCGCCCGGCGGCATACCACCACCGGGTCCCAGCTTGGACTTCAGCCCCCGCATCATCTTGGCCATGCCCCCGCCCTTCATCTTTTTCATCATTTTCTGCATCTGGGCGTACTGCTTGAGCATTTTATTCACTTCCTGCACCTGGGTGCCGGAACCGAGGGCAATCCGGCGCTTTCTTGAGCCCTTGATCAGGTTAGGGAAGCGTCGCTCCTGCGGTGTCATGGAGTTGATGATGGCGATCGAACGGACGATCTCCTTGTCATTCACCTGGTTCTTCACATGATCAGGGATATTCCCCATCCCCGGAAGCTTGTCCATCAGCGAGTTCAGCCCCCCCATATTGGACATCTGCTCCATCTGGTCACGGAAATCCTCCAGATCGAAGCCCTGTCCCTTGTGCAGTTTTTTGGCCAGCTTCTCAGCCTTGGCCTGGTCCACCTTACCCTGGACCTCTTCCACCAGAGAGAGTACATCACCCATACCCAGAATCCGTGAGGCCATCCGCTCAGGGTAAAAGGGCTCAAGGGCTGTCGTTTTCTCGCCCACACCGAGGAATTTGATCGGCTTTCCGGTAATCTGGCGAATGGAGAGCGCCGCACCGCCTCGGGCATCACCATCGGTTTTGGTCAGAATCACGCCGGTCAGCGGCAGGGCATCGTCAAAGGCCTTGGCGGTGTTGGCGGCATCCTGACCAGTCATGCTATCAACCACGAACAGGGTTTCGACAGGCTTGATCCCTGCATGCAGCTGCCTGATCTCATCCATCAGTGCCGCATCCACATGGAGACGGCCTGCGGTATCGACAATCAGGACATCGGTGAACTGCTTGCGCGCCTGATCCAGTGCAGCCCGGGCAATGGCAAGCGGTTGTTGCAGCGTGGTGCTGGGGAAGAACTCCGCCTCCACTTCAGTGGCGAGGGTTTTTAGCTGATCAATAGCAGCCGGACGATAGATATCACAACTGACCACCATGACCGATTTTTTCTGGCTCTGCTTCAACCAGCGTGCCAGCTTGGCGACACTGGTTGTTTTACCGGAGCCCTGAAGGCCAGCCATCAGTATCACGGCCGGTGGCTGGGCAGCCAGGTTCAGCCGCTCATTGGCCTCACCCATGATTCTGACCAGTTCATCATTGACGATCTTGATCAGCACCTGACCCGGGGTGAGGCTCTTCATCACCTCCTCACCCAGCGCCTTCTCTTTCACCTGCTCGACAAAATCCCGGACCACTGGCAGAGCGACATCCGCCTCCAGCAGCGCCATGCGAATCTCCCGCATGGTTTCCTTGATATTGTCCTCGGTCAGTCGGCCCTGGCCGCGCAGCTTTGTCAGTACGCCGCCCAGCCGGTCTGTCAGATTGTCAAACATGCTTTAGCTCAGCCTCTCGCCATGAATTTTCCGTATTATATATGGAAACTGTTCTCTTCGTGCCATTGATCCCGACAGCGCGGTGCAATCCTCGCGACCAGATAGGCGATTACGCTCAAACTCTGCCCATCCGGGCTAGTCAGAGCAAGGGGAGATATGCGATTATCACGCCCAATATGAACCATACTATTGTCGCTTTTCTCGCTATAGCCTGCTACCTCGCCAGTGGGACTATCATCGCGGTCCGACTCTTTTCAGATCGGACAGGAAAAACCCTTTCCCGCCATCTTGGAATCATCATTGGAATGGTGGGGGTTACCCTGCACGCATTCCTGCTATATCAAAATGTGGTCAGTGAAGGCGGTCTGAACTTCAGTTTCTTTGGCGCCTCGTCCCTTATTGCCTGGACCATCGTCCTGCTGTTAATACTGTCGGCGTTGACCAAACCGGTGGAAAATCTCGGCATTACCCTGTTGCCGCTGGCCGCCTTGAGCATTGCGCTGGATATGCACTTCCCGGCCGAGCATATCCTGGCTGCCAATTCATCCTGGGCCCTGCGCGTTCATGTTCTGATTTCCCTGCTGGCCTATAGCCTGCTGGCCATGGCCAGCGTCCAGGCCATCCTGCTGGCCATCCAGGACTATCATCTGCGACATCGCCACCCCGGGGGATTTATCCGCGCCTTGCCGCCATTGCAAACCATGGAAGCACTGCTGTTCGAGATGATTGGATTGGGATTCACCCTGTTGACGGTGGCACTACTGAGCGGTTTCGTCTTTCTGGAGGACCTGTTCGCGCAGCATCTGGTCCACAAGACCATTCTTTCCATTGCCGCCTGGCTGGTATTCGGCACATTACTCTGGGGACGCCATCGTTCCGGCTGGCGTGGCCAAAAAGCACTGAGCTGGACACTTTCGGGGTTCGTGGTGCTGATGCTGGCCTATTTCGGCAGCAAATTTGTGCTGGAGATTGTGATCAGCACCTGATCTTTTTGCGCACTACCGAAGGTGAATGGTGACTGCCGCTGCGGACTATCTTTAAGCAGTTGTAGCCTGATAGTACCCGTAGGAGCGGCGCCCTCGCCGCGAATTCGGCCCGGGGGCGGGCCTCCTACAGGCCAACCACTGCCGCGGGGTAAGATGAGCAACATTCACGTGCCCATCAGGTTTGCTCAGCGCCGGGACGTATCCTGGTAGGCCTTGGTGGCAGTGCGTCCGTGGCTCAGTTTACTTAGTAACAGTCCTACCTCTTTCCGTTGCACCCGGGCTAACTGTGTAATCTGTTGATCCAGATCCAGAATCAATCGAATCTGACCAGTTGCGCCATCGACGTCTATTACCTGGGGATCGAGCGGAAAGGTGTCTTCCATGATCTGCTGACGCTCAATCTGCATCTCGGTTACCCGCTCCCACTCACCCTGCTCCGCGAATAACAGCATTTCCTGACTGAGATGGATAAGTCGACCGAGCATGATCAGATTGCCGTCTGCCGATTTTCCGCATCCAGTTGTGACGGAATCACGTCCCAGGCGGATTTCACTTCCAGCAGCAGTGATGACACCTCATCCAGAATCTTCGGGTCGTTCTTGGCACCCGCCTCACCCAGGCGGCGCACCATGTAGTCATACAGGTCATCCAGATTCCGCGACAACTCGCCACCGGATTCCATATCCAGACTGCTCTGCAGGCCGCTGACGATGGAGATGGCCCAGCTGATATAACGCCCCTTATCCGCCGGCTCATTTCGCGCCATGTGCCCTTTGGCTGCGGCAATCTTGTCCAGGGCCCCCTCCATCAGCATCTGTACCAGACGATGAGGAGTCGCATCTTCAACACCAGAATTCACACTGACACTATTATATTGTGATAGCGCACTCTTCATTCTTGATTTTACCATTGGGTACTCCAGACTGATTCAACTCTATGCTGAATCTGATATTCCAAGATGCAATTACTTTTTATTCCCACTAGCCAGATTGGACAATATATCCAGCTGGCTGGTCAGATATTCACTAGTCGTCGTCATATTCGCAATCAATCCATCCAGGGCACCAAACTGCCGAAGATAACGTGCCTCGATATCTTCCAGACGGCGCTCCAGCGATTCTCGGCTGCGCTCAATGCCCTCTATTCGACTATTACTGCCATCAATGATACTGTCGATGGTCCCACCTGACTTGACGAACCCCTCCAGCAGGCCGTCAAACCTGGCTGCAAATCCGCCATCCTCATCACTAAAGAAACTTGTAACACTTTGAGGCGAATCTTCCAGTGCCGAGACAAAGTTCCCGCTGTCAAACTCGAGCTTGCCCGTGTCTGAGTTGGTGGTTACACCCAACTGGGAGATATAGGAGTAACTGCCGAGACCGCTAAGACCTGTATTCAGCATACCCCGCAACTGATTTTCAATATTACGCAGTACACTGCCACTCGCGCCACTGCTCTGCAGTGTTGACAGTTGATCATTCAGCTCATTGTATGCATTAACGAAGCCACTGACGGCACTTTTCGCAACCGAGCTATCCTGGTTGATTGAGATATTGGACTGCCCGGTGGCCTGCAGATTCAGCGTCAAGCCCTCTATCACATCAGTCACACTGTTACTGGCGCGGGTGATGGACACACCGTCCACTGTCAACGAGGCATCCAGCTCATTCTCCCCAGCCAGCAACTGATTACTCGCATCCCGGTTCAACATGGAGAAGTTGAAAGTATTGGCATCCAGACTACCACCAAAGGAGAGTTGAACACGATTGTCATAACCCGTTGAGCCAGACGTCAATACCAGGGTCTGGTTCCCACTGTCACCCGTGATCAGACCAGCAGTCACCCCTGTGCCGTTAGTCTCCACATTGATCGCCGACTGAATCTCACCCAAGGTCATGGCAGTGGAGAGATCCAGGGTAAAGCTGTCCGACCCCACAGTCAGCGTCAATTCGTCACCCGCCATCCCACCAAAAGTGGTTGATGATGCAACCTCACTGGATCCCAGCTTATGCTGCTGCGCCAGCCGGTTCACTGTAACATTGTAAGAAGAGGTAACGGCATCCGTATCGGAAGATACGGTTAACACACCGCTATCGGATGAGCTGGCCTTGGTGGCCTGAAAGGTATCCGCATCCAGCAGCTTTGTCATGGCACTCTGCAGGGACGAGAGTCCACCCTTCAGGCTGCCATAGGCTGATATCTGGGCCTGCACCTGGGCCTCTTTCTGGTTTAGCCGAGTAAGAGGCTGCTGCTCAACCGCCATCAACTGGGAGACGATGCCTGTAACGTCAAGCCCTGAACCCAGTCCTGGTGATGAGATGGCCATTTGGTTCTCCTGGTAATGCCTACTGAACTCTGTCAGCCCAAGTTAAAATCGCCTTGCTAACTGACGGAGTGAATTGCCTGATTTTTTATCTCTGCGCCAGGCATCTGTTAATCAAATTAAATCCAGTGACGTCCCTGTCACCCGTCCAGAGAATCATGCCTTTGCTTCAAACAGCAGCGATATTCCCTGATTACCTTTAAAAATAGCTTCACTCGTTTCCCTGAGCCTCTGCTGCATATCCAGCACATCTTCAGATGGAATACTCCTCACCATCTCACCAGACTCTTTATCTATAACCTTGATAACGGTCTTTCCACTCTCTTCATCCACTGAGAATTCCAGTTTACGCTGAACAGATTGAGCAAACTGGTTCAACTGTTCAACCGCATTATCAAGCGTCTGTCCATCCATCGCTGCAGTAGGCCTTTGTTCTTCCTTGGCCTCACCCCTGGAAGCGATTTGTGCAGATTGAGCCACCCGCTGGATTTCAGAATTTTCCCGCACCCTTACGGTACTGCTTGCAGCTCCTTTTGATTGCGCGGACAGGCCGCTCAATACACTTTGCGAGATTTCATTCACCATGGCGATCACCTATTTAACGCGGGATGGGGCAATTTTTTCAATGCCCCATCCCTCGCCCAGATTACTGGAGAAGTGACAATACGCTCTGCGGCAGCGCATTCGCCTGGGAAACCATTGCCACACCCGCCTGCTGCAGGATCTGCGAACGGGTCATCGCGGCTGTTTCAGCGGCGAAGTCGGCATCTTGGATGCGGGAACGGGCGGCTGAGAGATTTTCAGACGTCACACTCAGGTTAGCTATAGTTGTTTCAAAACGATTCTGAACTGCACCAAAAGTACTACGAAGGGTACTCACTGAAGACAACGCCGCATCAACGCGAGTAAGAGTTGTATTAGCATTTGCAACCGTCGTTACTGATGATGAACTAAGTGCTGAGTTGCCAAGTGCCATAGAGCCCGTAGTAAATCCAATTGTCGCCGGAGCCGTCCCAGCTACAGCAATTGACTCTGCAGATATGAGACGGAGAGTACCTCCATACGTAGCTGTTGCCGCTGCACCACTTGCACCTGGCGTAAAGTCAGTTGTGGTGTTAACAGCGTTGTTATCACCCTCAATACCCTGAAAACCATCTGTTGTGGTTGTTGTGTTTGTCTGCGAAACCGCTATATTTCTGCCATCACTTGCAGTTAACGTAATTCTGGTATTTGCGCTATCATACGAAGCTGTAACACCCGATGCACTTGCATTTGAGTTGATAAGCGACACAAGCGTATCGGAACTCATCGCACCGTCGGCAGTACCATCATATCCCGTTACAATTGCCACACCATTGAGCGACAGGCTATAACCAGTATTTGTAGCAGATACGGCGTTGGCGGCCAGGTCTAACTGAACCGTCGTATCGGCGACAGCAGTTAACCCACTAATACCAGCCGAATTAATAGCGTCAGCTTTTGAATAGGCACTACCTGCTGTTCGTCCAGCGCCTGTTGAAGAATAGTCCTGTGACGCCCCAACGGTGACGGCGGAATTACTCCCAATGGCTATAGTGACATTACCTGATGCGATAGCACTAGTATTTACACCAGTTCCTTGTGAACCAACTGCCTTAGTGGTATCAAACTGGGTAGTACTATTGACGTAGTCAGCAGTTTTACCAATTGATGTAGTACGCATACTTGTTGCGAGGTTGATTGATATAGTTTCACCAACATTTGCACCAACCTGGAAGCTGGCTGATCCAAAAGTACCATCCAGAATACGTTGATTATTGAACGAAGTTTGCGACGCAACACGGTCTATTTCTGCAAGCAGTTGCTGCACTTCCTCATCAAGTGCCGCCCTGTCAGAAGCACTGTTAGTTGAATTTGCTGACTGTACAGACAATTCACGTACACGCTGTAAATTATTAGTAATCTCACCCAACGCCCCTTCCGCAGTTTGGGAAAGAGATATGCCGTCATTTGAGTTTCTAATTGCCTGATTTAACCCTCTAATCTGGGAAGTCATCCGTTCAGAAATTGCCAAACCAGCCGCATCATCCTTAGCGCTGTTGATACGAAGACCGGAAGAGAGCCGTTCCATGGCTGTAGCCATTGAACTCTGGGATTTGTTCAGATTGCGCTGTGCGGTCAGGGACGCAATATTGGTATTGATAATCTGTGCCATTGTCTTGCTCCTTATTCCCCTTTAGCTACCGCATCGGGTGCCCTCGGGGTCAGGTTGATATTTGGCGGATATATCGGAACAATTTTCTGATATTTACCGCCTCCGATGTTTGTAACGGCCGTATCCAGGGATTCTTTAAGCGAAATAACAAAAAATCTTGCGAATGCCATTACAAAAAATATCCGTTTAATTTTTACATAAAAATCAATCTCGTAGGTCGAATTAGCGACAGCGTAATCCGACAATCAATCCACGCTCCCTGTATCGGAAACCTTGTCGGGTTACGCCTTCAGCTAACACGACCTACAACTTCAGACACGTTGGATGGGCACGTCTTGTGTGCCCACGCCGCGCATTCGGCCCGAGGCGGGCCTCCTACAGGTAATTGAACAGGGAAAGCCCTTTTACCTTCACATAGGCCTGTTGAGCGGCCTGCAGGGCGGTCATCTGGCTCTCAAACCGGGAGATAGCCTCCGTATAGTCCAGATCACGCTCCTCAGAACGGTGGATTTCCAGGTTCAGCTTGAGATCCTCATTCACCGTCTGCTGCTCTTCAATGGAATTCAAACGGCCACCCACGGTGGTTCTGACCTCAATGACATTGTCCATCGCCAGCTGAACATCGGTGATATAGCGATCTACTGATTTCCCGGCCTCCAGATCCGCGGCCAGCAGGTCAAGAGTCTCGAATACACTCCGCTTTGAAGTCACCGGCGCGGTTGCACCTGTTGTCAGACCCGTATTGGCCGTGGTGGCAGTACCGGCGATATTCACCGTCACGCCCGTGCCCCCAACCGCGGTCAGGGTCAGGGTGTCAGGCGGTGCAGTGTTACTCTCGGCCCTTACCCCGGTTTGACCACTGATGGCATTGATGGCATCTCGCAACTGGACCGCTCGCTGCGTCGGATTGGCCGCGAGCGGCAAGGCTCCGATACTGATTGCCCCATTGCCGTTGCCACCATCAATGGTGATATCACCTGCAGTGATGGCGGCAGGCGCCGGGTCGGTAGGCGCGGCCACATTGACCGTGGCAATCGGCCCGGTCGCGATATTCATGAACGTATCAAATCCGTTGTCCCCATCCGCCACGGTGCGATCCGAGGCGATCTGCAGTTCCCGTTGGCCACCGTCGCCGTTGTAGCTGTAGACACCCAGGTCATAAGAGAAGGGCCGGGTACCGGACTGATAGCCGGCAAAAACGTACTCGCCCCCGCTGTCCCTCGAATTGGCCATGGAAAACAGCTGATCGCCTATCTGCCTGATTTCAGAGGCAATGGCACTTTTATCAAGCGTCGTTAACACATCATTATTACCCTCTACTGTCAGTTCCCTGACCCGCTGTAACAGATTGGTAATACCATCAAGCGCCCCCTCTTCCGTCTCCAGGCGGGAGGTCAGCCGATCAATATTGCTCTGATACTGGGATAGTGTGTCGACCGCGCGGTTCAGCCCCAATACCCGGGACGCACTCGCCGGATCATCGGAGGGCGTCAACACCCGTCTGCCGGTGGAAAGCTGTTGCTGGGTATCGTTCAGTTCACTCTGCTGCCGGAGCATGGAACTCAGGCTGCGCTCGGTGATCATCTGGGTTGAGATGCGTAACATAGTTACCTCCGGATTGCTCCGATCAGCGAGTCAAACAGGGTATTGGAAACTGTAATCACCTGCGCCGCAGCCTGATAGGCCTGCTGAAACTTGATCAGATTGGCAGCTTCTTCGTCCAAATTGACGCCACTGATCGAAAGGAGCGAATTTTTATGGCGCTCCCGCAGTCCATCGGTGGCATTGAAGTTGACCTCGGCCTGATGAGTCTTTGAGCCGACATCTGAAACCAGTTGGCTGTAGACCCCCTGAAAAGTGGCTGTCTCCAGCCCCCCACCTGTCGAGCCCAGCATGGATTTAGAGGATTGCAGATCAGCCAGTTTGAGTGCATTACGGTTATCACCGATACCACTGCTGTTATTTTCGATAACAAACCGGTCTCCGGCGGCAGGTGTGCCGGTGATGTTAAAGCTCATCCCGCCATAGGCGGGGAAGGAGAAACTGGCGCCGTTTGTCTGGGTTGCTGGATCATAGGCAATGGTGCCACCGGGACCACCGGTGACAGCGAATCCAGGAGCCCCGCCATGAGCGGTGGCACTCCACTCGAGCGTTATGCTTCCGGCAAGCGGAATGTTGCTGGTATTGCTGTAGTCCGGTTGGGAAATGGCAGCCGTGCCCTGATTGGGACCACCGCCGATGTTGGTTGTCTGTGCAGCCCGGATGGGGCCGGCCGCGGCTATTTTTCGTGGATCACTGATCAACAGCTCCATGTTGCTGGCCGCATTTCGCGTTGGCTGGATCAGATAGCGGTCACCCGCTGTGGCGGCTGCGGAGATCGAAATAGATATGCCGTCTATCTCAGCCGTGGTATGGGGATAGACTCCACCTGTATTGATCGTGGTTACCTGGCCGTCAGATAGCCGGGTCATGGTAAATTGATCGGCCACACTGGTTGCACGCAACTCATAGTCACTGGCCGTCAGATTGCCGGTATCAATATAAGCGGCCGTCACCTGGGCAGCACTCGCATTGTTGGCATTACTCAGCACGCCGACACTGTGAGGAGCAAAGAACTGCCCACCCAAATTACCATCCAGATCCAGACCCTGTTGATGTTGGCTGTTGATCCTGTCAGTCATCCCGATAGCCACCAGGCCCAGCTGGTTGGTCGCGGGCTTGAGGATCTCATCTCGAAAATCAAGCAACCCGGACAGCTCGCCGCCTGCCAGTTGATCAGTAACCACCTGGGTTCCGGAAACATTGGTGAAGGCGATATCACGCTGACTGGGATCGCTACTGCTGTTGACGGCTGTCAGTGTTGCATTGGTTCCACCGATGACCAGGGTCAACCCCTTGCCGATAAAGACATTCAACGCCCCGTTGTCCTGCGGGACTACCGTGATATTGACCAGCTTGGAGAGGTCGTTCAGCAGCACCTCCCGCTGATCCAGCAGATCATTGGGCGAAGGTCCCCCTGCACCAGACGCTTCGATAATACCCTGATTGACCTGGGCAATCGCCTCGGCCAGATCACTGATCTCCTTGGCGACATCCGCCAGTTCCTGATTCAGCTGATTATTTGCATCGGTAAACTGCCGGCTGAGGTCATGATAGCGATTGACCATGGCACCCGCTTCCGACAACATCACCTGCCTTGTTGAGATGGAGGAGGGATCATCCGCCACTACCTGCGTGGCATTAAAGAAATCCTGAATGGCGGGATCCAGCCCGATATTGGGATCCGCCAATACATTGTCTATCCGGCTGGCGTGGCTGAAATAACTCTCCATCTCGGAAGCGGACGACTGGGATGCACGCATCTGGCCCGCCAGAAAGTCATCATACAGGCGCTGCACCTCTCCCACCTGTACTCCCGAACCGATATAACCGGCCCCGGTCAACTGCGGAATTCGGGCGGTCAGATTGACCCGCTGTCGGCTGTACCCCTCGGTATCCGAGTTGGCAATATTGTGCCCGGTCGTGGTCAGCGAGCGCTGAAACGCGAGCAGTGCCGATGTACCTATATTGAGTATGCCTGCCATCTGTCTGTCCTGGTCGCTGAAGCCGCGCCTACGATTGATGCCTTTCGCGGCTGAAGCCGCTCCTACGATCGATGCCTTGTAGGAGCTGCTTTAGCTGCGATTTTCGCTTTTCATGCCTAAATGCCTCTCCTACGTCGTTAATCCCACTGACGACCCGCGTGAATTTCATAGCGACCATTCATGCTCAAGCTTGAGTCGTTCCACCGCCCGGGTCATTTCTGGCCCGTTTAATACCGCATTGATTTTACTCGCATAATTCGGATCGGTCGCATAACCGGCCCGCTGTAATTCAGTAAAATAGGCCTGACTGTCTTTCGTGGCTCCCAGCGCCTCGCCGTAGCGAGGATTCGATTGCAGAAAATCCACGTAGTCATGAAAACTGTCCCGCAGCGAGTCATAGGAGCGGAAAGAGGCCCGTTTCTTTACCGCCGTACCCGCCTCATATTCCAGGGTATTGACGCTTACCCGGTCGCCTTCCCAGCGTCGATCCGCCTTGATCCCGAACAGATTATTGGCCGGTGCACCATCGGCTGCGCGGATCAGCTTCTTTCCCCAACCGGTCTCAAGCGCTGCCTGGGCCAACAGGGCCTGCGGTTTGAGGCCTATCAGACCAGCAGCCTCGGTCGCCCAGGGCCAGAGATTCTCGACAAACTCTTCAGCACTCCAGTTTTTCGGGTCCGGTTGTCCCACGGCAATTTCGGCGCCCACTGCTGGTTTATTCCGCCCAGCATCTGTACGAGGTGTTCCTTCTACACCACCGGACGCTGTAACGCCGTCAAGGCGCACACGGCCCGCCCTCTCCGCGTTGCCTGACTCCGGTGCGCCATACATGTTTACAGCCATGGCCAGTCGCCGGTAATCTTCGATCGTTTTCGCCGTCGGGACGGTATCAGCTCCCGCTTCATCAGCACCGCCCAGTTGCCGCTTAATGACATCTGCCAGCCCCATTCCGCCGCTCTCAGCCAGATGGATGGAGAGCTGCTGATCGTACATGTCGCGATAGAACAGGCTCTGCTCACTATCCATAAGTCCTTCACCCAGGCCGGCCTGGCGCATGCTCTTCAACATCTGCTGCACGAACAGGGATTCAAACTGACGCGCCACTTGATCCAGCGAACCCTTGGCATCTTCGGATGCCCGGGCCTTGAGCGCCGTCAGGCCCTCCATGTTGGTATAGATTGACGCGCTGGCCAGATCCATCAGATGACCACCAGCTCGGCTTTGAGGGCCCCCGCCTGTTTCAACGCTTCCAGAATAGCCACCAGATCGGACGGTGCCGCACCCACCTGGTTGACCGCGCGAACCACCTCATTGAGAGTCACGCCCGGGTTGAACAGGAACATCCGGCTGCCGCCCTCGGCCACACTGACATCGGAGCGCGGCACTACGGTGGTGGCACCACCGGAGAACGCTTCAGGTTGGGAGACCTGGCTGTTTTCGCTAATGGTTACCGTCAGGCTGCCATGGGAAACAGCAGCGGGAGAAACCTGCACCTGATTGCTGATCACCACCGTACCGGTACGGGAATTGACAATCACCCGCGCCGCCACCTCGCCAGGCTCGACCGGCAGGTTTTCGATCAGTGAGACAAAGCTGACCCGCTGACCGGGATCGATTGGGGTATTGACCCGGACGGATGTAGCGTCCAGCGCACGCGCGGCGCCCGGACCGATAGCCTTGTTAATGGACTCAACCATCCGGTTGGCAGTGGTGAAGTCACCCTCATGCAGATTGAGGGTCAGGTAAGTCCCCTGACCAAAGCCGGAGGTGACCGTACGCTCGACGGTAGCGCCGTTGGGAATGCGCCCGACACTGGGGATATTGATGGTGATACTGGAACCATCCGCACCCGATGCACTCAACCCACCCACCACCAGGTTGCCCTGGGCAATAGCATAGACCCGGCCATCGGCACCCTTCAGTGGTGACATCAGCAGCGTGCCGCCACGCAGGCTCTTGGCATCACCAATGGAGGAGACGGTGATATCGATCTTCTGTCCCGGCTTGGCAAATGCAGGCAGATCAGCATTGATGGTCACCGCCGCCACATTTTTCGGATTGATCCGGGTACCGGGCGGCACTACGATACCGAGCTGGGTCAGCATGCTTTTCAGACTCTGCTCCGTGAACGGGGCGGAACTGCTCTTGTCGCCGGTGCCGTTGAGGCCCACGACCAGGCCATAACCGAGCAACTGGTTGGTACGCACCCCGGCAATGGAAGCAAGATCCTTGATCCGCTCCGCCTGGGCGACGCCGGCAAACAGCAGCAGTGCCAGAAGGCCGATGCTCATGCGGATACTGGCCGGCAACAGGGAACGGAACGCGATAGACTGTTTCATACAATTCACCTAAAAGGGCATCAGGGCGCTGATAAAGAACCGGCCCAGCCAGCCCATCACATTGGAATCGGCCACCGCACCATCACCAACATAGACAATGGTCGGATCGGCCAGACGCGTGGAAAGCACAGTATTGGTGGCATCGATATCTGCCGGGCGCACAATGCCGGACACCTTCACATACTCATTACCCTGATTAATGCCGATCCGCTTCTCGCCACGGACCACCAGATAGCCATTGGGCAGCACCTCGATGACCGTCACGGTGATATTGCCTGTCAACTCGTTGTTCTGTTCGCTGTCACCCTCGCCGGAAAAATCGTGCTCCGACTCCAGGGAGAACCCGAGATTGTTACCCCGATTGCTGGCCAGCGGCAGCAAGCCCGGCGCATTGAATTGTGGCGTGGAACCGAGCAGGGTCGGATTGGTGACGCTGTTGCTGTTGGATTTGCTGACTTCGGTGGTGGCGCTTTTTTTTGCATCAGTCTTCTCAACCAGCTCGATGGTCAGCATGTCACCCACACGGCGGGCACGCATATCTTCAAACCAGGACTGCTCATACCCGGCCTGGTAGATGGCGCCATTGCCTTCCGGTTTCGGCGCGGCCACCACCGGGCGAATCGGCGCATAGGCCGGGTCGCGCACCGGAGCCGTGTTACAGCCGGCCAGTGCGACGGCGGTCAATGCCAGCATCATTAAGGAGAAGAGCCGATTCATCATCTCAAGCACCTGTTGTTAGAGCTGATTGCTCACATAGGCCAACATATCGTCGGTGGTGGAGATCGCCTTGGAGTTCATCTCGTAGGCGCGCTGGGTCTCAATCATGTTGACCATCTCCTCCACCACGTTAACATTGGAGCTTTCCAGCGAGCCCTGATTGACCGTACCCACGCCGTCAACACCCGGGGTAGCCGTCGTGGGGGCACCACTGGCCGCGGTCTCCCGGAACAGGTTCTGACCCACTGCCGCCAATCCGGTCGGGTTGACAAAATCCGCCAGCTCGATGGTACCGATCTGGGTCGGCGTGCTGTTACCCGACACCAAAGCCGAGACCACGCCATCCGAGCCCACGGTGATACTCAGGGTGTTGGCCGGGACGGTAATAGCCGGCTCCAGGGCATAGCCATTGTTGTCCACGATCTGTCCATCCGAACTCATACCGAACGAGCCATCGCGGGTGTACACAATGGAACCATCGGGATGCAGTACCTGAAAGAAGCCCCGACCCTGAATGGCCATATCCAGCGAGTTGCCGGTCTGCATGATGTTGCCCTGGGTATGCAGCTTCTGCGTGGCCACTGTGCGTACACCGGTACCGATGGCCAGACCCGATGGCAGCTGGGTGTCCTGTGACGACTGCGCGCCGACCTGACGCACATTCTGGTAGATCAGATCCTCGAACGAGGCACGATCCCGTTTGAACCCGGTGGTACTGACATTGGAAAGATTATTGGAAATGACCGACATGCGGGTCTGCTGCGCATCCAATCCTGTTTTTGCTATCCAGAGTGCGGGGTACATAGGGTGTCATCCTCTTGTCGTTGTTTGTTGACTAACAATAGTGAAGGCAATCTGCGTGCCAACCACGTTAACCCGACCATCGCTTTTATCAACCTGTAGGAGGCCCGCCCCGGGCCGATTTCGCGGCGAGGCGCCGCTCCTACAGTTCGCTTTTTGCAACCATCGGGTCAGCCGATACGCATGATGCTGGCTGAGGACTCATCCGTCTGTTCTGCCGTCTTCATCATCTTCACCTGCATCTCGAAGCGGCGGGAGAAATCGATCATGTCCACCATGGAATCCACGATATTGACATTACTGCTTTCCAGCGAGCCGGTTGCCAGCTGTATCTCGGCATCCGCCTCCAGCAGTTGGCCATCCTGCTGGCGCATCAGGCCATCCGTCCCCTTCTCCATCCCCTCCAGCGAGGGCGCCACCATCTTGATCCGGTCGATCTCCGCCAACTCTCCAGCCCCCTGACCCAGGGGACGAATGGAGATGGTGCCATCGGATGCAATCTCTATCTTCTCCGCCGGTGGTATGGCAATCGGTCCACTATTGCCGATCACCGGCAAACCGTTGCCGGTGGTCAGCAGGCCGTTGGCATCCAGCTTGAGGTCGCCACGGCGGGTATAGGCCTCACCGCCATCGCGTGACTGCACAGCAAACCAGCCGTCGCCATTGATAGCGACATCCAGATCCCGACCGGTATGCACGATCGCCCCGTGCTTGAAATCAACACCGGGTTGCTCGCTCATGCCGTAGACCCGGGTGGGATAACCATCCCCGAACACCGGCATGCTGCGGAACTGCTGCAGGTCGGCCAAGAAGCCTGGGGTGCTGGCATTCGCCAGGTTGTTGCTGTTATTTGACTGGGCCAACAAGGTCTCTTTGGCGCCGCTCATCGCAACAAATAACATGCGATCCATTGTCTTCTCCTGTGAATTTCATCCGCGTGGGCACAAACAACGTGCCCACCCTACAACCCGCACCCCGTAGGAGCGGCGCCCTCGCCGCGAATCATGTCGCTCTCGAAACTCCCGTAAAATTCGGCCCGGGGGCGGGCCTCCTACATGCCACCGACCTTATCGAATATTGATAATCGTCTGGGTCACCGTGTCGGCGGTGGTGATCACCTGGGCATTGGCCTGATAATTACGCTGCGCGGTGATCAGGTTGACCAGTTGCTCGGCAATATCCACATTGGAGTTCTCCAACCCGCCCGACTGAACCAGGCCAAAACTGGACGTACCCGCCTCGCCCATCTGCACATTGCCGGAGGTGAAGGTCTCCGCCCAACTGGTATCACCCAGCTGACGCAGTCCCTGCGGATTGTTGAACTTGGCCAATGCCACCTTGCCCAATGCCGTGGACTGTCCGTTGGTAAAACGGGCCGATACCACGCCGGTGTTATCGATATCAACGCCACTCAGCCTGCCTGGGGCATAGCCATCCTGAGTCAGGTTATTGACTGCAAAAGCGGACCCGAACTGGGTGCTGTTATTCATATCAAAGGTCATGTTGAGCGGCGCCGCACCGGCAATAGGGTAGGCGTTATAAGCCAACGTACCGGTGGCCGAAATACTGCCCGATCCCGTTACCAATGCGCCCGATGTGTCAAAATTTACCGTCGCACTGGGATAGGCGGCGGAAGAGGGGGCGGCGGTTGAGTTTGTCGTCGGCGTAACAATATTGCCGTCGACCGTGGTATAGACATTCCACTCATTCGCCACTGTCGACTGCCTGAAGTACATGGTCATGGTGTGCGCCGTTCCCAGTGAGTCATAAACGGTGGTCGATGTTGAGTTGTCGTAGGTGGTAGCCACTGTCGGATCAAACAGTGTGGCGGCCGCGGTCGCCGTGCCGCTGGAGTCCAGATTGACCGCCACATTGGCGCTGGTGGTAGCGGACGGTGTACCGGAGAGGGTTGGAAGCTGCAGATCGGTTGTCGAGCCGGTATTAAAATTGGTGCCGCTGGTACCGATCGGGGCGAACACCTGCAGACGGTCATTGGTGTGATTCACCACATAGCCATCCCGATCCACCGTATAGGCGCCCGCGCGGGTATAGGAGGTATTACCGTTGGCATCCGCCAGAGTGAAAAAACCCTCCCCGTTCAGCGCCAGATCCAGGTTGCTTGCCGTGAAGTCAATATTCCCCTGGCTGAACTGCTGCGCCACCCGGCTGACCCGCACACCCCGGCCGGCCGAGGTGGTACTGACATCCTGGATGGAGTTGGCGTAAATATCGGCAAACTCGGCGCGGGACTGTTTGAATCCATTGGTTGCCGCGTTGGCGATATTGTGACCTGTCACCTGCAGGTCGGTGGATGCGGCATCAAGTCCGCTCAGTGCAATGCGAAAAGGCATACTCTAATCTCCTCGTTAAATAATCAGCGGATTTCTGCTACGGAACTGAATGACACAGGCCCCAGGCCGGCCAGATTGACGGTAAGCCCCTGCCCTGCCCCGCCGATGCTGACGCTGCCCACCCGGGCCTCAATTAATGTATATGGCGTCACACTCTCACCATCCACTTTGGCTTGGGCCTCAATCTGGTACTGCCCTGGCGCTACCGCCTCCCCACTCTCATCCAGACCATCCCAGGTGAAGCTCACTTCACCCTTGGGCTGGGTGCCCAGTTGAATCTCTTTTATCAACTCACCAGAGGCATCGGATATCCGCACCGTGACATCGCTGGCCGGTTCGGTAACGCCAACCACACCCTTAATGGATCCTCCCGCCTCAAGATTGCCGGTATTGACCGGCACCAACACGTCACGCCCCACGAGATTGGCTGCCTGCAGTGCCTGATCGGAAATCATGGTGTCGGAAAAATTCGAGAACGAGTTGTTCAACTCATCAATACCGGAGACCGCGGCAAACTGTGATATCTGGGTTGCCAGCTCACTGTTATCCATCGGCTTGGTCGGGTCCTGATGGGTCAGTTCAGTCACCATCAATTCAAGAAAATCCTCCATCCCCAGTTCATTGTCTTTCTTCTCCTCAAGCTCACGCGAGAGACCCAGGGTCTGGTATAGCTGGTCGGTACTGGCTGCGTTGACACTGCTCATTTAACTGCTCCTTTATTGTTCGGCGCGTCCTTGCGCCTTACCGCTACGGGGTTACGCAAAAAAATCGCTGCTGACGATTTATTCACCTAATCGCAATGTGGCAACCATCAGCTGTTTGGCTGTATTGACCACTTCGACGTTGCTTTGATACGAGCGCGAGGCGGAGATCATATTGGCCATCTCCTCCATGACGTTGACGTTGGGCCGGAAGATATAACCCTCTTCATTGGCCTTGGGATGATTCGGGGCATATTCCATATTCAGGGGGGCATTGCTCTCGACAACTCCTTTCACCTGAACGCCCACGGCCGGCTCATCCGGATTGAGTTGATTCAGCAACGCGCTGAAGACCGGCTGTCGGGCCTTGTAGGTCTCTTCAACGCTGCTGCTGACACTGTCCACATTGGCCATGTTGCTGGCCACTGTATTCAATCGCAGGGACTGCGCACTCATGCCGGAGGCGGCGGTGTCGAATATCTTGAACATTGACATGATTATTGCCCCGTAATTGCTTTTCTGAGGGTTTGGATGGTGCCACTGAGGAAGCGCAGACTGGTCTGATACTGAATGGCATTTTCCGCGTAGGCGGTATGTTCAAGCTGGCTATCCACGGTGTTGCCATCCAGACTCGGCTGACTGGGTATGCGATACGCCATCTCACTGGGTGAGATGATGCCGTTGTCCAGTGGTATGTGGCTCTGGTGGGTGGTCCTTAGCTTGGACTGCTGAGCGGTCTGTTGCTGAAGCACTTCACTGAAATCAAAATCCCGCGCCTTGTAGCCCGGGGTATCCGCATTGGCGATATTACCGGCCAGCACCTCGGCACGCTTTGCATGCAGTTGGAGTGACTGGGCATGGATTCCAAGTATTTTGTCAAAACTCATAGGTCTGCTTCCTGGTTTTTCCTGAAAACCTATTAGCAGACAACATGCCAACTCTGCACTTCATTGTTTTTATGGGATTTTTTCAGAGATACGGCAAGCAGGAAAACGGCAACCGGCAACCGGGGGCCGCGGCGACGGCAAGTCCTGACCGGCCTGGGGGAATTCTCGAACCGCGTGCGGTGGGCGGCTGAGTATCGCAGGTCGGATGAGCGCAGGGTAATTCGACGAAGACGCTCGGTCTGTCGTGTTACGCCTTCGGCTAGCACGACCTACGATTGGTCGGGTGTTCTCTGTGGTGCAGACGCTTGAGGCGTTCGGGGGTGCGGTAAATACGGCAGCGGTGACCGGCAAGCGGCTGCTGCCCGGCGGCAAACCGTAGCCGGTTTGGCTATTTCAGCCGGTAGGCGATACCACCCAGCTTGCTGACCATTTCAAAACGGTCGGTATGAGCCGAAAGCGACTCGGTGGAACCAAGAAACAGATAACCGCCCGGATTCAGTGACCGGGCCATACGATTGATAATGTCGCGCTTCTGTTCACTGGAGAAGTAGATAAGGACATTGCGACAGAAAATCACATCAAAACGCCCCATCATTTCATAGCCCTTGGTGAGATTAAGCTCGCGGAAGCTGACACGCTGGCGGATTTCCGGCCTCACTTCCAGGCAATCCCCGTTGATTTTGAAATAACGGTTTTGCTGTTCCAGACTCAGGCCGCGGGATGAGGACATACCGCAATAGATGCCCTTTTTTGCATCGGCCAGTACCGTTGAAGAGATATCCGTTGCAACCACATCGACACCGCCGGGCAGTGCACCGGGATTTGCCCGCTGATAATCTTGTACTACCATGCTCAGATTGTATGGCTCCTGGCCATAGGAACAGGCGGCGGACCAAATCCGGATAGAGCGGCCCGAGCGGGCCTTTATCTCCGGACAGATCATCTCCTGCAGCAGGCGAAAATGGGACATATCACGAAACCAGAAGGTCTCGTTGGTAGTCATCGCATCGATGATACTGGTCCTGAGCCGTGGATTTCTGCCGCTGTTGAGCTGGTTCAGCAACTCACCCACCGTGGCAATCCCGTAGTCGCGCATCAGCCCGCCGAGCCGGCTTGATACCAGGTATTCCTTTCCAGCACCTAATACAATTCCGCAGGCATCTTCAAGAAACTTCTGAAACGCCTCGTAATCACCGTGTGACAGCATATTCCGGCTCGCTAGGCACTGTGAGATTGTTATCCATTGCGCTTGAGTTATTTACGCTTGTTCAGGAGGAGAGCGCCTTCAACTCCAGTTTGTGCTGTTTGAGGCGCGTCTGTACCACCCTGGCCAGCTCGTCCGGCTCAAATTTGGCCAGGAATGAATTGGCCCCGACCTTTTCGATCATGCTCTGATTGAACACACCGCTCAGGGAAGTATGGAGGATAACTTGCAGATTGGCGAGCGCCGGATCCTTGCGTATTTCCGTCGTCAGGGTATAGCCGTCCATTACCGGCATCTCCACATCCGAAATCACCAGTGACAGAAAGTCGGAGACTCTTCGGCCTTCGTTGGTCCACGCCTTCAACTGATCCAGCGCCTGTTTGCCGTCATTGCAGACCGTGGTCATCACCCCGAGCTTATCCAGCACACGCTTTACCTGATTGCGCGCCACCGAGGAATCGTCGGCAATCAATACATGCTGGGTCTCATCGATCGCCTCCTCTTCAATAACGCCCTCGGATACATCCTCCGACACCGTGACAATCTCGCTGAGCACTTTCTCCACATCAATGATTTCCACCAGCTCTTCGTCGACCCGGGTAACTGCCGTCATGTAACTGCCCTTTGCCGCACCCTTGGGCGGGGGCAGAATATCACCCCAGTTCATGTTGACAATCCGGTCAACCGAACCCACCAGAAACCCCTGTACCCTGCGGTTGTACTCGGTAATGATGACGAAACGCCCTTCGATGTTGGCCAGCGGAGGCCCCCCAATAGCCTGAGAGAGATCCATCACCGTAATGGTTTTGCCACGCATGTTGGCGATACCCCGGACTACCGGGTGGGAGCCGGGCAGCTGGGTCAGCGGAGGGCATTGAATCACCTCCTGCACCTTAAATACATTGATACCAAACCGCTGTCTGCCGGCGAGCCGAAACAGCAACAGCTCCAGTCGATTCCTGCCCGCAAGCTTGGTTCTTTGATCAACACCGTCAAGGATACCCGCCATCTCTACCTCTCCGTTCAAATATCTCTGTCTGATGTTAGCGACCCACCTGTCTATTGCTTTAGGCCCGGTTGCATTCAATACCCGCGGAAAGGATATGCGCAGGCCTTATCACGCGGCCCTTATATCAGGCATGGGTATTGCATGTTATTTGTGCAGCAATGAATGAGCTGAATATTTGGACAGGTGAAGTGATGAGCAGATTAACACCCGCGGTCAGGAAACGGCATTATTGGCCAATCCTGCTTCTCGTCTGGTCACTGGCGGCAGTATCCGCCACGGAGGAGCAGACACAACCCCACGAGAGCATCCTGGCGGCAGCCGAGCAGCATGTTCTGAATGACTTTGACGAAGAGAACCAGGAGATCAACGTCGCGGCAGGGCGGCTGGACAGTCGGCTCCGATTGGCGGCATGCGACCAGGAACTGGACACTTTCATGCCCCATGGTCGCAAAAACGCATCCCGTGTAACTGTTGGCGTGCGCTGTAACGACACCGGCGGCTGGACGCTCTATGTGCCGGTAACCCTGTCACTGATGAAAGAGATTGCAGTCGCCAACCGGGAACTGCCCAGAGGCACCATTCTTACATCGGCGGACTTCAAAATTGAAAAACGGGACGTCGCCCGACTGCATCGGGGATATATCGAACACCCCCAACAGGCCATCGGCAAAAAGCTTAAACGCCGGTTGCGTGCCGATGCCGTTCTGACACCAGGGCAGCTGATCATCCAGCACGCGGTAAAAAAGGGCAGTCAGGTGGTGATCGTGGCCCAGATAGGTGGATTGCAGGTTCGCATGAATGGCAAGGCCCTATCAAACGGCGCTGTCGGGGAACGCATCAAAGTGGAGAACAACAGTTCCAACAGGCAAATAGAAGCGACTGTTATAGACTCCGGGGTAGTCAAGGCAACGACCTAGGATATTCCGGTAAACACCGACCACCATTGTGAACCGGCACTGGTTTTTAGCATCAAACCAACTACTTTCTGATTAAAGCTTGCACCCATTTGGCCGCTACGCTGATGGGAACTTTTTACAAGGTGGTTAACAGCATGAAAATCAAAGGTCTGTCCGGACAACCCATCAGCACTGGTGAGGGCAACAAGAGCAAGGCAACCGACAAAACACAGACAGCGGGCGCATCTCCCAGCGGAAAATCGACCGGCACCAGCAGCGATACCGTTAGCCTGACGATATCGGCTACCCGCCTGCAGGAGCTTGAAGCACAGATTGCCAGCCTGCCGATCGCCGATGCGCAGCGTGTTTCTGATGTACAACGATCCCTGGCTACCGGCAACTTTGCATTTGAACCGGAAGATGCCGCGGAGAATCTACTGGCCCAGGAAAGGCAATTTTCGCAACTGGACAAACAGGAGTAATCAATGAATCTCTCTGCCGAACAGCAGAACCGGCTCAGCCAGATCATCTCAACCGAGCTGAACTGCGCTCACTCACTTGCTGAAATACTTCAGCGTGAACAGAACGCGCTTAAATCACACGATCCGGAACAGGTTCTGGACATCAGCAGAGAAAAACAGCAGACCGTGGACCAGATGCAGGAGTGCGGCAGACAGAGAGATCGTCTGCTCACATCACTCGGGGTTGCCGGTGGCTCTACAGGCATCAACAAACTTATACAAACCAATAGCGCCGCTACATGCGCTGGTCTGTGGCGCCAGCTGGAAGCCATTGCCGGCAAGCTGCGCGAGCAGAATGAAATCAACGGCGGCATACTGGCACTCAGCCAGCGCCACAACAAACAGGCACTGGATCTGCTTTGTGGACGTACCGATAGCAGAAACACCTACGGCGCCAGAGGGCAGCACAACCAGGATCAGTCGGGCCACTCACTGGCAAAGGCCTGATAGAGATAAAAAGCGCTTAACCGTGAACGATGCGAAAACACACAAGCAAGTCGGGTTACGCCTTCGGCTAACGCGACCTACAGCCACAGCGCCAAACTGTAGATCGGATTAGCGCANCGTAATCCGACAAATTGATCAACCCACAAGCAAGTNGGGTTACGCCTTCGGCTAACGCGACTTACAGCCACAGCGCCAAACTGTAGGTCGGATTAGCGCANCGTAATCCGACAAATTGATCAACNCACAAGCAAGTNGGGTTNCNCCTTCGGCTAACGCGACTTACAGCCACAGCGCCAAACTGTAGGTCGGATTAGCGCAACGTAATCCGACAAATTGATCAACTCACAAGCAAGTTTATTGAGCGGTTCCACTTAAGCGCAGGTATCGCTGCAGATCGGCATCCCGATCCAGATCCCAGAGGGGTTCAAGTTCACGCCAGGCCCAACCAAATTGAGCAAGGCGCTCGCGCGTTATCTTCAACACCTGATCCGTGCCCCACGGGATGTCGCAAAACAGCTGCCCATTCATCCGCCGCATACCCAGGAGTACATAACCGCCATCTTCAGCCGGCCCCAGCACCGCATCGGCACCGGCACTGAGCCAGTCCAGGGCACGGAGCAAGTGCTCCCGCTTGAGCACCGGGCAGTCACCACCGATCAACAGCACCATCTCACACCGGGTGAGTGCCTTGCGCGCGGCATGGGCCATACGCTGACCCAAATCACCCGTTGTCTGTGCATAGAGAGTAATGGATGGATTCGCTGCCGCCTGGAAAACCGCGTGCCGGGTATCCGGGGCACACCAGATCTCAACTGGCGCCACCTCCCGGGTCGCCTCCCCAAGCACCCGCTCCAGAAGCGTGCGATAAATCTCCGCAGCACGCTGTTCCCCGACCGAAGGAATCAGTCGTGTCTTAACCTGTCCCGGCACGGGTGCCTTGGCAAACAGCAGAATACGAGCAGCGGGAAAACGCATCAACGGTAACGTTGAGCCAGCCGCGCCGGGTCCGCCCCGAAAAAATAGGCCCAGCGCAAACGCCACATCAACAATACAGTTGAAATAATCCCGGACTGCTCCCAGCGACGGCTGGAGGTAATCAGACACCGGGCAATCACCTGCGGTCGGGAATATCTCTTCAGCCGCTTGCTTATGGCGATATCCTCCATCAACGGAATTGCCGGAAACCCACCCAACCGCACAAACAGCTCTCGCCGAACGAAGATACCCTGATCACCCGTCGCGATACCACTGAGCCTGGATCGCCAGTTCATCATGAACTCAATGACACGCAGCATGGGATGTCGTCCGGACAGCCGGATATTAAACCGGCCCCAGTCACTCTCCGATGCGGCCATGACGGAGATGATCTGCCGGGGAAATTCGGCCCGAATGACACTATCGGCATGAAGAAACCAGAGAATCTCACCAGCAGCAGCCTGCGCACCGGCATTCATCTGCTGCGCCCGTCCCACAACCGAACCAATGAGCTTATCTACCAGTGGCGCTGCCAATGCCACGGTATCGTCAATGCTTTCGCCATCCACCAGCACCAGCTCGACACCCTCGGCGCGGGCATCCTGCAGCGTTTCCAGCAACTGAACAATGGTCTCCGCCTCATTCAGGCAGGGGATAACAACCGAAAGCACCGTATTCCTGATCATCAGAGCATCAGTCACTCAGCGCGCCACCACAGCTGCTACCCTGTCCGGCGGTACAACCGTAACAGTGTTCGGCAATGCGGATCGCCCAACCATCCAGCGATTGTCTTGAAACTTCACTGATATGGATCCTGTCTTTTCCCTCGCGAACTATGGGCATCTGCAGCATCTGGTTGAAATCACAATCATAGAGATAGCCCTGCCAGTCAACGCTCAGCAGGTTTCTGCACATAACGGTCTCAAGGTTATCGCTGCTATAGGCACTCTTAAGCAAGTCCAGATAGTCATGAAACACGCCCTTTGACAGCAACATACTGCCAAATCGGCTAATCGGCATATTGGTAATGGTGAACAGCTGACTGAAGCGGATACCATGATCCTCCCAGAGACGGCGCTTAAAATCCGTCTCCAGACTGTACTGCGAAGGCGGTAGTGCGGGCCCCAGGGGGTTGTAGACAAGATTCAGCACCAAGCCACTCCCCTCCTGGGCATATCCCAGTGCATTCAGTTGTCGGAGTCCGCGGATACTGGCGTCATAGACACCGGCGCCCCGTTGCTGATCCACATTCTCCTGCAGATAACAAGGCAGCGAGGCCACAATCTCAACCTGCTGTTGACTCAGAAAACGACCCAACGTCTCCTGCTGCGGCTCCTCCAGGATGGAAAGGTTGCAACGATCGATCACCTTGACTCCCCGTTCTCTTGCCTCCGCCACCAGATAACGGAAATGATCATTCAATTCCGGAGCTCCGCCGGTCAGATCAATACTCTGTATCCGCTGTCGATCAATAAAGCACAACACATCATCGATGGTGTTTCGCCCCATCATCTCCGTTCGGGTCGGACCTGCATTCACGTGACAATGCTTGCAGGTCTGGTTGCACCGGTAACCGAGATTAATCTGAAGTGTCTCCAGCCGCCCTCTGCTGATAGCAGGAAATGTGGTGGGTGAAAGCAGATGGGTGGTATCCAACATAGCAAACAGCCTCGATCAACAATCAGTAATACGTTAAATGCACAGTGATCGACTCCTTTTCAGTCGTCGTTACACCAACAACGATCACACTCAGGTTGCCAAACAACCCTCGAAAAATGCTAAAATGCGGCTCGTTCATGGCAGGCCGCCAAGCGAACTCACTACCGTTGTCCCGGTTATCAGGCCCGGACGGCGTTCTCACCGCCCCCGTAGCTCAGCTGGATAGAGCGCACCCCTCCTAAGGGTGAAGTCACACGTTCGAATCGTGTCGGGGGCGCCATTTTCATTCTGCACTATAATAAAGGACCCGGACAGGCGCCCGTCTATTTCATTGCAGTCAAACGAAGGTTTTTCCGATTACCCATTTGCTCAGCTGCTTTCAGGAGTATGTTAGCCGCGAGTAAGCACGCAAAATCTTATTTGCGACTTGACTATTCAGCCATTCCGATAAACACGGATGTATAGAGATGAGCTGAGCAATACCCATCAATCACCACATCCTACAGAGCTTCCCGACAGCCAGCGAGCGCTGGATAACGACTTCAAGGCGCGATAAGCGATATCCGACCTGACCCTGGACTGGAGGGTGATCGGAAAAGAGTTGCCCGGAAATATCCAGGGTCAATGACCGGCGGCAATACGGCAACCCTCATTTCGCCTCCGGCGATGACATTTCTGTTTTCTCCAGGCCCGAGAGGCCAGAGTGCTTGTCACCATCTGAAAGCACACCGTTCAGCGGGGCTGATTCCGATTCGATACTCACCTCAATACCGGACGACGGAACAGACGCGGGCGGCTGTTTCGGGCGCGCCTGCAGGCGTGACAGGATATCGGACAGGACACGCTCCAACTCGGTATAGGCCCGGAGTTGTGCCAACTGATAATAACTGGTCTTTTTTTCATTCAGCAGCGCCAAACGGGCATCAAAATAGGCCACATCAGCTTCCAGCGAACTGACGGTGAGCCGCGCCCACTTTTTTTTCTGTTTTTTTTCCTGTTCCTGCATAAAAAAGCTGTTTTTTTAGGATTTATCCCGGATTATCCCTCAACTCTCCGAGAGTATAACGCCCTACCAGGATAAAACCCTAACTCCATGAATAAGTGTGATTTAGTTCCATTCGGCAGTTTTCAACGAATTGTGCTCCGCACAAAAATACGGATCTTTTTGGATGATTATACTAATTTTATAAAAACGCTTTAAAAAGGCACCTCTTATGCTACTATCCACTTATATGCTCCCCCATCCACAAATAATAGGCCGATCATCCAAATGAGCGCACTTCTGGAGTTGTTACGCACCACGTCTGCCCTCTCCGGCGGTAATGCCGCCTTCATAGAGGACCTCTACGAAAGCTATCTGCAAGATCCAAACAGCGTGGACCCTGCCTGGAGGGCACGTTTCGACAGCATTATCAAGGACTCCGCCAACGAGGCGCCGGATATTGCACACGGCCCCGTCAGGTCAAATTTTGCCCGTCTGGCGAGGGAAAAGCGCCCCGCATCCAGACAGACTTCTGAACGGATGTCTCCCGGGGCGGCGGAAAAACAGGCCGCCGTGCTGCGCCTGGTCAATGCCTGGCGTGTCCGCGGACACCAATACGCTACGCTGGACCCGCTGCGCCTGCGCGACATGGAAGATGTACCGGACCTGGACCCGGCCTTCCATCGTCTCGGCGAGGCAGACATGGACACGGTATTCAATACCGGCTCACTGTTCGCTCCCGATCGCATGCCACTGAGAGAGATCATCAGCTTTATCAAGGATGTGTATGGCAAAAACATCGGTTCCGAATATATGCATATTACCGATACCCGCCAGAAGCGCTGGATTCAGAAACGGGTTGAAGGGTCCAAGGCAAAGGCGGACCTGAACCCCGATGATAAAAAGTGGCTGCTGACCCTGCTAACCGCAGCGGAGGGACTGGAAAAATATCTGCATACCCGTTATGTCGGCCAGAAACGCTTTTCGCTCGAGGGTAGCGAATCCCTGATCCCGCTGCTGGATGAACTGATTCAGCGGGGCGGCCAGGACGGCATCCGGGAAGTGGCCATTGGCATGGCCCATCGCGGTCGTCTCAACGTATTGACCAACATCCTGGGCAAGGCGCCCGCGGAGCTGTTTGAGGAGTTTGAAGGCAAAAAAAGTCCGGAACGCTACAAGAGTTCCGGCGATGTGAAATATCACATGGGCTTCTCCACCGATATCGAAACCCCGAGCGGCTTCACCCATGTAGTGCTGGGTTTTAACCCTTCACATCTGGAGATCATCAGCCCCGTCATCGAGGGTTCCGTTCGCGCCAGACAGCAGCGCCGGGGAGACCGTGAAGGCAAGGAAGTACTGCCCATCCTGATCCATGGTGACTCTGCCTTTGCCGGCCAGGGCGTGGTGATGGAGACATTCCAGATGTCACAGGCCCGCGGCTACACCACCGGGGGCTCGATCCATATCGTGGTAAACAATCAGGTTGGTTTCACCACCAGCAACCCCCTGGATACCCGCTCTACCCTCTATTGCACCGATGTGGCCAAGATGGTGCAGGCACCGATTTTCCATGTGAATGGAGACGATCCGGAGGCAGTCATTTTCGTTACCCGCCTGGCGATGGATTATCGCCAACGCTTCCACAAAGATGTGATCATCGACGTTATCTGTTACCGCCGTCACGGCCACAACGAGGCTGATGAACCGGCCATGACCCAGCCGATGATGTATCAGAAGATCCGCCGCCTGCCGACGACCCGGTCAAACTATTCCGACCAGCTGATCTCTGAGGGTATTGTCACCCCCGACCAGAGTCGGGATATGGTGGAGGATTACCGTTCTTCTCTGGAGCAGAACTCAACGGTGGCCCGTCCGACCCTGACCGATCTTAACTACCCTTACCACGTCAACTGGGCACCCTATCAGCACATCGACTGGGAACACCCCGCCGACACCAGTATCAGTCAGGAAAAACTTTCGCTGCTCGCCAACCGGCTGCTGGAGGTACCGGATGGTTTTGAGTTGCATGCCCGCGTCAACAAGCTGATTGAAGGCCGCCGCAAGATGGCCACCGGCGATCAATTGGTGGACTGGGGCTTTGGTGAGTGTCTTGCCTACGCCTCGCTGGTCGAGGAAGGTATACCGGTGCGCCTCTCCGGCCAGGATTGCGGCCGTGGCACCTTCTCACACCGTCACGCGGTACTACACAATCAATTGACCGGCGAAAGCCATACCCCACTGCAGCACATTTCCGAAAACCAGGCCAACTTTCTGGTGATCGATTCACTGCTTTCGGAAGAGGCGGTGCTGGGTTTTGAATATGGCTATGCCACCACCGAGCCGAAGGCCCTGACCATATGGGAAGCACAGTTCGGTGATTTCGCCAACGGGGCGCAGGTTGTCATCGATCAGTTCATCAGTTCCGGCGGCGCCAAGTGGGGTCTCTACTGCGGCCTGGTGATGCTGCTGCCGCACGGCTACGAGGGCCAGGGTGCGGAACACTCCTCCGCCCGTCTTGAGCGCTATCTGCAGCTCTGCGCAGAACACAACATGCAGGTCTGTGTCCCTACGACCCCCGCCCAGGTATTCCACATGCTGCGCCGGCAGATGCTGCGCCCGATGAGAAAGCCGCTGGTGGTGATGTCACCAAAAAGCCTGCTGCGTCACCGCCTGGCCACCTCGGCCCTGGAAGAATTCACCAAGGGTGAATTCCAGCCGGTCATTGGTGAAACCGATGATCTCGACCCGCACGAGGTTGAACATATCGTTGTCTGTTCCGGCAAGGTCTACTATGAACTGCTGGAGGCACGCCGGGCGCGGGGACTGCGCAATGTGGCCATTATCCGGATCGAACAGCTGTATCCGTTCCCCCGCGAGATATTTGATTCGATCGTCGACCAGTACACCCAGGTTGAGCGCATTATCTGGTGTCAGGAAGAGCCACAAAACCAGGGGGCATGGGATCAAATCAAACACCGGTTCCATACCCTGCTCGACAAGGGTAAACACCTTTACTATGTGGGGCGGCCAGCCGCTGCCGCACCCGCTGTCGGATACTACCCGATTCATGTTCAACAACAAGAGACCCTGATCGACGAGGCCCTTACCGGCCGAATCAATCACTCAATGAACCGAAGGATGCCTGCATAAATGAGTATCAATGTAACTGTACCGGCGCTGCCGGAATCTGTCGCCGACGCCACCATTCTCACCTGGCACAAAAAGCCGGGTGACGCGGTTTCACGTGACGAGAACCTGGTGGATCTGGAAACCGATAAGGTCGTTCTGGAAGTCCCCTCCCCGGTTGACGGAATTCTGGGCGACATCAGCGCAGCCGAGGGTGAAACCGTACAGGCAGGTGATCTGCTGACAGCCATACAGGAAGGAAGCGCAACCCAGCCCCAGGCGGCAGCGTCAACGGCCTCCACGGCCGAAGCTGCGGGCGATGATGAACCGGTCCTGACTCCGGCGGTGCGCAGATTGGTAAAAGAGAAGGGCATCGACCCCAAGGATATAGTCGGCACCGGGAAAGATGGCCGTATCCTGAAAACCGATGTCACCGCCTATATTGAAAGCCTGGAATCTGCCCCTGCCAAAACGGCACAACCCACCCAGGAGAGTGAGATCACCCAGACCGGCGTCGAGGGCGATCGCCCCGAGCAGCGCGTGCCGATGACACGCCTGCGGGCACGTATTGCCGAGCGCCTGCTGGAGGCGCAACAGAACGCCGCCATCCTGACCACGTTCAACGAAGTGGATCTGCAGGCGATCAATGATCTGCGCAAAAACTACAAGGACAAGTTCGAGAAAGACCACGAAGTGAAGCTCGGCTTCATGTCGTTTTTCATCAAGGCATCGGTCGAGGCCCTGAAGCAGTTCCCGGCGGTCAACGCCTCGGTGGATGGCAAGGACATCATCTATCACGGCTACTACGACATTGGTATCGCCGTCGGTTCGCCCCGTGGACTGGTGGTACCCATTCTCCGCGATGCCGATCAACTCGGCTTCGCCGATACCGAAAAAGCGGTACGCGATTTTGGCAAGAAGGCCAATGACGGCTCCCTCAGCTATGAAGAACTGACCGGCGGCACCTTCACCATCTCCAATGGCGGCGTCTTCGGCTCCATGCTCTCGACCCCGATCCTGAACCCGCCGCAGAGTGCCATCCTGGGCATGCACACCATTCAGCAGCGCCCGATGGTGATCAATGGCGAGATCAAGATCCGGCCCATGATGTACCTGGCTCTCTCCTACGATCATCGCATTATCGATGGCCGCGAGGCGGTACAGTTCCTGGTTACTATCAAGAATATGCTGGAAGATCCGACCCGCCTGCTGCTTCAGGTATAGTTGCCTGCCCCACCAGGCAAAGGCACAGACCGACCAGAGCCGGTAATCCCGCATCAGGGATTACCGGCTTTTTTCATTAATGGATATACTCTCTATTGATTCGGACAAAACAAATACAATAATCCGGCCCATCTGGCAGGTCTATGCTGAAAAAAATACTACTTCCCACCATCTTCTTTATCCTGGCCTACGGATTCTGGCTGAGTGAGGATTTCAAGGAGATATCCGCCGGCGTCGCCATCTTCATGTTTGGCATGCTCTCCCTCGAGCAGGGCTTTCGCAATTTTACCGGCGGCGTGTTGGAGCGGCTGATCAACAGGACCACATCCAGTCACTGGAAAAGTCTCGTTTTCGGCATCGTCTCCACCACCATCATGCAATCCAGTTCACTGGTATCGGTCATTACCATCTCCTTTCTCAGTGCAGGTCTGCTGACTCTGGTGGCGGGCATCGGGATCATCTTCGGGGCCAATCTTGGCACCACGACCGGTGCCTGGTTGATCGCCGGGTTCGGGTTGAAAGTCAATATCGCCGCCTATGCCATGCCGATGCTGGTATTCGGTGTACTGCTGATATTCCAGAAGGCAAAAAACCTGAATGGGTTCGGCTATATCCTGGTCGGTCTCGGCTTCCTGTTTCTCGGCATCCATTACATGAAGGAGGGCTTTGAGGCATTCAGGGGAACCATCAACCTGGCCGAATTTGCTGTCAAAGGCTATCCCGGCCTGTTCCTTTTTACCCTGATCGGTGCCTTCGCCACCGTTGTCATGCAATCGAGTCACGCCACGCTGGTACTCATTATCACTGCATTGGCGGCACAACAGATCACCTACGAGAACGCGTTGGCATTGGCCATCGGCGCCAATATCGGCACCACCATTACCGCCATACTCGGTGCTATCAGCGCCAATGCACAGGGCCGTCGCCTGGCCGGGGCACACCTGATGTTCAACCTGGTGACTGGCCTGATTGCCATCCTGTTTGTCCATCAACTGATTTATGCCGTTGATGAAATCAGCCTGCTCAGCGGTATCCGAGAAAACGACTTCACCCTGAAGCTGGCGATTTTCCACACCCTGTTCAATCTCATCGGCGTGCTGGTCATGACACCCCTGATCAGGCCGCTGGTGAATCTCCTGGAACGGACCATCAAGGAGAAAAAGTCGGAGATTGACCAGCCCAAATATCTCACCGACTCCGCCATTGATTTCCCGGAAACGGCCGTCAAGGCAGTACTGCAGGAGTCGCTGCATGTCTATGACAATGCCCAGGGCATCCTGATACACGCGCTGGGTTTCAGAAGACCCGAGGTACTCTCCACACTGGACCTGATGGAAGTGGCCGAGGCACAGAAAAAGCTGACCATGCTCGATATTGATGCTGCTTATGAACGCAGCATCAAGGGGCTCTATAGCGAAATAATCGCCTTCATCAGTCGGGTCGATTTCTCCTGGCAGATGGAGCAGTCCGCCGACCTACATCACCTGCGGGAAGCCAATCAGCATATGGTCGAGGCAATCAAGGATGTCAAGCACCTGCAGAAAAACATGATCCGGTTTATTAACTCAGACAACAAACCGATGCGCCACGCCTACGACCAGTTACGCAGCCAGTTGGCTGTAATCATCCGGCAACTTGAAGAGATTAGACTGGCGGATGAGAGTAACACATCCATTCTCTCACTCGACGCATTGAAGCTGCTGGTCAAGGAGACGCACGATGAATTCAATTCATCACTGATTGACAAGATAAGACGACGGAGTATTTTGCCGCAGCAGGGCACATCGCTACTGAATGACAGTCACTACACCCACAGTATCGCCAAGAACCTGATACAGGCTGCCCAGACCCTGCTTGTGTCCGGCCCCAGGGACTTGGCACAGGCCGTGCGAACGATTGCCCTGGATGACAATGAACTCCAGGCAGTATCCGACAGGGAGCAGGTCGAAAAGACCGCGCAATAGACCCAAATGATCCCGGAATAACCCGATATGAAACGAAAAAAACTACTACAGAAACTGGCGGATTACCTCAGTCTTGATCAGCGCAGTTTGCGCAAAAAACGTGAAAAGATGCGAGAAGTGTTGAAACAGTTGCGGGAAAAAGAGCATAAGCTGAAAAAGCGCATAGAGCATGAGCACGATCCGGCCAGGCAGCTGCAACTATCCAGGGAACTCGACATCCTGCGAGCTCAGCGGAGAAAAGGGATCGCGGTACTGAAGGAGCTGAAGTAGTTCTGTTGAGTTATTGGATAATCGTCCATTTTAGGGCTGTTTTTTACCCTTCCGAGTCAATCTAACGGTATAATGGCGCCTCAGATAACCACCTCATCTGGGACAAGCCATGACCACTATCAAGCAAGACGATCTGATTCAGAGCATCGCGGATGCCCTGCAGTATATCTCCTACTACCACCCGGCCGATTACATCAAGGCATTGACCGCCGCCTGGAAAAAGGAGGAGTCACCCGCTGCAAAAGACGCCATGGCCCAGATCCTGGTCAACTCAAGAATGTGTGCCGAGGGTCATCGCCCAATCTGCCAGGACACCGGCATGGTCACCGCCATTCTCAAGGTGGGCATGAACGTGCGGTGGGATGCCGACATGAGCCTGGAAGAGATGGTCAACGAAGGTGTGCGCCAGGGTTACGGAAACCCGGACAATGTGTTGCGCGCCTCCGTGGTCAGTGATCCGGCCGGTGCCCGCACCAACACGCGGGATAATACCCCGGCGGTGATTCACACCCGGATTGTGCCGGGCGACACGGTAGAGATCAGCCTGGCGGCCAAAGGCGGCGGCTCGGAAAACAAGAGCAAGTTCACCGTGCTCAACCCTTCGGGCAGCCTGGTCGACTGGGTCTTGAACACGGTCCCCACCATGGGCGCCGGCTGGTGCCCGCCGGGTATGCTGGGCATCGGCATCGGCGGTTCGGCAGAAAAAGCCATGCTGCTGGCCAAAGAGTCCTTGATGGAACACATCGACATCCATGAACTGATGGAACGGGGCCCGAGCAACCGGGTCGAAGAGCTGCGTCTGGAACTGTTCGAGAAGGTCAACGCCCTGGGTATCGGCGCTCAGGGGCTGGGCGGCCTGACCACTGTCCTGGATGTCAAGATCAGGGACTATCCGACCCATGCCGCCTCGCTACCGGTGGCGATGATCCCCAACTGCGCCGCCACCCGTCATGTCGAGTTCACCCTGGATGGTAGCGGCCCGGCCGTGCTGGAACCGCCCAGGCACTCGGACTGGCCCGAGATCAGCCTGGAAGGCGGTGGTGCCCGCCGGGTCAATATTGACAAGGTGACCAAGGAAGAGATCGCTGGCTGGAAACCGGGCGAAAGCCTGCTGATCTCCGGCAAACTGTTGACCGGACGGGATGCGGCCCACAAGCGGATTCAGGATATGCTCACCAGGGGGGAATCCCTGCCCGAAGGGGTCGATTTCAAGAACCGCTTTATCTATTACGTCGGCCCGGTCGACCCGGTACGCGACGAAGTGGTGGGCCCGGCCGGACCCACCACCTCTACCCGTATGGATCAGTTCAGCGACATGATGCTGGGTGAAATGGGCCTGATGGGCATGGTTGGCAAGGCGGAGCGCGGCCCGACAGCCATTGAAGCAATCAAGAAACATGGCGCGATCTACCTGATGGCAGTGGGTGGTGCGGCGTTCCTGGTCTCCAAGGCAATCCGCTCATCACGGATGGTGGCCTTCGAAGACCTGGGCATGGAAGCGATTCGGGAGTTCGAGGTGGAGGACATGCCGGTGACGGTCGCCGTGGACACCCAGGGCAACTCGGTACATCAGAGCGGACCGGCCGAGTGGCGGGTAAAAATCGGTAAACTCTGAGCCGCTTACAGGTTTAGTCGCTAAAGCCGCTTCAGCGGATTCATTACCGCAGAAGCGGCTTTAGCCACGAGCGATGCAGATTATCCCTGCAGAGTCTGCCACTGATCCCGGGTATAGGTCTTGATGGAGAGGGCGTGCAGTTCATCGCTCTCCAGTTGAGTCTTGACCGTGGCCATCACCATCCGCTGTTTCTGAATCGGACTCTTGCCCTCAAACTCCTCGCTGATCACCACCGCCTCGAAATGCCTGCCGTCGCCGGTCACCTGGGCCTGACAGCCCGGCAACCCGGTCTCGATCAGATTGACAATTGCTTCAATTTCCATCACTGCTACCTCGTAAAAATTCTCAGCCGATCATAGCGCATGCAAGCGGTTGCTTTAACCGGTATCCGGCAGGTGTATTACGGCTAGACCTACAACTATATTAATTTCTCGCCAAGCCCGAGCAGGCATTGCGAAAAGTCCTGGTGACCAGGCGATACGCCAACAGAGAGATTGCCGCATTGCCTGGTCTTTTAAATACCCACTGCAGGAGGCCCGCCCCGGGCCGAATTCGCGGCGCCGCGCCGCTCCTACAGGTGATTCATTTTGACGGTCGAATAACTCGCCCATTGGCCATTGATCCAGGCTATTTACAACTCCCGGGTCGCCAGGAAGCGGATTTTTGGCCAGCGCTCTTCGGCCAGGCTCAAGTTGACCCGGGTCGGTGCCAGATAGACCAGCTGGTCATCCCCATCCAGTGCCAGGTTCTCGTGGGCCTTGGCGCGGAACTGCTCCAGCATCTTGGGATCATCACACTCCACCCAGCGGGCGGTGTTGACGCCTACCGGCTCGACGATCGCCTCCACACCATACTCCCCCTTCAGCCGGTGGGCCGCCACCTCGAACTGCAGCACGCCCACCGCACCCAGGATCATGTCGTTATTCTTCAACGGCCGGAACACCTGTGTGGCGCCCTCCTCGCAGAGCTGCAGCACCCCCTTCTGCAATGCCTTCAGACGCAGCGGGTCCTTCAGTACGACGCGACGGAACAGCTCGGGGGCAAAATAGGGAATGCCCTCATATTTCAGCTCCTCGCCATCGGTGAAGGTATCACCAATCTGTATCGTGCCGTGATTATGCAAGCCGATGATGTCGCCCGGCCACGCCTCTTCCACATGCTTGCGCTCATCGGCCTGGAAGGTAATGGCGTTGCTGATCTGCACCGTTTTGCCGCTACGGACATGGTGCATTTTCATGCCTTTTTTGTAGCTGCCGGAACAGACCCGCATAAAGGCGATGCGGTCCCGGTGGGCCGGGTCCATATTGGCTTGTATCTTGAAAATAAAACCTGAGAACTTCTCCTCCCCCGGCTCCACCAGGCGCTGCCGGGTCTCCCGTGCACGAGGCGCCGGGGCATACTGAACAAAGGCGTCCAGCAGCTCCTTGACACCGAAGTTATTGATCGCCGAGCCAAAGAACACGGGAGTCAGCTCGCCGCGCAGGTAGGCATCCAGATCCAGTGCATGGCTGGCGCCGCGCACCAGGTCGATCTCTTCGCGCAACTCCTCCGCCATATCGCCCAGCACCGCATCCAGGCGCGGGTTGTCCAGCCCCTCGATCAACTCACCGGCCTGGATCTTCCCCCCATGGGTGGCGGAGAAGAGATGGGTGGTCTCGGTACGCAGATCAAATACCCCCTTGAGCCGCTTTCCCATGCCAATGGGCCAGGTGACCGGCGCACACTTGATCTGCAGCACCTCCTCGATCTCATCGAGAATGTCCAGGGCATCCCGTCCCTCCCGATCCAGCTTGTTGACGAAGGTGAGAATCGGCGTGTCGCGCATGCGACACACCTCCATCAGCTTGATGGTGCGGGACTCGACGCCCTTGGCCACGTCAATCACCATCAGCGCGGAGTCCACCGCGGTCAGGGTACGATAGGTGTCTTCGGAAAAGTCCTCATGTCCCGGGGTATCCAGCAGATTTACAATGCCATTACCGTAGGCGAACTGCATCACCGAAGAGGTGACGGAGATACCACGCTCCTTCTCCATCTCCATCCAGTCGGAGGTGGCATGCCGGGCCGCTTTGCGCCCCTTTACCGTGCCGGCCATCTGGATTGCCCCGCCAAACAACAGCAGCTTTTCCGTTAAGGTGGTTTTACCGGCGTCCGGGTGAGAGATAATAGCGAAGGTACGCCGCCGTTGCAGTTGCTTGAGAAGTTCGGACATGGGGGATCTGCTGCTTGCTGACAAAAGCGGGATTATACAGCAATTTGTAGACCGGGTTAGCCCGCCAGGGCGTAACCCGACGACGGGGAAGCCCCGACCATAGATGCCCCACCAGGGCGTGTCGAAGATAACACCGCCGGGCCCCAATCGGACCCGCTGTACTAACCGGCCACCACCGTCGGATTACGCTGCGCTAATCCGACCTACCGAGGCATTAAAATCGTAGGTCGTGTTAGCCCGCAGGGCGTAACCCGACATCCGGCTTCTTACAACGCCTTGGCCAGCAGGATGGCGTCTTCCCGGCCCTTGTCGGCCGGATAATAGCCGCGCCGTAGACCGATCTCGTTGAATCCCAGGGACTCATACAGCCCCAAGGCGACCCGGTTACTGGCCCGCACCTCCAGAAAAACCGTATCGGCCTCGCGCTCCCGTGCCTGGTTGATCAGGCGCTGCATCAGGCGGCGCGCGAGCCCCTGCCCACGCATTTCGGGATCGGTGCAGATATTCAGCACATGGGCCTCACCGGCAGCCACCGACATGACACCGTATCCCACCAGCCGCCGATCCAGAAAATAACCCCAGCAGACATAACCCACCCGCAGGGAATCCCGGAAGATACCGGCTGTCCAGGGATGATCGTAACAGCGATGCTCCACCGTCATAATGGCGTCGATATCGTCTTCCCTGAGCGGGCGAATCCGGAGTAGCGGGTCCCTGAGTATGGCGCTCATGAGATCGAATTCAGAACGACCGGTTCATTGAACCAACCGGGCAGCCTTCTGCAGGTCCTGCCAGGCCTTGGCCTTCTGCTCCGGCGAGCGCAGCAGATAGGCCGGATGATAAGTGACCACTACGGGGATGCCGTTATATTCATGCTGGCCGCCCCGCAACCGCCCCACGGCGTCATCACTCTGCAGCAGGTTTCTCGCCGCCACGGCGCCGACAGCCAGGATGGCTCTTGGTTTGAGCAGTGCCACCTGACGTTGCAGGTAGGGTGCACATTTCAAGGCTTCCTCCGCCCGCGGGTCCCGATTCCCCGGCGGCCGGCATTTCAGGATATTGGCGATATAGACCTGTTCGCGCTGCAGGCCGATCGCCTTCAGCATGGCATTGAGCAGCTGTCCGGCCCGCCCCACGAAGGGTTCACCCTTTCGGTCTTCATCGGCTCCGGGCGCTTCTCCGATGATCATCAGGTCAGCATTCTGCCGCCCCACCCCGAACACGGTCTGGGTTCGGGTCTTGTGCAGCTCACACGCCTGACACTGGGCAACCCGGGCCGCGAGTGCCGGCCAGTCCAGTTGGCTCACCCCATCATCCAGGAGACCGGCCGGGCCCAACTCTCCGACATGCTCCGCATGATCCAACGTGGGCAGATACTCATTCGATGGCGGCGGCACCTCATCCAGCCAGGGCGGTGGTTCGTCCGGGGCCGGGCGCTGCCGTGCAACGGTCATATCTGGTTTTGGCGCTGCAACCGGGACAGGTGGAGCGGCGGGTGGAACCGCCTCCTGCTCCGCGCCGCCCGATGCCGCAGCGTCTCCATCCAAGGCGGACCTGGGTATCCAGTAATGGATACCCATGGCCTGCAAATATTCCCGTCGCTCTGCTTCGTTCATCAGGTTCAGCTCAGGAGCTAGACGTCACCCTGCGGGTGAGCCTTGTGCTCCTGATCCAGTCGATTGACGGCATTGACATAGGCCTTGGCCGAGGCGATCACGATATCGGTATCGGCACCCTGGCCATTCACGATCCCGCCATTGCGCTGCAGCCTGACGGTCACCTCGCCCTGTGCATCGGTACCGCTGGTAATGGCATTGACCGAGTAGAGCTGCAACTCGGCGTTGCTCTGGACCATGGATTCGATCGCCTTGAAGGCGGCGTCCACCGGACCGCTGCCACTCGCCTCGCCCGACATCTCCCGCTCATCCACCGAGAGCACCACCCGGGCGTTGGGAATCTCCCCGGTCTCCGAACAGACCTTGAGCGAGATCAGCTTGATATGCTCATTTTCGGCACTGAAACCAGCATCCGAAACCAGTGCCTGCAGATCTTCATCAAAAATCTCGTGCTTCTTGTCGGCCAGGTCCTTGAAACGGCGGAAGGCGTCATTAATCTCCTCCTCCGAGTCAAAGGTGATGCCGAGCTCTTCCAGCCGGGTGCGGAAGGCGTTCCGCCCGGAGTGCTTGCCCATCACCATTCGGTTCTGGCTCCAGCCCACATCCTCGGCACGCATGATTTCGTAAGTTTCACGATGCTTGAGCACACCATCCTGATGGATGCCCGACTCATGGGCAAAGGCGTTTGCACCCACGATTGCCTTGTTCGGCTGCACCGGAAAGCCGGTAATGCCCGACACCAGGCGTGAACAATTGACGATCTGGGTAGTGTCCAGTGTGCTGTCGCAGGTGAACAGATCACGGCGGGTGCGTACCGCCATCACCACCTCTTCCAGCGAGGCATTACCCGCCCGTTCACCCAGGCCGTTGATGGTGCACTCCACCTGCCGCGCACCCTGGGTGACGGCGGCCAGCGAGTTGGCTACCGCCAAGCCAAGGTCGTTATGGCAGTGGACTGAGAAGATCGCCTTGTCGGAATTGGGAATACGCTCGATCAGGGTGCGGATGGTCTCGCCAAACTGCTGCGGCAGGTTATAACCTACGGTGTCCGGTACATTGATGGTGGTGGCACCGGCCGCAATCGCCTGTTCGATCACCCGACAGAGAAAATCGATCTCGGACCGGCCTGCATCTTCCGGCGAAAACTCCACATTATCGGTGTATCGGCGCGCCCGCTTGACCGCCCAGACCGCCTGCTCCACCACCTGGTCCGGCGTCATGCGCAGTTTCTGCTGCATATGAATCGGCGAGGTGGCAATAAAGGTATGAATGCGACCGGAATTGGCCTCCTTCAACGCCTCTCCGGCCCGATCGATATCCGCTTCCAGCGCCCGGGCAAGACCGCAGACGGTACTGTCCTTGATGGTACGGGCAATGGTCTGCACGGCATCAAAATCCCCTGGACTGGCGATGGGAAATCCCGCCTCGATAATATCGACCCGCATCTTTTCCAGCGCCTTGGCGATACGCAGCTTCTCATCCTTGGTCATGGACGCCCCAGGACTCTGCTCACCGTCACGCAAGGTGGTATCAAATATAAATAACTTGTCTGGATTGCTCATCATCTGCTCCCGGATCGATCCAGTCACCCATGCGCTGAATCATCCTCTACATCTATTCTTGAATTCGTTTTGTCTGCGTGCTTGGCCCTCGCCAGGGCATGTGTCGTTTTATGCCCCACAGGGCAGTAGCAGCAGGGAGAGCAGCAGGAGAGCGTGGCGGGGACGCACAGACACGACCGCCCGCTGGGCAGTGTGCTGGATAGAGTGTGCGTTGAATGGTTTCATCGGTGTCCTGTACCTGGATCTCGCTCGAATATACCGCAAGGTTTTCCTGTTGCCAAGCGCTGGGATATTTACCTTACGCAATATCGGGGTGATCCCGCCATCACCTCACTCTTCCGGATGCTCCTCTTGTTTCGACGGCGTATCACTTCTCTGTGCCGCCCGTCGTTCCGCTCTGCGTTGCTGTAGATAGCGCAGGGTCAACACCGGTCCGGAGATCGCGTAGACCATGAACAGGACGAACAGCACCGTCGGCGGCTGGCTGATCACCACCGCCAGCACCAGCATCATCACCACGACCGTCATGAAGGGGATCTTGCCCTTGAAATCGATCTCCTTGAAGCTGTTGTAGCGCACATTGCTGACCATCAACAGACCGGCCGCCAGGGTAATGAAGCAGGCCAGATAGGAGACATCGACACCCTGGATCTGGTATTCGACGGCGACCCAGACACTGCCAGCCAGAATGGCGGCGGCGGCAGGGCTCGGCAAACCCTGAAAATAACGCTTGTCGGCCGTGCCCACCTGGGTATTGAAACGGGCCAGACGCAGCGCCGCACCGGCAGTATAGATAAAGGCGGCCAACCAGCCGAGCTTGCCCAGGTTGTTCAGGGACCAGACATAGATCACCAGCGAGGGGGCCAGTCCGAATGCCACCATATCGGAGAGACTGTCATATTCGGCACCAAAGGCGGTCTGGGTATTGGTCATGCGCGCCACCCGACCATCCAGCCCGTCCATCACCATGGCCACGAAAATGGCCACGGCGGCATGCTCGAACTTGCCGTTCATGGCAGCCAGCACGGCATAAAATCCACTGAACAGGGCAGCCGTGGTGAACAGATTGGGCAACAGATAGATGCCACGGCTACGTTTCTGCTGCGGAGGGGTCTCCGGCATGGCTTGCTTTCCTGTTTTGGTTAAACTGGCCTGATTATAAAGGAGTTATCAGGCAAAGACAGTAATCGGCCGGACCAATCCGGGCAATTTCCCAAACAAAAAACCGCAGGTTGCACGACCGGCAACCTGCGGTTCTTATCAAGCAGATGTGATCAGATCAGTTCTTGGACTTGTCCACGATCTTCTTGATCCACGGCATCATGCTGCGCAGACGCTCACCCACCACCTCGATGTCGTGGGCCGCGTTCAGACGCCGCATGGCAGTCATCTCGGGATAGTTGGACTGACCTTCACTGATGAAGCGCTTGGCGTAGTTACCGGTCTGGATGTTCTTCAGGCACTCGCGCATGGCCGCCCGGCTCTCGTCATTGATCACCTTGGAGCCGGTCACGTACTCACCATACTCCGCATTGTTGGAGATGGAGTAGTTCATGTTGGCGATACCGCCCTCGTACATCAGATCGACAATCAACTTCAGCTCGTGCAGACACTCGAAGTAGGCCATCTCAGGGGCATACCCGGCTTCTGTAAGGGTTTCGAATCCGGCCTTGACCAGCTCTACAGCACCACCGCAGAGTACCGCCTGCTCACCGAACAGGTCGGTTTCGGTCTCGTCCTTGAAGGTGGTTTCGATAATACCGGTGCGACCGCCGCCGATGGCGGAGGCGTAGGAGAGGGCAATATCCTTGGCCTGACCGCTGGCATCCTGGTAGATGGCGATCAGGTCCGGGATACCACCGCCACGCTCGAATTCTGAACGCACGGTATGGCCAGGTGCCTTGGGCGCGATCATGATCACATCCAGATCGGCGCGCGGCACCACCTGGTTGTAGTGGATGGCAAATCCGTGGGCGAAGGCCAGGGTAGCACCCTGTTTCAGATGCGGCTCCAGCTGATCCCGGTAGAGTACCGACTGGAATTCGTCCGGCGTCAGCACCATCACCAAATCAGCCTCAGCGACCGCCTCTTCCACGCTCTTTACCTTCAACCCGGCATTCTCCGCCTTGACGGCGGAGGCGGAACCGGCGCGCAGGGCGACGGTAACATCGACACCGGAGTCTTTCAGGTTGTTGGCATGGGCATGGCCCTGGGAGCCGTAACCTACAATCGTGACCTTTTTACCCTGGATCAGAGAGAGGTCGGCGTCTTTGTCGTAATAGATGTTCATGGTCATTTCAGTAGTACCTTCAAAAAATAGCTTCTATCCAGGGACACACCAGCCAGCATGTCTATTCAATGTTGTTATTCTATTCGGCCCGCATAATCGCAATCAGAGGCTAAGGCCCTTGGCGCCACGGGAGATGCCGGACGGTCCGGTACGGACCACCTCGACAACCAGATCCTCTTCCACGGCATTGACGAAAGCATCCAGCTTGCTCGCCTGCCCGGTCATCTCGATCAGATAGCTGGAGTCGGTGACATCGATAATCTTACCGCGAAAGATATCCACCAACCGCTTGATCTCATCACGCTGGGTCTTTTCGGCTTTCACCTTGATCAGCATCATCTCCCTTTCCACATGGGGGCCTTCGGAGAGGTCCAGCAGCTTGACCACTTCCACCAGCTTGTTCAACTGCTTGGTGATCTGTTCGATGATGTTCTCATCCCCACTGGTTACCAGGGTCATGCGTGAAAGGGAGGCATCCTCGGTCGGCGCCACCGTCAGGGATTCAATATTGTAGCCGCGGGCAGAAAACAGCCCGGCCACCCGTGAGAGCGCCCCGGCTTCATTCTCCATCAGAATTGAAATTATATGTCTCATGGTTAGACCAGCTCACTTTTTGGGGGAAGATACATCTCGTGGTGGCCCTTGCCCGCCTGGATCATCGGGTAGACATTTTCCGTGGGATCAACCACCACATCCATAAACACCAGACGGTCCTTCAGGTCAAAGGCCTCTTTCATCGCCCCCTCCAGATCCTGCGGACGCTCGATCTTCATGCCCACATGACCAAAGCTCTCGGCCAGTTTCACAAAGTCCGGTAGCGCATCCACATAGGAGTGTGAGTAGCGTCCGTCATAGAAAAATTCCTGCCACTGACGCACCATGCCCATATAACCGTTGTTCAGCAGCATGATCTTGATCGGCAGGTCATGTTGCTTGCAGGTAGCCAGCTCCTGGATACACATCTGGATACTGGCCTCGCCGGTGACCAGCGCCACATCTGCGCCGGGATGGGCAATCTGGATGCCCATGGCAGCCGGCAGACCGAACCCCATGGTACCGAGTCCACCAGAGTTGACCCAGCGCCGCGGCTTGTCAAAACCGTAAAACTGGGCCGCAAACATCTGATGCTGTCCCACATCCGAGGCGACAAAGGCGTCACCCCGGGTAATTTTGTGCAGGGTCTCTACCGCAAACTGCGGCTTGATCTGCGCGTGGTTTCTGTCGTAACTGAGACAGTCGGCGCCACGCCAGCTATCAATCTGTGCCCACCATTTCTTCAATGCCGCGCTATTGGGGCGCTTCTTGCCCTCCTTGAGAATCCGCAGCATATCCTGCAGCACCGACTTCACCGGCCCCACGATCGGCACATCGACCCGGACATTCTTGGAAATGGAAGAGGGATCTATATCCACATGAATGATCTTGGCATTCGGGCAGAAGTGGGCGATATGCCCGGTGACACGGTCATCGAAGCGCGCCCCGATGGCAATCAGCACGTCGGTATCGTGCATAGCCATATTGGCCTCATAGGTACCGTGCATACCCAGCATACCAATGAACTGCTTGTCACTGGATGGATATGCGCCAAGACCCATCAGGGTATTGGTGATCGGAAAACCGAGCTCCCGGGTCAACTCGGTCAGCTCCTCGCTGGCATCACCCAGCACCACGCCACCACCGGTGTAGAACACCGGTCGCTCGGCGCTCAACATCAGATTGACCGCCTTTTTGATCTGCCCCAGGTGCCCCTTGAGCACCGGGTTGTAGGAGCGCATCTTGATTTTCTTGGGATAGTCGTAAGGGATCTTTTTATTGGGATCGGTAATATCCTTGGGAATATCCACCACGACCGGACCCGGCCTGCCAGAGGTAGCAATATAAAATGCTTTCTTCATGGTTTCGGCGATATCCCTGACATCCTTGATCAGGAAATTGTGCTTCACGCAGGGACGGGTGATACCGACCGTGTCCACTTCCTGGAAGGCGTCGCTGCCGATAAAGGGCGTCGGCACCTGGCCGGTGAGCACCACCATGGGAACAGAATCCATGAATGCCGTGGCAATACCGGTCACTGCATTGGTCGCACCGGGTCCCGAGGTTACCAGCGCAACACCCGGCTTGCCGGTCGATCGGGCATAGCCATCTGCGGCATGGGTTGCCGCCTGTTCATGCCGCACCAGTATATGCTTGACAAAATCCTGCTTGAACAGCGCATCATAGATATGGAGCACCGCCCCGCCAGGATAACCAAACACATGCTCAACGCCTTCGTCTTTCAAACACTGAATGACGATCTCGGCACCACTCAATTCCACAAATAACCTCCCAACCAACCGGTTTACGGGCTTTTACCACGCCGGTCGGCACAATGTACAAGGGAAAAATCGAACGGTACAAATTACTCATATACGTCAGACAGGTCAAGCTACAAAGGCGATGAGCGGGAAGTATGGGCGCGATTCGGCCAGATCGCACGACCACGCCGGTTAATACACATTATTCATGCGGTAATTAACAACACCACCAGTATCACTAATCGCTGCCCGATCGGTACTAGCTCAATTTTTCCACGCGACTTCCAGGTATTAATCACAGCCATTGAAAAGCACTGTTTTGCGAAATCCATCCTTGCTGACCCCGAACGCAAACCCTACAATGACGGCGACCTCCCATAAACAATATAACAAGGATGATGCGCATGATTATCCGAACACTGTTGCCCTTGGTGCTGGCAATCTCCTGGACCGGGGCAGCCGATGCTCGCATGTACCGTTGGGTTGACGAGAACGGCACCACTGTCTACTCACAATCCCCCCCGGCATCGGGTGAAGCGGCCGAAGTAAAGATCAACACCTCCACATCGACTCCCCGGAAACAACCGGCCACCGATGTCGCGACCCAATCCGGCGATCCATCCCAGGAAAGTGCGGGGAAACCGGCGAATGGCCCCAGCAAGGAGGAGATCGCCGAATCCAACAAGATAAAATCGGAAAACTGTGCCGCCGCCCAACACAACCTCAACCTGTATACCAGTCTCGGAAATAAACTGGTAAAGACGCCGGACGGTCTTTATAAGCGCCTCACGGAGGAAGAGCGTCAGCAGAAGATTGAACAGAGCAAGGCGCAGATCTCTGAGTTTTGTGACAAATAGTCAGCTTAGGATATTCCCTACAGATCGACCGTGCTCGCCCTACAGACAACGCCGACCAACCTGTCCAAACTCTAACCACCGTCAACAAGGAAGGCCAAGGATCGGCAATACTCTCCAAGGATGGGCGAAAGGACTCCACCTTCCGCCATAAAGAATTTGACGGTGACCCTGAAGGCATGGATGTCTTCGGGGTCTTTTATTTTGACCTGATAAAGTTTTAGAACCGGGAACACCCCCTATTCAGGCCGACCGATAAGGTAGCCCTGAGCGCCATCCACATGCAACGCCGGCAACAACGCCCAGACCGACTCGGTTTCAACCGCCTCCGCAATCACGACAATCTCCAGCCCATGGGCAATCTCCGCCAGGGCCTGCACAAAAAACTGATTATCCCTGCTTGCGTCGATGGAACGCATAAAACTGCCATCGATCTTGAGATAATCGATCTTTATGGAACGCAGGTAAGCCAGGGAACTGAAGCTCCTGCCGAAATGGTCGATTGAAAGCTTTGCACCAAAACCGCTGACCAGTTCCAACATCCCCATCACCTTGTCAAGCAAGGACACGACCCCATACTCCGGCAGTTCAAAGATGAGCCGCTGGGCCAAGGCACGGTGTTCCGCCAGCTTGCTTGCCAGCCACTCCATGAAACCGGCGCTGGTAATCGTATGCAGAGAGAGGTTGACCGCATAGTGGGCCCGGTCATCCGGAGAATTTTGCAGACGCCCCAGCAGTTGACTGATCACAGCCTTGTCGATTTCCGCCGTTAACTGCAGACGCTCCGCTTGAGGCATAAACAGGCCCGCGGTCAGCAGGGAACCCTGTTCGGGGTTGTCCAGATCCTGCGGAATCCTGACCAGCACTTCCCGATGCAACAGCCGTCCGTCGCTACACGAGACAACTGGTTGATATAGAAGCTGAATACAGTCGCGCTCCAGAGCCACCCCGATAAACTCCCGCCACTCCGTGGCGCCACTCACCTGGCCGGACTCAAGCTCGTCAGCCCGGCTCAGATGCCATTCATTGGCGCCCTTGCTCTGTGCGATACGCAACGCCATATCGGCTTCCGCCAGCAGCTCCGAGGCACTCTGGCAACCATCAAAGTAGCCGATACCGATATGTCCCACATCCGGATCATCCAACCTGCCGGTACTGTACAGCCCGGTCAGCGCTACCACCAACTGCTCGGCGAGCTGTGCGATCTGCTCACCGGTACACTCTTCAACGAGTAGTGCGAAATCAGCACCCGCAAGGTGGGCAAGCTGGCTTCTGGGCCACTGCTTCGACACTTTTTCCAACTCTTCTGCCGTCGATTCCAACAAGGCATCGCCAGCACTGTAACCCTGCTCGTCGTTATAGCGTTTAAAGTCCTTCAACTGCACCAGACAGAGTACCCCACGGGAAAAAACCTCGGTGGAATTGATCTGATTCACCAGCAAATCCATAAAGAACCGTTTGTTCGCCAGGCCGGTCACTGGATGCTGGTACGCCTGCTGTCTGAAACCGGCCGCGAGACGCTCCAATTCATCCAGCATCTGCCCTACCTTGGCGGACATCCGGTTCATCGCTTCGACAATACGGCGGATATCGGGTGTCCTGGGCAACGGCGCGAGGATTGGAAATTCACGATTACAAATGGCATCGGCCTGCCCCTCAACCGATTTGAGGGGCCGCAATACCCGCTTCAGCAGCAACACACCGACCAACAGGGCGAGCGCGGTACTGGCCAGAAACCAGCGCAGGGTGTCGGTAACGTTTTGCCAGAGCTGGCGATAGGCGTAACCCGGATGACTGCTGATCACCACCCTGCCGCGCTGCATCCAGCCATCCATCAATACCGCCTCGCCCTCCGGCGTTGTCAGCGGCAGCATATTGATAAACCATTCGGGCACATCTTCGAGCTGTACCGGCAACACCCGATCAACCAAAGGTTTGCCCTGCATATCCTCAATCCGGATTGAGCGATAGAATCCGCGATCAAATATGGCATCGGTCATCGAGGTCACGGTGGCGAGATCCATCTGCCCCAGATATGGTGAAATCGATAAACCCAGGGAAGTGGCGGCATCCTGGGCATGTGACTCAAGCTGTTTCTCCAGGTAGTCCCGGGTATTGTGCACGGTCACCAGGAAGGTCCCGAGAAACACCAGCAACAGAAGCGTGACGATCAGCGTCACCAGTTGTTTTGGCAAGGTCATAGTTGTACCCCCGGGTTGCTCACCCCGGGCCTCCACCTGTTATCAGGTTGTTTTGCCGACATAATGTGCAGACCACGCTTCATTGCACCATCTCCCTGGTCATTCTGGCTTGCAGGTCCTGCCACAGGCTGATTCTGCTGGACGAACCCACTTTCTCCCCTCGCCCCCGGCTCTTGGCCAGCCAGAGACCCTCTGCGTTGAAACTGTAGACCGGCGCCAGATCCCCGCGCTTGTCGGCAGAAAGAATCTGGCCATTAAGATTGTCCAGCACCAGGGGCACCCCACTCTCCTGCGGATAGTAGGTCAACACCATGTGCGCCTGGTTCAGCTCCAGCGCCTTGACATACATGATGCGCATTTTCTCTTCCGGCACACCCATCTCGCGCAGGGTAAAGTATTTGGCGATGGAGTAGTCTTCACAGTCGGCCTGCCCACGGCCCAGCGCCTCAACCGGCGTGGCCCAGTAATCCTCCTTGCCCCAGATATTCAGGTCGGATCTATAAGCCAGTCGATTAAAGAAGTCATTCACCAGGATCAACTTGTCGGTTTCACTGCCCTCCTGACGACTCTCCATCAAGGTCTGCCACTCACTCACCCTGCCCGCCGCCGGTTCCCCGTATTTCTGCTTTACCCACTGGATCAGCGACATGCTGACCAGGGATTCACCCGCCACCAAACCACCAAGCAGAAGCGTCATTGCCAATACTACCCAGCGCAGCCGATACCGCAGGCATTCGGACAGGGGGGCATAGCGATCTGTGACTGAGGTGATGAGCAATGGGCTACCGCCGGTGAAATCTAACGTCCAGTAGGTTTTTTCGGCAACCAGGGGGAATGCTGAAGCCGTGAATGGCAAAGATCCGGCCTGATGCAATGTACGTTATCCATTTGTCCCGGTCATGGCATACCGTTAGAATAAACGCCTTTTGCACCCACACCCCCTGGACACTGGACATGCGTACATCCCAATTTCCCCTTCAGACCGTAAAGGAGACCCCCTCCGACGCCGAGATCAGCAGTCATCAGCTGATGATCCGGGCCGGCATGATCCGCAAGCTCGCGGCCGGACTCTACACCTGGTTGCCGTTGGGTCTGAAAGTACTGCGCAAGATAGAATCCATTGTTCGGGAAGAGATGGATCGCTCCGGCGCCCTGGAGGTGCTAATGCCCTCCATCCAGCCGGCCGAGCTGTGGCAGGAGTCAGGACGCTGGGAGCAGTATGGCCCGGAGCTGCTGCGGCTCAATGACCGGCACAAGCGGGCGTTCTGTTACGGCCCCACCCATGAGGAGATCATTACCGAGCTGGCCCGTAACGAACTGCACAGCTACAAGCAGCTACCGGTCAACTTCTACCAGATCCAGACCAAGTTCCGCGACGAAATCAGACCCCGCTTCGGCGTCATGCGCGCGCGCGAGTTCCTGATGAAGGACGCCTACTCCTTCCATGTCGACCAGGAGTCGCTGCAGCAGACCTATGACCTGATGCATGAGACCTACAGCCGCATCTTCACCCGCTGTGGCCTGGATTTCAGGGCGGTACAGGCGGACAGCGGCAGCATCGGCGGCAGCGCCTCGAAAGAGTTCCACGTGCTGGCCGATTCCGGCGAGGACGCCATCGCCTTCTCCACCGAAAGCGATTATGCGGCCAATATTGAGACCGCCGAGGCCGTGGCGCTCGGCGGCGCACTCCCGGCACCGGCCGAGGAGCTGCGACTGGTCGACACGCCCGATACCCGAACCATCCAGGACCTGGTGGAGCAGTTCCGGCAACCGATCGAAAAGACCGTCAAGACCCTGATTGTGGCGGCGACCGAGGACTATGATTCGGAATTTGTTGCGTTGCTGGTGCGCGGCGACCATGAACTGAACGAGATCAAGGCGGAGAAGCTGCCCGAGGTGGCCGCGCCCCTCACCTTCGCCAGTGAGGAGCAGATCCGCGCCACTATCGGTGCAGGTCCCGGATCCCTCGGCCCGATCAACTTGCCGATACCCTGTATCATCGATCGCTCTGTCGCCCTCATTGCCGATTTCAGTGCGGGCGCCAACCAGGATGATAAACACTACTTCGGCATCAACTGGGAGCGTGATCTGCCTACTCCCAGGATCGTCGATATCCGTAACGTGCAGGAGGGTGATCCCAGCCCCGACGGCAAAGGGGTACTGACCATCGCCAGGGGTATTGAGGTGGGACATATTTTCCAGCTCGGCAACAAGTACAGCGCGGCGATGAAAGCCAGTGTACTGGATGAAAATGGCCGCAGCCTGATCATGGAGATGGGCTGCTACGGAATCGGCGTCTCCCGCGTCGTGGCGGCGGCCATCGAACAGAATCACGATGACAAGGGTATTATCTGGCCGGCGGCCATCGCCCCCTTCCAGGTTGCCCTCTGCCCCATGAAGATGGATAAATCGCATAGGGTACGCGAGGCCACCGAGCAGCTCTACCAGGAATTAACCTCGGCCGGCATTGAGGTGTTGCTGGATGATCGCGGCGCCCGTCCCGGTGCCATGTTTGCGGATATGGAGCTGATCGGCATACCACACCGGATTGTGATCGGCGAGCGCAGCCTGGATGAGGGCAAACTGGAATACCGTGGCAGAACCGACAATGACAACAGCATGATCGAAATCGAACGGATACTACCCTTCCTTCAGGAACAATTGAGCCCAAGGGCCTGAGGCAGAATAGATCAGGAACAATGGCCCACCCCTGAAGGCAATAACACGAGAGAAACTGGATCCATGGCTAAAGTAGAAAGTTTTACAAGAGAACAGTTGCTGGACTGCGGTTACGGCAGAATGTTTGGTGAGGGCAATGCTCAGCTGCCGGTCCCCAACATGCTGATGATGGACAGGATCACCCGGATTGCCGATGAAGGCGGCATTTACGGCAAGGGCGAGATTCAGGCCGAACTGGATATCACCCCGGATCTCTGGTTTTTTGAGTGTCACTTTCCAGGTGACCCGGTGATGCCGGGCTGTCTGGGACTGGACGCCATGTGGCAGGCTGTCGGCTTCTATCTGGCCTGGCTGGGCAATCCCGGACATGGCCGGGCGCTGGGCGTGGGCGAAGTGAAATTCACTGGACAGGTATTGCCCTCGGCTAAAAAGGTGACTTATCAGATCGATCTGAAGCGGGTCATCACCCGCCGTCTGGTGATGGGTGTGGCCGATGCGGTCATGAAAGTGGACGGACGGGAAATCTATACCGCAAAGGACCTACGGGTAGGCCTCTTCGTCTCTACCGATAATTTCTGAGTCTCTTCTAGAGGGAACCACCATCGAGGGTCAGGATACGCACATCAGGTCTGACCCTCTGCTTCGCCTCACCGCCAGGAGCTTTTGTGCAGGAAGCCACATCGCCCACCACCACTGTTTTGTGCCAGGCAGAGCGGGATATCGGTGTCCAGCCGTCCATCCCCATGGGTCCCGGGGCGCACCAGGGTGTCCCAGGAAGCAAATGTGATACAGTCCACAAAAAATCAGGTTTCAGGGAAAAAACCACTATACCGGGCCTTTATTGCCGCATTCATCACACCTATGCCGGATACAAAATTGCCCCCCATGCCTTAATATTTAGCTATACCGGTCGCAATCTGATTCCAATATGGCCCAAGACATCGTCAAGCTGAACAGCCAAAGCTCCAGGCCCGCCAATCAACAGCGGCCCATCCGGGTATTGCAGATTACTGACTGCCATCTGCACACCAGCCTGGATTGGAAGCTTGCCGGCATCAATACCCAGATCAGCTTCGAATGGGTAATGGCGCTTGCCGCACAGCAAAAATCACAGACCGATCTGTTGCTTTTGACCGGTGACCTGGTCCACGACGCCTCCGCTGTCGGCTATACGAGACTCCGAAACAGTGTCCAGGAATTCGGCATCAAGGCCTGTTGCCTGCCGGGAAACCATGACAATCCGGAAATGCTCACCAGGCATATGCGCGGTGGCCTGGTGGAAGTCCCCAAAGAGGTAAAACTGGGTAACTGGGTCATTATCATGCTCGACTCCACCCAGCCGCACTCCGAGGGTGGACACCTGAGTGACCGGGAGCTGCAGACCCTCGAACGCTCGTTGCGCGAAAATACCGATCGGCACGCACTCATTGCCCTGCACCACCATCCCGTCCATATTAACAGCGCCTGGATGGACAAGATGGCACTGGATAATCCCGAGCCTTTTCTCTCCATTCTCGATCACTATGACAACGCGAAAGGGGTGATCTGGGGACATATCCATCAGCCATTTGATGCCGAACACAACGGGGTCAGGATGATGGGAACACCCTCTACCTGTATCCAGTTCATCGAGAATCAGGACAAATTCGGTATCAGCACAGCTCCGCCGGGATTTCGCTGGCTGGAGCTGCTACCTGATGGCGGCATTAATAGTGGCATTGACCGGATTGCCGCACTCCCCCCCGGACTGGACCTGAAAACTGCCGGTTACTGAACCGGACCACGCCCCCGAACCTGCCGTCCAACAGCGACATGCGTCCCTTTTTCCGGTTATGATAACGCCAATGACAAGAGCCGGAGCGCCTGATCACCCGGCCATTTCAACGGAGTATAACCATGCAAAGGGTCTTCCACAGCGCCTTCTGCCTCACGCTTGTTATGACCAGCGCACTGGCGGATGGGTCTCACAACCCACCTGGCTACGATAGCTCCAACGGCTGGCGCCCCATTGATACGCCGACGGAATACAACACCTCCCAGCCTCAAGCGGACATCACCGGCCAGTCGCAGCAGCCATACCCCTCCAGCCCCGGCTATGCCGCCGAGCAGTATCCCGATCCGACACCTGGATATTATAGCGGAGAGGGCTTTCCCGGAGGGCCTGGGGCAACGGGACCCTACGACTACTACCAAGGTCAAGCGGAGCCCTATATCGAGTCACCCTATTATTACCCGTCAGACAATTTTGTACAGGAGTGGGGAGACCCGACGGCGCCCGCCTATCCCTACAGTTATTACCCGGCACCGGGCTATAACTATCCCTATTACTACCAGGAGGGAACCGCACCGGCATACAACCCCTATGCCCCACCCCAGGATTACCGCTATCCGCCAGTGCACGGTTATGGACAGGAGTCTTATACACCACCCCCAGCGACACCAGGTTATGAAAACAACTACTTTCAGGGGTATGGAAATAGCGGTTACGATACCCGCTACGGCACCACCGCGCCCTTAGCGCCCCAGCAACCGATGCAGATGTATGACGGCGCTGCGCCGACACCCGTTCCCCCGACGATGCTGGAGCCCTACCCTGCCTACGCCCAGCCACCCGCCTATCCGCAAGGTCAGAAACAACCGGCAGACCAGACTTACTCACCCCCGCCTCCCGTTTCATCGGACCGGGATAACAGGGCTCAGGATTGGGCGCAGCAGAACAGCTCGGCCCGGGATACCCCGGCAACGCAGTATCCAGGCTATCGGATCAATGGGGCGCCGGCCGTATTCAGGCCCTGGACGGACCCGGCGGATGAGCCTTCAGAGTAGCCGCGGCAATTGCCGGACGACGATAAATTGCCTTGACGGGCATTATCGAATTGAAAATTCGGCCAACTCCTGAACAGGGGCAGGCTCACTGGAAACACTTTCCACCCGAGCCTGGGCTGGCCCACGGGTCAGCCAGTTTCTCAACTGATCAACGGCATCGGCCTCACCACAGGCCAGCACCTCGACCCGACCATCAGGCAGGTTTCTGGCATAGCCGGTAATTTTCAGGCGCTCGGCCTCGAACCGGGTGGAGGCGCGAAAAAATACGCCCTGCACCTTTCCCGAGACCAGATATTGCATACAGATCGTCACTGGACACTCCTACTCTTTGTTATTTACCGGGGCCGGTTTTTCTGGCCGCACGCCCTGTACAATCAGTTGTTCAATCATCTCTGCAGTGAGCGGCCCGACATGCCGGGTGACCACCTCACCTTCCGGAGAGATGAGTATTGAGGTGGGCAGCACCGGAATCCTTCCAAAGGCAGTATAGCCATCGACAGGCGCCAGCAGGATGGGATAGCTGATGGACCGCTCAGCCAGAAAACCCTTGAGCCGCTCCGGCGCCATATCCTCCATGTTGATCCCGATGACCAGGGCATCACGCTCTTTATGCGCCAGATGGAAACGCTCCAACTCCGGCATCTCTTCGATACAGGGCGGACACCAGGTGGCCCAGAAATTGACCAGCAGCCACTTGCCGCGAAACTCCGCAAGCGACCGATCCCTGCCATCCAGATCAGGCAGGATAAAATCAATCGCCTGCGCAGCAGTCACACAGAGCAGCAATAACACAACCCCGATCAGCTGGCGCAGCCACCGCATCATGGCATCACCTCTTTAGATATTCTGTTGTTGTGTGTCATCGCTATCCAAAAGAAAAAGTTCATCCAGCGGCCTGGCCAGGGACTCTGACAGTGCCTGTTGTGCACGGCCAAGCACTTCGGCAAGTACCTGCTCGCAGGGCTGGACAGAATCACCAAGCCGCTCCGCGTCCGGCAGTTGCCCCGGCTGCACCAGATACAGATCGAGCAGCGTGACCCTCGTCGGGTCCCGCGCCAGCACCCAGCCACCGCTATCGGTACAGAACAGAAAGTTCGCCTCCTGCAGAAGTTGCAGCTGATCAGACAGTTGCTCCTCTCCGGCCTCCGGTAGCTGGTCGGCCAGCGCCTCCAGCGACCGGCTCTCACCTTCCCGCTGCGCCATCGACAACAGGCGCATCAGATGAAAGCGGACCAACAGCGGATCAGCCGAAAACCCGGCATGCGACAGGGGCCGCTTTGCCATAATAGCAAGACAACAACAGAACTCCGCACCCAGCAGGGTTATTGTCCAGGAGAGGTAAAGCCAGACCAGAAACAGGGGTATGACCGCCAACGCACCATAAATCATCTCGTAAGCGGGAAAAAGGGTGATGTAGTAGGCAAATATCCGTTTGGCCAATTCAAACAGCAGGGCCGCCAGCACGCCACCGGCTACGGCATGGGCCAGGGGAACCGGCTGATTGGGCACCACCAGGTAGAGCAGGCTGAAGGCGACCGCCGAGGCGATGGCCGGCGTTGCCCGAAGCAGGCCGCTGTCCGGGCCAAAGAGCTGGGCGGTATCGGACAATAACGGCATGGATACCAGGTAGGAGGTAACGGCCACACTCAAACCGATCAGTAGCGGCCCCAGGGTCAATATGGCCCAATAGACCATGAATCTGCTGAGTAGCCGACGCCGTTTGTCAATCCGCCAAATGCGGTTGAAGGCGCGTTCGATATTGGCCATCATCAGCAGTGCCGTGGCAATCAAAAAGACCAGTCCGGGTCCGGTCATGCGGGCCGCCTTCTGACTGAACTGATTCAGATACTGCTGTACAACCTCGCCGGAGGACGGCAGAAAATTGTTGAACACGAAGTTCTGCAGCTGCATCACCACCCGGTCGCCGACGGGAAAGGCTGTTAACAGCGCCAGGGAAACCGCCATCAGGGGCACCATTGACAACAGGCTGGTAAAAGTCAGCGCCGCTGCCGTGGGCAGCCCATGATCGGCAATGAAGCGGGAAAATATCAGAACACCAAACTGGCGCACCCGCCTCCATGCCATCAAGATACCGCCTGCCCCAACTTTCTCACTCTGTCCCATCATCTCACTCCGCCCGGCCATTCCATTACCTGATTACCCATCTTATTCTGCCGTATCCGGGATAAATCCTAGCCGCGAATAAGGGCGAATAATGTAATTTCGGAAACAGCTCTCCCGCTGACCTGGAGGATGCCGATTGTTTTCGGGCATGGATGCATCCCGGTTACCTCATGCGCCGGTGGCTATCTTTATGACTCTTCGCATGTATTGGCGATTATTCCACTTCATAAACCGTATTCCGAGCGTGGCTGGTCTGATGGACAGTCAAGTGAAAAACTCTTACGCCGGCTGTTGTCGGATCATACACCATACCCGTCGCTTTCCTTCCAGGACCGCTGTAAATAAGCATACTCGGCGGCGCTGTTTCAACACCGCGGGTTTGGTTACAATGGACAGCCGTTACCCGGACAGGAGCATCGAGATCGCCATGACGGTAAAGATCTATCACAATCCACAATGCAGCAAATCCCGCCAGACCCTGCAGATCCTGGAGGGTGAAGGCGTTGAAGCAGAGGTTATCGAGTATCTGAAACAGCCGCCCAGCAGGGAAGAGCTGACCGAAATCCTCAACGCACTGGGCCTGAAACCGCGTCAGCTGATGCGCCAGGGCGAGGCGGAATACCAGCAGGCCGGACTGGACAACCCGGAACTGTCGGATGAGCAGCTGATCCAGGCCATGCTGGAGCACCCGCGACTGATCGAACGCCCCATCGTGGTGAAGGATGGCAAAGTGGTCATCGGACGCCCGCCAGAACGCGTACTGGATATCCTCTGATGGCTGACATACTGGTGCTTTACTACAGCCGTTATGGCGCCACCGCCGAGATGGCCCGGCAGATTGCCCGGGGAGTGGAAGAGGTAGCGGAGATGCAGGCCAGGCTACGCACAGTGCCGCCGGTCTCCCCTGTCTGCGAGGCGACCGAACCGGCCGTTCCCGACAGCGGTGCACCCTATGTCACGATAGCCGATCTGGAGGCCTGCGCCGGACTCGCTCTGGGCAGCCCGACCCGGTTCGGTAACATGGCCGCGCCACTGAAGCATTTCATTGACAGCACCAGCTCACTCTGGCTGACCGGCGTCCTGGCAGGCAAACCGGCGGCCGTGTTCACCTCCACTTCCAGCATGCATGGCGGCCAGGAGACCACTCTCATCTCCATGATGCTGCCACTGTTGCACCACGGCATGCTGATAGCCGGACTCCCCTACAGTCAGACCGAGTTACTGCACACCACTTCCGGCGGCACACCTTACGGTCCAAGTCATCTCGCCGGTGTCGACAGCAAGCTGCCACTCACTGAAGATGAGAAACTGCTCTGCCGGGCGATGGGGAAAAGAGTGGCATCCATCGCCAAAAAACTGATCTCCACCCGGTAACCGATGCCAAAACAACTCGCCCTCGGACTCACACTGCCGGAGAGCACCAGCCTTGAGAGCTATCTCCCGGCTGCCAATCAGCAGGCAGTAGCCGATCTGGCTGCCTGCGCCAGGGGATCAGGTGAACCATTCATCTATCTCTGGGGTGCAACGCAAACCGGCAAAAGCCATCTGTTGCAGGCCGCCACGCAACTGGCCGACCAGGGCGGGCGGAGCGCCCTGTACATACCGCTGGATCAGGCCACGCAGCTGTCACCGGCTATTTTTGACGATTTGGAACAGATGGACCTGATCTGCCTGGATGGGGTTGAACTGATAGCCGGTCAGGCAGACTGGGAACAGGGTGTGTTCGGCCTGTTCAACCGACTCAGGGAACGGGACAAGTCCCTGCTGGTTGCCGCCCGCTGCAGCCCGCTGAACCTGCCAATCAGGTTACCCGACCTGTTGTCGCGCCTGAGCTGGGGTCTCTGTTATCAGCTGCAGCCACTGAATGATCAGGACAAGATTCAGGCCTTGAGCACAGCCGCAGCCGGACGTGGCCTGGCATTGAGTGACGAGACCGCCCGCTATATCCTCCGCCACACCCAGCGGGATATGGGCTCACTCAGACAGCTGCTGAGACAGCTTGATCAGGCGTCGCTCGAGGCGAAACGCGGACTGACAATCCCTTTCATCAAGACGTTTCTGGAACAGCAGACAGACCCACAAGCGGGCGGATTGTAACGAGGCTAGCGCTCTTTCTGATGCGCCATCGCCAGCCGGCTCCAGACCCAGACATAGTTCACCCCGCTGGCGACCGTCGTCGCCATAACCAGCCAGACCAGGCTAACTATCAGCACGGCGGGCAGCGCAACCAGTCCCCGATCCAGAACAACCGCCAGCACCAGGATAATCTGTGAAAAAGTATTTATTTTACTGAGAAAACTGGGATTGGCGGTCAGCTCCATCACCCGAAAATGGTACACCAGGGCACCGGTCACAATCACCAGATCACGCAGTATCACCAGCAGTACCAGCCAGACCGGAATGATACCGATCAGCGCCAGGGTCAGATAACTGGAGACCAGCAGCACCTTATCCGCCAGCGGATCCAGCAGGCCGCCGAGCTGGCTCTGCCAGCCGTAGTGTTTGGCCAGATAGCCATCCAGCCCGTCCGATATGCCCGCAATGGCAAACAGCACCAGCGCGACGCCAAACTGCTGCTCCAGCAACATCCAGACGACCGGTACCGATATAAAGATACGCAATATGCTGATCAGATTAGGTATATCTTCGCGTTTCAGCATCACTACTCTGTCAAGACCAAAGGACCCGGGGCTGTTAAATTTAAAAGTTACGCAAAGCGATCAGGCTTCACTTAGCGGTTGCTATCCCCGTCACTCCGAGGTTACCGCATACGATAGAAGAGATCGACTCCCTCAATAAGCGTTTGCGCGGCATCCGGCAGATCGGTGATCGGCTCGATCATGCCGCCCAGGGCGAGTCCCTGTTCCAATACCTGGATACCCCCCCGCACCTGCAGCTCATAAGTAACCGCCTCGGGCTCCACCGAGACCATATCGGCACGTTCCACCGAACTCTGGGACTGGAGAAAACGCCCCACCCCCACGTATTGCGTCAGCTCCGTCACACCGCTTACCCGCAGCCTGATCCGCGACAGGTTCGCCTCACCACCGACCGGGGCATACCGCTCCGCCAGCAGATCCGACACATGCTCCACGCCCTCGTGGGCCAATTCGATGGGGGCGCTCCCTTCATCACTCCAGCTCGAGACCCGGTCACCATGATAAAGATTCCAGGTTACCCGCCAGAGCCGGCCGGAGAGCTGGGTCATCCGGCCGGTGACAATCAGGTCGGGTGAATAGCGCTGGGATGCACGGCGGATATTCTGTTCAAAATCACCCCAGAGATCGGCGACCCGAATCCCGGACTGATCCTCAAGATCCATCAGAGGCAGTATCAGGGGGATGCCGCGCTTTTCCGCCGCCCCCGTCATGGCGCCCAACAGGGAATCATCCAGCTCGGGCCGCATCACCCGGCGCTGCCCGCGGGACTCAATGCCAAGCCAGACCAGACCCGAGGGTCGATTCTCCCCCCAGACCGGCAGGCGGCGCTCTCGCAGCAGACGCTGCACAGCCGCCCCATCAAACTGCACGGTCAGCAGGCGGGCAGCCCCCTCACTGTCGGCGGCACCCTCCGTCGCGGCTGGCGCTCGTCCGGCGTCCAGACGATAGCGAAACTGCTGCACATAACGTGGTGCCTGCTCAATATCACCCTGTAACTCGGGGCGCTGGGCAACATTCCGGTTACCCGTCACCTTGATCAGCATCTGCATGAAGGCACGTCTGATCCCATCGGTCCGCTGTTCCGCTGACTGCCCCTCCACCGGCACTTCCGCGCTGTACAAGCCGGTAACCGGACTGGCAGTGGCGGCGGCTGTGTAACCCATGAACAGCACCAACATGAGCAGCGCCTGAATTAACTTTACCGAGAGATGCGAGGGATCTGATGAACAACTGGGCATGTGATTGGAATCCGGCTGGCGTGATATTCCGGCCGATTTTAGCCTGCCACCCGCCGCAAATCCATTAACACCCCACAAGCTCTCCGGTACTGCCCCTGATCGTTAAGCGGAAAAAACACCAGCTACCCCTTCCAGTGGTATAATTCCGCTCCTTTTGCCTGATCCAGCTTTACGGATTTGGTAGAATCAATAACTGCAGCACGTTCTCTTAACGCGCACCTAGCCTGGAGTGATCAGTGGATCAGAACAAAACCGACTCCGCCTCTCTGAGTTACCGGGATGCCGGTGTCGATATCGATGCCGGAAACAGCCTGGTCGAGCGGATAAAACCCATCGTCAAAAACACTTTCAGACCCGGCGTCATGACCGGCCTGGGGGGATTCGGGGCACTCTTCGAACTGCCGCTGGACCGCTACCGGGAGCCGGTACTGGTCTCCGGCACCGATGGGGTGGGAACCAAGCTGCGGCTGGCCTTGGCCCTGCAGAAGCATGACACCATCGGTATCGACCTGGTGGCCATGTGCGTCAATGATATTATCGTCACCGGCGCTGAACCGCTGTTCTTCCTGGACTACTATGCCACCGGACACCTCGACGTGGACGTGGCCAGCAGTGTGATCGAGGGCATTGCCGAGGGCTGCCGGCAATCCGGTGCGGCCCTGACCGGCGGCGAGACCGCCGAAATGCCCGGCATCTACGAGACTGGTGACTATGATCTGGCCGGTTTCTGCGTCGGTATTGTGGAAAAGTCCCGCATTATCCAGCCGGACCGGGTACAGCCGGGCGACGTGCTGCTGGGACTCGCCTCTTCCGGCCCCCACTCCAACGGCTACTCGCTGGTTCGCAAGATTCTTGAGGTCTCGGGTGCGGATCTGCATCAGCCACTGGGCGATGTGACCCTGGGCGAAGCGCTGCTCGCCCCGACCCGCATCTACGTCAAGTCACTGCTGGCGCTGCACCAGGCGATCGACATTCACGCCATGGCCCATATCACCGGCGGCGGTCTCCCGGAAAATCTGCCCCGGGTACTACCGCAGGGCACCCGCGCCCTGATCAACAGCAACTCCTGGGAACGGCCGACGGTGTTCCAGTGGCTACAGGCAGCGGGCAATGTGATCGAATCAGAGATGCTGCGCACCTTCAACTGCGGCGTTGGCATGGTGGTCTGTGTCGCCGAGCAAGACGCCGATCAGGCCATCGCGCTACTGCAGGCCCAGGGCGAAACGGTCTGGAAACTGGGCCGCATCGAGGCCCATGACGGGGCGCCGAGCGTGGAACTGGTCGCGTGACGGAACAGCGAAAACTTCCCATTGTCGTGCTGCTATCGGGCAGCGGCAGTAATCTGCAGGCGATCATTGATGGCGCCAACGACGACCTCCCGGTGGAGATTCGCGGTGTCATCAGCAACCGGGGCGACGCCTTCGGCCTGGAAAGGGCCCGTCAGGCCTCCATCCCCACCCGGGTGCTCGACCACACCGATTACCCGGACCGGGAAACCTATGACCAGGCGCTGATGGAATTGATCGACAGTTATCAGCCGGCACTGGTGGTACTGGCCGGTTTTATGCGCATCCTGACCCCCGGCTTTGTCACCCATTACCAGGGACGCCTGCTGAACATCCACCCCTCGCTATTGCCAAAGTACCGGGGCCTGCATACCCATCAGCGTGCACTGGAGGCTGGAGACCGAGTACACGGGGCCAGTGTGCATCTGGTGACCGAGGAGCTGGATGGGGGGCCGGTGATACTGCAAGTCCGGGTACCGGTGGAGCCGGGTGACGACGAAGCCACACTGGCGGCACGGGTACTGACCCAGGAGCATCGCATCTACCCTGCGGTGATCCGCTGGTTTGCCGAGGGGCGACTGAAGGTCACTCAGGGCTTCATTGAACTGGACGGAAAAACCCTGCGAGAACCGAAGATCATGGAATTCAATCAGGTAAGCACCGAATGAACGGTCGCCCGGTGAGATCCCTGCTCACACTGCTGCTGGCCACCTGGCTGGTGCCACTACCCGGGATTGCCCAGCCGGCGGCATCCGGGCAGACGATCAAGCCTTACAGTGCCGAGTATCGCGTCAGCATGGGGAGCCTGGTGATCGGCCGGGCAAACATCACCCTGCGCTTGTCCGATGATGGCCAATACAGCTACCGGGCCTATACCGCCCCTGTTGGGCTGGCAGCGGTATTTCGCAAGGATGAGATCACCGAACAGAGCGAGGGGCGGATCGTGGATGACACTATCATTCCATCCCGCTACCTGTACACTCACAAGCGGCCCAAGCGGACCCGTCAGGTGAACCTTGATTTCAACTGGCCGGCCAGCCGGGTGGCCAACCAGACCGCCGGCTCTCTCTGGTCGATGGAGATACCAAAAGGAACCCAGGACAAATTCAGCCAGCAGCTGGCTCTTATACTGGCGCTCGGCCGTGGTGACAGGGCGGCCGAATATCAGGTGGCCGACGGCGGATTGCTGAAAAGCTATCGTTACACGGAAGTGAACCGGGAGCTGATCAGCACTGAATCAGGGGAATATCAGACCATCAAGCTGGCGCGCAACAAGGATGACCGGCCGTCACGGGCCACCCTCTGGTTCGCCCCCGAGCTGAATTATCTGCCAGTAAAAATCGCCAAGCACGAAAAGGACGGGGATTATGTGATGGAACTGATCTCCGTCACCTGGCAGGACGGGGAGAGTTGAATCAGTCCCGCCGCAACAGGCGGTTCATGACCGATTTAAAAAAGCCGCCCGGCGCGACAGTGATGTGGGCATCGTCCACATTGATCTGCTCGAGATCATAGCTGCTGTACTCGACCCCGGCCTCCTGATACATCTCCTGGGAGAGCTTCAGGTCATCGGCCCAACGCGAAAGGAAATCCTCGCTGGGTGCGATGCAGACAATCCGTCCGACCTCCTCCTGGATCAACTTCGAGGCGCAGCGGGGACAGGGAGGATGGGTGACATAGACGGTGCAGCCGGTGAGATCCCGCTTGGCGAAGATCATCGCGTTCTCTTCCGCATGAATGGTCAGATTGAGCTTGCAGTTGCGGTCCGTGAGCCGCTCCGTCCGATCCTCCACCCCGGCAGCAAAGCCGTTATAGCCGACAGAAACGATCCGGTTGCCATCCGTGATCACCGCGCCCACCTGGGACGATGGATCCTTGCTCCAGGCGGAGATATGGGCCGCCAGCCCCAGGAAACGGGTATCCCACTTGACACTCATTCGGGTGGCCTCACTAGATGATCTGTTGATGTTTAAGCGGCAAAGGGAACCGCCGGGTGATGGGAAGCCCGCCACCCGGCGTCTTACGGTCAGTTGTTCTGGATCACGATATTGGGGAACTTGGCCGCGTAACTCTTGGCCTGCAGGGCGAGTATAGCCGTGGTCCGGCGGGCAATTTCACGATAGATCTGGGAAATACGCGCATCGGGATCGGCCACCACGGTCGGCTTGCCACCATCGGTCTCTTCACGAATACGGATATCCAGCGGCAGGGCACCGAGGAAATTGACTCCGTACTGTTCCGCCATCCGCTTGCCGCCACCCTCTCCGAAAATATGCTCTTCATGGCCGCAGTTGGAGCAGATGTGGATGCTCATATTCTCGACGATACCCAGTACCGGCACCTCGACCTTCTCGAACATTTTGAAGCCCTTGCGCGCATCCAGCAGGGCGATGTCCTGGGGCGTGGTCACCACCACGGCACCCGACACCGGCACCTTCTGGGCCAGGGTCAGCTGGGTATCGCCGGTACCCGGCGGCAGATCGATAATCAGGTAATCAAGATTGGCCCAGTTGGTGTCGTTCAGCAACTGTTCCAGCGCCTGGGTGACCATGGGGCCGCGCCAGATCATTGGGGTCTCTTCATCGATCAGAAATCCGATGGACATCGCCTGGATGCCGTAATTCTGCATCGGCTCAAGGCTCTTGCCGTCTTTCGATTCCGGCTGACCGGAGACACCCAGCATGCGCGGCTGGGACGGTCCGTAGATGTCTGCATCCAGCAGGCCCACGGTGGCGCCTTCTTCCACCAGCGCCAGCGCCAGATTGACCGCCGTGGTGGATTTACCCACACCGCCCTTGCCGGAAGCCACGGCGATGATGTTCTTTACATTATCAATCGGCTTCAGTGATTTCTGCACCGAGTGGGCGGTGATCTTCCAGTTCACATCCACCGCCACGGAAGAGACACCCTCCACGGTGGTAATCTGCGCCTTCAGTGCGTCGGCCAGTTCATCCTTGAAACCCTTTGCCGGAAAACCCAGCTCGACGGCTACCTTCACCGCGCCGCCATCGATCTCTATGCTCTTGATAAACTTGGCACTGACCAGGTCCTTTTCCAAGTGGGGCTCTATGTACCCTTTGATTGCCTCTTCGATCAACTCTTTTGTTACTTCAGCCATTGCATGCTCCTACGAGATGGCCCCACCGGGAGGCCGCAAATTCGGGTAATGATGGCCGCGCATTCTACATTAAAAAATGCTTATGCCCAACCAAATCGCTAGGTCTTTCAAATATCTGTATTGACAATTATCCTTTCCGGCTCCATTAAATCCCTGTAACACTTGGCTTTTCTGAACAACCATGCGCAGAGGGCCAACGTTGATTGGTTTTCGCGATCCGGTTAATTATGTGATAATTGATCGTTTTATTGGATGGCGGGTTGTGGCGTGGACCATCAAACCTGTCGGCCGGATCTCTTTCCCCTCAAACGCAGCCATGAAATCATGAATCAGACAGCGCGAAAAATACTGGTGACCAGCGCCCTTCCCTATGCCAATGGCCCGATCCATATTGGCCACATGGTGGAATATATCCAAACCGACATCTGGGTCCGCTTTCAAAAGATGCGCGGTAATCAGTGTCTCTATGTCTGCGCCGACGACGCACACGGCACCCCCATCATGCTGCGTGCCCGCAAGGAAGGTATTGAACCCGAAGCCCTGATCACCCGGGTCGCCCAGGAGCATAAGGCCGATTTCGCCGATTTCAATGTGGCCTTTGATAATTACCACTCCACCCACTCGGAAGAGAACCGACATTACGCATCCCTGATCTATCAGCGCAACAAGGAAAAAGGGAACATTGCCAACCGCACCATTACCCAGGCGTATGACCCGATCGAGGAGATGTTCCTGCCGGACCGGTTCATCAAGGGCGAGTGCCCGAAGTGTGGCGCCCAGGACCAGTATGGCGACAACTGTGAGGTCTGTGGTGCCAGCTACTCTCCCAACGAACTGAAGAACCCGGTCTCGGCCGTCTCCGGCGCGACTCCGGTGGACCGGGAATCCGAACACTACTTTTTCAAGCTGGCCAATTTCGAGGCCATGCTGAAGGCATGGACCCGCGGCGGTCACCTGCAGGCCGAGGTGGCCAACAAGCTGGGCGAATGGTTCGAGGCCGGACTGCACGAGTGGGATATTTCCCGCGACGCCCCCTACTTCGGCTTTGAGATTCCCGACCATCCGGGCAAATACTTCTATGTCTGGCTGGATGCGCCGATCGGCTACATGGCCAGTTTCAGGAACCTGTGCGATCGCACCGATGGACTGGAGTTCGATGACTTCTGGAGCAGGGAGTCCAGCGCCGAGCTGTACCATTTTATCGGCAAGGACATTATCTATTTCCACGCCCTGTTCTGGCCCGCCATGCTGCATGGCGCCGATTTCCGCACCCCGACGGCGGTATTCTCCCACGGCTTCCTGACGGTGGATGGCCAGAAGATGTCCAAATCACGCGGTACCTTTATCAAGGCCCGCACCTACCTGGATCACCTGAATCCGGAATATCTGCGCTATTACTTTGCCGCCAAGCTCGGCTCGGGTATCGAGGATATCGATCTCAACCTGGATGATTTCCAGGCGCGGGTCAACTCCGACCTGGTCGGCAAGGTGGTGAATATCGCCAGCCGCTGCGCGGGCTTTGTGAAAAAACGATTCGACGGAAAACTGGCTGATCAACTGGCCGATCCGGCACTGTTTCAGAGCTTTGCCGAGGCCGGCGACCAGATTGCCGAGCATTATGAAAAACGCGAATTCAGCCGTGCCGTGCGTGAAATCATGGCGCTTGCTGACCGCGCAAATCAGTACATCGATGAGAAAAAGCCCTGGATCATGGCCAAGGAGGCAGGGCGTGATACCGAACTGCAGCAGGTCTGCTCCATGGGTCTCAACCTGTTCCGCCTGCTGATCGGCTACCTGCGGCCCATCCTGCCGGCAACCGCCGAGCGTTCGGAGGCTTTTTTGCGGGTCGATCCACTCAGCTGGGAATCACTCGGCAGCCCCCTGCTGAGCCATAGCATAGACGCCTTCAAGCCGCTGATGACCCGGGTCGAGCCGAGCCAGATCCAAGCGATCATTGCGGCATCGACGGAGGACCTGGAAAAGCAGGACGCCACCGCCAAAGCGAGCGGACCACTTGCTGCCGACCCGATCAGCGACACTATCGAATATGCCGACTTCGCCAAGGTCGATCTGCGGATAGTAAAGATCGTCAAGGCGGAACGGGTTGAAGGGGCGGAAAAACTGTTGCAGCTGACGCTCGATCTGGACGGAGAGACGCGCAATGTTTTTGCCGGTATCAAATCCGCCTACGATCCCGCCGAACTGGAGGGACGGCTGACCGTGATGGTGGCCAACCTGGCGCCCAGAAAGATGCGGTTCGGTCTGTCCGAGGGCATGGTGCTGGCGGCAGGACCCGGCGGGAAAGAACTTTTCATTCTTTCTCCGGATAGCGGGGCCAAGCCGGGCATGCGGGTTAAGTAAGCAGCAGGAAAGAATAACCCGCTGTTTTTAATACGATAATTACCGGAAAACGGTATACGTGATGCACCCGCGAGTAAAATCAAGAGCAGCCAGCCAATAGATGCATGAAATATTGTGCATGTATTTTCTGTTGGCTGATGATATATAATGCAATATACTTCAGGTAATCACCGCATATACCCAAAGGTTATAAGGTTATACACACATAAACTGTCGGTTGTTAGCATTAGGGTTAACCACTACTATCGGCCATCCCTCTTCATGGAGTAGGTCTGCTTTAGATGAAAGAGTACGCACTCATCCTTGTCAGTACCGTGCTGGTCAACAACTTCGTCCTGGTGAAGTTTCTCGGCCTGTGCCCCTTCATGGGCGTCTCCAAAAAACTGGAGACGGCGGTCGGCATGGGTATGGCCACCACCTTTGTGCTGACGCTCTCTTCCATTTGCAGCTATCTCGCCAACGAGTACCTGCTCGCTCCGCTGGGGCTGGAATATCTGCGCACCATCACCTTCATCCTGGTGATTGCCGTGCTGGTGCAGTTCACCGAGATGGTGATGCACAAAACCAGTCCGGTGCTGTATCAACTGCTGGGCATCTTTCTACCACTGATCACCACTAACTGCGCGGTACTGGGTGTGGCCCTGCTAAATGTTCAGGAGCAGCACGGCTTTATTGAATCAGGTCTATATGGTTTCGGCGCCGCCGCCGGTTTCTCCCTGGTGCTGGTGCTGTTCGCCGCCATGCGCGAACGGGTAACTGTCTCCGACGTCCCTGCCCCCTTCCAGGGCAGCGCCATCGCCATGATTACCGCAGGACTGATGTCTATCGCCTTCATGGGCTTTTCCGGCCTGGTGTCGAGCTGAGGTGGCATCAAGATGTTGATAGCAATAGCCGCCATTGCCCTGCTGGCACTTGCCTTTGGCCTGCTGCTCGGCTACTCCTCCATCCGCTTCCATGTGGAGGGAGACCCGATTGTAGAGAAGATCGAGGCCCTGCTGCCCCAGACCCAGTGCGGCCAGTGCAGCTTTCCGGGCTGCCGCGCCTACGCTGAAGCGCTGGCCCAGGATGAGGCCGAAATCAACGCCTGCCCGCCCGGCGGTGAAACCACCATGATCGCCCTGGCCGATCTGCTGGGTAAGGATCCGGTTCCCCTGGAAGGTGCCGCCGCCGAGGAGAAGCCCAAGGCCGTTGCCGTGATTCGGGAGGACGAGTGTATCGGTTGTACCCTCTGTATCCAGGCATGTCCGGTAGACGCCATTCTGGGTTCTGCCAAGCACATGCACACGGTCATCCGCAGCGAGTGCACCGGCTGCGGGCTGTGCCTGCCGCCCTGTCCGGTGGAATGCATTGACATGGTGCCGCTTGAAGTCAATACCAGCAACTGGAAATGGCCATTCCCGGGGGACACCCGCAACAACGGCGCCCTTGTAGCCGCCTCCGAGAACTAGACGATATGCAGCATTCCTTGCAAAAGCAGCAGAAGCATACCCTCTACCGTTTCAACGGAGGGTTGCACCTGCCGGATAACAAAAGCCAGTCGCTGACGCTCCCCCTGGAAAAGGCAGCACTGCCCAAACGACTGATCATACCGCTGCATCAGCATATCGGTCAGAGCGCGGAGCCGCTGGTCAAGGTCGGTGATCAGGTGCTCAAGGGAGACATGCTGGCAAAACCGCAGGGGTATGTGAGCGCACCGGTGCACGCCCCCTCCTCGGGCACCGTGGTGGCCATCGAAACCCTGCCCATTCCCCACCCGTCCGGACTGCCCGCTGCCTGCGTGGTTATCGAGACCGACGGCAAAGAGACCTGGGGAAATCAGCTGGAACCGATTCCCGACTATCCGCATGCCGATCCCTCGCTGCTGCGCGAGCGCATTCGCAACGCGGGTATTGTCGGCATGGGCGGAGCCGCGTTCCCGTCCAGCGTCAAGCTGACGCCGGGCCTGGAAAACCCGATCCACACCCTGATCATCAATGGCGCCGAGTGCGAGCCCTACATCACCTGCGATGATCTGCTGATGCAGACGCAGGCAGAAAAAATTCTGCACGGCGTCGGCATTATCCGCCGGCTGATCGGCGCCGAGCGCTGTCTGTTTGGCATCGAAGACAACAAACCGGAAGCGATCCGCCGGCTGCGCCAGGCCGTCACTGACGCCGGTATGGACTGGGTATCGGTCATTGCCATCCCCACGCTGTATCCCAGCGGTGGCGAAAAGCAGCTTATCAAGGTACTCACCGGCAAAGAGGTCCCTTCAGGCAGCATTCCGGCCAAAATCGGCATGATTTGTCACAATGTAACCACCGCCTTCGCCGTTGCCGAGGCAGTGATTGAGGGCAAGCCACTGATCTCCCGCTACATTACCATCACCGGCAATGGCGTTCAGCAACCGAAAAACCTGGAAGTGTTGATCGGCACTCCGGCATCGGAACTGATCAAACAGGCCGGAGGCTATACCGACCAGGTATCCAAACTGATCGTGGGCGGGCCAATGATGGGCATTACCCTGGCCAGCGACGAAGTACCTATCACCAAGGCGACTAACTGCCTGCTGGCCGCCGACAGCAGTGAAGCCCCTGATCCAGGGGTGGCATCAGCCTGTATTCGCTGCGGTCGCTGTGCCATTGCCTGCCCCGCCAATCTGCTGCCGCAGCAGATGTACTGGTATGCCCGGGCCAAGGATCTGGAGAAGGTGCAGGAGTACAACCTGTTCGATTGTATCGAGTGCGGCTGCTGCTCCCATGTCTGCCCCTCCCATATTCCCCTGGTGCAGTATTTCCGCTTTGCCAAAACCGAGAGCTGGGCGCAGGAGAAGGAGCAGCGGGCGGCGGAACGCGCGCGCCAGCGTCACGAGGCGCAGGTTGCCCGGAAAGAACGCCTGGAAGCCGAACGCCAGGCCAAGTTGCGGCAAAAGAAAGAGGCATTGAATAAACCTGCAGCAAAAAAACCCAAGTCGGACAAGCCGGAGGCCGGCGCTGAAGAGGATCCCAAAAAGGCCGCAATCGCCGCAGCCCTGAAACGCGCCGCTGAGAAAAAAGCCAAGCTCGCCGAACAAGGCATTGAGCCGAAAAACCAGTCGGACCTGAGCGAGGCCCAGAAACAGGCCATTGAGCAGGCGGATCAGCGCAGGGCGGAAAGTAGTACCGACGCCGTTACCTCTGAAAAGCAGGATGGATAACCGATGCGCTTTACCACAATAACATCACCTCATAGCGACCGGCCCAACAGTGTCAGTAAAACCATGCTGCTGGTTATCCTGGCATTGATCCCGGGCGCCATTGCCATGATCTGGTATTTCGGCTGGGGCATACTGATCAATATGATTCTCGCCAGCATCACTGCCATTGTTTGCGAGGCCCTCGCCGTGCGCCTGAGAAACCGCCCGGTGCTGCCGGCGATCGGAGACTTCAGTGCCGTACTGACCGCCCTGTTGTTTGCCGTTGCCGTGCCGCCGCTCCTGCCCTGGTGGCTGACGGTAATCGGCGTGGCCTTCGCCATCCTGATGGTCAAACAGATCTATGGCGGCCTGGGTTACAACCCATTCAATCCGGCGATGGCCGCCTACGTGCTGTTGCTGGTCTCCTATCCGGTGCAGATGACCTCCTGGCTGCCACCGGAAATGCTCAACGAAAACCCGCTGACTTTTATTCAGAGCGCCAGCGTGATATTCACCGGGACGCTACCGGCCGGACTCTCCTGGGACGCCCTCACCATGGCCACGCCGCTGGACGCCATGTTCACCCAACTCGACCAGAGCAAGATGCTGAGTGAGATCCTCATCCAGCCACTATGGGGAGACTTTGGTGGTCGCGGCTGGGAGTGGGCAGGCAACTGGTTTCTGCTGGGCGGGTTGTTTCTGCTCTTCACGCGGGTTATCAGCTGGCATATCCCGGTCTCCATGCTGGGTAGCCTGCTGGTCATCGCCATGCTGTTTCACTTCCTCGACCAGGAAGCCTATCCGTTCGGCATGTTCCACATCTTTACCGGCGGTACCCTGCTCGGCGCCTTCTTTATCGCGACCGATCCTGTTTCCGCCTGTACTACCAAGAAAGGACAACTGGTGTATGGCGCCAGCATCGGTCTGCTGGTATTTATCATACGCACCTGGGGCGGATACCCCGATGCGGTGGCCTTCGCCGTGCTGTTGATGAACATGGCGGCACCCACTATCGACTACTACACGCAACCAAGGGCCTTTGGCCATCAGGGGGCGAGGCGTGATTAAGCACCCGGTTTCAGTGGCAGGTATACTGCTGGCCCTGTTTGCAACTGCGGGTACCGCGCTCGTGGCGGTCACCAATGACCTCACGGCCGAGAAGATCGCCGCCAATGAGCGGGAGGCGCTGCTGCAGAGCCTGACCGCCCTGGTGCCAGCCGATACGATCGACAATGACATCGTCACCGATACCCGCGTGGTGTCGCAGAAAGATCTACTGGGCGGTGACCAGACGCTGGTCTACCTGGGGCGCAAGCAGGGCAAACCGGTAGCGGCGGTTTTCTCCTCCATGGTCCCCAACGGCTATAGCGGCCCGATAAAGATGCTGGTTGCGGTCAAGGTTGACGGGACGCTGGGTGGTGTCCGGGTGGTATCACACAAGGAGACTCCCGGACTGGGGGACAAAGTGGAAGAAAACCGATCCGACTGGATATTCTCCTTTGCCGGCAAATCGTTATCCAATCCGTCCATGACAGGCTGGAAAGTCAAGAAAGACGGCGGTCAATTTGACCAGTTCACCGGCGCGACCATTACCCCACGCGCCGTGGTCGGTGGCGTCAAGAACACCCTGGTTTATTTTAAAGAACACGGCAAATCACTGTTTCTGAAACCCGAGAAGGCAGCCAAAGATGAGTGACACAAGCTATGGCCGACTGATCCGCGAAGGACTCTGGAGTAATAACCAGGCCTTGGTGGCACTGCTGGGTCTGTGCCCGTTACTGGCAGTCACCAGCACGGCGATCAATGGACTCGGCCTCGGCATTGCCACCACCTTCGTGCTGGTCATGTCCAATGCCACCGTATCCCTGATCCGAAACCTGGTGCGTCCGGAAGTGCGTCTGCCGGTATTCGTTATTGTTATCGCCTCCTTTGTCACCGCGGTGGAGCTGAGCATGAACGCCTGGTTCCATGATCTCTACAAGGTGCTGGGCATCTTTATTCCATTGATTGTCACCAACTGCGCGATCATCGGCCGCGCCGAGGCTTTCGCCTCAAAAAGTCATCTGCTGCCGGCGATTGTGGATGGTCTGGCGATGGGACTGGGATTCACCTGCGCACTGGTGACGCTGGGCGCAATGCGCGAACTGCTTGGCATGGGTACGCTGTTTTCCCAGGCTGACCTGATGTTCGGTGATATCGCTACCAATTGGACCATGAGCCTGGGTACCGACTTCAAGGGTATGCTGTTGGCAATCCTGCCCCCCGGCGCCTTTCTGGGCATGGGGCTGATGATTGCCCTGAAGAACATCATTGACAACCGGCTCTCCAGGACCAAACCCGCAACCGTGCAAGCGGCGGAAGCCGACATGGAGCCAGGCACCGCCTAAGCATTCAAGGGTTACTCCATCGTCAAATCGACAACCCGCCGCTCGGCCAGGATACTCATGTCGCGCCGCGAGGGAGCAATATGCCACAAGAGCTGACCCTGAACACCCGCTGGATCAACCTGGCGGCAAAGCACTTTCATGAAGACGGTGGACAACCGGTCATAGCACTGCACGGCTGGCTGGACAATGCCGCCAGCTTTGCACCGCTGGCGGCCCTGCTGCCAAACCTGGATATCCTGGCACTGGATCTGCCTGGGCATGGCCTGTCGGACCATCGACCAGCGGGACAGCACTACCATTTTGTCGATTTTGTGGCGGATGTAATTGCGGCCGCCAATGCCGCCGGCCGGGAGCGGTTTTCACTCATTGGACACTCCATGGGGGCCGGTATCGCCTCATTGATCGCGGCCAGCTTTCCCGAGCGGATTGAACGGCTGGTGCTGATCGAGGGTTTGGGCCCCTGGGGGGATGATCCAAAGGATTGCGCGAGCCATTTGGCCGAGGCCACGCGGCAGATACTGGCAGAACCCGAAACAAGGAAGCGGCGTTATTCCTCGCTGGAACCGATCATTCGTGCCCGCATGCAGGCCGGGGATCTGGGTGAAGCGACCGCTCGCCTGCTGGTGGAGAGAAATACCGCCAGTGATCCCGGAGGGGTGTACTGGCGCACCGATCCCCGACTGCGCTACCGCTCACCCATCTATATCACCGAGGAACAGGTGCAAGCGTTTCTACCCCGCATCAAGGCCCCTACCCTGTTTATCCGGGATGCTGAACGGATTGTGCCGGCGCAATACAACTGGAATCAGCGTGAAACTCTGATTGCCGACCTGCAAGTGGTGAAACTGACGGGCGGACACCATCTGCACATGGAGAATCCCGCACCGGTAGCGCAGGCGATCCGGACTTTTTTCGCCGGATGAACATTGTTTCCGGACGCTACTGACCGAGGTCATTCACCACCCAGCGCCAAACGATAAACAGTCCCAGCAGGGACACCGCCACCGACAGGTTGAACACCAACGTGGGTCCGGCACCCTCCCAAAGGAATCCGCTGCTCATTGTCCCCAGGGCACCGCCCAGGCCGAAACTGAGGCTGCTGTAGAGCGCTTGTCCCCGCCCCTGGTGGCGACCGGTAAAGTAATGATGCACCAGATGGATCGCCGCCGCATGAAAGGTACCGAAGGTAGCAGCGTGCAGCGTCTGGGCGAAAAACAGCAGGACCAGCGAGTCGGCGAAATTCCCGATCAGGTACCAGCGCAGCGCCGCCAGCAACAGGCTGATCATCAGCACATTGCGCGCCCCCAGGCGCAGCAGCAGACGATGCATGACCAGGAAGACCGCCACCTCGGCAATCACCCCCAGCGCCCAGAGTTGCCCGATCAGGGTCTTGCTGTAGCCCAGCGTCTCCATGTAGATGGAGTAGAAGCCGTAGTAGGCGCCATGTCCGGCCTGAAGCAGGAAACAGGCTGTCAGGAAGGCGAGCACCGCCGGCTTGCGCAACACCGAGAGGATGCCCGGCTGATCCACCGGATGCGGGCTGGTTGCCGGATCGGCGATCAGCAGGCTTGCACCCCACAACAGCGCATAAATGGAGAGCAGCACCGGCAGCACCGCGGCCGGACCCCGCAGATCCACCGCCATGCCGAGCACCACCACGGTGACGATAAAGCCGATCGAACCCCAGACCCGAATCTGCGCGTAGCGGGAGACCGCCTTTCCCAGATAACAGAGCACCACCGCCTCGAACTGTGGCAAAACCGCATTCCAGAAGAAACTGAACAGCACCATGGCCAGGCCCAGCTCCCAGAACCCTTGCAACCAGAACACGGCGACAAAGATCAGCGTAGTAAGCAGGGCGCCGAGGCGCACAATGGCCATGCGCCGCCCCAAATGATCGCCCAGCCAGCCCCACACGAAGGGGGCGATAAACTTGGTGGCCATGGGAATGGCCATCAACTGCCCGATGGCCACGGCGTTGAAACCCAGGCTCTTCAGGTAGAGTCCCCAGTACGGTACCAGCACACCCAGGGCGGCGAAGTAGAAGAAATAGAAGCTCGAAAGGCGCCAGTACGGCATAGGTGTCATTGCTCGGTCAGGGTCGAATAGCGTGAATAAAGCCGCGAATGAATGCGGCTAATATTTTCCTGACTGTGGTTGAGCCGGATGCGTAATCAGACCCTGCTGAATTATCAGACCGGTTTCCAGTGCGCATGCTATCACCCGCAAGGGCGCGCTATGGAGCCCCTCTAGACCGAGGCCGGTATATCCGGCGTGCCGCTCTGCACGTCCAGGTTCTGCGCCCGGTGCCGCAACAGATGATCCATCAGCACCAGCGCCAGCATCGCCTCGACAATGGGCGTGGCGCGGATACCGACACAGGGGTCGTGACGCCCCTCGGTCACCACCTCCACCGGCTCACCGGCAAGGTTGACGGTACGCCCCGGCAGACGCAGGCTGGAAGTGGGCTTGAAGGCGACACTGGCGAGGATATCCTGACCGCTGGAGATGCCGCCGAGGATACCGCCGGCATGGTTACTGAGAAAACCTTCAGGGGTCATCTCGTCCCGGTGTTCGGTGCCCTTCTGCGCCACACAGTCAAACCCGGCACCGATCTCCACCCCTTTGGCCGCGTTGATGCTCATCAACGCATGGGCGATATCCGCATCCAACCGGTCAAAGATCGGCTCGCCCAGCCCGACCGGAATACAGCTGGCCACCACGTTGATGCGCGCCCCCACCGAGTTGCCCTCCTTGCGCAGGGCATCCATGTAGTTTTCCAGTTCGGCCACCTTGTCGGCATCCGGGCAGAAGAAGGGGTTCTGCTCCACCTGATCCCAGTCCAGCTTGTCGATACGGATTGGCCCGAGCTGGGAGAGATAAGCACGAATGGTGGTCCCGCAATGCTGTTGCAGATATTTTTTGGCGATGGCCCCGGCGGCCACCCGCATGGCGGTCTCCCGGGCCGAGGAGCGACCACCGCCACGGTAATCACGCAAGCCGTACTTCTTGGTATAGGTGTAGTCGGCATGGCCCGGGCGGAACCGATCCATGATCTTGGAATAGTCCTTGGAGCGCTGATCGGTGTTGTGGATGATCAGGGCAATCGGCGTGCCGGTGGTCTGGCCCTCGAACACCCCGGAGAGGATCTGCACCAGGTCCTCCTCCCGTCGCTGAGTGGTATGGCGCGAGGTACCGGGTTTGCGTCGGTCCAGATCGGTCTGCAGATCGGCCTCGCTCAACGCCAGCCCCGGCGGACAACCGTCAACGATGCAACCTATGGCCGGTCCATGGCTCTCGCCAAACGAAGTGACGGTAAAAAGTTTTCCGTAGCTATTTCCAGACATAATCTGCTGCCTGCTGGGTAATCGATAATTACTGGGCGCCAGGCGCCACTTGCCGGAACCGGGCTACTTCAGCCAGCCGTTGACCTGTTTCAGATCCTCGGTGGACAAATTGCCAGTGGCCTGTTTCAGTAGCAACCCGTTGAGAATGAAATCATAGCGCACCTGGGCGTAATTACTGCGGGCGCTAAACAGGTCGCGCTGCGCATTCAGTACATCCACCATGGTACGGGTACCCACCTCGAAACCGGCCGTGGTCGCCTCAAGGGCGCTCTGGGCCGAAATGGTGCTCGCCTTGAGTGCCTCCACCCGGCTGATACTGGACATCACACCCCGGTAGGCATCCCGCACAGAGCGGTTGACCGAGCGTCGCTGCTGATCCAGGGTCTGCTGCGCCGCCTCGTAGTCGAAGCGGGCCTGGCGGGTGCGTGAAGTGACCGCGCCACCGGTATAGAGCGGCAGGTTCAGTTGCAACCCGATCACCGTGGTGTGCAGATCGGTGCCGTTTTCGTTGTTGCTCACATCCAGCGAGTGCGAACCGACCAGGTCCAGGGTCGGGGAGTCACCGGAGTCCTGCAGGTCGATGTTCAGACGGGCAATATCAACCCCGTAGTTCGCCGCCTGCAGGGAGAGATTCTGGGTCTGCGCGGTCTCCGCCCACTGCTCCGGGTTTTGCGGCTGCGGCGGATTAAGCGGCAACTCTGCCGCCAGCGGGGCCAGATCGTCGACCACCTGCATGATGATCTCCTGCTGTGCCTCCCTGGCGTTGTCCAGGGCGTTTTCCGCCTGTATCAGGTCGGCCCGCGACTGGTCGAAGGCGGCCTGTGCCTCATGCACATCGGTGATGGCGATCAGGCCCACCTCGAAACGCTGCTTGGCCTGATCGAGCTGACGGGCGATAGCGGCATTCTCCGCCCGGGCAAACTCCAGGCTGTCCTCGGCCGAGAGCACATTGAAATAGGCCTGCGCAACCCGAATGATCAGATTCTGCTCCTCGGCCGCGAAGGTCACCTCGGCCTGGGCAATCTGCCGATCAGCCTGGTCGAGTTGAACGTTGTACGCCTTTCGGTAAATCGACTGGGTGAGGTTGAGGCTGAGACCGGCAGTCGCGTAATTATTCGGATTGTCCGTTAAGGCACTCGAGGAGGAGGAGCTGTTTACGTCGGTGCGGACCAGGTTGGCATCACTGGAGAGACTGACGCTGGGCAGCAGTTGGGCCTTGGCCTGCGGGAGTGCTTCAAGGGCGGAATCCCGGTTTGCCATAGCCGCTCGCAACTGGGCGTCATTCTGCAGCGCTAGCTGATAAATCTCCAGCAGATCCTCCGCCTGAGCCCCGGAGACACCCAACAATTGACCTAGTAACAGTGTCAACAACAACTTTTTCATAGTTAATCCTGCACAGAATCGATAATCGCGAAATTATATCATTAAAGTAGTACCAGACCGGTGGGTTATTGTTCCATCGGCGGCACCAGCAACTGTGGATCGATCTGATATTGATGGAAGTTCATTCTCCAGTCCAGGTGCGCGCCGGTCACCCGACCGGTGGCTCCCACCCGGGCAATGGGCTCACCCTGCCCGATACGGTCCCCTTCCTTGACCAGGATCTCACTGAGATGCAGGAAAGAGGAGGAGAGGTGCTGACCATGATCCAGGATCAGTGTGCCGCCGGAAAAGAACATGTCGGGATGCACCAGCGTGACAATACCATCCGCGGGTGCGCGTACCAGGGTGCCGACCGGTGCCGCCACATCCACGCCAAAATGGGGCCGGCGCGGCTGGCCATTGAGTATCCGCTGACTGCCGTAGACGCCTGATATACGCCCCTTCACCGGCCATTCCCAGCCGCTCAGATAATCGGTGCGGGGGTCATCCCGTTTCCTGGCGGCCTTCACCAGTGCCGACTCCCGGCGAATGCGCTCAAGATCCATTTTCTCCGGGGTCACTTTACGCTTGGGCAGGTTGTCGATTCGTTGGATATTGTATTCACGCCGGGCGATTTTCAGGGTCTGCTCTTCACGGTGTCCATCCGGATAGGTCAGCCGCAGCCGGCTCTCTGGCGCATGGTCCCGATCAAATCCGAGGACAAAGTAACCCTGGTCGGAGACCCGCACCGCGATATCATCCAGTTGTACCTTTACCCCGGGTTCGGTTTGACCGACCACCAACCCGCCCTGCACATAATTGCCCTCCAGACTGTGACTGGCGTTACCGGGAGATGAGAAGAGCAGCATGCAGAAGATCAGCAGACTAGAGAGAGAGGGAGCTATTGGTTTCATTTTTTTGTTTGCTTTTCAATCATGCTTGTTTGAACAACGGACAGAGACCGGACTCTGAACATTATGAAGGCAAAGGGATCCGAAACACAGGGTTCTGGCTATGTTCAGATTTTGGTGTGCCAGTTAATCATGAAATAATGTCGGAGCAAATGATCACATGGAAAATTCTGACCCTGAATGACCGCGGTCGTTCCCCAGATGCGCAGTTAAATGACAGATAGCCGGCACACAGAGACAAAGATTCGCAGCAGGCACTACAGCTGGTCGGAAGTGGTCAGCATGGTATTTGAACACCGCAGCGAACTGGTGAAGGCGAATATTATCGCCATCCTGGGGACCTTTATCTCGGTACCCATCCCGCTGCTGATACCGCTGATTGTGGACGAAGTGCTGCTGGACAAACCGGGGCCCAGCGTGCCGCTGATGAATTCACTGTTTCCAGAATCCTGGCACTCGCCGCTGCTCTATATCGGTGTCATCCTGCTGTTGACCATGCTGATGCGCCTCGCCTCGCTGTTCCTGGGGGTGTGGCAGATGCGCCAGTTCACCATCATCTCCAAGGACGTCACCTTCCGCATCCGCCGCAGCCTGCTGAAACGGCTGGAGCGGGTCTCCATGGCCGAGTATGAAACCCTGGGCAGCGGAACGGTTGCCTCCCACCTGGTGACCGACATCGACGCTGTGGACAGTTTTCTCGGCGTCGCCACCAGCAAGTTCCTGGTGGCTGTGCTGAGCATCGTCGGCACCGCCGTGGTACTGCTGTGGATGCACTGGCAACTGGCTATCGTGATCCTGTTGATCAATCCGATCGTCATCTGGATCACCACTATTTTCGGTCACAAGGTCAAGGCATTGAAACGGCGCGAGAACAGCGCCTACCAGGCGTTCCAGGAGAGCCTGGCCGAGACCCTGGACGCCATCCAGCAGATCCGCGCCAGCAATCGCGAGACCCACTATATCCAGCGCATCATCGGCAAGGCGGACCGGATACGTCAGCACTCCGCCGCCTTCACCTGGAAAAGTGACGCGGCCCAGCGCCTCTCTTTCACCACCGTGCTGTTTGGCTTCGACTTCTTCCGCGCCCTGAGCATGGTGATGGTGCTGTTCTCCGGTCTCAGCATCGGCCAGATGCTGGCGGTCTATGCCTATCTCTGGTTCATGATGGCGCCACTCCAGGAGATCCTGGCCATCCAGTATTCATACAACGGCGCCAAGGCGGCGCTGGAGCGCATCAATCAACTGATCCGAATGGATCTGGAGCCCAAATACCCTCATAACAAGGACCCCTTCCGGGGAGAAAACACCACCGATCTGCGGCTGGAACAGATCTGTTTCCGTTATGGCGACGGCCCGCTGGTGCTGGACAATCTCTCGCTCACCATCCAGGCAGGCGAGAAAGTGGCGCTGGTAGGGGCCAGTGGTGGTGGCAAGACCACCTTGGTGCAGATCATTCTCGGGCTCTATCCGCCGGAATCCGGCAGCATCTATTTCAACGGCATTCCGGTGACCGAGATCGGCATGGACAAGGTGCGGGGGCACGTCGCCACCGTGCTGCAGCAGCCGGCCCTGTTCAACGACAGCGTTCGCATCAACCTCACACTGGGCAAACCCTGCAGTGACGAAAAGCTCTGGCAGGCACTACAGATCGCCCAGTTGGACGAGACCATCCGGGAGCTGGACAATGGACTGGACACACTGGTGGGGCGCGATGGCATCCGCCTCTCCGGCGGCCAGCGCCAGCGTCTGGCGATTGCCCGGATGGTGCTCACCGATCCCAAGCTGGTGATCCTGGACGAGGCCACCTCGGCCCTCGACACCACCACCGAACAGCACCTGCATCAGGCGCTGCAGAGCTTTCTCAAAGGTCGCACCACGCTGATCATCGCCCACCGCCTGAGCGCGGTAAAACAGGCCAACCGCGCGCTGGTGTTTGAAGACGGCAAGATCATCGAACAGGGCAGCCATGAAGAGCTGATCAATAACCAGGGCCTCTACGCCTCACTGTACGGTCGCCAGGAAGTGTGAGCGGCGCCCTCGCCGCGAATTCGGCCCGGGGGCGGGCCTCCTACAGGGCATCCCTCCTCCCCGGCAACTACCCGCACCGGTAGGAACGGCGCCCTCACCGCGAATTCGGCCCGGGGGCGGGCCTCCTACCGGGCATCTCCCCTCCCAGGCGACTACCCCCACCGGTAGGAGCGGCGCCCTCGCCGCGATTGGGTCCGGGGGCGGGCCTCCTACCGGGCATCCCTCCTCCCCGGCAACTACCCGCACCGGTAGGAGCGGCGCCCTCGCCGCGAATTCGGCCCGAGGCGGGCCTCCTACAAGGATATTTAAATTCCGTGATAAAACCACCCGTAGGAGCGGCGCCCTCGCCGCGAATTCGGCCGGGAATCCAACCACGAAAAAGGGGGCCGAAGCCCCCTTGGATACTGCTCAGAGAAGGATCAGACCACTCAGGACTCACCCTCTTCCACGGCCTTCATGCTGAGGCGGACGCGACCCTGCTTGTCCACTTCCAGCACCTTCACCTTGACCACATCGCCCTCGGCCAGCTTGTCACTTACCTTCTCGACCCGCTCTTCGCAGATCTGGGAAATGTGCACCAGACCGTCACGGCCCGGCAGGATGGTGACAAAGGCGCCGAAGTCCATCAGGCGGACCACCTTGCCCTCATAGATGGCACCTACTTCAACATCGGCGGTGATCAGCTCGATACGCTTTTTCGCGTCCTCCCCGGCAGCCTTGTCGACTGAGAAGATCTTCACCATACCGTCGTCACTGACGTCGACCGTGGCGCCGGTCTCTTCGGTGATGGAGCGAATGGTGGTGCCGCCCTTGCCGATCACGTCACGGATCTTGTCCGGATCTATCTTAATGGTAATGATCCGGGGCGCATGCTCAGACATCTCTATGCGGTGAGTATCAATCGCCTTGTTCATCTCTTCCAGGATGGTCATGCGTCCATCCTTGGCCTGATCCAGGGCGATCTCCATGATCTGCTTGGTGATACCGTCTATCTTGATATCCATCTGCAGCGCATTGATACCGTTGGAGGTACCCGCCACCTTGAAGTCCATGTCGCCCAGATGATCCTCGTCGCCCAGGATATCGGTGAGCACGGCGAAGGCGTCATCCTCCTTGATCAGACCCATGGCCACACCGGCTACCGGCGCCTTGATCGGCACGCCGGCGTCCATCAGTGCCAGGCTGGTGCCACAGACCGAGGCCATGGAGCTGGAGCCGTTGGACTCGGTGATCTCCGAAACCACGCGAATTGAGTAGGGGAACTCCTCCAGGGTCGGCATACAGGAGAGCACACCACGCTTCGCCAGACGGCCGTGGCCGATTTCGCGACGCTTGGGAGACCCGACACGCCCGGTCTCACCCACACAGAAGGGGGGGAAGTTGTAGTGCAGCATGAAGGGCTCGCGGTAGGTGCCATCCAGCGCATCGATGATCTGTGAATCACGTTCAGTACCGAGCGTGGTCACCACGATAGCCTGTGTCTCGCCACGGGTAAACAGGGCGGAACCGTGGGTCCGCGGCAACACGCCGGTCCGAACGGTGATGGGGCGCACGGTCTTGGTGTCGCGGCCGTCGATACGTGGCTCGCCGGAGAGAATCCGGCCACGAACAATCTTCTTCTTCAGCTTGCCGACCGCATCCTTGACTTCGCCTTCACTCCACTTGGCGTCATCACCGGTGCACAACGCCGCAACAGCCGCGCTGGTTGCCGCATCCAGCTGGTTGTAGCGCTCCATCTTGTCCGCAACCGAGTAGGCCTGTTTGATGGCTTCTCCAGCTGCCGCGGCAACGGCTTCGCTGAGTGCCGCATCGTCAACCGGTACGCTGTACTCCATGATCGGCTTGCCGACCTCGGCCGCCAGTTCCTTGATGGCATTGATGGCAACCTGCATCTGTTCGTGACCGAACAGTACCGCCCCCAGCATCACCTCCTCGGAGAGTTCTCGCGCCTCGGACTCAACCATCAGCACCGCATGCTCGGTACCGGCAACGACCAGGTCCAGGTCGCTCTCATCATTGAGACCGGTCTTGGCGGCATTAAGAATGTAGTTGCCATCCTTGTAACCGACGCGGGCCGCACCGATCGGTCCCTGGAAGGGTAGACCGGAGATGGCGAGTGCCGCGGAAACGCCAATGAGAGACGGAATTTCCGGATCCACGTTCGGATTCAGTGACATCACGGTGCAGATGATCTGCACTTCGTTGGTGAAGCCCTTGGGAAACAATGGGCGGACCGGGCGGTCGATCAGCCGGCAGGTGAGAATCTCCTTCTCCGCCGGACGACCCTCACGCCGGAAAAAACCACCCGGGATCTTGCCCGCGGCATAGGTCTTCTCCTGATAATCCACTGTCAGCGGGAAAAAGTCCCGCCCTTCAATAGCACTCTTGGCGCCAACCACGGTGCACTGCACCACGGTTCCGTCCATGTCGATCATGATCGCGCCGTCCGCCTGGCGGGCGATTTCGCCGGTCTCCAGGCTTACGGTGTGTTCACCGTACTGAAATACTTTCTTGGTAGGGGTCACAATAGTGTCCTCAATTTTGGTTCAGGTTCGGGTTAGCGACGCAGGCCTAGACGCGAAATCAGTGAGCGATAACGTTCAACATCTTTGGACTTCAGATAGTCCAGCAGCTTGCGGCGAGAGTTCACCATGCGCACCAGTCCACGCCGGGAGTGGTGATCGTGTTTATGAGCAGCAAAATGCTCGGTAAGCTGGTTGATGCGAGCGGTCAACAGGGCTACCTGCACCTCAGGGGAACCGGTGTCGTTCGCACCCTGCGCATATTCTTCAACAATCGCCTTTTTCTGTTCTGCATTAAATGCCATTTTCGTTTCCTCACTGTAGTCAAATTAAGAAATCCGCGCCCGACAAGTGGGATCAGGGGCGGACTTTAACCCGCTGATGCGGGCGGTTTATGATCACCGAACAGCCTGGCTGAGCCGCGCGGGATCTGTAAACGGGGGATTATGATGGGTTTTAGAGTGGCAATCAATTGCCGTTGCCTTATTCAGGCATTAACAGACTATATCCGTTCGCTAAATCATCCGCTTTGGCGCCACCCGCCCATCATCCAGTATTTCACCAACACCAATAAACCGGTCTTTGTCATCATAGATTCGCACCCGTCCTTTCGTGGGTGCCTTGGGCACGATTACCGGCTGCCCCTGGCAAAGATAAAAGGTGCTGTCAGAACTCAACCGCACTTCTGGCCAATCCATGATGGCACTGTCCACCGGCAGGAGCAGCGCATCCAATGCCTCCCTGCCCTGTTCGGCGATCGCTTGCAGCGTCACCATATCTACCATGTTTTCACCCGAAAACGGTCCAACCTGGGTGCGTCGTAAGCCCACCACATGGGCACCGCAACCCAGCGACTTACCGATATCCTCGGCCAGTGTGCGGATATAGGTCCCCTTACTGCAGTGGACCTCCAGTTCGAATTCCGGCAGATCACAGCCGAGCAGCCGGATCTCATGAATAGTCACCCGACGCGCTTCCCGCTCCACCTCGACACCGTCTCGCGCCAGCTTGTAGAGTCGCTCGCCCTGATGCTTCAGGGCCGAATACATCGGAGGAATCTGGTCGATCTCGCCGAGAAAATTTTCCAGTGAAGCGGCAATCTGTTCGGCGTTCACCGCCTCCGTCGAGCACCGCTCCAGCAGATCCCCTTCGGAATCACCAGTGGAGGTGGTTTCACCCAGTCTGATGCGTACCCAGTAGCGCTTGTCGGCATCCAGCAGGAAGGCCGAAACCTTGGTGGCGCCACCAAAGCAGATCGGCAACAGTCCGGTGGCCAGTGGGTCAAGACTGCCGGTGTGGCCCGCCTTGCTGGCAAAATAGATATTCTTGACCTTCTGCAGCGCCTTGTTGGAGCTCTCGCCCAGCGGTTTATCAAATAGCAGAATACCCTGGACATGGCGTCCACGCTGACTTCTACGCCCCATCAGTCGTCATTCTCATCATGATCCGGATGATCCGACTTTACCGCCTGCTCAATCAGCGACGTAAGCCGGCTACCCCGCTCAATCGACTCATCGTGCACAAAGTGCAGTTCCGGTACGGTGCGCATGCGCATGCGCTGCCCCAGCTCATGGCGCAACCGGGGTGCCGCCTGCTTCAGCATCTTGCTGACACCACGTTGATCGAGTTCACCACCGAGAAAGGTGAAATAGATCTTGGCATGGGAAAAGTCCCGCACCACCTCTACCGCCTGTATGGTGACCATGCCTATTTTGCGGCTGTCGAAGCTGGTGCGCACCAGCTCGGCAAGTTCACGCTGAATCTGCGCACCCACCCGGTCGGTTCTTTTAAATTCGCGTGCCATCGGCTTGTTCGTTCAGAATCAGAGATGACGGGCAATTTCGGTGCGTTCAAAGACTTCGATCTGATCACCCGGTTTGACATCATTGTAGTTCTTCACGCCGATACCACACTCGGTACCTGCCTTCACCTCGGTAACATCATCCTTGAGCCTTCTCAGCGATTCCAAAACCCCTTCGTAGATCACCACGTTCTCGCGCAGCACACGAATCGGATTGTTACGCTTGACCACGCCCTCAACCACCATGCAACCGGCAATGGCACCGAGCTTGGATGAGCGGAACACATCGCGCACCTCGGCCAGACCGACGATCTCTTCCCTGACTTCTGGAGAAAGCAGACCGGACAACGCCTTTTTCACATCATCAATCACTTCATAGATGATACTGTAGTAACGAATATCCAGACCGCGATCTTCCGCTGCGCGACGCGCAGCCGCATCGGCACGCACATTGAAACCGATCATGAAGGCGTCCGAAGTAGCCGCCAGGTTGACATCGGTTTCGTTAATGCCACCGACCGCAGAGGCGACCACTTTGACCTTCACTTCGTCGGTCGACAGTTTGAGCAACGACTCGCGCAACGCCTCGACACTGCCCTGTACGTCGGCCTTGATAATCAGGTTAATAACACCGACGTCGCCTTCGGTCATCTTGGAGAAGAACTCATCCAGCTTGGCTGCCTTCTGAGCTGCCAGCCGGTTATCACGATTGGTTTCCTGACGAACCGATGCCAGTTCGCGCGCCTTGCGCTCGTCGGCTACCGCAATCACTTCGTCACCGGCATTCGGCACGCCCGAGAGTCCAAGTACCTCAACCGGAATCGAGGGGCCGGCCGATTCAATTGGCTGGCGGTTTTCATCCAACAGTGCCCGCACCCGGCCGAACTCCTGTCCGCACACCAGCATGTCGCCCTTTTGCAGTTTGCCGGACTGAACCAGAATTGTTGCCACCGGGCCACGGCCCTTGTCCAGACTGGATTCAACCACGATACCGCGGGCCGGTCCGTCTTCAACGGCGGTTAGCTCAAGCACTTCCGCCTGCAGCAGGATCGCATCCAGCAGACTGTCCACACCGTCACCCGTTTTAGCGGAGACTTCGATAAACTGGGTATCGCCACCCCAATCCTCCGGAATCACCTCATGCTGGGTGAGTTCCTGCTTGACCCGGTCCGGGTTGGCTTCCGGTTTATCCATCTTGTTGATGGCGATGATCATCGGCACACCGGCCGCCTTGGAGTGCTGGATGGCCTCAACTGTCTGCGGTTTGGCACCATCATCCGCCGCCACCACCAGCACCACAATATCCGTTACCTTGGCGCCGCGCGCGCGCATGGCAGAAAATGCCGCGTGTCCCGGAGTATCCAGGAACGAAATCATGCCGCGATCAGTTTCCACGTGGTAGGCGCCGATATGTTGGGTGATACCACCTGCCTCACCAGCCGCCACGCGGCTGCTACGGATGTAATCCAGTAGTGAGGTTTTGCCATGATCAACATGTCCCATGATGGTGACAACCGGTGCGCGATGCACCAATTCGCCCTGGACATCGTCCAGCGAGCTCATCACCTGAGCTTCGATACTATCGTCTTTCTTGGTCACCGGCACATGGCCCAGCTCTTCAACTACCAGGGTAGCCGTGTCGTGATCCAGGGGCTGGTTGATGGTAACCATCATGCCCATCTTCATCAGCTCCTTGATGACGGCAGCTGCCTTAATGGACATCTGCGAGGCCAGTTCGGCTGCAGTGATACTCTCCGGCACCACCACTTCCCGCACCATGGGTGCAGTTGGCTTGACGAAGCCGTGCTGCGAATCTGCCTGGGAAGAACTCACCTTGCCACGTCCGGCCTTGCCTTTCCGACGTCCCCGCTTATCAGCGGAGACATGGAGCTTTTTCCGGCTATCGCTATCGTCATCGTCGCTACGCCCACGCCCGGCGTGCGCGCGAGTCTCTTTCTTATGACCTGTTCGCTTGACTGGACGCTCTTCCGCCTCTGGAACCGGTATGACTTCAGCCTCGACAGGTGCGGCGACTTTCTCTTCCGCTTTGGGCTTGCTTTTACCGCCTTCAGCCGTTTCGCGCTCTTTACGCTCCTGCTCTTCCAGCAGACGTGCCGCTTCCTGCTCCGCCTGCCGCTGTTTCTCTTCCTCTTCCCGTAGCCGAGCCTCTTCCGCCAGACGCTTGTTCTCTTCTTCCCTGACCTTTTCCAGCTCGGCCAGTCTCAGCGCATCTTCGGCGTCACGGCGCGCCTGATCTTCGGCAGCAATCTGTTGTCGTTTTGTCGCTTGTTCATCCAGCGCCTTGCGTGCCGCCTCGGCGTCCTGCAGGGTCTTCTCATCTTCACTGGCTGAGCCACGTTTCACGTAAGTGCGCTTGCGCCGCACCTCAACACTCACGGTCTTGCCCGCGGTTCGCACCGCACCTCTGCCACCCGGTCCCCGACCACCTGCCGCCGGCTGTTGCAACTCGCTGACCGTTTTACGCTTCAGGGTGATTTTCCGTGGGCCGCCGGATGAGGCTTCATCATCCTTCTTGCCATGGCTTTCCCGCAGATGCCCTAACAGCTGTGCCTTTTCAGATACACTGACCTGATCATCAGCGCTGTTTTTAATAACCCCGGCATCTTTCAGCTGGGTAAGCAGGCGCTCTTCTGCAATACCAACATCTTTTGCGAGCTGCCTTACCGTTACATCACTCATAGGAAAGTACCTCCGGCAACCTTAGCTCTGCTGCTCATCCGCGAACCAGGGGGCACGTGCAGCCATAATCAACTGCGCCGCCTTCTCCTCGTCCATACCATCAATAACCATCAATTCATCAACCGACTGTTCCGCCAGATCTTCCATGGTGATGATTCCCCGGCTTGCCATTTCGTAGGCCAGGTCTGAATCCATCCCGTCCATGCCGAGCAAATCTTCCGCCGGACCCTCACCCATTGCCTCTTCCTTGGCGATCGCCTGAGTCAGCAGGATCTCCTTGGCTCGATCACGCAAAGCGTCGACGATCTCCTTGTCAAACTCTTCAATTTCCAGCATTTCACTGATCGGTACATAGGCCACCTCGTCCAGCGTGGTAAAGCCTTCCTGCACCAGAATCATCGCCACCTCTTCATCCACATCAAGTTGCTTCATGAAGTTGTCGACAAACTCGCGCACCTCGGCCTCGCTCTGGGCCTCGGCGTCGGTTTCGTTCATGACATTCAGTTCCCAACCAGTCAGTTCACTAGCGAGCCGCACGTTCTGACCGCCGCGACCGATGGCCTGGGAGAGATTGTCCTCGCTGACCGCAACGGTCATGCTGCCGGAATCCTCATCCACCACAATGGAGGCGACATCGGCCGGAGACATGGCGTTGATCACAAACTGGGCAGGATTATCATTCCAAAGAATAATATCCACCCGCTCACCATTAAGCTCATTGGAAATCGCCTGTACGCGGGAACCGCGCATACCGACACAGGCACCAACCGGATCGATGCGCTGGTCATTGGTCTTGACCGCAATTTTAGCCCGCAGACCTGGATCACGCGCGGCACCTTTGATCTCGATCAGTCCCTCACCGACCTCCGGCACCTCCAGCTTGAACAGTTCAATCAACAACTCCGGACAGCTCCGGCTGACGAACAGTTGGGGACCACGTTGTTCCGAGCGCACCTCATAGAGATAGCCCCTGACCCGATCGCCGGAGCGTACCGGCTCGCGAGGAATCATCTGGTCGCGCAGCACGATTGCCTCGGCATTACCACCAAGGTCCAGGGTCACATTGCCCCGATCCACCCGTTTCACGATGCCGGTCACCAGCTCACCGATGCGCTCCTGGTACGCCTCGACCACCTTGGCCCGTTCCGCTTCACGCACTTTCTGTACGATTACCTGTTTGGCGGTTTGCGCTGCAATTCGGCCAAAGGCAATAGAATCCATGGGTTCTTCAATGAAATCGCCCACCTGAATATCCGGATTAGTTTTACGCGCATCTTCAAGCAGAATCTCTTTCTCTGGATTCAGCTCTTCACCGGCCTCTACCTCTTCAATAACTTCCCAGCGACGGAAACTGGAGTAATCACCGGTCACGCGATCCACCTGAACACGTACCCCGATATCGCCTCCGTGTTTTTTTCGCGTGGCAGAAGCGAGCGCATACTCGATCGCCTCGAAAATAATCTCTTTCTCGATGTCCTTTTCATTGGACACGACATCAACGACCAGTAGAATCTCTTTATTCATCTGTCTCAACCCAATCAAAATTCAGGCACTAATCGCGCTCTATCAATCATATCCAGCGGCAGGGCAGTCTCTTCGCCGTCCACAACCACCAGGACCATACCATCCAGAACGCCCTTCAGGACGCCTTCAAACCGTCGCCTGTCATGCAGCTTCGTACGCAACCGGACACTGATCTTCTGACCGGCAAATCGCACATAATCCTTTTCAAAAAACAGCGGTCTATCCAGTCCTGGTGACGAAACCTCAAGGCTGTAGTTTTCCTTGATCGGATCTTCAACATCCAGCACCCCACTGACCTGGTGACTGACCGTGGCACAATCATCCACGCCAATCCCCTCTTCATGATCAATATAGATACGCAGTAGCGACCCGCCCCTTCCCTGACTCAGATACTCTACGCCCACCAGTTCATACCCAAGAGGCTCAACCGCCCCCCGGACAATCTCGATCAAGTTTTCAGATGCGCCCGCCATATTCGCCAATAAAAACCAGAAACAAAAAAAGGGCCATTGGCCCAAGTACACAGGTAGCCGACCTTTGGCCGGCGACACCAATAAAAAAACCCCAGACGGGGTCCTTCTTAACGCAATGAATTTACTGATTTTTCATTGCTAACCGTCATGCCGGCTACCGAATCGCGCTGATTATACCCGTGAGACGCTCGTCATGCAATCGGCTGGAGGGCGATGGTTAGGCTACGCCTTTAGCCAACCTGGCAGACAAGACCTGCCAGCAGGGATGGCAGCGTCACTTTCCAAACTGACTTCATTCCTGCATCGAAAATAGATGGTAACTCTGTGACTGCGACCGGAATCATCAAAAGGGGTCGTACCTGGGCAATCCTTGTCCTGTTTTGTAGTAGGCAGAATGACCCACGCTTCGCGTTCGTGCTGCACGCCTGCAGCGCTTGGCGAACCTGCTGTCTGGATGTCGTAGGTTCGAACGTTCTGTTTTCGAAAAAAGAAAAAGGGCCGCACTTTGGCGACCCTTTTCTTGTTTGGTAGCGGGGGCAGGAT
>NZ_KE386617.1:0-29854 GCF_000428045.1 Sedimenticola selenatireducens DSM 17993 | reverse complement strand
AAAAAGAAAAAGGGCCGCACTTTGGCGACCCTTTTCTTGTTTGGTAGCGGGGGCAGGATTCGAACCTACGACCTTCGGGTTATGAGCCCGACGAGCTGCCAGACTGCTCCACCCCGCATCTGGAGCGCAGATAATACGCAGATGAAAACACTTTGACAACCCCTCTCTGTTTAAATAATTGCATTCAGCGAATTATCCGTCATCACGCACATTTCCCTGCCCTTTTCAACCCTATAAAAAACCAAAGGCCCTGTCACCGGGACAGGGCCTTGATTGGCAATGGCAGAAAAATTTCCGTAGCAGCTATCCGAATGCGGCCGCACAGAGAGACAACAGGCTGGCAGGGAACATGCCCAGGACCAGCATGGAAAGTCCGTTTATCGTCAGGGCAATCTGTGTATCCATACCCGCTGTCAGTGGCGTCTCATCCACAGGCCTGTCAAAGTACATCAGTTTAACGATGCGCAGGTAATAGAAGGCACCGATGATGGAGAAGAATACGCCCACCAGGGCCAGCCAAGTCATATCGATACTGATGACCGCCTCCAGCACAAACATCTTGGCGAAAAAGCCGACGGTAGGCGGTACGCCCGCCATGGAAAACATGACCAGCAGCATCATTCCGGCGAACCAGGGGCTACGCTCGCCTAGACCTTTGTAGTCTTCCAGGTTCTCGGCCTCGAAGCCCCGACGGCTAAGCAGCATCACGATGCCGAAGGCGCCGAGTGCCATGATGGCGTAGACGATGCTGTAGAACATGGCGGCGGTATAGCCCTTGCTGGTGCCTGCGAGAATACCGAGCAGGATAAAGCCGACATGGGAGATGGTCGAATAGGCCAGCATGCGCTTGATGTTACCCTGCGCGATGGCGAATACGTTACCCACACCCATCGAAAGAATCGCCAGTATCACCAACATATATTGCCAGTCGCCGTGTAGCCCTCCCAGGCCATCCACCAGCATGCGCATGGCCAGTGCAAAGGCGGCAATTTTTGGTGTACTGCCCAGGAAGGTCACCACCGCAGTCGGTGCCCCCTGGTAGACATCCGGCACCCACATATGGAACGGCACAGCGCCAAACTTGAACGCCAGCCCGATCACCACGAACACCAGCCCGAACACCAATACCATCTTGTTGACATCCGGATTGGCCAACCCTTCGCTAACGGCCTGGAAACCGATTGAGCCGGTGGCGCCATAGATCATAGAGATACCGTACAACAGCATGCCGGAGGCCAGCGCACCCAGCACAAAATACTTCATTGCCGCTTCCGAGCCATCTTCAGAATCCCGGTTGAAGGCCACCAGTGCATAGAAGCAGAGCGCCAGCAGTTCCAGTCCGAGATAGACCGTGAGGAAGCTGTTGGCCGAAACCATCACCATCATGCCCAGCACGGCGAACAGGCCCAGAACGTAGTATTCACCCTTGAACAGATCCCGGTCCCGCAGGTACTCCTTGGAGTAGAGGAAGGCACCGCCACTGATGATAAAAATGGCGATTTTGAGTATGTCACTCATGCCATCCCTCACCACACTGCCATCAAACACAATGCGTGTTTCCGCCGGCGCCGTCATCAGAGTGATAACAATGGCCAGTAACAGGCTGATCTGCGTCATGCCGTAACTGATTACCCGCTGCTCATCTTTTAGGAACAGATCCACCACCAGGACCACGCAGGCCGCCGTCAGGATAAAGATCTCCGGTAATACCGGTATCAGGCTGGATGTATCAAATTGCATCGAATCTCACCAATTCCTTGAATAGGGCCGGTTAGGGTATTTTTGTTACAGCAATATGTTTCAACAGGTTGGCGATCGAGACGTCCATCACCTCGACCAGCGGCGCGGGCCAGAGACCCAGAATCAACACGGCGGCCGCCAGGGAACCGAGCACCAGGAACTCGCGCCCATTGATATCCTGCAGTGCGGCAACCTTGTCGTTTGCCACCGCGCCAAACACAACGCGCTTGATCATCCACAGCGTATAGGCGGCACCGACAATCAGCGTTGTGGCGGCCAGGAAGGCAAACCAGAAGTCGGCGCGGAAACTGGCCAGGATCACCATGAACTCACCAACAAATCCTGAGGTACCGGGCAGCCCAGCGTTGGACATGGCAAAAAACACCATGAAGCCCGCGAAGATCGGCATGGTGTGAACCACGCCACCATAATCGGCGATCTGACGACTGTGGATGCGGTCATACAACACACCGACACAGAGGAACATCGCCGCGGAGATGAAGCCATGCGATACCATCTGTACCATGCCGCCCTCCATGCCCAGTATCGCACCGCCGCTGGCATTACTATTCTGCGCGATCATGAACACGATAAAGAAACCCAGCGTCACAAACCCCATGTGCGCGATGGATGAGTAGGCGATCAGCTTTTTCATATCCTGCTGCACCAGCGCCACAAAGCTGATGTAAACGATGGCAATGAGGGATATGGTGATAATCAGCCAATCCAGGTGATTGCTTGCATCCGGCGTGATCGGCAAGCTGAACCGAAGGAAGCCGTAGCCGCCGATCTTCAGCATGATGGCCGCCAGAATGACCGAGCCACCGGTCGGCGCCTCTACGTGCGCATCCGGCAACCAGGTGTGCACCGGCCACATGGGCACCTTGACGGCAAACGCCAGCAGGAAAGCAATAAAGATCAGGATCTGTACATCCAGACCCATCTTCAGGTCATGGAAGGCCAGGATATCGAAGCTATCGGCCTGGAAATACATGTAGATCAGGGCGACCAGCATGAACACCGAACCAAAGAAGGTGTAGAGGAAGAACTTGATAGTCGCATAGACCCGGTTCGGCCCGCCCCAGACGCCGATAATCAGGAACATCGGAATCAGCATGGCTTCCCAGAACACATAGAACAGCATGGCATCGAGTGCGGAGAATACACCGACCATGACCCCTTCCATAATCAGAAACGCCGCCATGTATTGGGAAGGCTTGTACTGAATGACCTCCCAGCCGGCGATGATTACAAAAATCGAGATGAAGGTAGTCAGGATAATCAACGGCATGGATATACCGTCAACACCCAGGTAGTACTCGATCTTGAACAGTTCGATCCAGCTCGCACGCTCAACGAACTGCATGCCGGCAGTGGTCGAGTCAAACCCTGAGTAGAGCGGCAGACTCACAATAAACGTGAGGATCGCAAAGGTCAGAGCCGTCCAGCGAGTGGCATTGGCTGCCTTGTCTCCACTTGCGAGAACCAGTAAGCCACCAACGATTGGCAACCAGATGGTCAAACTGAGAATGGGCCAGTCTGCTAACATGCGATGCGTCCTACCTTTCTTAAGCGATCACGAACCAGGTCAGCAGAACAAGCAGACCCAGAATCATGGCAATTGCGTAATGGAAGAGATAACCAGTCTGGATGTTACGAACCCAGCCAGCGAAGCGACCGATCGACCGGGCGGAGCCATTGATGATCAGGCCGTCAATAAGCCCCTTGTCGCCCATGCTCCACAACAGGTTTCCGATGCCCCGACTACCCCCGGCAAACAGCGCCTGATAGGTTTCGTCAAAGCCGTATTTTTTGTCCAGTATCTGGTAGATACCCACGCTCTCGAAGCGCTTCTTCCAGGCCACAGCCAGCGCCGGCTTCTTCATGTAGAAGATGAAGGCTACCGCCACCCCCGAAGCCGCCAACAGGGTCGGCAGTCCGAAGATGCCGTGGGTGAAGAAGGCCCAGGTGCCATGGAATTCAATCTGGCCCAGGGTGTTATGCTCAGGCAGGACAAAGAGAGCATCCTTGAACCAGTCACCGAATACCATGTCGCCCACGGTGAACATACCAATGAACAGCGACGGCACGGCCAGAGCTATCAACGGCCAAGTCACCACCTTGGGTGACTCATGCAGGTGCGCCCTGGCATGCTCGTCCCTTGGGCCGCTGCCATGGAACACCAGGAAGTACATACGGAAACTGTAGAGTGCCGTGATGAACACACCCGAGACAACAGCAAAATAGGCATACCCGGAGCCGGCAATGGTGGAGTGGTGCACCGCCTCGATAATCGCATCCTTGGAGAAGAATCCGGACGAGCCCGGCAGGCCGATAAGAGCCAGTGAACCGATCAGCGAGGTGATCCAGGTGATCTTCATATACTTACGGATACCGCCCATGTTGCGGATATCCTGGTCGTGATGCATACCGATGATGACCGAACCGGCTGCCAGGAACAGCAGTGCCTTGAAGAAGGCGTGGGTCATGAGATGGAATACACCGGCCGCGTAGGCGGAAACGCCCAGGGCTACCATCATGTAACCGAGCTGGGACAGGGTCGAATAGGCCACCACCCGCTTGATGTCGTTCTGCACCACGCCGATCAGGCCGGTGAACAGGGCCGTGGTAGCACCAATAACCAGCACGAAGGTCAGCGCTGTCTCGGACAACTCATAGAGCGGCGACATGCGCGCCACCATGAAAATACCGGCCGTCACCATGGTGGCGGCATGGATCAGCGCGGAGATCGGTGTCGGACCTTCCATCGAATCCGGCAACCAGACATGCAGCGGTACCTGTGCCGACTTGCCCATGGCGCCGATGAACAGGCAGATGCAGATCACCGTCATCAGCGACCAGGCGCTATCCCCGAACAGGGTGATCTGGGTATCCGCCAGCCCCGGAGCCAGCTTGAACACCTCGGCATAATCCAGGCTGTTGGTATACATGGCAACCGCAGCGATTCCCAGGATGAAGCCAAAGTCGCCGACACGATTGACCAGGAACGCCTTCAGGTTGGCGAATACCGCAGTTTCCCGTACCGACCAGAATCCGATCAGCAGATAGGAGACCAGGCCCACCGCTTCCCAGCCGAAGAACAGCTGCAGAAAGTTGTTGGACATGACCAGCATCAACATGGAGAAGGTAAACAGCGAGATATAGCTGAAGAAACGCTGATAACTGTTGCTGCCGGCCAGGCTGCCCTTTGGCCAGTTCTCTTCGTCATGCGCCATGTAACCAATGGTGTAGATATGCACGCAGAACGAGACGAAGGTCACCACCACCATCATCATGGCGGTCAACTGGTCCACCAGGAAACCGATCTCCATGCGAATGCCGTCACTCACCATCCAGGTGTAGACGCTGTCGTTATAAATACCGGTTGTGCCGTTAATAAACTGCAGCAACACATAGAATGACAGCAGCATCGACAGGCCAACGCCACCGCTGGTGATCCAGTGCGCGCCGGCGCGACCGATACGCGAGCCCATAAAGCCGGCGATGATTGCGCCAATCAGGGGCGCCAGCACGATAAGGAGATATATCTTGTCCATGCTTAACCCTTGAGAGTATCCAGATCTTCAACATTAATGGTGCGCTTGTTGCGGAACAGCACCACAAGAATCGCCAGGCCGATAGCCGCCTCCGCCGCCGCCACGGTCAGGATAAAGAACACAAACACCTGTCCGGCGGTATCACCCAGAAAATGTGAAAAGGCGATAAAGTTCATATTTACAGCCAGCAGCATCAACTCCACACACATGAGCAGAATGATGACGTTTTTCCGATTCAGGAATATGCCCGTGACGCTGAGTGAAAACAGTATTGCGCCGAGTATGAGATAGTCTGAAAGTGCAATCATGTCGGCTCCAATCAATCCTCTGCATCCATTTTGATCACCCGCAGGCGATCGGCCTTTTTCACACGAACCTGCAGGGACGGATTCTGATACTTGGTCTCAGGGCGTCTGCGCATGGTCAATCCGATGGCCGCGATGATACCTACCAGCAGAATCACGGCCGCCACTTCAAAGGGATACATGTAGACGGTATAGAGCACGCTACCCAACTCTTCCGTGTTGTTGTAGCCGGCTGGCTGTGCCACCGGCGCCGGCACCTTATCCAGTCCGAAGTTTGCCGGACCCACTACCATAAAGATCTCGACCGCCATCACCAGGGCCACCAGCGCGCCAACCGGCATATAGCGGATGAACCCGGCCCGCAGCGTGGCGAGATCGATGTCCAGCATCATCACGACGAACAGGAACAGCACCATGACCGCGCCGACGTAGACGAGAATCAGCACAATCGCCAGAAACTCCGCCTCCGCCAGTAGCCAGATGCCGGCACTGGAGAAAAACGCCAGCACCAGAAACAGGGCCGAATGCACGGGATTGCGCCGCGTAATGACCATGGTGGCAGCAAACACCAGGATGGCCGCAAACAGATAAAAGACAAACTTCTCGAATGTCATGGGTTATTCCAGTTTCAGTTTTTAAAAACCACTTTTACCGATACTTGCCGTCTGCACGAATGCATTCAGCCAGGGCCGCCTCATGTTTATCACCAACAGCCAACAGCTTTTCCTTGGTCATGACAGCGTCCTGACGGTTTTCAAAGTGGTACTCGTAAATCGGTGTTTCGACAATCGCGTCAACCGGGCACGCCTCCTGGCAATAACCGCAGAAGATGCACTTGAACAGGTCGATGTCATAGCGTGAGGTCCGCCGTGACCCGTCTGGCAGCGGTGGTGACACCTCGATAGTGATTGCCACCGCCGGACAGGTTGCCTCACACAGTTTGCAGGCAATGCAACGCTCTTCACCATTCTCATAGCGCCGCAGGGCATGCAGCCCCCGGAAGCGCGGAGAGATCGGAGCCTTCTCCTCGGGATACTGAACCGTAAATTTCTTCTTGAACAGGTATCCGCCGGTCACCCTCAAACCCTTGAGGAGCTCCAGCATGGCCAGACTTTTGATGTAATCGCTCAGCATTTTCATCTTTCATCCAACCTCAGCTAAACCAGGCAAATCGGTAGACGACCATGACCCCGACCACCAGAATCCAGACGATAGTGATCGGAATGAATACCTTCCACCCCAGGCGCATGATCTGGTCGTAGCGATACCGCGGGAAAGTGGCGCGGAACCAGAGGAAGAAGAAGCCGGCAAAAGCGGTCTTCAGGAACAGCCAGTGAATCCCGTCACCCAGCAGGAACACGCCGTCCACCCAGCTTGCGGGCAGCGGCGACAGCCAGCCGCCCAGGAACAACAACGCTGTCAGGGCGGAGATCAGGATCATGTTGGCATATTCACCGAGGAAGAATACGGCAAACGGCATACCGGAATATTCCACATGGAATCCGGCGACGATCTCCGACTCACCCTCGGCCACATCAAACGGAGCGCGATTGGTCTCGGCCACACCGGAGATGAAATAGATCAGGAACAACGGAAACAGCGGCAACCAGAACCAGCCAAAGATACCGGCATCACTCTGCTGTGCCCGCACGATCTCGCCGAGATTAAGACTGCCTGCAGCCACCAGCACGCCGACCAGGGCAAAGCCCATGGCGATCTCATAGGCCACGATCTGCGCCGCCGAGCGCATCGCGCCCAGGAAGGCGTACTTGGAGTTGGAGGCCCAACCGGCGATGATAACGCCATACACACCGATCGAGGTGAGGGCCAGAATATAGAGCAGTCCGGCGTTCAGGTCGGCCAGCACCAGGCCATCGGAAAACGGGAACACCGCCCAGGCGGCCAGCGCCGGGCCCAGGGTCAACAGGGGCGCGATCAGGAACAGGACCTTGTTGGCCTTGGTCGGGATCACGATCTCCTTGAACATCAGCTTGACAGCATCGGCGATCGGCTGCAGCCAGCCTTTGGGGCCAACCCGATTGGGACCGATACGCACCTGCATGTAGCCGATAAGCTTGCGCTCCGCGTAGGTAAAGTAGGCCACGCAGAGCATCAGCGGCGCGACGATCACCACGATTTTAATCAGGATCTGCAGAACGATCAGATTTGTGCCCAGCCATTCCCAGAAAGTTATCAATGAATCCATCGCTTAAACCTTCTCCAGGGTCACTTCACCAAACTGTGCGCCAAGCATCTCACTACCGGCCAGCGCGGCGGGTATACGGACACAACCGTTTGGTACGTTGGGGTCAATAAATATCGGCAGTTGGGCGCGGCTGCCATCCTGTACAGCGATGGCGGATTCACCGGCGGCGACCCCCTGTCGGGCCGCTTCGTCACTGTTTATATAAATACCGGCCGGTATGGCATCGCGGGTCTGCTGCAGCGATGCCGCGTGTCGTACCAGCGGGTCCAGTGCGTAGATCGGCACGTCACCAATTCGCTGCAATCCACCGGCACCGGCTTGTGGTTCCAGGCCAGTCGCATCAGCAGTCACATTATCAGGCGTCACGCCCGCAATTGCCGTCCTGATCTCCGCCAGTACTTCTTCCGAACTGATATAGTCGAAGCCCGGGACCTCCAGCAGATTACCCAGCACGCGCAGCACCTTCCAGGCGGGACGGGTATTTCCGGCCGGGGTGATGGCGCCGGCAAAGGATTGCAATGTGCCGGCCGCGTTGACATAGCTGCCTGAGGTCTCGACAAACAGGGCCGTCGGCAACAGTACATCGGCAACGGCATCCAGATCGGCGCTTCTATAGGCGGTCATTGCCACCACAAATCCGGCCTGCTCAAAGGCGCTACTGGCCTTTGCCGGATTCCATAGATCCAGGCCTGGTTGAATACCCATCAGCAGATAGGCCTTGCGTGGCTGCTCCAGCATCGCCTGAGCATCATTGCCCTCGGTACCCACGGCACCGACCAGGCGGGCTCCCACGCTGTTAGCTGCTTCCGGCAGGTAGCCCAGCTTCACATCACAGGCCTTGGCGATGGCCGCTGCCAGTGAGCGCAGGATGGCGAAGTCGCCATGTGCGGTCGCCATATTTCCCAGCAACAGGGTACCGTTTGCGGCTGATTTCAGACTGTCGGCGATGGCCTGATGTTGTTCGGAAACAACGGCCGAATCGATCAGCGCGCCAGTGGCACCTGCCGCCTTGGCCACGGCCGCCAGTTCATCGAGCATGCCCGCCGGAGAGACGACCTGTTGTTGCGCCACATAGTTCAGATCCAGCTCAAGCGGGTTGATGAAGCTGATTGTGGCGCCTTCCAGTGCGGCCTTGCGCAGACGGTGTCCCAGCAGCGGCTGCTCCTTGCGGATGTTGCTGCCGATCAGCAGGGCGGCATCCAGCTTCTCCAGGGCCTCGATCGATTGTCCCAACCAGGGGACGCGGGGCTCTTCGCCACGGAAATCACCCTGTCGCAGACGGCTGTCGATCGCCTCGCTGCCCAGGGCCCTGACCAGCTTCTGCGCCAGAAACAGCTCTTCCAGGGTCGACGCCGGAGAGAGCAGTGCTCCGAGGTCAGCACCGGCCGCCTTCAGACCCTTGATGGTCTCGGTCAAGGCCTCGTCCCAGCTCGCCTGAGTCCATTCCCCATTCTTCTTGATCATGGGAGAGGTGAGGCGCTGTTCGCTGTAGACGCCTTCGTAACTGAAGCGGTCGCGATCCGAGATCCAGCACTCGTTGACCGCCTCGTTCTCTTTCGGAGCCACCCGGATCAACTCATTGCGGCGTACATGCACATGAACATTGGAACCGACCGAATCATGCGGTGCGATGGTGTCGCGCTGGATCAACTCCCAGGCGCGCGCCTTGAACTGTGACGGTTTGGAGGTCAGTGAGCCGACCGGACAGACATCAATAATGTTGCCCGAAAGCTCTGAATCCACACTCTTTTCTATATAGGTGCCGATGGTCATGTGTTCACCGCGACCGGTGGCACCGAGTTCGCGGATACCGGCAATTTCGGCGCCAAAGCGGACACAGCGCGTGCAGTGAATGCAGCGGGTCAGGTCGGTGACGACCAGAGGGCCGATATCCTTGTCCCGGACGATACGCTTGCCTTCAACAAAACGGGAGATATCGCTGCCGTATCCCATGGAGATATCCTGCAACTCACACTCGCCGCCCTGATCACAGATCGGACAATCCAACGGGTGGTTGATCAGCAGAAACTCCATGGTGCCCTTCTGCGCGGCCAGCGCGACAGGAGAACGGGTAAACACCTTCATCCCGTCATTCACCGGCGTGGCACAGGCGGGCAGCGGTTTGGGTGCACGCTCGACCTCAACCAGACACATCCGGCAGTTTGCGGATATGGATAGCTTCTTGTGATAACAGAAACGGGGGATATCGATGCCGGCGGCGTCGGTCACCTCGATCAGCATCTGACCGGGCGTGGCCTGTATCGCCTTACCATCTATCTCGATTGTAATCGTCTGGTCTTCAGACATTGATTTAGTTCTCTAACCAGTAGCCGTAAATAACGTTCAATGCGGGCGCGGCCTCAGCCGACCATGCATTTCTTGTGTTCAATGTGATACTCGAACTCGTGCCGGAAGTGCTTCAGCATGCCTTGTACCGGCATGGCGGCGGCATCGCCCAGGGCGCAGATAGTGCGGCCGGCGATCTTCTGCGTGACGTCATCCAGCAGCGCCAGATCCTCGGGGCGTCCTTCGCCACGCTCGATCCGGCTTACCACGCGGTAGAGCCAGCCGGTGCCTTCGCGGCAGGGAGTACACTGGCCGCAGGACTCCTCAAAATAGAAGTAGGACATGCGTTCCAGCACCTTGACCATGCAGTTGGTGTCATCCAGCACGATCACGGCACCCGAACCGAGCATGGAACCGGCCTTGGCAATGGCGTCATAATCCATGGTCAGGTCCATCATCTGGTCACCCGGAATGATGGGTGCGGAAGATCCGCCAGGGATGACGGCCTTGATCTTGCGGCCGTCTTTCATACCGCCCGCCATCTCCAGCAGGGTCGAAAACGGCGTACCGAGGGGTATCTCAAACACACCGGGGTTATTCAGATTGCCCGAGATGGAGAACAGTTTGGAGCCGCCGCTGTTTTCCACACCCAGTTGTTTGAACCACTCGCCGCCCTTCTCCATGATGACTGGAATGGAGGCCAGTGACTCGGTGTTATTGATAATGGTCGGCCGGCCATAAAGTCCGAAATGAGCCGGAAACGGTGGCTTGTAACGGGGCTGACCCTTCTTGCCTTCGATGGATTCCAGCAATGCGGTCTCCTCGCCACAGACATAGGCGCCGCCGCCCAGGTGCGAATGGAGCTGGAAATCAAACCCGGAACCGAGCAGATTGTCGCCCAGAAAACCGGCCGCCCGCGCCTCTTCCAGTGCCGCCTCGAAGCGCTCGTAAGGCTCCCAGAACTCGCCACGGATATAGTTGTAACCCACGGTAGCGCCGATGGCATAACCGGCGATAACCATACCCTCGATCAGCTGATGCGGGTTGTAGCGCAGGATATCGCGATCCTTGAAGGTACCGGGCTCGCCCTCATCCGAGTTGCATACCACATACTTCTGACCCGGCGCATTGCGGGAGATGAAGCTCCATTTCAGACCGGTCGGGAATCCGGCACCGCCACGACCGCGCAGGCCGGAGGACTTGACCTCCTCGATCACCTGCTCCGGTGGAATTTTCTCCTTGAGGATCTTGGTCAGTGCGGAGTAGCCGCCGCGGCTCTGGTAGGTCTCCAGCAACCAGGGGCGCTCAAGATCATTATTTCTGAGACAGACTTCGTTTGCCATGATGCTTACTCCAGCCCGTCCAGAATGGAATCGACCAGTTCAGGCGTCAGATTCTCGTAGTATTTGGTGCCGATCTGGAACATCGGGGCACCACCACAGGCTCCCAGGCACTCCACCTCTTTCAGGGTGAACCGTCCATCTTCCGTGGTCTGTCCCAGCGTGATACCGAGCCTCTTCTCCATGTGATCAACCAGCTTGTCGGAACCGTTGATCATGCAGGAGACATTGGTACAGACACAGACCTTGTGCTTGCCCACCTTCTTGTGCTCGTACATGGAGTAGAAAGTGGCCACTTCATAGACGGCGATAGGTGGCATGTCCAGATAGGCGGCCACCTTGTCCATCAGCTCCTGGGTGAGATACCCACCATTGTCATCCTGCACGATGCGCAACGCGGCCATTACCGCGGACTGCTGCCAGCCTTCCGGGTACTTGGCAACCCAGGTATCGATCTCCGCCCGTATCTCCGCCGGGAACAGCTGCTCCTTGTTCTCAGACGGCTTGACCGTAGTCATTGGTGAATTCTTGAAACCCATCAGCGATCAATCTCCCCGAATACGACATCCATGGTGCCGATCACCGCCACCACGTCGGCCAGCATATGGCCTTTTACCATCTCATCCATTGCCGCCAGATGCGGAAAACCGGGAGCACGAATCTTCAATCGGAACGGTTTGTTGCTGCCATCGGAAACCACGTAGCAACCGAACTCGCCCTTGGGCGCCTCGACGGCGGCATAAGCCTCTCCGGCGGGTGGGCAGTAACCCTCGGTAAAGAGTTTGAAATGGTGAATCAGACTCTCCATATCACCCTTCATATAGTCACGGGCCGGCGGCGAGATCTTATGATCCTCGACAATCACCGGGCCTGGATTCTCACGCAACCACTGGACACACTGCTTGATAATGCGCGTGGACTGGCGCAACTCCTCGACCCGCACCAGGTAGCGGTCATAGCAGTCGCCATTCACGCCCACAGGGATATCGAAATCAACCTTGTCGTAGGCGGCGTAAGGCTGTTTTTTACGCAGATCCCAGGCCAACCCTGAACCACGCACCATGGGACCGCTGAATGAGAGCTGCTTGGCGCGCTCCGGCGTCACCACGCCGATACCGACCGTGCGCTGCTTCCAGATCCGATTGTCCGTCAGCAGGGTCTCATATTCGTCTACCAACCCTGGAAAACGGTTGGCAAAATCCTCAATGAAGTCGAGCAGCGACCCCTGACGGGTCTCATTCTTGCGCGCAATATCGGCGTCACTGCGGAACTGATTATTGGCATAGCGCGGCATCACTTCCGGCAGATCACGATAAACCCCGCCTACCCGATAATAGGCGGCGTGCATGCGCGCGCCCGAGACCGCTTCGTAGCAGTCCATCAGATCCTCGCGCTCGCGAAAGGCATAGAGGAATACCGTCATGGCACCGACGTCCAGCGCATGCGTTCCCAGCCACATCAGGTGATTGAGAATCCGGGTGATCTCATCGAACATGGTGCGGATATATTTGGCCCGCATGGGGACCTGAACACCCAGCAGTTTCTCCACCGCCATGACATAGCCATGTTCACTACACATCATGGAGACGTAATCGAGCCGATCCATATAGGGAATCGTCTGATTAAAAGGCTTACTCTCGGCCAGCTTCTCGGTCGCTCGGTGCAACAACCCAATGTGCGGGTCGGCGCGCTCAATCACTTCGCCGTCCATCTCAAGAACCAGGCGCAGCACACCATGCGCGGCCGGATGCTGGGGACCGAAGTTGAGGGTATAGTTACGAATCTCAGGCATCTGTAGAGTCCTGCTGTGCATTGGACACAAATCGGTTATCTTCGCGAATCACCTTCGGCACCAGCACACGGGGATCAAGAGAAACCGGCTCGTAGATCACCCTTCCATGTTCCGCGTCGTAGCGCATCTGGACATTGCCTTCGAGGGGGAAGTCCTTGCGGAATGGATGACCGACAAACCCATAGTCGGTCAGGATACGGCGCAGATCCGGATGACCGCTGAACATTATTCCGTACAGATCAAAGGCCTCACGCTCAAACCAGTCAGCCCCGCGCCAGATATCCACCACGGAATCGATGATCGGCTGGGTGGCATCGACAAAGGTTCTTAGTCTCAGGCGCTGATTGTGCGCCATCGACAGGAGATGATAGACCACAGCGAAGCGATCGTTTTCGCCGCGCGCGGATACATCAATAATATGTCGATCCACACCACGAGAGAATCCTGCCGCCGAGGCTTCCTGGGTCATCCATTCGGATTCACCATAACCGGCGTAATCAACACCGCAAGCATCGACCAGCTCTTCAAACAGAAAGGCCTCGTCATCACGGAGTTCCGTGGCGATGCTCAACAGATGCTCCCTGGGGATCACCATCGTGACTTCGCCCAAGGCAAAGGTCACCACGCAACCTTTTGATGCATAGCGTTCAACCAGATTGGCCTGCAGTGTCTCGTGGCGAAGCTGGGATTTCGTCTTGACAGTTTCGTTCATTAATCCGACTCACCTAGTCCTGACGCGCGATAGTGCTGGTACGTTTGATTTTTTCCTGCAACTGGATGATGCCGTAAAGGAGTGCCTCGGCAGTGGGCGGACAACCCGGTACGTAGACATCCACCGGCACCACACGATCACACCCGCGCACCACGGAGTATGAATAGTGATAGTAACCGCCGCCATTGGCGCAGGAGCCCATGGAGATCACCCAGCGGGGTTCGGCCATCTGGTCATAGACTTTGCGCAGCGCCGGCGCCATCTTGTTGACCAATGTGCCCGCCACAATCATCACGTCGGACTGACGGGGACTGGGGCGAAAAATAATCCCAAACCGATCCATGTCATAGCGCGCTGCCGCTGCATGCATCATCTCAACCGCGCAACAGGCGAGACCGAAGGTCATTGGCCAGAGGGAGCCGGTACGCGCCCAGTTGATCAACTTGTCGGCGCTTGTGGTGATGACACCCTTTTCAAGTATGCCTTCTACTCCCATTCCAGGGCCCCTTTCTTCCACTCATAAATAAACCCGACGACCAACACACCCAGAAAGACGGTCATGGCGACAAGTCCAACCATGCCGATTTTGTCCAGGACAATGGCCCAGGGAAACAGAAAAGCAATCTCGAGATCGAAAATAATGAACAGGATGGCGACCAGGTAATACCTGACATCGAATTTCATGCGGGCATCTTCAAATGCCTCAAAACCACACTCATAGGGAGACAGCTTTTCGCTATCGGGGCGTCTCGTGCCGAGCACAAAACCCAGTGCCACCATGACGACCCCGACAATCAGGCCGACACCGATAAACACCAGAACGGGAAGATAGTTCTCTAACATTTGCTCTCGTCCTTCTCACCGGGCGCTCATCAGCAGTGGCCCCAGCCATAAGTTTAACGGGGCGAAATGGTAGAGCAGCCGACCTGATCTGTCAAGCTTATGGAGATAATAAAAAACTTTATAATCAACCACTTATGATTGATTTTATTAACAAAAAACGGCACCACCCCAACGGGTGGTACCGTTCTTTCAATATGGTGCCGATGGCCGGATTTGAACCGGCACGGCTTGCGCCACTACCCCCTCAAGATAGCGTGTCTACCAATTTCACCACATCGGCATAGGGCCAGCTCCAGCCCATCTGAATCATTTCATTCTGTTACCTTCGGCTGCTCGCCGTTGTCTGTCGTTACAGACGGAACCACCGGCACTTCAACAGCGCCACCGGCCGTACCTGGAATTGCAGGGACTTCAGACATCGGCTCTGGCCTGGAAACCGGAATCTCCACCGCCGGGGTCGAATCTTCAATCATCAACCCAGGACGCTCAACCGCCTGCATGGAGAACCAGCCCATACCCAGGCTGGTCAGGAAGAAAAGGGTTGCCAGCAGCGCCGTCGCCCGACTTAAAAAATTGGCTGAACCTGCAGCACCAAAAACCGTGCCTGATGAACCGGAGCCAAAAGCCGCGCCCGCATCAGCCCCCTTGCCGTGCTGCATCAGCACGAGACCAATGACACCAACCGCCAGGAAAAGATGGACTACGACCAGAATTGTTTGCATTCGGGCTTCCGTTGGATAGCTGAAAATTCAAAGCGCGCATTGTACATGATGCAGTTGCGAGAAAGAAGTCACATCGGCATCAAAAGTCTAAATTTCTGAGGTTTTTCCCGCAGACAATCCGGACAATCATCCTAAACAACAGGATGATGGCGCCGGATTTTACGGGTTATCAGTTGGCTGCCGTGCAGATTCCCAGAAAGTCGCCGGCATCAAGTGATGCTCCGCCAATCAGGCCGCCATCAATATCCGGCTTGGCGATCAGTTCCTGGGCGTTACCGGGTTTCATGCTGCCGCCGTAAAGGATACGCAAACCGTCCGCCACTCCCGCATCATGGCCGGCAACACGATTACGGATAAAGGCATGTACCTCCTGCGCCTGATCGGGTGTCGCCGTTTCACCGGTTCCAATAGCCCATACCGGCTCATAGGCCACCACACCATCCGCAAGGGCGGCAACCCCTTCCAGGTTGATCACCGCATCCAGTTGACGGGCGACAACCGACTCGGTAATTCCCTGCTCCCGCTCGGCAAGGGTTTCTCCCACGCACAGTATGGGAACCAGCCCTGCCGCACGGGCCGCGGCAAATTTTCGCGCCACCAATTCATCACTCTCGGCATGGTAGGCACGCCGTTCGGAATGACCAACGATGACATATTTGCACCCAAAATCCTGCAGCATCGAGGTGGCGATCTCACCGGTATAGGCACCGGATGATTCTGCCGAAACATCCTGCGCACCCCAGGCAACGGCGGTGCCCTGCAACTGCTGCTGAACAGCCGGCAGATAGATGGCCGGTGCGCAAACCGCCACTTCGGCTCGTCGCACATCAGCCATGCCTGCCTTAATCCCCTGGAGCAGCAGACCGATGCTCTCGAGGGAGCCATTCATTTTCCAGTTACCCGCAACGAGTGGTTGACGCATCGTTCTCTCCTGACTGCTTGTCTGTATCAGACCACCACCAATGATGGTTGTTAAGTAATCGATTCAAAGGGAAAAAGTCTATCCACCAGCCCGGGTGAAATCAAATCAGGAAATGGTATAGCCGGGATCAATTATCCCTATGATAATTAACACCAAGCAGCACTATCGGGAATCAAACCCGCCAGCCATGAGCCGGAATGTTAGCGCTGCTTCAAATCGAAACCGTTCGCCTGCTGTTCGCCGCCGGCGCGCTCACAAGCAGATCCAGGGCATCAACTATCTGCTGTGACAGGTTCTGGACCTGCCCGTCATCCGGACCTTCTACCGTTACCCTGATCAGTGGCTCGGTGCCGGAAGGCCTCAGCAATACACGCCCCGATCCGGCAAGTGCATCCTCGGCGGCGGCGACCGCCTGTTGCACCGACTCGGCAGCCATCAGTTCCGTAGCTGGCACGTTGCCCAGCTTTACATTCCGGGTGACCTGCGGAAACTTCTGGTAGCCGTCACGCAATTCATGCAGCTTCCGGCCGCTCTTGTTGATTTCCGCCAATACTTGCAGTGCAGAAATAATACCGTCACCGGTGGTGGTACGATCCAGACAGATAATGTGCCCGGACGGTTCCCCCCCCAGGGACCAGCGCTCCAACTGCAGCCGTTCCAGGATATAACGGTCCCCGACATCGGTGCGCACCAGTTCGATGCCGTGTTCATTCAACGCATGCTCGAGTCCGAAGTTGGTCATTTTCGTCCCGACCACACCACCATTCAGGATACCCCGGCGCAACCGGGAACAGGCGATGATATAAAGAATGTCATCACCATCCAGTACAGATCCGTTAGCATCCACCATGATCAGGCGGTCACCATCACCATCCAGGGCAATCCCCAGATCAGCCTGCTGTTTCAGCACCTCTTTCTGCAGGGTTTCAATATGTGTTGAACCGACACCTGCATTAATATTCAGCCCATCGGGTTCGGCGCCAATGGCAACGACCTCGGCGCCCACCTCCCTGAAGACATGTGGCGCGATGTGATAAGTGGCTCCATGGGCACAGTCCACAACTATCTTCATCCCCTTAAAACTCATGGTCCAGGGGATAGTGCTTTTGCAAAACTCTATATATCGACCTGCGGCGTCACCAACCCGATACGCCTTGCCCAGCTGTTCGGATTCAACCGTGGTCATCGGTTTATCCAGTTCCCGCTCGATCGCAAGCTCTACCTCATCCGGCAGTTTCTTGCCTTCGCTGGAAAAGAACTTGATGCCGTTGTCACAATGGGGGTTGTGTGAGGCGCTGATAACAATTCCCGCCTGCGCATGCAGGGTACGGGTCAAATAGGCAATACCGGGAGTCGGCATGGGACCCAGCAGATGTATATCCACACCCGCGGCAACCAATCCGGCCTCCAGCGCCGACTCCAGCAGATAGCCGGAGATCCGGGTATCCTTACCGATCAGCACCTTGCTGCCCCTGCCGTTGCCCAGTACCCGCCCTGCGGCCCAACCGAGGCGCATAACGAATTCCGGCGTTATTTTTCCCTCGCCGACACGGCCGCGAATGCCATCGGTTCCAAAGTATTTCCGTTTCAAGGCGCTCCCCTCTATCCCGGCAATTCATCAAATAAAGTTAAAAACATGTTTGTCGGATTACGCTGCGCTAATCCGACCGATCCCGTAGAAGGCCCGCTCCGGGCCGAATCCTCGCGGCGAGGGCGCCGCTCCTACGCTTCTACCGAAATCACCGCGTGCGACATACGCACTGCATCGACTGTCGGTTTTACGTCATGCGTACGAATAATCGCCGCGCCCCGCTCGACGGCCATGACGGCACAGGCCAGCCCGCCAAACAGCCGCTGGTCCACAGGGGCATCATCGAGTACCGCGCCGATCATCGATTTTCTGGAAATGCCCACCAGCAGGGGAAGTTGCAACTCACTGAACCGGTCAAGATGACGCAAAAGCGTGAGATTGTGCAATAAGGATTTACCGAAACCAAAGCCAGGGTCGAGCAACAACTTGTTTCTGGCGATACCTTCCGCCAGACAGGCGTCGACTCGCGATCGCAGAAACGCCATCACCTCTGCCACCACATCCCGATACTGCGGATCATGCTGCATGGTACGGGGCAATCCTTGCATATGCATCAGACAGACCGGCACATCCAGTTCTCTCGCCACGGCCAGCGCGCCTTCGTCGCGCAACGCCATCACGTCATTGATCAATCCTGCGCCAGCCGCTACCGCGTGGCGCATCACTGCCGCCTTGCTGGTATCCACCGAGATTGGAACCGGTATTTCGGAGGCGATGGCCTCGATGACGGGAATAACCCGGTCCAGCTCCTCCTGCTCTGAAACCGCCTGGGCACCAGGGCGGGTGGACTCGCCCCCGATATCGAGAAAATCCGCACCCTCGTCCACCATGGTACGGGCGCGCGCCAAGGCAACATCACGGGAAATAAAATCACCCCCATCCGAAAAGGAATCGGGGGTGACATTGAGTATGCCCATGATCCGCGGGCGTTTAAGGTCGATGCGATTACCGGCGCAATCGATGATCGTCATAGCGAACGCTGGCCTGATCAGGCAATGGGTCAGTGCTGTCCGGCAGGACCGCCAATCCCATCGGGAGAATCACCCTTGGGTTTATCAACCACATCGGCTTTTAATCCATCGCCACCAGACTTGGAGGAGGTGTCGGAATCATCGGTCCAGTCCGCTGGAGGCTGTGGCCGTTTGCCGGACATGATGTCATTGATCTGGGCGCTATCGATGGTTTCATACTTCATCAATGCCTCAGCCATGATGTGGAGCTTGTCCATATTCTCCTCGATAATCCGTTTCGCCCTGGCATAATTGCGATCAATGAAGCTGTGCACCTCTTCGTCGATGGCGTGAGCCGTCTCATCGGAGACGTTTTTATGCTGGGTGACGGAGCGTCCCAGGAAAACCTCTTCCTCCTCCTCACCATACATCAGCGGCCCAAGCCGATCCGAGAGACCCCACTTGGTGACCATGCTGCGGGCAATGCTGGTGGCACGCTGGATGTCATTGGAGGCACCGGTGGTGACCATCTCCTTGCCAAACACCAGCTCCTCCGCCACACGGCCGCCAAACAGGCTGGATATCTGACTTTCCAGATGCTCCTTGCTGTGGCTGTAACGATCTTCTTCCGGCAGGAACATGGTGACGCCCAAGGCCCGGCCACGCGGGATGATGCTCACCTTGTACACCGGATCATGGGAAGGAACGATACGCCCCACAATGGCATGCCCCGCTTCGTGGTAGGCGGTAAGCCTCTTATCATCTTCACTCATCACCATGGACTTGCGCTCGGCGCCCATCATGATCTTGTCCTTGGCCCGCTCCATCTCGGCCATCTCCACCATACGCTTATTGGCGCGGGCAGCGAACAGCGCCGCCTCGTTGACCAGGTTGGCGAGATCGGCACCCGAGAAGCCCGGCGTACCGCGTGCGATCAATGCCGGCTTCACATCATCCGAAGCGGCTACCTTGCGCAGGTGTACTTTAAGAATCTGTTCCCGTCCACGTACATCAGGAAGCGGCACCACCACCTGGCGGTCGAAACGACCCGGGCGCAGCAGTGCGGGATCCAGCACATCGGGACGGTTGGTCGCGGCAATTACAATCACACCCTCGTTGCCTTCAAACCCGTCCATCTCCACCAGCAGCTGATTGAGTGTCTGCTCACGCTCATCGTGTCCACCACCAAGACCGGCGCCACGGTGGCGACCGACCGCGTCGATCTCGTCGATAAAGATGATACAGGGGGCGTGCTTCTTCGCCTGCTCGAACATGTCGCGCACGCGGGACGCGCCGACACCGACGAACATCTCGACGAAATCGGAACCGGAGATGGTGAAGAACGGCACCTTCGCCTCGCCGGCAATGGCCTTGGCCAGCAGAGTCTTACCGGTACCCGGCGAGCCGACCATCAGCACACCCTTGGGGATCTTGCCGCCGAGTTTCTGGAATTTGGAAGGGTCACGCAGAAACTCGACCATTTCCGAGACCTCGTCCTTCGCCTCCTCAACACCCGCCACATCGGCGAAGGTGACCTTGACCTGATCTTCGCCCAGCATGCGTGCCTTGCTCTTACCGAAGGACATAGCCCCCCGACCGGCACCACCGCCCTGCATCTGGCGCATGAAGAAGATCCACAGGCCAATCAGGATAAACAGCGGGAACCAGTTGATCAGAATAGTCATCAGGATCGATGGTTTATCCGGCGGTGTGGCAACAATCTGGACATTATTGTTCAGCAGATCACCCACCAGCCCGTCATCACCCGGACTGTAAGTCGAGAAAGTGGCACCGGAGGTCAGTGTACCCTTGATTTCGCGGCCATCGATATTCACCTTCTGGACCGCGCCGCTCTTTACCTGGGCAATAAAATCCGAATAGGACAGCGCATTCGTCTGCGAGGTCTGGGTGGAAAAATTGTTAAATACTGACATCAAAACGATCGCGATGATCACCCAGAGAATCAGATTCTTTGCCATATCATTCAAGGTCAAAACCCTCTACATAACTACCAATGCCGAGAAAATCCCCACACCACCCTCGGCGCTTTCCGGCCCCTTGCCTTATCGACCACTGGAACCGGCCATAATTCAACTGGTTATCACCAAATCGGACGATCTACAGTACTATACATTATAGCGGCTCGCCACCAAGTACACCTCCCGGCTCTGTGCTCGGGAAGCGGCGGGCTTGCGTGTTGTCACCTTGGAGAAGGTGCTTCGCAGATCCCTCACATACTGATCGAACCCCTCGCCCTGAAAAACCTTTACCACGAAACCACCTCCGGGACGCAACACTTCACGCGCATATTCCAGAGCCAGTTCACACAGATACATGGCGCGGGGCTGATCGACAGCGCTCATACCACTCACATTGGGGGCCATATCAGAGATTACAAGATCCACCGGTCGACCGGCCAACAACACCCGTAACTGCTCCACCGACGCATCCTCGCGGAAATCACCCTGAATAAAATCCACACCCGGCAGCGCATCCATCGGCAGTATATCCAGGGCAAACACCCGTCCCGAACCGCCAACCAGTTTGACCGCCGCCTGGGACCAGCCGCCCGGCGCCGCACCAAGATCCACGACCACTTGTCCTGGAGAAAACAGACGATCCTTTTCCTGCAATTCCAGCAATTTGAAGGCCGCACGGGAACGATACCCCTCAGCCTGAGCGCGTTTGACATATTCATCATTGAAGTGGCGGTCCAGCCACTGGTGACTGCTTTTGCTTTTTTTCATCTGACCCGCTTGATATCAGTATCGGGACTCTGCGGTGAGCCTATTTCCACAGCACCGTAAAAAAGACCCATTTATCATAATATAGAGTGTCGAGTTGCCTGTAACTACGTTAGAATGCGCGGCCTTTCAAAACAGACCGGAGTCCGTGATGCCTCTGACAAAAAAACAGATTCGCCAGCTGAAGAGCCTGGTTCATCACCTCAATCCCGTGGTGATCATCGGCCAGAACGGTCTGACCGAGGCAGTTTTTAATGAACTGGATGTCACCCTGAACACCCATGAACTGATTAAAGTGAGACTGAATGCGGGCGACCGGGAAGAGCGTCGGGAGATGATTGTCCAGATATGCGACCGCTGTAATGCCGAACTGGTGCAAACCATCGGGCATGTGGCGGCTTTCTTCAGACGTAATGCGGACAAACCGGTCATTTCCCTGGTCCGGGATTGAACACGGCGACGCCGCTCCCGGTCATCCATGGCCTCCGCGGCATAAGTCCATCCCTGGCCAAAACCGCTCCCGGTCATCCATGACCTCCGCGGCATAAGTCCATCCCTGGGCAAAACCAAAAGGGGGCTACCGCCCCCTCTGCCCAAACCACGCGAGCCCCAGCCCACTACTCGTAGCGAACGTCCAGTATCTCCATGTGGCGCAGGCCATTCGGGGTCTGGACAGCCGTTTCGTCACCAACCGACTTGCCAATCAGGGCACGGGCCATGGGGGAACTGACCGAAATCAGCCCCTGTTTGATATCCGCCTCGTCGTCGCCAACAATCTGGAAGGTGTGTTCGGCATCCTCTTCCTCTTCATATACGTCTACGGTGGCGCCAAAGATCACCCGGCCATCGGCATCGATACTCTTCACATCGATTATCTGGGCATGGGAGAGCTTGGACTCGATATCCTTGATCCTGCCCTCGATAAAACCCTGTTGTTCACGCGCCGCGTGATACTCCGCGTTCTCTTTCAGATCGCCATGCGCACGCGCCTCGGCGATCGCCTGGATCACCTTCGGACGCTCAACCTGCTTCAGCTGGGTCAGCTCGGCCCGAAGACTCTCCGCACCTCTGACTGTCAGGGGCACCTTGCTCATACTTTAAACCTCATCTTTGTTCACTATCCAGGCATCCAACCGGAAGCCATCATCCCAGGTCAATGCAGGTCCTGCAGGCGGTTGACATTGGTACTGTCCGCCTGTTTCAACGCCAGACAGATCGCCTCGCCACCGGACATGGTGGTGGTATAGGTCACCTTGTGCTGAAGGGCGGAGCGCCGTATAGCGGCCGAATCGGCAATGGCCTTTTTTCCTTCCGTGGTATTGATGATCAGACGGAATTCATCATTTTTGATCATATCCACGATATGCGGACGGCCTTCAGCCACCTTGTTCACCCGCTCGCATTCGATGCCGTGATCCATGATCACCTTACAGGTGCCGCCGGTGGCATAGAGTTGGAAACCGATCTGACGCAGATCCCGCGCCACCGAGACGATACGGGCCTTGTCCTGCTCACGCACCGAAAGCAGAGCCCGGCCGGAGCGTGGCAACAGATCGCCACCCCCCTCCATCGCCTTGGCGAAGGCCTCGCCAAAGGTGGCGCCGACCCCCATCACCTCGCCGGTGGATTTCATCTCCGGCCCCAGCAGGGTATCGACCCCGGGAAATTTGACAAACGGGAAAATCGCCTCTTTGACAAAGTAGTTTTCCGGGATCACCTCTTCTGTGAATCCCTGATCCCTGAGTGAAACACCGGCCATGCAACGGGCGGCGATCTTGGCCAACTGCACACCGGTCGCCTTGGATACAAACGGCACCGTGCGCGAGGCACGAGGATTTACCTCCAGCAGATAGATCTCGTTATCCTTGATGGCGAACTGGGTGTTCATCAGACCCACCACCTTAAGCTCCAGCGCCATCCGGCGGATCTGCTCACGCATCCGGTCCTGAATCTCGGCAGAGAGCGTGTAGGGCGGCAGCGAGCAGGCGGAATCACCGGAGTGAACACCGGCCTCCTCGATATGCTCCATGATGCCGCCGATCACCACGTCGGTACCATCGCAGATGGCGTCAATATCGACTTCAATCGCGTCATTCAGGAAGCGGTCGAGCAATACCGGTGAGTCATTGGAGACGCTGACCGCCTCGCGCATATAGCGCCGCAGGTCATCCTCATCATGAACGATCTCCATGGCCCGTCCGCCCAGCACGTAGGAGGGACGCACCACCAGGGGATAGCCCACCTCCTGCGCCAGCAACACCGCCTGTTCAGCCTCGGATGCGGTGCGGTTGGGCGGCTGCTTCAGGCCGAGTTTTTCCACCAATTGCTGGAACCGCTCACGATCCTCAGCCAGGTCAATGGAGTCGGGTGAGGTACCGATAATAGACGCACCGGCTGCCTCCAGCGCCCGCGCCAGTTTGAGCGGGGTCTGCCCGCCATACTGCACAATGACACCCATCGGCCGCTCGACCTCGATCACCTCAAGCACATCCTCCAGAGTCAGGGGTTCAAAATAGAGTCGATCCGAGGTGTCGTAATCGGTGGAAACGGTCTCCGGATTGCAGTTGACCATGATGGTCTCATAACCATCCTCGCGCATGGCGAAGGCGGCATGTACACAGCAGTAATCGAACTCGATGCCCTGACCGATCCGGTTCGGCCCGCCGCCCAGCACCATGATCTTTTTCTTGTCGGTCGGCTGCGCCTCGCACTCCTCCTCGTAGGTGGAGTACATGTAGGCGGTGCTGGTGGAGAATTCAGCAGCGCAGGTATCCACCCGCTTGAACACCGGGCGCACCCCGGCCTGCCAGCGTGCCTCACGGATTCGGTCCTGCTTGACATCAACCAGTTTGGCCAGACGCTCGTCGGAGAAGCCCTTGCGTTTGAGATAACGCAACCGATCGCCGTCCAGCGCGGACATGCCGCCAGCGCGCACATCGGCCTCGATCTGCACCAGCTCCTCGATCTGCACCAGGAACCAGGGATCAATCTTGGTCAATTCGAAAATATCATCCCGGGACAGGCCCGAACGGAAGGCGTCCGCCACATACCAGAGGCGCTCCGCACCCGGCTCGCGCAACTCATGACGCAACGTGGTTTTGAGCTCTTCTGATTCCAGATCCACCACCTCATCGAGGCCGCTCTTGCCCGTCTCCAAGCCACGTAACGCCTTCTGCAGCGACTCCTGGAAAGTGCGGCCAATGGCCATCACCTCGCCCACCGATTTCATCTGTGTGGTCAGGCGATCCGGCGCAGTCGGAAACTTCTCGAAGGCAAAACGGGGGATCTTGGTCACCACGTAGTCGATGGACGGCTCGAACGAGGCGGGGGTCGCACCGCCGGTGATCTCGTTGCGCAGTTCATCCAGGGTATAACCCACCGCCAGTTTGGCGGCGATCTTGGCGATCGGGAAACCGGTCGCCTTGGAAGCCAGGGCGGATGAACGGGAGACCCGGGGATTCATCTCGATGATAATCATGCGCCCGTCTTGTGGATTGATGGCGAACTGTACGTTGGAGCCACCGGTATCCACGCCGATCTCGCGCAACACCGCCAGCGAGGCGTTACGCATAATCTGGTACTCTTTGTCGGTCAGGGTCTGGGCCGGCGCCACGGTGATCGAGTCACCGGTGTGCACACCCATCGGGTCCAGGTTCTCGATGGAGCAGATGATGATGCAGTTGTCCTTGTGATCCCGCACCACCTCCATCTCGTACTCCTTCCAGCCCAGCGCCGACTCCTCGATCAGCAGTTCCCGGGTAGGCGAGAGATCCAGTCCGCGTTCGCAGATCTCGACAAACTCTTCCCGGTTGTAGGCAATGCCGCCACCGGAGCCGCCCATGGTGAAGGAGGGCCGAATGATGGTGGGGAAGCCAATCTGCGCCTGCACCTGCAGCGCCTCTTCCATGCTGTGGGCCACCGCCGCCCGGGGCATATCCAGACCGATCTTCTGCATCGCCTGGCGGAACAGGTCACGATCCTCCGCCTTGTCGATCGCCTCGCGTGAAGCACCGACCATCTCGACCCCGTACTTCTCCAGCACCCCTTCACGCACCAGATCCAGGGCGCAGTTCAGGGCCGTCTGGCCGCCCATAGTGGGCAGCAGCACATCGGGGCGCTCTTTCTCGATAATCCGTGCAACCGTGCGCCAGGTGATCGGTTCAATATAGACCGCATCGGCACTGTCGGGGTCAGTCATGATGGTGGCCGGGTTGGAGTTGACCAGGATCACCCGATAGCCCTCTTCCCGCAGCGCCTTGCAGGCCTGGGCCCCGGAGTAGTCAAACTCGCACGCCTGGCCGATCACGATCGGGCCGGCACCGATAATCAGTACGCTTTCAATGTCTGTTCTTTTTGGCATTGGTTGCTTTTAAATCCGCAGTAAATGGCTTGTTTCAGTTATCGTCTAACCCGCTCTATTCCGCGGCTTGCATTAACTCGATAAAGTGGTCGAACACCGGCGCCACGTCATGGGGTCCCGGGCTCGCTTCCGGGTGACCCTGGAAGCCGAAAGCCGGTCGGTCGGTACGATGAATCCCCTGCAGGGAATCATCGAACAGGGAGCGGTAGGTCGCCTCCAGATTGGCCGGCAGGCTCTGTTCATCCACCGCGAACCCGTGGTTCTGGCTGGAGATCATCACCACCTTGTCCTGCTGGTTCTGCACCGGATGGTTGGCGCCGTGGTGGCCGAATTTCATCTTGACGGTCTTGGCGCCACTGGCCAGGGCCAGCAGCTGATGTCCGAGGCAGATGCCGAATACGGGGATTCCGGTATCCACAATGGTCTTGATCGCCTCTATGGCGTAGTCGCAGGGCTCCGGATCGCCCGGGCCATTGGACAGGAACACCCCGTTCGGCCGCAACTCCAGCACCTTGTCCGCCGGTGTCTGGGCCGGTACCACCGTCACCCGGCAGCCACGATCCACCAGCATGCGCAGTATGTTGCGTTTGATGCCGTAATCGTAGGCGACCACATGGGTCGGCAGGCTCTCTTCAATATGCCCCGGAGACTCCGGCAAGCCGCCTTCCAGGCTCCAGGTGCCTTGTGCCCACTCATAGGGTGTATGGGTAGTCACCTCTTTCGCCAGGTCCATGCCCTTCAGTCCAGGGAACGACCGGGCCGCATCCAGAGCGGCCGCTTCATTCGGTTGATCGCCAGCCATGATGCAGCCTGACTGGGCGCCTTTTTCACGCAGGATCCGGGTCAGCTTGCGGGTATCGATGCCGGCAATCGCCACCACACCGTTTTCCCTGAGGTACTGATCCAGGGTCCGCTGGCTGCGCCAGTTGCTGGCCAGCAGCGGCAGATCACGGATGATCAGTCCCGCGGCGTAGATATCACCGGACTCTTCATCCTCGTCGTTGGTACCGGTGTTGCCGATATGGGGGTAAGTCAGGGTGACGATCTGCCTGCAGTAGGAGGGATCGGTGAGGATCTCCTGATAGCCGGTTATGGCGGTATTGAAAACCACCTCGCCGATTGTCTGACCATCGGCACCGATGGATTCACCACGGAAGACCGTTCCATCTTCCAAGACCAATATTGCGGGCTTACTCAAGAAACCAGTCCCCTTCAGGCATGCCAAACGGGACAGTCTCAAGGGAGCCATCCCGAACAGATTAGGATTTTCTGGGAGCGACTGTACTGAACCGTAAAGCCGCCGACCGGGTGAATTCTACTTGAATCCGGGTGCCCATGTCCATGCGACACCTGGCAAAAATCACAGCTGTTTTGTCGTCCAGGAAACCAGGCCCGACGCATCCATCGCCCCTGAAACCCGGGCGATTTCCGATCCACCCCGGAACAGGATCAGGGTGGGAATGCTGCGGATGGCAAATCTGGCCGCCACCGACTGCTGTTCTTCGGTATTGATCTTGATGAGTTGCACCCGCGGCTCCAGCCGGGCAGCCGCCTGTTCGAAGGCCGGGGCCATCATTTTGCAGGGACCACACCAGGGGGCCCAGAAATCGACCAGCAGCGGCAGATCACTGCGACTGACAAAGCGCTCAAAACCGGCGCCATCCAGGGCAATCGGCTTGGCGCTGAACAGTGGCTTGTGACACTTTCCACACTTCGGATCCTCACCGATGCGCTGATCAGGAACCCGATTCACTCCATAACAATGGGGACACAGGATATTTGACATCACACTCCTCCACTTATACATCGAAAACCTACATGTGCCTGGGATTCAGTTGGGTGCTGATAAATCAGTTTTCAAGTATTTACCAATATACCAACAAACCTTCACCCCTTGCCCTGCCAGGGACAAGCAGAGTATTGTCAGCGCAGTCAGGTGTCGCTGCAGTCCTATGAACAAAAGAAACAACCACATCACGCTCCCCTACCTCGGATACGGTCTGCGTCTGCGCACCGAATATCTGGAAACCATTCTTCGCGACCAACCGGAGCTGGACTGCATCGAGGTCATTAGCGACAACTACCTGGCTGCCGATGAGTCAACGCTACGGCAACTGGATGAACTGAGAGCGCGATACCCCCTCATGCTGCATGGTCTCAGCTTGTCTATCGGCAGCCCGTGGCCACTGGACCAGAGCTATCTGGAAGAGCTGAAAAAACTGACCGGCCGGATCGAACCGGTCTGGATTTCCGACCACCTCTGCTGGAAGGGGGCAGATGATGAACAGGGCCAACTTCTGCCGCTGCCCTATACGGAAGAGACACTGGAGCATGTCGTTTCGCGCATCGACCAGGTGCAGTCATTCCTCGGCCGACAGATACTGCTGGAAAACGTACCACTGGATCAGGAAGATCATCAGGCGATACCCGAGGCCGAGTTCATTCGTGAGGTGGCCGAGCGCTCTGACTCGCTGGTCCTGATCGATATCGGCAATCTGCTCACCAGCAGCCTGAACCAGGAGTTCAACCCCTCGGACTACATTAGTCAGCTACCCAGGGACCGGGTGCAGCAGGTTCATCTGCCGGACATCAGTTTCCAGCCGGCAACGGATGATGCATGCGATACCCCACCACACATTATCGATCCGATCTGGCAGCTCCATACCGAAATGCTGGACCGCTTTGATCGTGTTACCACGATCATTGAGAGGGAGGACACCATTCCGACCCTGCAGGGGATGCTCTGTGATATCAAAAAAGTGCGCAAGGCGGTTGATCGCCACCTGGAGAAAGATTAATCCACACCGGGTGACGCCAGCTCCAGCACCTCTATCCGATCACCATTAATGCGCCAGCGCAGGTCAAAGTCGTACAACCGGATGCCGTAGATCCGGCCCGGCTGCGAGTCACCGGAGTAGGCCGGGCGTGGATCAACTTCCAGCAGACGGGTAATAAACCGGCGTAGCTGATCCGGTTCGCAACGAGACAGCAGTTGCGCCTTCGCGAGAGCCGAAAACAGCACCTGGAACCGGACTGCGGGCGCCTCCGGCGCAAACCCGGAACGGGCTTCCGGAATACTGTCCACGTACCCCACATAAGGCTTTACATCCAATACCGGGGTGCCATCCAGCAGATCAATCCCTGACAGCTCCAGCACGACCTCCCCGTCGACCGCTCGCACCTGCTCAAGCTTCACCACCGAGAGACCGATCGGATTGGGCCTGAAAGGCGACCGACTGGCAAACACCCCCACCCTTTTGTTACCACCCAGCCGAGGGGGGCGCACCATCGGCTGCCACTCGTCCCGCAGCGCCTGATGAAACACAAACTGCAACCAGACATGGGAATACCCCTCCAGACCGATCACCGCCTCCGGTCGGTTATAGGGTGCAGCGAACACCAGCTCGCCCCTGGCTTCCGCAATCAACCCCGGTTGACGCGGGATACCGAACTTCTCCTTGTAGGGAGAACGGATGAAACCGATGGGTTCGAATGTATAGACCATGACTTCAAAACTAATCTAGTGTACCCCGTCAAACGCTTTGTAACTTATCAAGCGTTTGACGTCCACGTTTAACTTTCTCAAGAATATCGTTTGCCGACTTCGTCCAAATGAAGGGAGCAGGAGATTCATTGTGCTTGCTGATGTAATCCATCACCGCCTTCTCAAGCTCGGCGACACTGCAAAAGATGCCGCGCCGCAGCTGCCGCTCAGAAAGATCTCTGAAAAACCGCTCCACCATATTCAACCAAGAAGCACTTGTGGGCGTAAAGTGAACATGAA
>NZ_ATZE01000041.1 GCF_000428045.1 Sedimenticola selenatireducens DSM 17993 | reverse complement strand
CTTCGATAACAGGCCGGATATATGGTAGCAACTTGTCCCTGCCATCGAGATCTAATGCCTTGCAAATGGGGAGGAGACCATATATGGATAAGCGACAGCGCATCCACCGCGGCAATGGTGGATGCGCCTACCGGCTTATCCACCCTACAAACCTGATTTGATTCGCTCCCAGTGATTTTCGATTCAAACGGATAAACCAGCCAGGCTTCTGGCCTGTTCGCGGAGTAGAAATGGCCATCACCCACTGCATTACCCATCAGATCCACCCGGATGAGAGCGGCGCACCGGTGCTGCGTCTGCGCGCCTCGGAACTGGCCGTCGATGAACCGCTGGAGACGCTTGCCGCGGACCTGAAGTGGGCCTATCTGAGCCGTATCAATCGTGAACATGGGCGTTTCTCGGATGAATCCCTGCAGTGCGGCCTGGGCCACTGGTTGGAGCAACTGGCTGGAGAGAGGCAGGATTTTGTCGGATTCAGCGAACAGTTGGCCCAACAGCTGTTGCAACTGCTCCTGGAGCAGGGCGGCGAGCTGCGCGGGCATCTGATCCTGTTCATGGAACAGCAGTATGAGCAGCAGGCAGTCTATCTGTTTGTCGTCAACCAGCGTATCGCCAACCGGATCAATGAGCGGCAGGAGGTGGAGCCGGTACTGACGCTGGATTTTGGCGCCTCGATGATGGCGTTGAAGGTGGATTTGACCCAGTGGCGCGACGGCGAGGGCGGTGCCTACCTCTCCATGAGTCCCTCCCGGAGCAAGGGCATGGCCGAACTGCTGCAGCAACTGGTCGGCTTCAGCGCCGGCGTGGACAAGGCGGCGGCCACGCGGGATTTTCTCGAACGCATCGAGACCTTTTCGCAGAAACTCCCCGAGGAGCAGGTAAACGATTTTCGCAGCCAGGTGGTCGGCTACTGTGTCGAACAGGATCTGCAGGATGCCCCGGTCGCCATCAGCGGACTCTCCCAGGCCCTGGACGGGGTAGACGCGGCGGCCTTTTCCAGCTATCTGGCGGATCATCTGCCGGAGGGCGGCGGGCCTCTGCTGCTGGACCGCAGGAGCCTGCAGCGCTATGTGAAGTTCGCCGGTCGGGAGCGGGATCTGGCGATCAGCTTCTCCTCCCATCAGCTGAACAAGCGGGTACACTATCAGGCCGAAACCGATACCCTGAGTATTACCGGCCTGCCGAAGATGTTGCGCAGCCAGCTGTTGGGGCATGTCGAGGAGTAGTCGACGGGTCGATTGTTAATGATCGGGTATCGTTAGGACATACTCTGGGTTGTGTCCAGTCGCGCGGTAGTCAGCCGCGGTTGTCGGGTTATGCCTTCGGCTGACACGATCTACTGTTTGGTATCGTAAGACCCGGCGAATAAGCCACATTACCGAGAAATTTGTGAAATCAGCGAGTAAAGCACTATGAAGAGAGACGATGCCCTGCAGATACGCCCGGTGGGCGATGGTGAAGGACCGGTCTTTGTGACCAAACGACTGGTCCGTTTCAGCCATGTGGACCCGGCGGGGATTGCCTATTTCCCGCGTATCCACAACTTCATCCACGAAGCGTTTGAGGATCTCTGGGAGGAGTATATCGGGGTGCGCTATTTCTACCTGATCCAGGATCTGCGCATCGCCTTTCCCATGGTGCATACCGAGGTGGATTTCCGCCAGCCGCTGCGCTTCGGCGAACGCCCGGAGATCCGGGTCTCCTGTTTCAAGCTGGGGCGCAGCTCCCTGGGGCTGCATTACCGGATCTTTGTGGATGAGCGGCTCTGTGTCGATGCCCGCACCACCACCACCTGTATCGATGCCGACAAGTTGAAGAGTCAGCCGGTACCGGCGGAGTATCGCGCCTTCTTCGAGCGGATCTATTACCCGGAGTGAATCAGCGCCGTTGGTCGGGTTACGCCGGCAGCTGATCAATGAGCAGACCCGGCTGATCAATCAGGCGCGGGGCCTGTTGAGCGAGTACGGGGTGGTGCTCCCGCCAGGACGCGAG
>NZ_ATZE01000040.1 GCF_000428045.1 Sedimenticola selenatireducens DSM 17993 | reverse complement strand
CAATGTCTCATCAACAGGCCGGATATACGGCAGCTAACCTTGTCCCTGCCATCAACGAGAAAAAGCCTTGCAAATGGGGAGGAGACCATATACGGGTTAGTCGATGGCGTAATCCGACAAGTTGGACCACTCAGGCGTTGGGCAACGAAATGCCGGTGAGTTTTTTATACAGCGAGACGGCGTAGGAGTCGGTCATGCCGGCGACAAAATCGGTCAGCCGCAGCAGACGGGTATAGACGCTCGACGAGGGGATGCGGCCCGACCCGATAAACTGCTCCGGGATCAGCCGGGAGATCATGCGGCTTTTCGCGGAGGCCTGTTCGCCCTGCTCGGCCAGATCGTCCAGCACCTGGATGAAGCGCTCCAGCAGATCACCGATCACCTGGAAGCCGGCGGCCTGAATCTCCACCACCTCGGTGGCCTGGTAGATACGTGCCTTGGCCACCTCGATCAGCCGGTCCATCGCGGCACGTCGGGGGAATTGATTCAACAGTGGCTCATCAAACCGGCCGGCCAGGATCGCCTCCTCATTATCCAGAAAACAGTCCATGGCCTGGCTGATCGCCTCATTGATTACCTTGGCGCGCAGAAACTCCACCCGGCCCTTGCTGTCCCGGATACTCTGCATGCGCAGCCGTTGCTTCTCCGGCTCCTGCAGGATATCCAGATAGAGCGCCATCACCTCGTCAAAAGTGAAATAGCCGAGCCGGAAGCCATCCTCGATATCGATCACCCGGTAACTGATATCATCCGCGGCCTCCACCAGGAACGCCAGTGGGTGGCGACACCACACGGCACGTGAGCCATCCCGCCGGATCAGTCCGACCTGCTCAGCGACCGACTCGAAAGATTCACGATCCTCGACAAAAAAACCCTGCTTCTTGGCGCTGACCCCGGGATAACGACCGCCTCCCAGACAGGACTCCCGGGGATACTTGGTGAAGGCCGCCAGGGTGGCGCAGGTCAACTGCAGGCCGCCGGGATTGTCCGGATTCTGCAGCCGGGTCAGGATACGAAACCCCTGGGCGTTACCCTCGAAACTGGTGAAATCCTCCCGCTCGCTGTCCTTTAGCATGCTGACCCGGCGCTGTCCGTAGGGTGCATCATTGGCCCAACTGCGGAAGGCGTCTTCCCCGGAATGTCCGAAGGGCGGATTGCCGATGTCATGGGCCAGACAGGCCGCGGCACAGATATCGCCGAAATCGGAGGCCTCGTAGTCAGCCAGGCGTCGGCGCTCGATCACCCGCTCACCCACCTGGGTACCCAGGGAACGGCCGATACTGGAGGCCTCCAGACTGTGGGTCAGACGGGTGCGGATATAGTCGACCCGCGAGAGAGGAAACACCTGGGTCTTATCCTGCATACGACGGAATGCGGAGGAGAAGACAATACGGTCGAAGTCACGCTGAAAATCGGTTCGGGCCGTGGTCCCCCCCTGGGATTGATCACTCCCGAGACGGCTGCGGGAGAGCAGTTGATTCCAATGCATGGTCATGGGCACCTCAACCAGTGAAAAAACAGACGGGCACCAAGGCCACGGGGCGGACCGGCATATCCTACCAGACCCGGCTCGCGGAATAACAGAAAACAGTTAAATTGCAGCGGCTTAGCAGGCCGGACTTGCCTGATCAGGCTAAACTGAGTAGGCTTGTCGCCCTCGACACCATTTAACCCGAGAGCCAGGTAAATCAGATGATCGTCCCAAGCTACGAGAAAGCCCGTTTCAACATGGTTGAGCAACAAGTGCGCCCGTGGGAAGTGCTTGACGCACAGGTACTGGAGCTGATCGGCAGTATGCCGCGGGACCATTTCGTGCCAGACAGCTACAAAGGGCTGGCCTATGCGGATATCGAGATTCCCCTGGGCGACGGTCAGAAGATGATGTTTCCCCGAGTCGAGGGACGACTGCTGCAGGCGCTGGACATTCAGCCCAGCGACAACATTTTAGAGGTCGGTACCGGCAGTGGCTATCTGACCGCCTGTCTGGCCAAAATGGGGAACTGGGTAATCAGCCAGGAGATCAATCCAACCTTCACCGAACAGGCCAGACAACGGCTGGCGGAACTGCAGATTGAGAATGTGGAACTGCGCACCACCGACAGCCTGAGCGACGACATCGAGAGCGGACGCTTCGATGCCATTGCGATAACCGGCTCCCTGCCGGAGATGCCCGAGACGTTCAAGCAGCGCCTGAACATCGGCGGGCGTCTGTTCGTGGTGACAGGCCAGAGTCCGGTCATGACAGCCTTCCTGGTGACCCGCACCGGCGAGAACGAGTGGCAGAGCGAACCGCTGTTCGAAACCGATATCACACCATTGACCAATGCACCGGTGATTCGCAAGTTTGAGTTTTGAACCAGGCATACCGTGTATTTGTCGGATTACGCTACGCTAATCCGTATATGGTCTCCTCCCCATTTGCAAGGCTTTTTCTCGTTGATGGCAGGGACAAGGTTAGCTGC
>NZ_ATZE01000039.1 GCF_000428045.1 Sedimenticola selenatireducens DSM 17993 | reverse complement strand
GCCCCCAATAATGAGCCCCGGCACAAGCTTCCATGGCAACGTGACAGGGTGGTTGTTTGGCCAGAAATCTCAGCAACTGCCGACGCCGCAGATTCCGGTGCCACAGCTCCTGGCCACTGGGCTTGAAGGCCACCAGCGCAAACAAATTCTTTGCTAGATCGATCCCGATGGTCGTAAGCTTATTCATGGTCTCCTCCTCAACTCATTTAGATAAAAGGGATGCTTTTATCTTGGCGCATTGCGACGCCGATTGGAGTGGGGAGGAGACCATCTCATCACCCTATGTTCGGAACCTCAGTCAACGCCATGGGGCGGCCGCTCGGGAATCCGGTTGGGTTTGGCTCCCGCCAGGGTTACAATGCGGCCTGATAAAAAATTCGGAGCAACACACCATGTTCTGCTGGTCTCGTTATCTTCTCTGGCTTGTTATCCTGGTCCTGGGGACGGGCAGCATGCTCACCGCCTGTGGACAATCAGGTCCGCTCTATCTCCCCGACCCGGCCTCCCAGCAGCAGGAAGAGGCCAAGGATAACTAGTCTCTGTCATGCAATATGCGTTCACCAAAATGCATGGGCTGGGTAACGATTTTGTCGTTTTCGACGCCTTCACCCAGCCGCTGCGGCTGACCCCTGAACAGTTTCGCCTGATTGGTGATCGCCACTTCGGCATCGGCTGCGATCAGATTCTCCTGGTGGAGCCACCCACCCTCCCGGATACCGACTTCAATTACCGCATTTTCAACGCCGACGGCGATGAGGTGGAGCAGTGTGGCAACGGTGCCCGCTGCTTTGCCCGCTATGTGCGCGACAAGGGCTTGACAGAAAAACAGGAGATCACTGTTGGCACCAGGGCCGGCGTTATCAAACTCTTCGTAGAGGCTGATGGCATGGTCCGGGTCAACATGGGGGTCCCTCTCCTGGAACCGGGCCGCATACCCTTTGTGGCCGACCGGCAGGCCGCCGACTACCCGGTCGAGGTGCTGGGTGAAACGATCACCCTGGGGGCAGTTTCCATGGGCAATCCCCATGCAGTGATCGTGGTGGATGATCTGGAAAATGCCCCGCTGGAGCGTATCGGCACCGCCCTGCAGCAGCATCCCCGCTTTCCCCAGCGAGTCAACGTGGGCTTCATGCAGATCCTGTCTGCGGATGCGATTGCCCTGCGTGTTTTCGAGCGCGGCGTGGGCGAGACCCTGGCTTGCGGCACCGGTGCCTGCGCGGCGGTGGTATCGGGGCGGCTGCGCGGACTGCTTAACAAAAGTGTCAAGGTCAGCTTGCCCGGCGGGGCGCTTATGATAGAGTGGGCGGACGAGCAGGCGCCTGTCCTGATGCATGGTCCGGCCGCTTCGGTTTTTGAAGGAAACATCGATCTATGAGTTCACAACCCGAGCCAACCCCGGATTATCCACAAATGGAACAGAACCTGATCGCATTTCTGAATGACCATCCCGATTTTTTTGACCGCAATCCCGACCTGCTGACCAAACTGGAGCTGCCACACAGCAACGGCAGCGCGGTCTCCCTGATTGAACGCCAGGTCGCCGCACTGCGCGAACAGGCCGAGCAGAGTCGGCGCAAGCTGGAGGAGTTTGTCGCCATCGCCCGGGAGAATGAGCTGCTGAACGAGCGGCTGCACCACCTCACGGTGAAACTGATCGAGTGCTGCGATTTCGAAGAGGTGATCAACACCCTGCAGGACCTGCTGCATGATGACTTTCGCGCCGAGGCGGTGGAACTGCATCTCTACAGTGCCAGTGAGGTGGAGCAGTCGACCAACCCTGACCTGGACGGCTTCAGGGATTTTCTCGACAGCAACCGGCCACGCTGTGGCAGGCTGCCCAACGGACAGTTGAAATACCTGTTCGGCCCCCAGGCCGAGGATATCGCCTCCACCGCCCTGATCCCGATCAAGGGTGAGGGACTGCTGGGCGTACTGGCCATCGGCAGCCACAGTGAGCACCGCTTCCATCCCGGCATGGGAACCGACTACCTGATCCGACTCGGCGAGATCGTCAGCAAGACCCTCGAGGTGGTGTCGGAACCGGGCAGCTGATGCCACGCCCGGACCCGCTGCAACACGGGCTGCAGGCGTTCCTCTCCCATCTCCGTTTCGAGCGGCGCCTTGCCGCCCACACCCTGAGCAACTACCGGCGTGACCTTGACCGGCTCAGTGGCTGGTGCCGGGATCAGCAGCTGAACGACTGGGACCAGCTGACGCCCCACCAGGTGCGCGCCTTCGTGGCGAAACGCCATCGCAGCGGCATCTCCGGCAAGAGCCTGCAGCGTGAACTCTCCGCCTTGCGCAGCCTGTTTCGGTTCCTGATACGTGAGGGCATGGCCAAGAGCTGTCCCGCCACCGGGATTCGCGCACCGAAATCAGAACGGCACCTCCCTGACACCCTGGATGCCGATCAACTGGGCAGCCTGCTGGACGTGGCGAGCGACGATCCCCTGGAACTGCGGGACCTGGCCATCATGGAGCTGCTCTACTCCTCCGGCCTGCGGCTGGCCGAACTGGTTTCGGTCAATCTGCGGGATATCGATCCGCATGACGCCACCCTGGAGGTGACCGGCAAGGGAGCGAAGAGCCGGCGGGTGCCGGTGGGCGGCAAGGCGCTGGCGGCCATCGACGCCTGGAAACGGGTACGGAGCAGTCTGGCCAAGGCAGACGAAGCGGCCCTGTTCGTCAGCCAGCGGGGTACCCGACTGCAGCCCCGCGCCATCCAGCAGCGCCTGCGGCAGTGGGCGCTGAAACAGGGTTGCCGGCAGAACCTTCATCCGCACATGCTGCGCCACTCCTTTGCCAGCCATCTGCTGGAGTCCTCCAGCGACCTGCGGGCGGTGCAGGAACTGCTGGGACATGCCGACATCAGCACCACCCAGATCTACACCCATCTCGATTTCCAGCACCTGGCCCAGGTCTATGACAGCGCCCACCCACGGGCCCGCAGAAAAAAGCACGACCCCTGAGCCGCTTGCGCCCTCCGGTCACTCGTCGACCGGTAGCGGCTTGTCCAGACCCAGCCGGTAGAGATCCAGCCGGCGATCCTTGAGATTGGTCACCGAGCCTTCGGTACTCAACAGCTTGAGCTTTTCCAGATCCACATCGGCAAACAGGATCATCTCCGCATTCGGCGTCGCCTCGGCAATGGTCGCATCGTGGGGGAAATAGACATCGGACGGGGAAAACACCGCCGACTGGGCATACTGGATCGCCACATTATCCACCCGGGGCAGATTACCGACACTGCCGCCGATCGCCACGTAGCACTCATTTTCAATGGCCCGTGCCTGGGAACAGATACGCACCCGCAGATAGCCGTTCTTGGTGTCGGTCCAGAACGGCACAAAGATGATCTGCACCCCCTGGTCGGCCAGCAGGCGGGCCAGCTCGGGAAACTCGACGTCATAACAGGTGAGAATGCCGACCTTGCCCGCGTCGGTATCAAACACCGACACGTCGCCGCCGCCGTCGATCACCCAGTCACGCTTCTCATGGGGGGTGATGTGTATCTTGTGCTGGGCGTCCACCCTGCCGTCCCGGTGCAGCAGATAGGCCACATTGCAGAGCCGGTCACCCTCCATCAGCGGCATGCTGCCGGCGATGATATTGATGTTGTAGCTGACCGCCATCTGGGAGAAGCGGTTCTTGATCTGCTCGGTAAAACCGGCCAGAAAGCGGATCGCCTCCACCGAATTCTTATCCCGGGCCAGTCCCATCAACGGGGCGCTGAAAAACTCCGGAAACAGGGCGAAATCGGACTGGTAGTCGGACAGGGAGTCGACAAAAAACTCGGCCTGGCTCAGCAGGTCCTCGAGCGAAATCACCGCCCGCATCTGCCACTGCACAATACCGATACGCACAATCGCCTTCTCCGCCCCGTGCGTGAAATCCCCATCCTCCTCGAACAGAATATTGTTCCACTCCAGCAGGGTGGCGAAGCCCTTCGATTTGGTATCCTGGGGCAGATAACCATGCATCAGCCGTTTGACATCAAAGTCATTGGCCAGCTGGAAAGAGAGGATCGGATCGTGCAGCTCGCGGCGTTTCACCTTGTCGATATACTCGGCGACCGTATACTCCCCGGCGTAGTTTTTATAGCCGGGTATGCGACCACCCGCCAGGATCGCCTTCAGGTTCAGGGCGCGGCACAACTCCTTGCGCGCGTCATACAGGCGCCGACCGAGACGAAAATCACGATAATCGGGATGCACAAACACATCCAGGCCATACAGGGCATCACCCTTTTCATTGTGCCGCGCGATGTGCTGGTCGCTGACCAGATCCCGGTATTTGTGCACGAAGGAGTAGCGATGGTAGTCGACCTTGATGGTCAGGGCAGCGGCGACGATCTTCCCCTTGTCCTCGATGCAGATCTGGCCATCCGGAAAGGACTTGATCAGCGCCTGGATAGTCTCCTTCGGCCAGGCTCCGCCGATGTCCGCATAGACCAGGTCCATCAACTCGGCAACCTGGGAATAATCCTCCTGCGCAATAACGCGTAAAATCAGGTGGGTCTCATTATTTTCACGCATGTTTTTTCCATCCCGGTAGCAACCGCTTGAATCTATGCCTCCAGTATATGCCAGTTCATCTGTCTGGCGGCAGTCACACCCGTTACAATAGTGGCTCGCGGTCAACGGAAGATCACCCGCGACCAGCAACCAACACCCGGGAGTCCGGCTTGACCAATCTCTTCGCCGCCGCCAAACACTGCTTTCTGCTCGCCGATCCGGATGAGAAGCTGGACGCCTCGCTGGCCCTGGTCGCCGATTGGCGGGCGGGCAAGCTCTGCTGGGATGCCGATGACGAGCCCGAGCAGTTCATGCTGCCTGGCCGCCTGGAGCGGCCGCTACTGGTGCCGCCCCAGCAGGTCAGCAAGCGAGGCTTCGGCTCACTCACCCGGCGCGCCGCCCTGATTCACGCCCTGGCCCATATCGAGCTGACCGCGGTCAATCTGGCCTGGGACACCATCTACCGCTACCGCGGCCTGCCCCGCGAATATTACGAGGACTGGCTGCAGTGCGCCGGCGAGGAGAGTGAGCACTTCCTCGCGCTGCGCGGCCAGCTGCGCGCCATGGGGTTCGACTACGGCGATTTCAGCGCCCATGACGAGCTGTGGGGCAGCGCCGTGGAGACCGCCCATGACCTGATGGACCGCATGGGGATTGTGCACCGGGTGTTCGAAGCGCGGGCGCTGGATGTGATTCCCGGCACCCTGGAGAAGTTTCGTGAGCTGGGGGATTCGAAAACCGTGGCCATTCTCACCCGCATCGCCAATGACGAGATCGGCCACGTCAGCGCCGGCACCCGCTGGTTCCGCTACCGCTGCGAACAGCAGGGACTGGACCCGGACGATACCTTTTTCAAGCTATTGCAGCGCTATCTCGGCCATATTCCGCGTGGCCCGTTCAATCATGAAGCGCGCCGCCAGTGCGGCTTCAGTGACAATGAGCTGGCCCGGCTGGAGGCAGGGGGTGGGGTTTAGTGTATTTGTCGGATTACGCTACGCTAATCCGTATATGGTCTCCTCCCCATTTGCAAGGCTTTTTCTCGTTGATGGCAGGGACAAGGTTAGCTGCCGTATATCCGGCCTGTTGATGAG
>NZ_ATZE01000038.1 GCF_000428045.1 Sedimenticola selenatireducens DSM 17993 | reverse complement strand
TAATGAGCCCCGGCACAAGCTTCCATGGCAACGTGACAGGGTGGTTGTTTGGCCAGAAATCTCAGCAACTGCCGACGCCGCAGATTCCGGTGCCACAGCTCCTGGCCACTGGGCTTGAAGGCCACCAGCGCAAACAAATTCTTTGCTAGATCGATCCCGATGGTCGTAAGCTTATTCATGGTCTCCTCCTCAACTCATTTAGATAAAAGGGATGCTTTTATCTTGGCGCATTGCGACGCCGATTGGAGTGGGGAGGAGACCATCTCATCACCCTACGATCTGACTGTAGGAGGCCCGCCCCGGGCCGAATTCGCAGTTCGTAGGTTGGGGTGAGGTACGAACCCCAACCTCCTAACTGGAAACCTCATTCCAACCGCGAAGAACGCAAAGTACGCAAAGAGATACCATGACTTACCTGCCTTTTCCGGTGCAATCCGGCGGTGAAGGCTAGAGCCCGTAGGTTGGGGGCCCGCCCAGCCATCCCTGGACAAAAAAAGGGCAGCCGCGAGGCTGCCCAACTGGGGAGTGTTTCTTTGAAATCGTTTCAGGTCAGGGCGACGTATTCAAAATCGCCCGGCTTTTTGTCGATGCCCACCTTGGGCGGGGCAATCCAGTCGGCGTATTTGCCTTTCTCTGTGACCGGCTTCATCAGGCTCAACAGATAATCCTCATCGGCCTGGGACGGCAGCCACTGGGCGGATTTTTCCTGCCACGCCTCGGCACTCAGCAGATTACCCTCGGGATCTACGTGCAGATCGGCAAACTCGCCCACCCGCCGGTTGAACGCCTTGTGCGGAACGGAAATCTCGAAATCCACACCGCTGCCCTCAAACAGCTTGTTCCAGCGTTTGACACCGGCCGTGGCGTCGGTGATGTAATCATCCAGCAACCGGGCGTTGATAGCATTCAGCGCCGTCTCTTCCACCACTTTCAGCTCGCCATCCACATGGCGCAGCACCGGGTAGGTATCATTCAATAACTGGTGATCATCCTCGATCCGGTCCTCACGGAAACGCCCCTTGATACCCGCATTGAAGGCGTTGGCGGCGTTGGTGGAGACCTCCGCGCCAAACAGGTCCAGGGTCACCGAGAAGTGGAAGTTGACCTTGCGTTGCAGGGTCGGCAGATCCACCACCCCAAGGGCGCGCACCGCATCCACCTCGTTGGGATCGGTGATACCGGCCTCCTGCATCCGCTCCAGGGTCTTGCGGATCACCCGCGAGACACCGGATTCACCCACGAACATGTGATGCGCCTCTTCCGTCAGCATGAAGCGGCAGGTGCGTGCCAGTGGATCGAAGCCGGACTGGGCCAGGGACTCCAGCTGCATCTTGCCGTCACGATCGGTGAAGAAGGTGAACATGAAGAAAGAGAGCCAGTCCGGGGTCTTCTCATTGAAGGCCCCCAGGATACGCGGTTTGTCCTCATCACCCGAGCGGCGGTCGAGCAGCGCCTCCGCCTCTTCACGGCCGTCCTTGCCGAAGTATTTCTGCAGCAGATAGGCCATGGCCCAGAGGTGGCGACCCTCCTCCACATTGACCTGGAACAGATTGCGCAGGTCATAAAGTGACGGGCAGGTCTTTCCCAGGTAGCGCTGCTGTTCCACCGAGGCGGGCTCGGTATCACCCTGGATCACGATCAGCCGTTTCAACATGGAGCGGTACTCACCCGGCACCTCTTGCCAGGCCGGCTCACCCTTGTGCTTGCCGAACGGGATCACCCGTCCCTCTTCCTTGGCCGCCAGCAGGATACCCCAGCGGTATTCCGGCATCTTTACATAGTCAAAAACCGCCCAGCCCTTGGGATCGGCACCGACCGCGGTCCGCAGATAGACCTCTGCATCCTGAAATCCGTCAGGTCCCATGCTCTTCCACCAGTCGATAAACTCGGGCTGCCACTTCTCCATGGCGCGCTGCAGGCGGCGATCCTCGGACAGATTGACATTGTTCGGGATCTTGTCGGCATAGTTGACTTCGATGGTTGGAGTCATTTCTGTGGTCTGTTCACTCATGTTGTTACACCCTTTTCTGATCATAATGTGGACGTTCACCCGTGCCGAAACACTTCAGTGCACCCTGCTCCCCGACGGCATTGGGACGTTGAAATATCCAGTTCTGCCAGGCGCTGAGTCGGCCAAAAATCTTGGTTTCCATGGTTTCCGGACCGGCGAAACGCAGATTCGCCTCCATGCCGGTCAGGGCATCCGGTGAGTAGCTGGCCCGCTCCTCCAGCAGGAAGCGGATATCGTCTTCCCAGTCGATATCATCCAGGGCGAAGGTAACCAGTCCGGCATCGGCCGCCGCCTCGGCCGAGAGGGATTCACCGATCAGTGACCGCGCCTTCTCCAGCGTATCCGGCTCACCCAGGAAGCGGGTCTCCAGGCGCGTCAGGCCATTACCCATCGGCAGCGGACCGAAATTCAATTCAGACAGACGGATGGTCGGCGCCGGCCGGTCATCGCCTTCGAACTGCCCCTCCAGCATGTAGCTGCGATCCACGGCAAACAGGATATCGGCCAGGAAACCGCTGAAACAGCTGCCGGGTTCAACAAAGGCGAAGGTGCTGCGGGAGGTGTAGTCGATCCGCTTCAGGGTCCGCTTCAGATATAGCAGTATCTCGCGGATGAACCAGTCGTCCCGATGTTGCAGCAGGAAGCGCTCATAGGCGGCTACCTGTTCGGCATCACCCTGAGTCTTGAAGATCAGGGTGCCGGTCTCCGGTTCATTGGTGCGCAGATGCAGCAGGGCACTGTCCAGCTCACGGATCAGCGCCAGTGGCCAGAAGTGGCAGCCCTGTACCTTGGCGGCGGCAAGATCATCAGGCACCGACGCCGTCGGCCCCTTCAGGATCAGCGTCGCCACGCGCGTCGCGCGGTCCACGGACAGATCCAGATGCGGGTAATGCAGATGGGTCTCGTCACCGCCGATCTCCAGCGGCTCCAGTTCGATGCCCGATTCATTGTCCGGCCGGTCTGAACCCCCGGCTATCGCCTGGGCCCGCTCATCCACCGCCTCCTGGAATTTGGACGAGACCACGACCTCATCCACCAGCCGCCAGTCGACGGCCCGCTGGCCTTTTACGCCCTCTTCAATGGAGCAGAATACATCCGCCAGATCCCGGCGCATCTTGCGCTTGTCCACCAGGCGGGTCAGTCCGCCGGTCCCCGGCAGCACCGCCAGTAGCGGCACCTCGGGCAACGATACGGAGGCGTTGCCGTCATCCACCAGCATGATGTGATCGGCCGCCAGGGCCAACTCGTAACCACCGCCTGCGGCCGTGCCGGTAATGGCGCAGAGATAGCGCTGACCGGAAAATTCGCTGGCATCCTCGATGCTGTTGCGGGTCTCGTTGGTAAACTTGCAGAAGTTGACCTTGTGTACATGGGTGGAGCCACCGAGCATGCGGATATTGGCCCCGGCGCAGAACACCCGCTCCTTGGCTGACTCCAGGATCACACTCTTCACCTCCGGGTGTTCGAAACGCAGGCGCTGCACGGCGTCATACAATTCAATATCGACGCCCAGATCATAAGAGTTGAGCTTCAGCTCATAGCCCGGCATCAGGCCGCCATCCTCCTTAACGTTCATTCTGAGCCTTGCAACCGGCCCCTCAAAAGCTAACTGCCAATGCTGATATGCCGCTGGATTGGTCTGAAAACTGATCATCGGTATCCTCGTTTTAGGTCGAGAGAACAAGCACTATATTTCCTGGTATTTCGGTAAGGATATGGCATTAAATGACATTTGTCACGTTTTTTCTCATGAAATATATTTCATGTTCTGCAATGCCAGTAAATCCCGCAGACCTCAGGTTTGCTTCAGACAGAGTATGGTTCGGAATTGGCCGGGTGTGTGGCGGTGTGACAGCAAAAAGGGATAATCCGGTGAAACCGGGACACCGCCATAGGGCGGGCCAGGTCCGTCGTCGGCACCCACGGGGCGCCCTATGGCCTACCTGCGCTACGGTTACTTGGCTTTTTGGGAATAGGAGGCGGCCAAAAGCCCGCGCATACAATCGGCAAGCAGGGCCAGATCCGACTTACGATGATAGGCGGTCCGCCAAACCAGGCAGAGCTCGCGATGCGGACCCTTCTCCGCCAGGGGACGCACGGCGATCTGGTTCTGAGCCAGGAAATCATCATCCACTGCCATCTCCGGCAAGAAGGTGATGCCCTGCCCTCCGGCCACCATCTGCACCAGGGTATAGAGACTGGTGCCCTGAAACGAGGCCCGCTTGGCCATCGCCTTCATATGACAGACAGCCAGGGCGTGATCCCGCAGACAGTGCCCCTTCTCCAGCAGCAGCAGTTCATTACCCGGCAGTTTCTGCGAGGCGATGGGGCCACCCTGACTCAAGGGATGGTCGGCGGGGAAGGCGACCAGAAAGTTCTCCTGCCAAAACACCTGGTATTCCAGCCCACCCAGATCAAACGGCAGGGCCAGGATGGCACAGTCCAGTTCGCCGGCGGCCAGCCGTTCCAGGAGATTGTGGGTCTGATCCTCCAGCAGATAGAGTTCGAGTTCCGCAAATCCGCTGCGTATTCCCGGCAGCACCTTGGGTAACAGGAAAGGGCTGATAGTGGGAATCACCCCCAGCCTCAGTTCACCGCTCAGCGGCTTACGGTCGATCTGGGCATCCAGCACCAGGGATTCGGTCATGCTGATGATCTCCCGGGCCTTATCCGCCAGCTCGATCCCCAGTTGGGTCGGAATCACCTTGCGCTTGGTGCGCTCCAGCAGTTGCACCCCCAGCAGCGATTCAAGCTCCTGGATCGCGGTGCTCAGGGTCGACTGGGTGACGAAGCAGCGCTCGGCCGCCTGCCCGAAATGGCACAGTTCAACCACCGTGACCAGGTAGTGAAGCTGGCGCAGTGTTGGCAGATTCATAAATCGTTTTTTCCTATTAAATTTAATTTTTAATTCAATTGGAACGAATTTACACCATTCAGTAACCTACATCCATCGAATCTAACCACTGGAGAAGATCATGACTGAACAGAATATTTCACAAACCGTCCAAAACCTTGAGGCCGCCTTTGCCGGCGAATCCATGGCCAACCGCAAATACCTCTACTTCGCCCGCATCTGCCGTGAACTCGGCGCCACCGAGGTTGCAGAGGTGTTCGAGAAGACCGCGGAACAGGAGACCGCGCATGCGTTCGGGCACCTGGATCTGCTTTACCCCAAGGATACCCTGAGCGTGGAGAAGATGCTGGAACTGGCGATCGAGGGCGAAACGTACGAATATACAAAGATGTATCCGGCCTTTCGCCACACCGCGCTGGAAGAACAGAATCACGCCGCGGTAGCGGAGATGGATGAACAGATCGCCGAGTCGGCCGAACACGCCGAGCGTTTCTCCAAAATGCTGGAGACCGCGGCCAAACGCTTCAACGCGCTGGCCAAGATCGAGGAGCGCCATGCGAATCACTATCGGGACGCCCTGAACCGGGTCGGTAGTTAAGATAACAATAACCTTGAGTGTGATTTTTTGAGAAGGAATAGAACATGAAAAAGTATCAATGTGTTGTCTGCGACTTTATCTATGACGAAGCCAAGGGGCTGCCCGACGAGGGCATCCCCGCCGGAACCCGCTGGGCAGATATCCCAGACGACTGGGAATGCCCCGACTGTGGCTCTTCCAAGTCTGACTTCGAGATGGTGGAGATCTGATGCCGGGCTGATACCTGTCGGTTGGAACCGCCGCAACGGATTGTGGCGGGACCGCCACGGACTGGCTTACATATCCGTGAGTATGTGTGCAGAGGAGCTGCCGGGATTACGGATGGTTAGGCAGTAACTAACAATACTAAAGAGAAGGATGAAGTAAATGTCCATCGTAATCATCGGCACCGGCATGGCCGGCTATAACCTGGCGCGTGAAATCCGCAAATCCGATACCGAGGTGTCGCTGGTCCTGGTTACCGCCGACGGCGGCAATGCCTACCCCAAGCCGGCCCTCTCCAACGCCCTGATCCAGGGCAAGCAACCGCAGCAGATCATCTCCGCCGACGCCGCCGCCATGGCGGAACGGCTGAACGCGGTGATCCACACCCACACCCGGGTTCAGTCCATCGACACCGCGAACCGGCAGTTGATCACCGATCAGGGCAACATCCCCTATGACCGGCTGGTGCTGGCCACCGGCGCCCGGCCGATACGTCTGCCATTCAAGGGGGATGCCACCGATGAGGTGCTGTCGGTGAATGACCTGGAGGAGTACAGCCTGTTCCGCGAAAAGATCGAACAGGCCAGGCGGATGGCCATTATCGGCCCCGGGCTGATCGGCTGTGAATTTGCCAATGACCTGATTGTCTCCGGCCGGCAGGTCGAGGTGATCGGACCCGACCCCTATCCCATCAGCACTCTGCTGCCGGAAGCGGCCGGGAAAGCCCTGCAGGACGGGCTGGCTGCCGCTGGCGTACGCTGGCATCTGGGTACCGTGGTTGAAGAGATCAACCACAACGACGCGGGATATCAACTCAGACTGACCGACGGTAAAATCGTCATGGCTGACGTCATACTCTCGGCGATCGGACTGAAGCCGGTTCTGGACCTGGCCCAGTCGATCGCTCTGGAAACCAATCGCGGGATTGTTACTGACCGGACACTGCAGACCAGCCAGCCCGGTATCTACGCCCTGGGGGATTGTGTCGAGGTGGCGGGACTGAACCTGCCGTTTGTCATGCCGCTGATGAATGCCGCACGGGCCTTGGCCAAGACCCTGACCGGAACGCCAACCCCGCTCAGCTACCCCGCCATGCCGGTGGGCATTAAAACACCTGCCCATCCGATCGTGGTTTCGCCCCCGGCGCGCGGTACCGAAGGCGACTGGGAGATCGAACAGGATGAAAGCGGTGTGCGGGCGCTGTTCCGGTCATCCCAGGGTCAACTGCTGGGTTTCACCCTGACCGGGAATTATGTGGACGAGAAAGCCCAGTGGACCAAACAGGTGCCACCGGTCTTGGCCTAACAGGGACGAAAATGGATCGCCGGTGAATGGCACTGACTTAAGCTCAAACGTAGGGTGATGAGATGGTCTCCTCCCCACTCCAATCGGCGTCGCAATGCGCCAAGATAAAAGCATCCCTTTTATCTAAATGAGTTGAGGAGGAGACCATGAATAAGCTTACGACCATCGGGATCGATCTAGCAAAGAATTTGTTTGCGCTGGTGGCCTTCAAGCCCAGTGGCCAGGAGCTGTGGCACCGGAATCTGCGGCGTCGGCAGTTGCTGAGATTTCTGGCCAAACAACCACCCTGTCACGTTGCCATGGAAGCTTGTGCCGGGGCTCATTA
>NZ_ATZE01000037.1 GCF_000428045.1 Sedimenticola selenatireducens DSM 17993 | reverse complement strand
AGGATGAGCCCGAGGCGGTTGTCGCCGACGCTTAACCAACATCCTCCGGAGGGGTTCCCCCTCCCCCCTTAAGGCCGGCTCCTGGAGCCGGCCTTATCTATTGAGGCCGCCCAAAAAGCCAACATCCCTCACCTGATTATCAAGTACCGGCAACAGGGACAAGCCATCATTAAAGTGGCTACGGATTGATGTTTTTATTGATCCAGATCAACAAGATCACTGATAGGAAATCAAACCAGAATAACAGCCAACCGCCTGATCCAAATACTTCTCACCTCAAACGCACGAAGCATATAAGCCATTGTTTATATTGTTTTTTTATGCACATCAAGCAGAATCATGCAATAATCACCACGGCATAAATAGTCAGCCATACAATTATACCCAGAGCCTTGAACGTATGATTCGGCCGCAGTAAATACCGCTCTTTGACCAAGGTCAAAGAAGTTTCCAGCCGTATATATGATCGTAGCGACTCGGGAATATACCGCCGCGGACATCACTTCCGCGTTCACTCATATCAATAGCTATTGATGGGGATTTACTAGATGAAAAAAACCAACTTCAGCCTTTCTGCTCTCGGTATGGCCGTCGGCCTGGCTGCATCAGGCGTTGCCGTCAACGTCTCTGCAGCAGAACCCACTCTCTCCGAGGCGGACTTTGAGCAAGCAAAGACCACCTATTTCCAGCGTTGTGCGGGCTGTCACGGCACCCTACGTAAAGGTGCAACCGGTAAAAACCTGGAGCCGAAGAACACCCTGAAACTGGGACAAGAACGTCTTGAGAAGATCATCCAGTTCGGTACTGAGGGTGGCATGAACAACTTCGACGACATCATGTCGAAAGAAGAGATCAAGATGATGGCCACCTATATCCAGATGGAACCACCTGTTCCACCTGAGATGTCCCTGGCACTGATGAAAGAACGTCATCACGTCTTTGTTGAACCAAAGGATTACCCGACCAAACCGCTGCACGGCCGCAACTGGGAGAACTTCTTCCTGGTGATCGAGCGTGATGTCGGCAAGGTTGCTGTCATCGACGGCGACAAGAAAGAGGTGGTTGCCCATATCCCCACCGGCTATGCGGTACACGTACTGAAGGCCGCCGAGCATAGCAAAGTCCTGCATGCAGAGAACCCCGGCCGTTTCTGGTACACCCAGGGCCGTGACGGCAAGTTGACCAAGATCGACCTGTGGCAGACCCCGGACAAGATGAAGGTTGCCGAAGTACAGATCGCTTATGACGCCCGTGACGTCGCCGTCTCCGGTGATGGCAAGTACGTGGTTGGTGGCGGCTACTGGCCTCCACACTTCGTGATTGCCGATGCAGTGACCATGGAGCCGCTGAAGGTCGTTTCCGCCCGTGGCGTGAATGTTGACGGCGAATATGTCAACGAGTCTCGCGTGGCCGCTATCTACGATACCCCCAACCACCCCAGCTGGCTGGTCTCCATGAAGGAACTGGGCCAGATGTGGCAGGTTGACTACAGCGATATCGACAACCTGAAGATCACCAAGATGGATACCGCCAAGTTCCTGCATGACGGTTTCTTCGATCCCACCGGTCGTTATTTCCAGATCGCCGCCAACGCCTCAAACAAGATGGTAGTCGTCGATACCGACACCCAGAAACTGGAGGCATTGATCGATGTCGACAAACTTCCACATCCGGGTCCTGGCGCAAACTGGAACGATCCCAAGTGTGGACCGGTTGGCGGCACCACCCACCTGGGTGTAGGCAAGGTCACTGTCTGGGGTAATGATCCAGCCGGTCACAAGGACCAGGCCTGGAAGGTCTGCTATGAGGTAGAAACCGACGGTGCGGGTCTGTTCATTCGTACCCATCCGAAGAGCGACTACTTCTGGGCCGACCAGACCAAGCATCCGGAGCCTGAGGTTCAGCAATCCATCCAGGTCATCGACAAGAAGACCCGGGAGATTGTCAAGACCATTCGTCTGACCGACAAACCGGGCTACGCAGCGGTTCACATCGAGTTCAATAACGACGGTTCCGAAGTCTGGACCTCGGTATGGAATCGTAAGGACAGTAAAGAAGCCAATGGCGAGATCATTATCTTCGATGCCAAGACCCTCGAAGAGAAAGGACGCGTCAAAGGTCTGTTCGGACCGACCGGCAAGTTCAATGTCCACAACCGCGTGAATCACGTCACCTGATTGCGGATGTAGTATGAGCTAGTCCAAAAGCGGGTATGGAGCACTCTCCATACCCGCTTTTTTAATAAAAACTTCACTCTTCTCTTCTGTACCTGGAGAAACAAAAAGATGGCGGTTCAGGAATCAAAAAAACCGGGCTTGATGTCTCGCCGGATCATTCTAGGCACCACAGTAGCGGGCGCCTTACTCTTCTTTATAGTCGGCATCATATTCTGGGGCGGCTTCAATACCGCAATGGAAGCCACCAACAACCTCGATTTCTGTATCAGCTGTCATGAGATGGAGGAAAACGTCTACGAGGAGTATAAACCGACAATCCACTACTCCAACCGGACTGGCGTCCGGGCCACCTGCCCCGACTGCCACGTTCCTGATCCCTGGGTGCACAAGATGGTTCGCAAGATCCAGGCGAGCAACGAGGTCTACCACAAGATTATGGGTACGGTGGATACCCCGGAGAAGTTTGACCAGCAACGCCTGACCATGGCCAAACGGGTCTGGAACACCATGAAGAAAACGGACTCACGTGAGTGCCGTAACTGCCATAACTTCGAATCAATGAACCCCGAATTTCAGCGTCCACGTGCACGAAACCAGCACATGAACGCCTTTGAAACCGGTCAGACCTGTATCGACTGTCATAAGGGAATTGCGCACAAACCGGTTCGCAACCTGTTGACCGATGAAGAACTTGAGAAACTCGAGGCGCCCAATCCAGACTTCATACGTCCGGTTCCTGAAATATTTGCCGAGGGACTGAAGCGGGTCGAAGCCAAAGAAGCCGCCGCAGCTGAAGCTGAGAAGGCGGAAAAAGAGAAAGAACGCGAAGCAAAGCTGGCCGCAAAAAAAGCAGAGCAGGCGCGCATTGAGGCTGCCGTTACTGCCGCCCTGGCCGGCCAGAGTGCAGGCGCCGCAGGCAAAACAGGCGCCGCACCGGCAACCGGTGTAGGCATTGACTGGAGCGATGTACCAGGACGCAAGATCACTCTGTTTTACCCCGGTGAAACCTCGATGGAATGGGTCATGACTGGTAAGGATCATGGTGGTGCGCGTCCATTCCTGAATGGGGGCGATCGCTGCGTCACTTGCCATGATAAAGAGACCGCCGACATGGGTAAAAAGATGGTCACCGGTGAAAAGGCCGAGTCCACTCCCATCCCGGGCAAACGTGGCAGCATCCCGGTCAACATCCAGGCGGCCCATGATGGATCAAACCTTTTCCTGAGATTTGAGTGGGAGGATACCGAGCACACTCCGGTTCCGTTCGTCGAGGGTGGCAAAATGGATCCCGCCAACCCAATGAAGCTGGCAATCATGCTGGGAACGGATGATGTGGAGTTCGCCGACCGGGCCGGTTGCTGGCAGACTTGTCACGAAGATGCCCGCACTATGCCCGACGCACCGGATGCAGACACCCTGGCTTCAAATGATGTGGCGAAGACCCTGGACCTCAAAGCAGGCGTCACCAAGTACCTGAAAGAGAGCCGCAGCAGTATCGAAGTCCAAGGTAGGCGCGGCAAAAAACGCGGCGGCTGGGACAAGCTGAAGAGCAGCGATGAAGTAGCTGCGGCGCTGAAGGCCAACCAATTCATGGACCTGCTGCGCTACCAATCGGGAACAGAAACAACCGAGGATGGATATATCCTGGAGCAGCGCTATATGCAAGGTGGTCAGGGATTCCAGGCCAATGCCCGCAAAGAGGGCAATAACTGGGTGGTTGAGATGAAACGGAAGCTGCAATCCGACCAGCCGGGAGACATCAACATCGACGCCGGCAAGCTGTATAACTTCGGTTTTGCCATCCACGACGACTACAGCAATGCCCGGTTCCACCATGTCAGCCTGGGCTACAAGCTCGGCCTGGACAACGAAGCAGCGGAAGTGAATGCCGTGAAGCGTGAGGCCAAGTCGGTGGCTGCTGCAGCACCGACCAAAGCCGCAGCAACATCCAGTAAGGCGGCCACGGGTTCAGCTATCGAGGTGGACTGGAGCAAGGCGGGCAGCCGCGACATCACCCTGTTTTACCCCGGTGAAACCTCGATGGAATGGGTCATGACTGGTAAGGATCACGGTGGTGCCCGTCCCTTCCTGAAGGGCGGTGACCGCTGTGTCACCTGTCATGACAAAGAGACCGCCGACATGGGCCAGAAAATGGTCAGCGGAGAAAAGGCCGAGTCCAGCCCGATCCCCGGTAAACGCGGCAGTATCCCGGTAACCGTGGAATCAACCCACGATAGTGAAAACCTCTATTTGCGGTTTAGCTGGCCGGAAGGCGAACATGCCCCGGTACCCTTCGCCGAGGGTGGAAAGATGGACCCGGAAAACCCGATGAAATTGGCGCTGATGCTTGCCACCGATGATGTGGAGTTTGCCGATCGGGCCGGCTGCTGGCAGACCTGTCATGAGGATGCCAACAGCATGCCGGACAGGCCGGAAGCGGACGCTATCGCCGCCAGCGATACCGCCAAGGTCCTTGATCTCAAAGCCGGTGTTACCAAATACCTGAAAGAGAGCCGCAGCAGTATCGAAGTCCAAGGCAGAAGGGGCAAGAAGCGGGGTGGCTGGGACAAGCTGAAGTCCGCCGATGATATAAAGGCCGCTATGGATGCCCATCAGTTCATGGATATCCTGCGCTTCAAGTCGGGCAAGGGAGAGACCGAGGATGGCTATATCCTGGAACAGCGAATGATGACCGGTGGTCAGGGTTTCGAGGTCAATGCGGCACAGGAAGCCGGCAATTGGGTGGTCACCCTGAAGCGGAAACTGAAGTCAGACAAGGCGGGGGACATCAGCCTGGATACGGACAAGGTATATAACTTCGGCTTTGCCATTCATGACGACTTCAGCAACGCCCGTTTCCACCATGTCAGCCTCGGCTACAAGCTCGGATTCGACAACGACTCAGATGGCGTGGAGATCAACGCCATCAAACAGTAATTAACAATAAGCTATAAACGCAGCACCCTTGAACGCGTCACTCGCCAGAGTGGCGCGTTTTTTTGTCCAGGGATGGACTTATGCCGCGGAGGCCAAGGATGGCCGGGAGCGGCTTTGCCAGGGATGGACTTATGCCGCGGAGGCCACGACTCCAGGGATGGAGGAGGTAGAGCGAAGCACACCGCCAAGGATGGCGGTGGTAGACAACGTCGGGAACCGGTTGTCGAGGAAGCCAGAGCCGAAGGATGGCCGGGAGCGGCTTTACCAAGGCCGGCGCGTACAACCGAAAAAAACATACGATACTTTTACGGTATCTGTCATTTTGTCCTAATATTCTTTAAGTGGAAGCGCCGATCCCGAAAATCAGCAAACATTTAGGACATGGTCATGTATTCCCAAAACAGTCGATGGATATCAAAAAGAAGCAACCTGATAACCGCCATATTACTTACAGCCAGCACAGGTGTTTATGCAGGCGGTAGCACACCGGCGGAAGTCGAGATTCAGGGTTTCAAGTTCATCCCTCAGGAAATCACTGTCAAGGTTGGTACTGCCATACGCTGGACCAACAGAGAGAAGCGGCAATACCACAGTGTCTGGTTTGAACAGGCGGGAGACCCCGAACCGGCCTATTTTTTCCCTGAAGAGACCTACGAGCGCTCTTTTGACAAGCCGGGGGTCTATTCTTACCATTGCGGCCCCCATCCAGAGATGACTGGCACCGTCACTGTCGAGTGACGGCAGATTATAGTCACGCCATGCTTGCCCCACCCCCCACAGGGATCCATATCTTGGGGAATAAAAAAACTACCTACCTAAGTCATTGAATTATCAACTGTTGACATTTGACGGAGGTCAATGCTCACCCGGCTCCACTCCTGCTACATTGCCAATCCAGTGATATGCCGTAGGGCCGATTTCCAGACTAAACAAAAACGGGCGGTTCGGGCGTTGAGACCATTGTCAGATTCGTTGCCAACAGACGCCGAGAGCCTTGATGACAAGAATTATCGTTGCCATTACCGCCATCCTACTTGCCGGAATAGGCTCTGTTGTTTCTGCTGAAGTCCCGCTCCAGCGCCAGACTGAACTGCTCCATCTGCTCAAACATGATTGTGGATCTTGCCATGGCATGCGCCTGGAGGGCGGGCTGGGACCGGCCCTTACCGCACAAAGGCTGGCACCCTACGGGATTGATTTCCTTGCCCTCACCATCATTCAGGGCCGACCGGGAACACCCATGCCACCCTGGCGTCCCTTTATTTCCGAACATGAAGCCCGCTGGCTGGCCCAACAACTCAAACAGGGTATCCGTCCATGAGATTAATCCGCTATCTGCTCTCGGCACTGCTACTCTATTCAGGCCAGGCGTCCGCTGATTGCCTGACCCGTGGTACGGGCGATATGGGCATCGTGATCGAGCGGGCGGACGGCAGTGTACAGGTACTCGATCGCCGGGCGCATAAATCCCTGTTCAGGATTGAAGGCCTGGGAGACCTCTCCCATGCATCAGCTGTCTATTCACCGGATGAGCGCTATGCCTATATCTTTGGCCGGGACGGTGGACTGACACGGATAGATATCCTGTGCGGCAGCATTACCCATCGTATTGTTCAGGGTGGCAACAGCATTGGCGGCGCCATCTCCCAGGACGGCAACCTGATTGCGGTATCCAATTACGAACCGGGTGGGGTAAAAATCTTCTCGGCCAGCGACCTTAGCCTGGTTGCCGACATTCCGTCCACACCGGTCAACAGCGAGAAGAGATCCAAGACCGTTGGTCTGGTTGACGCCACCGACCAGCGCTTTGTGTTCAGTCTCTACGACACCGGCGAAACCTGGATCGTGGACATGACCGACCCGGCCAACCCGGCCATCCAGAAGCACACGCAGATCGGCCAACTTCCCTACGATGGCCTGATCACCAGGGACGGCCGTTATTATATTGCCGGACTGTTTGGACAGGACGGCCTTGCCCTGCTGGATCTGTGGCATCCCGAACAGGGCACGCGACTGATTTTGAAAGACTACGGAAAAGGCGAACAGAAGCTGCCGGTCTATAAAATGCCGCACCTGGAAGGTTGGGCGATGGCCGGGAATCGCGCTTTCCTGCCGGGTGTTGGGCACCACCAGGTACTGGTGGTGGAGCGTGGCGAATGGAATCCAGTGACCAAGATCCCGGTTCACGGGCAACCGGTGTTCGTCATGGCGCGACCCGATGGCCGGCAGATCTGGGTCAATTTTGCCTTCCCCGACAATGACACCATCCAGGTGATTGATACCGAAAGCCTGCAGGTCATCAAGACGCTCAAACCGGGCAAGGGCGCCCTCCACATGGAGTTTGCCCCGCGCGGAGAGGAGGTGTGGATCTCCATCCGGGACAAGAATGAACTCCAGGTGTACGATACCCGCAGCCTGGAGTTGATCCACACACTGCCGGCGGCCAATCCCAGCGGTATCTTTTTCACTTCGCGTGCACATACCACAGGACTCTGAAATGGCAACTCCGGCACCGATCATCAAGCAGGCCATCACCCAGCCCCGGCGAGAGAACCGTACCAAGGACGCTATACCGTTGAACGATCTTGAGAAACGACTGCTGAACGAGTATCAAAAAGGGCTCCCCCTGTCGCCCACCCCCTATGCGGACATCGCACAGCGGCTGGGCACCAGTGAGGCCCTGGTACTGAAGATCCTTGATCGCCTCCAGCAGCTGGGCGTGATCAGTCGTGTCGGTCCGGTGTTCAAACCAAAACAGGTCGGCGCCAGCACCCTGGCGGCAATGGCGGTACCGGAGGCGCTACTGGAGGCGGTTGCCGACCAGATCAGCGCCTATCCGGAGGTCAATCACAACTACGAACGCGAGGACAGCTACAATCTCTGGTTTGTCGTCACCGCCCCAAATCAGCAGCGACTGGAGCAGGTACTGGACGAGATGGAACGGGAAACCGGCTACGATATCCTCTACCTGCCACTGGAAAAGCAGTTCCACATTGACCTGGGATTCCCGCTATGGTGCTGAACGAGCAGGATTACCGGCTGATCGCCGAAATTCAGGGCGGACTGCCGCTCACCAGCCACCCCTACGCCGAGATCGGTGAACGCATCGGACTCGATGAAAAAACCGTGATCCAGCGTATCGATGCGATGCTGGAAAGCGGCATTATCAAGCGCCTCGGCATTGTGGTCCGTCATCATGAACTGGGTTACACCGCCAACGCCATGGTGGTCTGGGATGTACCGGATGAACGACTGAATGAGGTGGGCGAGAAACTCGGCGCACTGGACTGCATCACGCTCTGTTATCAGCGCCCTCGCCGCCTGCCCGATTGGCCTTACAACCTGTTCTGCATGATCCACGGACAGGAGCGTGAAAAGGTACTTGCCTATATCGACCGGCTGGTCGGCAGCGAAGGACTGGCGGACATCCCCCATAAAGTGCTGTTCAGTGGCCGACGTTTCAAGCAGCGCGGAGCCCGCTATCAATGAACCGTGAGCTGGATAGTATCGACCGTGCCATCCTGAATCGCTATCAGGGCGGCTTCCCGATCTGTGAACGCCCCTACCAGGCAGCAGCGGAAATAATTGGTATCTCGGAGTCGGAGCTGATCCGACGGCTTGAGCGCATGCTGGAGCAGAAACAGCTCTCGCGTTTCGGCCCCATGTATCATGCCGAACGTCTGGGTGGAGGGCTGAGCCTCTGCGCCATGCGCATCCCGGAGGAGCAGTACGACCAGGTCACCGAGCAGGTCAATGCATTCCCCGAAGTAGCCCATAACTACGCTCGGGATCATGCCTTCAATATGTGGTTCGTGCTGGCCACGGAAACCCCCGAGCGGATCGGTTCCGTCCTGGAGGAGATCGAACGGCGCACCGGTTTCCGGGTCTACAATATGCCCAAGCTGCAGGAATTTTTTATCGGACTGAAGTTCGAAGTCTAGCGCTGCGGAACAGACCCATCCGCCCCGTTACACAGGCAATAGAGTGTTTGTTATTCATGACAGAAACACAATCAACCACGCTGGATGACCTGGATCGACGAATCATCGTCGCCACCCAGTCTGGGCTGCCCCTGGTGCCGGAACCCTTTGCCGCGATCTCCACTCAGGTGGGTAGTACCAGCGAGGAGGTGATGCGGCGGTTCCAGCGCATGTTGGAGAACGGGATTATTCGTCGCATCGGCGCGGTGCCGAATCACTATACCCTCGGCTTCAAGGGCAACGGCATGACCGTCTGGGACATCCCGGACGACAAGATTGGCCACTACGGTAAGTTGATCGGCAATCTCGATTTTGTCAGCCACGCCTACCAGCGTCCCAGACACCAGCCGGAATGGAACTACAACCTGTTTGCCATGGTCCACGGCAAGGACCGGCAGGAGGTCGAACAGAAAGTGGAAAAGATCGCCGAGCTACTGGGCGATGACAACCGGGGACACGAGATTCTCTACAGCTCCCGCATCCTCAAAAAAACAGGCCTGCGCCTCGTTTCCGACAAATAGCTTCCAGGTACGCCATGTTTCGCATCACACAGTTCATGCAAGAGGTTCTTGATCCCAAACCCCTGGGACCCAAGCGTAACCCGCCCGGCCCGGTGGTGATCTGGAACCTGATCCGCCGCTGCAATCTCACTTGCAAGCATTGCTACGCCATCTCGGCCGACAAGGATTTTCCCAACGAACTGGACACCAATCAGGTGTTCGAAGTAATGGACAACCTGAAACAGTTTCGCGTGCCGGTACTGATTCTCTCCGGTGGCGAACCGCTGATGCGGCCGGATATTTTCGAGATTGCCCACCGTGCCAAGGCGATGGGGTTCTACACCGCCCTCTCAACCAACGGTACCCTGATCGACGAGGCGAATATCGACCGGATCGCCGAGGTCGGATTCGATTATCTGGGTATCAGCATCGACGGCATCGAACAGACCCATGACAAGTTCCGCCGCAAGGAGGGTTCCTACCAGGCATCGATGCATGGCCTGCGGCTCTGCCGTGACCGGGATATCAAGGTGGGCCTGCGTTTCACCATGACCCAGGACAACGCCCCCGAGTTGCCGCAACTGCTGGAGCTGATGGACCGGGAGCGAGTCGATAAATTCTACTTCTCCCATCTTAACTATGCCGGTCGCGGTAACAAGAACCGCGAGACCGACGTGTTCCTGCAGACCACCCGCTGGGCCATGGAGCTGCTGTTCGAACGTGCACTGGCCGATGTACAGGCGGGGAAGCACACTGAGTTCGTCACCGGTAACAACGATGCCGACGGGGTCTTTCTGCTGCACTGGGTAGCGCAGCACTATCCGCAACAAGCTGCCCACATACGCGCCAAACTGGCCCAGTGGGGCGGCAACAGCTCCGGGGTCAACATCTCCAACATCGACAACCAGGGCAATGTGCATCCCGACACCATGTGGTGGCACTACAATCTGGGCAACGTCAAGGAGCGGCCTTTCTCGGATATCTGGCAGGACACCTCCGATCCGATCATGGCGGGCCTGAAGGCCTCGCCCCGAAAAGTCGGCGGCCGCTGTGGTGAATGCGCCTATTTCGATATCTGTGGCGGCAACACCCGGGTACGCGCCCTTCAGCTCAGCAATGACGCCTGGGCCGAGGACCCTGCCTGTTACCTGACGGACGATGAGATCGGCATTACCCAACGGGCTCATGCTGAAAAATGAACCGTTTCTTCACCTCACTTATATCCTTGGTCCTGCTGGCCACTGCCTCCACACTGGTCATGGCCGACACCGAGGCACTCTATAAACAGCATTGCGCCGAATGTCACGGCGTTGACCGGCTGGGCATCATGGGCCCGGCCCTACTGCCGGAAAACCTGAAGCGACTGCGCAAGCAGAACGCCTTTCAGGTCATCCAGAACGGCCGCGCCGCCACCCAGATGCCGGCCTTCAGGGAGAAGCTGCAGCCGGAGCAGATCCAGTCTTTGGTGGATCTGGTCTACACCCCGCTGGAGCAGGTGCCAGTCTGGGGCATGGCCCAAATCAAGGCGAGCCAACTGGTTTACCATCCACCAGGGTCTCTGCCGGACAAGCCACTGTTTGATGCCGATATCGACAACCTGTTCATGGTGGTGGAGTTGGGCGATCATCACGCTACCCTGCTCAATGGCGACACTTTCGAGCCGATCCACCGCCTGCCCACCCGTTTCGCCCTGCACGGTGGCCCCAAATGGGCGGATGGCGGACGCTATATCTATTTCGCCTCCCGCGACGGCTGGATCAGCAAGTTCGATGTATTCAACCTGACCTATGTCGCCGAGGTACGCGCCGGCATCAACAGCCGTAATCTGGCAGTGTCCCATGACGGCCGCTATGTGATTGTCGCCAACTATCTACCCCACACCCTCACGGTGTTGGACGCCCGCGACCTCTCGCCGATCAAGGTGATCGAGGCGAAGGATGAAAACGGCGTCAGCTCCCGGGTCAGCGCGGTGTACACGGCCGATCCCCGCAACAGCTTTGTGGCGGCCATGAAGGATATTCCGGAGGTGTGGGAAATCAGCTATCTGGACGAGCCGCCCGCCGGTTTCTCCGGCTGGGTGCACGATTACAACAAGGAGTCGGGCGACGCCCATAAGGAGCAGCCGTTTGCCGTGCGGCGCATTCGGGTCAAGGATTATCTGGACGATTTCTTCATGACCCAGGACTATGACCAGATCATCGGCAGCACCCGCAACGGTTCGGGTCAGGTGGTGGATCTGGATCTGAAACGGGCCGTAGCCAATGTGGCGCTACCCGGCATGCCCCACCTCAGCTCAGGGATCACCTGGGATTATCAGGGCCGCACCGTGCTTGCCACACCCAATATCAAGGAGGGTCAGGTGTCCATTATCGACACCAAAACCTGGCAAGTGGTCAAGCAGATCCAGACCGATGGCCCCGGCTTCTTTATGCGCAGCCATGAACAGAGCCCCTACGCCTGGGTGGATGTCTTTTTTGGCCCCAACAAAGACCGGATGCATGTCATCGACAAGCAGACTCTGGAGATCGTCAAGACCCTGAAACCGGCCCCCGGCAAGACTTCCGCCCATGTAGAATTCACCCGGGACGGCAAATATGCCCTGGTCAGCATCTGGGATGATGACGGCGCACTGGTGGTCTACGACGCCAACACTTTCAAAGAGATCAAACGCCTGCCGATGAAAAAACCATCCGGCAAATACAATGTGCACAACAAGCTGACCCGCTCGGCGGGCACCAGCCATTAGATCGGGAAAGATTTTCAGATGGGCGATACTCAGGTCAACTGTCTCTACTGCGGCAAGAAAATCGCCGGCGACGTGGCCGAGTGTCCCCACTGTGGCGCCGTATCCCACTTTCAGACCCGAGGCTATCGTTCAGGCGCCCGGCTGCGGTTTGTCCTGTTCTGGATCGGCGTAGCGGCATTCTGCCTGTTCTTCGCCCTCTGGTTGCCCCGCTAGTCATCCAGCCATCCCTTAATCAACCACCAAGAAACATAAATCATGAAACAGCACATCCTGCTACTGGTCAGCCTGATCGCATTGAGTCCCATCGCCCTGAGCCAGGAGGGCACCCGCTACCCGCTAGTGGCAGTGGAGGATGGGGATACCATCACGATTCAGGTTGATGGAGAGATCAAGCGGTTACAGCTTGCCGGTATCGACGCACCGGAGGATCAGGCGAATCCGAAACTGACCAGGGACCTGGAGCGCACCGGGTTGTCAGCCGATACCCTGCTGGCACTGGGCAACGCAGCAACAGCACACCTCAAACAGCTGATTTTGCCGGGTGACGAGGTGGAAGTAGCGGGAGATCTGGCAGCGAGCGACAGATATGGCCGGATACCGGTCTTTGTCTATAAGGATAAACACTCCCTGAATGCGGCGATGGTGACGGACGGCTACGCCATCGTGCTGCAGCAATCATCCATTGCCCAGGAGATCAAGGCCGAGCTATCCGCACTACAGCTAAGAGCACAAAGTGAAAAGCGCGGACTCTGGGGTTCTCATGATTCTGAAACCTTCCGCTGGAGCGGCCTGTAAGCCAGACCAACACCTCGGCCACCAATTGTCGTGTATTTCGGATAGCGGATGGGCCAAGCTTTTTCACCATCCTCTATCCGGAAAAAACCAGCTCAGGGCAGCAGTGTCTCGCGGATATCATAGGGCGACCGATGCACCGCATGGCAGCGGGCACAGGCGTAGACCGCCGCGCCGCCCAGTGAACGTCCCGCCAGCTTTTTATCGCCCTGTTTCAATCCCCGCTCCAGATCTTCCAGCGCATCGCGGGTGAGCTTTCCCAGGAAACGTTCCCGTGGCGCCGGATCATTGTGACAGGCTGAACAACCCTCACCCAGGTCATCCAGTCTGCGCCGCAGTTGTTCCAGTGACGCAAGCGCCTGCTGTTCTCGGCTGTCGTCCGTGGCAATCTTGATCCGGTTGATCAGGGACGACAGCTCTTCCATCACATCTGCAAAACTGTCCGCCGATTCATCGGTCGGTTTTTTTATCATGATTTTGCTGAAATCAGGGGTCCGGTAGAGGATCGCCGTCACCGCCCGATATTCACGATGGCAGGATTTACAGCCTTGACCGATCTTGCGCAACGCCAGTTCAACACCCTCGCCATCACCCGTCTCTGCCGCCGACCGCAAACGTTCAAGCCAGCGATACTCCAGCTCATCCTTCCACTCGGGAACCATCTCGGCGATTTTCAGGTAATTGCCAGTAAAGCGTTCGGCCCATTTTTGGGTAAGCGCCTGCTCGCCCGCTGCCGCATATTCAGTGACCGCCTGCATCTCACGCCGTAGACTGAACATGGTGTGGAGCCAGACCTGACGATCGTTTTGCGGTTTGTACCACTGGGCAATACTGGCCGGCGGTAGCGGCAAATACTTCTCGGCGGCGACGCCGCTGCCTGTGATCATTAAAAACCCTACGGCTATCAACCAGAAACTGCTCTTTTGTCCCATCATCTGCCTACCCGGATACTATCCACAATGGATACTTACTATACCCTAAACATCTACGTATAAGTTTTCCGGGCCAATCCTGCACCTGCCGGATTTAGCGAAATATCCCTTCTGTTTAAACGGATTAGTTTACAAAAATAGTCGGATATTTGCCCTACTTGATTAAGGTCAATGCCCCACCTAACCGCTTTGTCTTTTAATCTGCCTGCTTATTCGCACCGCATAGGAGTTACCCTAATGGCCCAGGCCTTCACAAAAACTATGGCGCGGAACATCTTTTACGGTGGTTCTGCGTTTTTCTTCCTCCTTTTCCTGGCTCTGACCTTTGATT
>NZ_ATZE01000036.1 GCF_000428045.1 Sedimenticola selenatireducens DSM 17993 | reverse complement strand
GTCCTTTTCAATACCGGCCAGACCAAACTCTTGGTAACGATCACGCCAGCGCCCCACCTTTTGTCGGCTGATGCCCAGCTCTTCGGCGATCTCGCCGTTGGTCTTCTTCTGTGCAGCCAACAGCACGATTCTTGATCGTTCCGCCAATCTGACCGATGTGGAACGAGAGCGGGAAAGTCGCTCCAGTAATTCACGCTCTTCGTCTTTGAGCTCAATATCAACTGCAACCCGCATAATGTTTTTCCAGAACCAAGAAACAGCCCTTATTTTACATTAAATACGGCGGGGTACACTAGTTTGACAGAACGCCAGTAAGTTCGTAACCGTCCGGCGACTTTTTGTGATAACTCTTCATGCCCCGTAAATGACCACTTGGATTCACACCAGATACACCCACAAAATGCCTACCGAATAACACAAAATGACTTTTTTACGCCGGACGGTTACGAGCAAGGAGCTTGCCGACCAACTGCTCATACAAGGTATAGGGTTGTTGCTCGTTGATACGGGCCAGAGAGGAACGGCTGACCAGTGCGACGCCCAAATGATAAAGCTTGGCAGCCTGTGCAGAGAGGTTGCTGACCATGTCACGCAGGCTGGAGCGGCCCGATAGCTGTGCTGTCGCCATGGCGACGAACTGGGACCGGCGGGTCATTTTGCGGAGTTTTCGGCCCGCATGGTGCTGGTTTGCCAGGACCTCGAATTCATGTCGCGGAACCAATTTGAGTAATTGAGAAAATACGGTATTATTATGAGCCAAGGCCCGATTTCCTTTTTTGTTGATCAATGACTTGTTGTCGCGATTTCATTGTATCAAAACAAGTTGGTTATCAGGCCTTTTCGTTAAGCATTTATGGGACAGCAGTGACCGGATATCTATATTTTGTCGTCCACACCAGATGGTACTTACAATCCCATACCGTGTAGCTCCCTTTCTTGTATGCTTCCATTTCCCGAGCATATCCTATACCCCGCCATCCGTCGCCTAAAGGCGAGGGGTTTACAGATCCCTATCGGGGACTCTAAAAAGCCCCCGGCTTTTGCCGGGGGAACTTACCTTGCCTTGAACTCACTATTTGGAAATGGCTTCCACGACATCGGTAACCGACATGATTGTTCCCATCACGATGGGATCGCCATAACGCGTGTTGTAGAGCATCTCCGATACGGAATGCAACGCGATATTGAGATTGTTGAAGGCAACCAGATCAGAGGTCTCGAAGTAGGTTATGAAGTCAGTGTCATCAAGCCCTGTGGAATGGTAGAGCTTGCGCTTGACATTAACCAGGTACGGCAATGTTGGGATTGTGTGATCTTCCATCATTGCGAGTTTTTCCTTTTCGGTCTTATTCCACCATTCGGGGCTCTTGTCGATAGGAATCACGAACGCGTATTTAGGCGCATCTGCCGAGTAGGACGTGCTTTTCAGTGCATTCAGAAGATTGGGCGACTTTTCCTTGGTTGTATGATTAAGACCTTTAGTGACACCGATGAGGGCCAAGGTTGCTTTTGAGTTCCGGCCCAGACTCGTGGCCGAGAAATCAGTTAGAAACGCCTGCGCGGCAGCTGGTTCATAAGCATGCATCCGCAGGAGAAAGTCTGATTCACTCTTAAAACCCCGCGTAAGGTACGCCTGAACAAAGACCGAGTCGCTGTGCTTCTTGACTACGGCCTCAACTTCGGCGGCTGCTTTGCTGCGGTCAGCCATGCTTATTTGATAGTAGCTCGGCTGCACCTTAAAGGTATTGTACAAACCATATACATTCGTTTCGCTCAAAATCTTGGCCGGATCTACCATCATCTTATCGGCCGCGACGGCAAGTGTTGCCATGCCCATCAGTCCGATCCCGACAATTGCCGTAAGGATTCGCTTTGATTTGTTCACAGTGTTATCTCCTTCTCTATATCGTAAAGCTAGGTTATTTAAAGATTCCAGGATCACCCCGGTGGCTAAAAATCTAACTGGCGTAAAACACCAATCACACTGATGCATTTACTTATCTCTCCGTTTGCCTGGGCCTCCTGGTGTTGCTGTCATGACGGAGTCTTCTGTGCCTATTGAGACATTCCCTTTGTTACGCGTCATAATTTTGTTAACCTCCATTCGCTTCGGGATCATAAAATTTGGAAATATCCTTGTGAGCGATACCCTTGTGACAGTCAATGCATGTATCGCCATTTGCCAAACCCTTGCGATGCCGGCGCTTGGCGGTCGGCTTCTGTGCATCCGAAGACATTGCCTCCCAACTGTGACAGTTCCGGCACTCTCTGGAGTCATTTGACTTCATGGTTGCCCACACTCTGTTGGCCAAGTACAACCGTCGTTCTTCGAATTTCTCTGGAGTATCGATAGTACCCATCAACTTGTGGTAGATTTCACCGCTTGCCTGCACCTTACGTACGACCTTATGCATCCAGTCCTTGGGCACATGACAATCAGCGCATGTGGCACGGACACCCGTCCTGTTGGAAAAATGGATACTATGGGTATACTCGCGATAGACTGTCTGCTCCATTTCATGACAACTGATACAAAATTCCAGTGTATTAGTTGCCTCCATGGCGGTATTGAAACCGCCCCAAAATATTATTCCCGCAAAAACGAATACCACTGCGCCAAGAACCGTAGTACCACCGAACCATCCAATTCTTCTAGTCAAACCTGGCAATTTCATTTCAACTTTTCTCTTCTCAATCTATGGTACGCAGTAACGGAATCTGATATTCCTTAACGCTGTGCGGACCGCGTTTCAATATCTGGATCAATCTTCCTGAGGTATTCCAGATCAGCCTCAACGAATCTGGCCAGCAAATCCGTTAAACCTATATAGAAGGTACCTATGTTACGCTTGTATACCTCTTTCTGTAGATGAGGCATCCAAGGTGCCAGATGACGTTCTAGAAAATCACGCTGCGCCATAATGTACGGGGTTTTATCGATCCCATCCTGGGATTGCTTCAATGCTAGGAATTGCATGAATTCCAGCTCGGCTGTAATCCGGTCTTCTAACTCATGAAGCTCTTCGCTAACCTCCAAACCAAAATTGCTATAGAAATCCTTGAGTTCCAGCAACAAGTCCGATTTACCACCACGTTGCACATAACTCCCCTCATAAAGTGAGACGCTACGCTTCGGAAGATCCGTTTCAAACGCAGTCAGATAAAGTGCTTCAAACTCTTCGTAATTCACCGTCATCTTGAGTGCTGGGGCAAGCGTCACCTGAAAGGCCTCCATAATCTCAGGCGCCGCTTTATCTATTGCCGCCCCAAGCTCCGCAACAAAACTTCCATCATTCCAGAATTCATGCAATGTTGTATCTGGATACGTAAATCCGAGCGCCAGCATTCCATACAAACTTGCGCGCCCTTCCTGTTGTCCACTAACCGATTCGTTCATCGTTCTTGCTCCTAATTACCCGCATTTCAGGACAGGGATCCACTCATCCCGATCAATAGTCATTTGGATCGATGGCATTTTTTTGCAATTCATCCCGCAGAGCCGGCGCTTCTCCTTGGAATACACCGATAAGCTTGAAATGCTCATGGATAGACTTAATCCCATTCTCACCGCTGTGCATCACTGACTTGATGAAATCAAACTTATATTTTTCATCCAATGTCGGCGTGAAAGGCGTGAAAGGAGGATGAGTACCGCTGTAGTCGGAACCTTCGTAATTGAGATGACACGCCACACACTTGGCTTCGTAATCATAGTTCTGGCCCGCAGCGATCAAGACTTTTCGATCGGTATATTCACCCTCACGTTTAAGTTTGTTCTCCGCCTCGCCATGTTGCTCACGGAATATGCTACCTGCTCCGTGACAAGCCTCACAGGTCACCCCCCGCAGTGCTTTAGCCAAGCCACCGGGTAAATCCGTGTTATAGCCACCGGGCTCGCCGTAGCCTGTGGTGTGACAACCGATGCAGTTGGTATCGTTGGTGTAGTCCTTGGTTGGGTCGAGACTTGCCAGTTGTTTAGCTTCTGATTTTACCTTGGGCTTGAGGGAGTCGAAGGCCTTCGCATGCACTGTCTCCTCGAAGGTTTCACCCTGGAGGTCATGGCACTTGATACAGACCTCCTTGCCTTCATAGGTTGCAGCCAGGTCGGCCGAATGAATTGGCTGGCTGAGCAGAAGGGCACCTGACAAAAGAGCGAAATAAATTATGCCAGATAGATTGGTATTAATATGCATCGTAAAAACCTCTTGCGTATTGATGCCGTGGAAATTGAGGTGGGGCCAACAACAACCCCACCCCGTAATCATCCTCAGGTCATTGGAGAAATCATCATTGAATCACTCAACTCACCAATCATGGTGTCCATAAGCTTGGAACCTTGGCCGGCAATCTTCTTTGCACGCTCAGCCTTCAGCACCGCAAGCACGCCACCGACCTCAGGCCCGAATAAACCTTGCAGTACATCCAATGGCATTTTCTGCGTCATCATCATATTGCCATTTTCATCTTGCATAGCCGGCCCCACGAAGGGTGGAATGTAGAGCACATTAGGCTTGGTTCCGAATTCAGGATGCATTGGTATAGCCACCTTCCAGACGTTGGCAAGCTTGTATACAGAGCTCTCCACATCATCAATGAAGCCAACATGCATTGCGCGGCCCACACACTGAGCAACGCAGGCTGGAGCTACTCCCTTTTCGATTCTGGGGAAGCAGCCGATGCATTTATTCGCCTTCTGGTCAGTTTCATTGAAATACACCTTGCCGTAAGGGCAGGCCTTGATGCAATCCTGCGCACCCTTACATTTCTCCAGATTAACAATGTTCAGTCCATCCTCTGCACGCTTATAGATAGCGTCATTTGGGCAGGCTTCCAGACACGCTGGATTCTCACAGTGGTTACACATGCGTGGCAAATACTGGAATATATTGTTTGGGTATTCACCGACACCTTGTTCCTCATCCCAGTTCGGCGACCAGCGTGGTTCAGGGCTCGGTTTCACCCGGCCCTTCTTGCCCTCGAACAGGCGCGCGGCATAGTCGAACTCAAACGGCACGCCGTATTCATCCAAGGTCGGCCGGTGGCCATCTTTCTGTAGCATGCCATTCTTATATCCGCCGCCCTTATTCTGCCAGTTTCTTGGATATCCCAGACCGGGGGTAGTTTCTACGTTACGCCAGTACATAAACTCCTGACCTGGCGCCGTGGACCACAATTTCTTGCAGGCCACGGTACACGTCTGACAGCCAATACATTTGTTGAGATCAACAATGTAAGTCAACTGACGCATCGGGGTTGTAAGCATCTTGTTTGACATAATTTATAATCCTCATACGGGGTTAGCAGCAGGTGCTGATAACCGGATATTGCTTAATCACACAGTTTTCAGACGGTGACAGAACCCGTGTAGCGACGTACCTCGACCCGTGCATCGCGCTGAACACCACCCGGCCCGTAGTAATTGGGCTTGAACGTAAGGTGTGCGTAGTTGCCGACCAGGGCCGTGGGGTTTATGCGCACCGGCAACGGGCTCTGTGAATTCCCCCCTCCGAGCAAGTCCACGTATAGCTCGGGTTCATGATGCATACTTACCCGGCCTGACTGTTCACCATTACGGATCTTGCACCGCACCACCACCCGGCCATGATCGTTGAAGACCTCTACCCAGTCGTTGTCCTTGATTCCACGAGCCTTGGCATCGACCGGTGAAATCTCGCACGACGGACCGCCTCGCTGCAGACGCTGTTGCAGAACATTGTCCTTCCAGGTCGAATGAATAGAGTAACGACTGTGTGGCGTGTTGAAGCGTAATGGATACTGATCTGCATCAACAGGAGCCTTGTATACAGGAAATTCAACACCCAAATCGAAAAATGTCGGGTGGTCTATGTAGAACTGTTCACGTCCGGTCAGCGTCGGCCACGGCTTCTTTTTCTGGATAAAGTGTTGAAGCGGCGTGTATGGAACACCTTCCTTCATAGGTGAAGTCCAGTTGCTCTTGAAACGCTGTGGCCCCTCCTTGCGAATCATCTCCAGGGTCATGCCCTGTGTCTGAGGCGCATTATCCAGAATGAACTGACAAGCCTGTTCATCGGTCGCCAGCTTTCCACCATCAGTCTGTTGATCATGGAGCTTGGTGAGATCGCGCGCTATATTGAACTTCTCATCAAAATACTTTGTGAAGCCTTTTTTCTTCGCGACCTCACCCACCTTCTTGGATAGCAGGGCAAAAATCTCCCAGTCCGGTTTTGATTCCCACAGCGGAGCAATAGCTGGCTCGGTCATATGTATAAAGGAGTGCTCCTCGGTCATACTGAGGTCGGTCTTTTCATACCAATGTGCACTTGGCAATACCACATCCGAATAAAGCGCAGTGGAATCCATGCGGAAATTCATATCCACTGTCAAATTCATTTTTGGCCACAGGTTGCGTAATACATAATCGAGTCCCTTGGCATTATTCAACCAATTGCCTCGATAGCAGATAAAGACCTTGGGGTCACGCCCATTCTGCGGGTACAGTGGCATCTGTCCGGTTTGTAATGATTCACGGAGATATTTCGCGGTATCAATATTTTCATTCTCCATCGCATCATAGACATTGCCGTGATAGTAGGTCCAGATGGTGGTCTGACAAAAGCGATGCTTTTTAGGGCTGTGAGGGAACGAAAGCTTAACAACGCCCAGCAAGGGAGTAGGCTTCCACTGACCCACATAGTGATTGACGCCTGTTCCGTTGTAACCTTCGTTGCCGGTCATTGCACACAACAAGATGAATGAGCGCAGAACCGTATCACTCCAGTACCAGTGGTTTGTGCCACCACCGGTGATGATCATTGATGGCTTGTTCATGGCGAAATCACGCGCCATTTGAATGATAACGCTAGGCGCCACACCGGTGATCTTCGAAACATTTTCCGGTGTGTACTCGTTCAGTTTGGGCTTGTAAGCCTCGAATACCGGCTGAACATTTACCTGCACACCATCCACAAGCTTAACCTTGAAGGTACCTTCAAGGGCCGGATCCAGATCACCCAGGTCAAGATGGCCATCGGGAAAAACAAACGTATTACGACCCATGAATCCCGGCTGGATTTTGGCTTTCGTCTCCGGCTGCTCGCCCCAGCTACCTTTCATCAATACCGGTTTATTTGTCTTGGTGTCCCAGGTATAGAACTTCTCCTCTGAGCCACCTTCCACCATATCGGCCTCACGCAGATACATTTTGGTATCGGTACGAATCAGGAACGGCAGATCTGTCTGTTCTTTCAGATTATGCTCGTCGTAGAGTTTTTCCTTGACAATCACGTTCACCATGCTCAAAGCCAATGCAGCATCAGTTCCCGGCTTTATTGGAACAAACACGTCCGCCTTGGTGGCCGTGGAATTGAAATCGGGGGAAATGACATACATCTTGCTGCCGTTCAATACGGCTTCCTGAAGGAAGTGCGCATCGGGAATACGGGTCGAGGCGCTGTTAGCGCCCCACATCAGGATTGTTCGACCGTTATACCAATCGGCGGTTTCGCAGGTATCACCCTGTAGACCCTGGACCTGCGTCTGCCCGGTAGGATGGTCGCCGTACCAGTCAAAAAAGGTGTGCGTATGACCACCAATAAAGGATGCAAAGCGATGCCCGGCTGCGAAAGAGACTGGGGCAACTGCCGGTACCGGAGTGAATACGCTGATGCAGTCGGAAGCGTCATTTTTAATGGTATCGACAATTCCATTTGCGACATATTCAAGCGCTTCATCCCAGGAAACACGACGCCACTTGCCTTCGCCCCGTTCGCCTACACGGATCAGCGGATACTTGATGCGGTGGGGGCCATACTGATAGTCGACGGCACACTCGCCCTTGTTGCAGCCACGCGGATTGTATTCGGGAACCCCGCTTAGCTTCGGCATATCCTTCGATTGCTCTTCACGCATCACCACACCATTCTTGGTGTAGACAAAATGCGGGCAAGAACCTGTACAGTTGAGCAAGTGTGTGCCGCGGGTCTTTTTGTCCCAGGACCACTGCTCACGATGGAAATTCTCCCATCCCGTATAGTCATGCTGCATCATTGGATCCTTGGTCTGCGCCAGCGTGCGCATCACTATGGATCCATTTACAAGCATCCCAAGGGATACTTGCCCCATGGCTTTCAAAAAACCGCGACGTGTTGAACCGAACTTGTTCATTATTCAATCTCCCAGTGCCACATTATTACTCGGGTGCGGATTTCTAAATCACGCCCGAATACCGTCATGCAAACAACAAATGACAATCAGGATGCCCCACCTTGCAAACATCTAACAAAATACAAAGCAACTGAAGCATCATTCGAAACACGCGGATAGTGTGGGCTTGGGAATCCGATATGGCCAATCACAAACCCGTGAGCTCACGACTTCGTGAACCAACCTAGCGTTAAACTGAGAAATATGAACTCAACAGGAATCACCCAGCGTCCGGGGCTGGGAATATTGGCTACCGGATTGGTTACAAAAGCATCTATTGAAGATTACTGTTGACCTTGCTGAGGAACTTAATGCTTCTGGCGTATACGAGTAGACTCACTTGCACCCCTGCATCTATAGAAATAGTGGGATAGGGCTTGACCTTTTCATGGACCGTAGTGAGCCAATAACGTTGTCACTAACTATTTGAAGCGACGAGAAATATCAAGGGCAACAAATAGTCTCCGAAGTTTCACTGAAACCCTTACTGGCGCGATAGTTGGCATTCAAGCCACCATACGCAAAAGGAGCGAGACGAAAGTATTTTGCCGGGAGTGGTGAGGAGTTGACCAAAGCCTGGAAAAATCCTTGGACAAGGCCGCATTGACAATCAACCTCCGCGCGTCCGAGAAGGCTCCGAGGCGTTGCTGTCGATCTCGATTTAGCCATCGGCAACATATTGTAAGCGCTCAACTACCTTGACACGGGCCGCGGCTTCCTCGTCGTACGCTCGGACCATTTCTGGGGAAAGTAGTAGTGCTTGACCAGCCATTCCGGATCGTCATTGAGCGGTATGGCTGTCCTGTCTTTGAAAAAAACCGGTGGTTTCCCCATTCTGTTTCCCCTCGCAACATTGTGACACGAACTGCAGCCCATTACGGGAGCCACGTGAACCTGTGAGTACAATCCTCCGAACGCGGCCGTCGCAAGGCCCGCGACTGCAACTGCCACAACCCCCGCTCGCACCTTCCCGGAACGCGCCAATCCCGCGCGACGCCCCCTGGAAACCGAAGAGTCGACGGCCATTGCATGATCCTCCTTCTTCGTCCTGCTTCGCTCCTTCCCGGCGTGGAACGGGAGAATAACCAAGCCGACCAAGAGTACGACAGGCAGGAGGAACCCCCAGGCGAACGCTGCATTTTCGCCGTGGCCGAGGTAGGGTGTGACGAGAATCAGGAACATCCATTCCGGAACCGGGATCCCTTCGCCCTCGAACGGCCTCGGAACGACGAAGGGGTCCGAGGTCGGCATGGGCACGAAAACCGTCAGAGCGGCGGCCGCGGCGAGAAACGGCAGGGAAAGAAGGCTATGTTTGAAAAGGTAGGCACTCACCCCGCCCGTGCGTCTGCGTACAACGACGAGGTGCATATCCAGCAGGAAGAGAGTAATGACCGGCAGGATCACCACATGGGCCACGAAATTCCTGCTCAGCGTAAAGGTTCCCACCAGGAATTCCTCGAAGACCGAACCGACGAGGGGAATGGCACCGAAATAGTTCGAGAGCATTTCCATCGTCCAGTAGGCCCTCCACTCCCACGGAAGAACGAACCCCGTCAGCAGGAGAAGTCCCAGCACCACTGTCAAGAGAACCCCGGCAACCCACAAGGTCCGGATTCTCTTGGTCGTCACAAGAAAATCCCTTCTGACGAGGCTTCTCAACGCATGTACGAAGATGGCACTGAACAGCAGTAAGGCACTCCATCGATGAGCGTCTCTGACCCACGCGCCGATGGCGGGAAAATCACTGTAGAGCTCCTTTATGCTGTCGTAGGCCCCGACCAGGGTGGGCTCATAGAACAGAGAAAGAAGAATCCCCGTCATCCCCTCGACGAACAGAAAAACCAGAGCCAATCCACCGAAGTAATTCCGCCAATGGACGCGTTCAATTTTCATTGCAATCCTGAGTAGAGTATAGGCTCGACTTCCTGTACGAACTCACCACCGCGTTCGAAAACCACTACGCCGCTCAACTACGACGTTACCACCAGGACGGTGATCAATCTCACAGGATCTGTTTGAGGACTTCAACAACGAGCTGGCAACCTTCTAATCTCAAAACCTCACCAACACCGGCAGGGAAGCCAGTCATTACACTCGCGTTCTGCGCCGCGGGAGGCACCATCAAATAGCGTGAACATAACCACATCGATTATCGTGATCACGCTCAGCTTTTGCCTTTGGGCAGATACTGGCGAATCAGGCCGTTCATGTTTTCATTCAATCCTCGCTCCCAGGAATGGTATGGATGAGCGAAGTAACCGCTTGCATCGAGAGCACTTGCGATCTCTCTGTGATGCGCAAACTCCTTACCATTGTCATAGGTGATGGTGTGAACATAAACTGCATGGGGCTGGAGCACTCCAATAATGGCCTTTTTGACAGCCTTGGCTGATTTGTCGGGAGACAGCGCCAGGATGCACTGTCGTGTCTTGCGTTCGGCCAGGGTGACCAACACGGCGCCACCCGGTTGTCCGATCACAGCATCGGCCTCCCAGTCACCGATACGAGAGCGCCGTTCAACCACTGCGGGCCGTTCGTCAATGCAGACCCGCCTTTGATCTGTCCACGACGATCATAGCTGCCGTAGCGCTTCCTGCGCGGCTTCTGGCAGCGCAGGTATTTGTAAAGATGACCACCTGACCACCGTGACGTTTGTCGGCACAGACATACTGGTAGATCCAAAGCAACCGAAGCATTATTTGAAACACGCGGATAGTGTGGGCTTGGGAATTCGATATGGCCAATCACAAACCCGTGAGTTCACGTCTTCGTGAACAAACCTAGCGTTAGACTGGGAAATAGGCACCCCCAGGAATCTCCCGGTGCCGGGTTTGAATTACTGGCTGCCAATTGGTTACAGTAGCATCTACTGCTGACCTTGCTGATGAACTTAATGCGCCGGACGCATATAGTCGGGTCACTCCCCCTGCGTCTATGTAATAGCGATAACGGGATAGAGCTTGACCTTTTCCGAGTCCGCAGCAGATAAGTATTGATCTTTGTCAACGTTCTCGACATTGGACACTAGTGCAAACCACTACACGCAAGCTATGATACAACTCAATTCAAGGCCGTTAATAAATTAAGTCGTGTCTTGTAGGAGAATAAGGGGTCATCAGTGATATTCAGACGGCCTGCATCATCAGATTTAGATTTCTCGACTGGAAAGAGATGCGCCTCACAGAATGTAATGATTCCCTATACCTAATTCTTTTACCGGAGTAATTTTCGCGAACGCGTAGGAACCAATATAATGACCTTAGATCGCCTTCTTCTGATCGATGATGATGTCCACCTGATCCAGGCATTGGCGGAACAGCTTGAACGCTGGGATTATAACGTCTTTACCGAAACAACTGCGAAGGGGGGGCATGAACGAGTGCTGAATGAATCCTTTGACGCTATATGTCTCGATTTGGACCTACCCGATGGCGATGGACTCGATATCTGCCGTTCAATGCGAAGGCGTGGTTTTAACACACCCGTCATCATGTTGACCGCTTCTGACACCGATGAAGATACAATCCGTGGACTAGGAGCTGGAGCGAATGATTACATCGTGAAACCGTTTCGCTTCAGCGTGCTACTAGCCCGGTTACGCGCACAGATCCGCCAACATCAACAACACGATGATGTAACGCTGAATTTTGGACCCTACACGTTCAAACCGACGGACAAGTATTTGGCAAACGTCAACGGACAACGTGTTCGCCTGACTGAAAAGGAATCGGCAATACTTAAACACCTCTATCGTAAAGGAACTCTCGTCAGCCGTGATGAGCTTCTCGGTGCTGTCTGGGGTTACAGCGCGGAGATCTCAACGCATACTCTGGAGACCCACATTTACCGACTGCGCCAAAAGATCGAGCCTTCCGATGGCAGCCGACGCCTCCTGATTACGGAACCAGGTGGATACCGACTTGACGGTGAGGTCCGCACCGCGCGACGCGCCTGAGTGCAACCTTTACTGCACCAACCCGACTGAACGAATATCATTGAAAACTATCATTGGTAAGCAACTGCCGCTGTTCAGAGCCACTAACCGCGACATTCATCCTTGGGATTTTTCTTATGATACGGACTGAGACACAGCCGACCCAGGATGCCGAGGCAGAAAATAAGCCTGCGAAGACAATATTGCAAGTAAAGGGTGCTAACCTACTGGAAGATAGCCTTTCAGCTCGCGTTATTCTTTTTTCACTGCTAGTGATTCTTCTTGTCACCTCACTGATGACACTCCCCCTCATTTCCCACTACAGCACCACTTGGCTGGAAGAACGTGTAGCTGCCGCTTATCTCATCTCAATTTCACTCGAAGCATCACCCAACGGTTTGATCGATACTTCTCTACAGAACCGCTTGTTAAAGCAGGCAAACGTACTCGGCATTACTGTTCGCAAATCAGATAACAGCATCCTGATGTTGGGACCAAACATGCCGCTGGTCCATAACGTGTACTATGACCTACGCAATTCCAGTATCCCTTCAATGCTGGGCATGATGCTGCAGACCGCCATAAGCCCAGGCAATAAAGTAATTCATATCGCCGGTGATCCTCATGGGGAAAACGCTATCCTAGTGGAGATAGATGTGGGATGCCATGATCTTTTTTGGCAGTCAATGGAAAATACCAAACGCGCCATCGGTACCGCGCTTTTTACAGCGCTACTGGTATCGATCTCCTTCTATGGATTTCTTCAGATCGCTGTAGTGCGTAGACTGCAGCGGTTAACCAGCATAATCCTGGATTTCCGCCGCGCACCCGCTGATGCCAGTCGAAGCAATATTTGCAGTGGCAGGGTTGATGAGATTGGTATAGCCGAAGAGGCATTCAGGCAGATGCAGAATGACATTCGTGCCGCCCTAATATATCGGACACGCCTGGCTGCCATCGGAATGGCAGTAACAAAAATTCAGCATGATCTGCGCGGCACACTCTCCTCGGTGATGTTGGCATCGGATACGCTTGAAACAAGTTCTGACCCAGAGGTCCAAAGAATATTACCCGGACTGTTAGCGGCTATTGATCGATCGGTGGAGCTATGTCGAAGCTCCATGTCCTTTGCCCAGGACGGGGTCCTCGATCTCAACCCACACAGATTTCTCTTGTCTACTCTGATTGACGAGCTTTTTAAAGAATGTCATGTAAAACCACCCTATGAGCTGATTAACCAAGTATCGCAGGAGCTACATGTAGTTGCCGACAGGGTACAACTCTACCGAGCGGTCAGCAACCTGATAAGAAATGCATTGGAAGCTGGCGCCGATCAAGTTATCGTTTCCACATTCATCAAGGAAGACATGCTTGAACTGGATGTTGCTGATAACGGTCCAGGTATATCTGGAAAGATAATAAGCCGGCTGTTTACACCTTTTATGTCATCAACAAAATTTGGCAGTTCAGGTTTGGGGCTGTCCATTGCAAGGGAGATTGCCATGGTACATGGTGGGGACGTTAACCTTGTTGTCTCGGGACCGGGTAGAACAGTGTTCTGTATCCGGCTTCCACTCCCTATCGACTATTAATTCTTATCCGTCGTTTTTAGCCTGCCGGCAGTGCTGATTTGTTTCCCGTGAGAATGGATGTGTTTTTGTTTTCGATTCAACTTCCTCAATCAGCATTAGATAACGGCTGTTTGCAGAATGCATCGCATCGATAACCAGACAGATAATGATTTCGGTGACAAGGTAAAAACAGAGCAGCACCCAATCCTCGGCTACAAATTCAAAAACCGGGTGCGTCCAGAATATCGTAGACGCAAGTACCGCCCCACATGCAGCGACCATGATGCCAGGCCCCAGTCCACCGATGAGTGCCGCCAGCGCTGTTGCTGGAAAAAAAGTAATAAAGGGTGCTGCGGCACTTGTCGCTTCTGAAGTGATCATCAGTCGCAACAAAACCGCACCCACCACCAAGGCTAAGCCTATCAGATAGTGATTAAGACTACCGAGCGACTCCCTTCGCCGAACACCAAACAGCGGATAACGCATCATCACCCTCCAACTTCCACGCAGCACACTCGACTGTAACAGAAAGCCGGCTTTATCCATAGGACTGGACTGACTGTGCATACCTCTACTTGCGGTCCCGGGCGATACCAAACACATTTCGTGTGTTCCGGCACCTGAACCTTCTGACTAGATCAGTCAACTCAACAACCACCGGCTAGTGTACCCCGCCGTATTTAATGTAAAATAAGGGCTGTTTCTTGGTTCTGGAAAAACATTATGCGGGTTGCAGTTGATATTGAGCTCAAAGACGAAGAGCGTGAATTACTGGAGCGACTTTCCCGCTCTCGTTCCACATCGGTCAGATTGGCGGAACGATCAAGAATCGTGCTGTTGGCTGCACAGAAGAAGACCAACGGCGAGATCGCCGAAGAGCTGGGCATCAGCCGACAAAAGGTGGGGCGCTGGCGTGATCGTTACCAAGAGTTTGGTCTGGCCGGTATTGAAAAGGAC
>NZ_ATZE01000035.1 GCF_000428045.1 Sedimenticola selenatireducens DSM 17993 | reverse complement strand
ATGGTGGATGACGAAGAGCTGCTGGAACTGGTTGAGATGGAGATCCGCGAATTGCTGGATCAGTACGAGTTCCCGGGTGACGACACCCCGATCATCGTCGGTTCCGCGCTGAAAGCGCTGGAAGGCGATACCTCGGATATTGGTGCGCCGTCGATCATCAAGCTGGTGGAGGAGATGGATAAATACATCCCGACNCCGGAGCGTGATACCGACAAGGCGTTCCTGATGCCGATCGAGGACGTGTTCTCGATCTCCGGTCGCGGTACCGTGGTCACTGGTCGTATTGAGCGTGGCATTATCCACGTGGGTGACGAAGTGGCGATCGTGGGTATCAAGGATACCGCCAAGACCACCTGTACCGGTGTTGAGATGTTCCGCAAGCTGCTGGATCAGGGCGAGGCGGGCGACAACGTGGGCGTGCTGCTGCGTGGCACCAAACGTGAAGAGGTTGAGCGTGGCCAGGTCCTGGCGAAGCCGGGCACCATTACCCCGCACACCCACTTTGAAGCCGAGGTGTACGTGTTGAGCAAGGACGAGGGTGGCCGTCACACGCCGTTCTTCAATAACTACCGTCCGCAGTTCTACTTCCGTACCACTGACGTGACCGGAGCCTGTGACCTGCCTGAGGGTGTGGAGATGGTGATGCCGGGTGACAACGTGAAGATGTCGGTTAAGTTGATTGCCCCCATTGCGATGGAAGAGGGTCTGCGTTTCGCGATCCGCGAAGGTGGCCGTACCGTCGGCGCCGGCGTTGTTGCTAAGATCATAGAGTGATCATTGTTAGTTATCTGTAGCTGGATGTGGGGAAGCGGCGGATCGCAAGGTCCTGCCGCCTCTTCGTCTGGCAACTAACAATTTTTTACAGGCCAGTAGCTCAATTGGTAGAGCAGCGGTCTCCAAAACCGCAGGTTGGGGGTTCGAGTCCCTCCTGGCCTGCCATTATTAAAGGCGCCTTTGCAAAGAGGTGCTGTGGCAGGAATGAACGCAAAGGCTGAAGTCGAAAGCTCAGGGATGGATACAGTGAAGCTGTTGCTGGCAGTGGTTCTGCTGGTGGGCGGTATTGCATTGTTCTATTTTCTGGAGGAATACTCCACCCTGGTAAGGGTTCTTGGTCTGTTGGCTGTGACTGGCGTGGCGGTGTTCATCGCGATGCAGTCGGTCGCGGGTCGTCGTGTCTGGGATTTTGCCAGGGCGTCGCGAACCGAGGTGCGCAAGGTGGTCTGGCCAAGCCGGCAGGAGACCATTCAGACTACACTAATCGTGTTCGCCATGGTGTTGCTGATCGGCATCGTGCTCTGGGTGTTCGATATGATACTGATGGCGATCGTTCAGGCTGTAACCGGATAGGAGAATACTATGGCATTGCGGTGGTATGTGGTTCACGCCTACTCCGGTTTCGAAGCGCAGGTAAAGCGTTCCCTGGAGGAGCGTGTCAAACGTTTCGGCATGGAGTCGCAGTTCGGTCAGATCCTGGTGCCCACCGAAGAGGTGGTGGAAATGCGCAGCGGCCAGCAGCGTCGCAGTGAGCGCAAGTTTTTTCCCGGTTATGTGCTGGTGCAGATGGAAATGACCGACGAAACCTGGCATCTGGTCAAGGACGCCCCAAAAGTGATGGGGTTTATCGGCGGTACAGCTGATCGTCCCGCGCCGATCACCGAGCGCGAGGCGGATGCCATTCTGCAGCGAGTTCAGGAAGGTGTTGAGAAGCCGCGGCCCAAGGTTCTGTTTGAGCCGGGTGAGGTGGTCCGTGTTATCGACGGACCCTTTAATGACTTCAACGGTGTGGTCGAGGACGTCGACTACGAAAAGAGTCGTCTCAAGGTTTCGGTACTGATTTTTGGGCGCTCCACCCCGGTCGACCTCGAGTTCGGCCAAGTGGAGAAAAGCTGAGCAAGGTATCAGTTCGCGCCTCTGCATGAGGGGCGGCGCCCTGCTCATCTATATATCCGGGGAGCCGAAAGGCGTTTGCACCCGATCAGGAGTAAGACATGGCAAAGAAAATTCAAGCTTATATCAAGCTGCAGGTTAAGGCCGGTTCGGCCAATCCCAGTCCGCCAGTCGGTCCGGCGCTGGGTCAGCATGGTGTCAATATCATGGAGTTCTGTAAGGCTTTCAATGCAAAGACCGAAAGTCTTGAGAAAGGGTTGCCGATCCCGGTAGTGATTACCGTCTACGCCGATCGCAGCTTTACCTTCATTACCAAGACTCCGCCGGCGGCAGTACTGTTGCAGAAGGCTGCTGGCGTCGCCAAGGGCTCTGGTACACCAAACACTGTCAAGGTGGGTAAGGTGACCCGTGAGCAGTTGGAAGAGATTGCCAATGTGAAGATGCCCGATATTACCGCTGCCGATATGGATGCGGCTGTGCGGACCATCGCCGGTACTGCCCGTTCCATGGGCCTTGATGTAGAGGGGGTATAAGCATGGCCAAGTTGAGCAAGCGCGCCCGCGCCATCAAAGAAAAAGTAGAGGCCGGCAAGCAGTATGGAATCCTGGATGCAGTACAACTGCTGAAAGAGCTGTCCACTGTTAAGTTTGGCGAGGCAGTTGATGTCTCGGTTAACCTGGGTGTGGATCCGCGTAAGTCGGATCAGAATGTGCGCGGTTCCACCGTACTGCCGAACGGTACCGGTAAGGTGGTTCGTGTTGCCGTGTTTGCACAGGGTGCAAACGCCGACGCGGCCAAGGAAGCGGGTGCGGATGTGGTTGGTTTCGATGACCTGGCCGCGGATGTGAAAGCGGGCAAAATGGACTTTGATGTGGTTATTGCCACTCCCGATGCGATGCGCGTTGTCGGCCAGTTGGGGCAGATCCTCGGTCCGCGCGGGCTGATGCCGAACCCCAAGGTCGGTACCGTGACCCCGAACGTTGCCGAGGCGGTGCAGAACGCCAAGGCTGGTCAGGTGCGTTATCGTACCGACAAGGGCGGCATTGTTCACTGCACCATCGGCAAGGTCAGCTTTGACCCGGCGGCAGTGAAGCAGAATCTTGAGGCGCTACTGGCTGATCTGAAAAAGATCAAACCGAGTGCCGCCAAAGGCATCTACATGAAGAAGATTACCATCTCCTCGACCATGGGTCCGGGTCTGCAGGTGGATCTCTCTTCGCTGGATGTCTGATCGTTGTAGGCGGGAGGGGTTGACCCTTTCGTCGTAAAAGAACTTTGGGGCGCCGGCCAGTAGCAGGCCGGATGCCGTCAAAGACCGCAGGTGCCCGACGGGCTTAATCATTACCTGCGCAGACGGTGCTCCTGATTCGGTTTTCTGATGATGGTGCACGTTGTAGTGAGAGCGCCTGAACCCGATTGGGTGAAGGTCTGGTAGTTAAAATGACATTGTCATTTTTTTAGGAGGTGACGAGTGCCACTCAATCTTGAGCAAAAGAAAGCTGTCGTCGCCGAAGTCGCTGAAGTAGCAAGTACTGCCTATTCTGCGATTGCCGCCGAGTACCGTGGTTTGACCGTGGGTGAGATGACTGAATTGCGTGCCAAGGCGCGCGAGGCAGGCGTCTATGTCCGTGTGGTCAAGAACTCACTGGCTCGTCGTGCTGTCGAGAACACGGATTTTGACTGTATGAAAGAGGAGTTGACGGGTCCGCTTGTCATCGCTTTCTCGCAGGAAGATCCAGGTGCTGCTGCGCGCGTGATCAAAGACTTTGCCAAAGATCATAGCAAGCTGGTTGTAAAGGTGGTCTCAATTGGTGGCAAGTTGCTTGCCGTTTCCGATCTCGAGGCACTTTCCAAAATGCCTACTTACGAGCAGGCTGTCAGTATGCTTATGGCTGTCATGAAGGCTCCGGTGGAAAAACTTGCACGTACCATTAACGAGGTACCGGGTAAGTTGGTCCGCACCGTAGCTGCGATCCGTGATGCGAAAGAGGCTGCTTAATAGCTTTAATCCCTTAATCTACACATGTTGTAAGTGTTAACCCATTATCAGGAGTTTTAACAATGGCCGTTTCTAAAGAAGATATCCTGGAGACAATCGCCGGCATGACCGTAATGGAAGTTGTCGAGCTGATCTCCGCCATGGAAGAGAAGTTTGGCGTTTCCGCGGCTGCTGCCGTGGCTGCAGCTCCGGCTGCCGGCGGTGGCGAAGCTGCCGCTGCTGAAGAGCAGACCGAGTTTGATGTCGTGATGACCTCGTTCGGCGCCAACAAGGTTGCCGTCATCAAGGCTGTGCGCGGTCTCACCGGGCTGGGCCTGAAAGAGGCGAAGGAAGCTGTTGAAGGCGTTCCCACCACTCTGAAGGAAGGCGTTTCCAAGGATGAGGCAGAGAACGTGAAGAAAGAGCTGGAAGAGGCGGGTGCAGCAGTAGAGATCAAATAATTCTTGATTTCATATAGTTGCACACACTCGTGAGGTTGGGGCTGGTGGCGTTTTCGCCGCCGGCCTTTTCCCGCTTCTAGACTCGCTTTCCAAGCGCTATGTGATAGCTATTGGAAAGCCAGTTTTGGGGAACATGGAAAAGTTGTTTCCGTAACTGATCTGGCAGGACAAAGATTTGATGGTTTGTTGGCATATACCTAATGTGGGCGTTGGGTAGGAACACAGCAACAGGGATGTATTCCGGCAAGGATCTGGCTGGAACCAATATATTAAGAGTATCTTTTCGAAGATCCATGGGATCTCAAGAAATCGAGGGACGGCAACATGGCCTATTCTTTCACTGAGAAAAAGCGTATTCGTAAGGATTTCGGCAAGCGTCCGAGTATCCTGGAAGTGCCTTTTCTTTTGGCGACACAGATCGACTCCTATCGCAAATTTCTCCAGGAAGGTGTCGCGATAGCGGACCGCGCTGATGTGGGGCTGCATGCCGCCTTCAAGTCGGTTTTCCCGATCGAGAGTTATTCCGGAAACGCGGTACTGGAGTATGTCAGCTATCGTCTCGGTACGCCGGTGTTCGATGTACGGGAGTGTCAGCTGCGTGGCGCAACCTACGCCGCCCCGTTGCGTGTGCTGGTCCGCCTGGTGATCTACGATAAGGATGCGCCCGCCAAATCGAAGGTGGTCAAGGACATTCGAGAGCAGGAAGTCTACATGGGTGAGATGCCCCTGATGACTGACAACGGTACTTTTGTGATCAATGGTACCGAGCGCGTGATCGTCTCCCAGTTGCACCGTTCACCGGGCGTGTTCTTCGACCACGACAAGGGCAAAACCCACAGCTCCGGAAAACTGCTGTTTTCCGCCCGGGTAATTCCCTACCGCGGTTCATGGCTGGACTTTGAGTTCGATCCCAAGGATAACGTCTTTGTGCGTATCGACCGTCGCCGCAAACTGCCCGCCACCGTGCTGCTGCGAGCCCTCGGTTTTGACACCGAGCAGATGCTGGGTATGTTCTTCGAGACCGACAAGATCGCACTGAGCAAGAAGTCGGCGAAGCTGAACCTGGTCCCGGAGCGTTTGCGCGGAGAGACGGCTACCTTCGATATCAAGGTAGGCAAGAGCGTCATCGTGGAGGCAGGTCGCCGGGTGACCGCAAGGCATATCCGCGAACTTGAGAAAGCGGAAGTCAAATCGCTTGAGGTGCCGTTCGACTTTTTGTACGGAAAGACCATTGCGCACGATGTAGTCGACCAGGATACAGGGGAGCTGCTGGCTTCCGCCAATGATGAATTGAACGAAGAGCTGATTGAGAGTCTGATAGAGAACGGCGTCAAGAAGATTGAGACGCTGTTCACCAACGATCTCGATCAGGGTCCCTATCTCTCCACCACACTGCGCATCGACACCACCGCCAATGCCCTGGAGGCACAGGTGGAGATCTATCGCATGATGCGTCCAGGCGAGCCGCCCACCAAGGAAGCGGCCGAGAAGCTGTTCAACAGCCTGTTCTTCAGCGCGGATCGCTATGATCTCTCGGCGGTCGGCCGGATGAAATTCAACAAGCGTCTGAGCAGGGACGAAGTAACCGGTGAAGGTATTCTGTCCAATGAGGATATTGTCGATGTGCTCAAAGAGCTGATCAATATCCGCAACGGCCATGGCATCGTCGACGATATCGATCACCTGGGTAATCGCCGTATCCGCTCGGTCGGTGAGATGGCGGAAAACCAGTTCCGTGTCGGTCTGGTGCGTGTTGAGCGCGCGGTGCGCGAGCGCCTGACGCTGGCCGAATCCGAAGGCTTGATGCCACAGGAGATGATTAACGCCAAGCCGGTGTCCGCTGCGATCAAGGAGTTCTTTGGCTCCAGCCAGTTGTCACAATTCATGGACCAGAACAATCCGCTCTCGGAAGTAACTCACAAACGCCGTGTCTCGGCACTCGGCCCGGGCGGTCTGGCCAGGGAACGCGCGGGATTTGAGGTGCGCGACGTGCACCCGACGCACTACGGTCGTGTCTGTCCCATTGAGACGCCTGAGGGTCCGAACATCGGCTTGATCAACTCGTTGGCGGTTTATGCCCGGACCAATGATTACGGTTTCCTCGAAACCCCCTACCGGGTGGTGAAGGATGGCCTGGTGACCGATGAGATCGATTACCTTTCAGCGATTGAAGAGGGGCGCTATGTGATCGCCCAGGCCAGTGCCGCCGTGGATGAAAAGGGGCATCTGTTCGAGGATCTGATCCCGTGCCGTTACCAGAACGAGACCATGCTCACCGGTCCCGACAAAATCCAGTACATGGACGTGTCGCCAAAACAGATCGTCTCGGTGGCTGCTTCCATGATTCCGTTCCTGGAGCACGATGATGCCAACCGGGCGTTGATGGGCTCCAACATGCAGCGCCAGGCGGTGCCGACACTGCGGGCGGAAAAGCCACTGGTGGGTACGGGTATGGAGCGCGCGGTGGCGGTAGACTCCGGTGTTACGGTAGTGGCCAAGCGTGGCGGATCGGTTGAAGCGGTGGATGCGGCCCGCATTGTGGTGCGTGTCAATGACGATGAGACGGTTGCCGGCGAGCCAGGTGTGGATATCTATAACCTAACCAAATACACCCGCTCCAACCAGAATACCTGTATCAATCAACGTCCACTGGTCAATCCCGGCGATATTATCACCCGGGGTGACGTGATGGCGGACGGTCCATCCACGGATCTGGGCGAGCTGGCGCTGGGCCAGAATATGCGTGTCGCCTTCATGCCCTGGAATGGCTACAACTTCGAGGACTCCATTCTGGTCTCCGAACGGGTTGTCCAGGAGGATCGTTTCACCACGATCCATATTGAAGAGCTAACCTGTATGGCCCGGGACACCAAGCTGGGTTCCGAGGAGATCACGGGCGACATCCCCAATGTGGGCGAGGCCGCGCTGGCCAAGCTGGATGAATCGGGTATCGTCTATGTGGGTGCCGAGGTGAAAGAGGGTGACATCCTGGTGGGTAAGGTAACCCCCAAGGGCGAAACCCAGCTGACACCGGAAGAGAAACTGCTACGTGCCATTTTTGGTGAGAAGGCGGCGGACGTCAAGGATACCTCCTTGCGCGTATCTTCCGGCCGGGTAGGCACTGTTATCGATGTGCAGGTATTTACCCGCGATGGCGTCGAGAAGGATGCCCGTGCCCTGCAGATCGAAAATGCCGAACTGGAGCGGGTCAAGAAGGATCTCGATGATCAGCTGCGGATCATGGAAGGGGATACCTTCCAGCGCGTCGAGAAAATGCTGCTGGGCAAGGTGGCCGATGGTGGTCCCAATCAGCTGAAATCCGGCGCCAAGATCACCAAGGCTTATCTGGCTGAACTGGACCAGGACCGCTGGTTGGAGATCCGCCTGCACAACGAAGAGGCGGCGGCCCAGCTTGAGGCCATTGCCGAGCAGGTGAAGCTGCAGCGTGAAGAGTTCCGTGAGAAGTTTGAAGAGAAGAAGCGCAAGCTGACCACCAGTGATGATCTGGCGCCAGGCGTGTTGAAGATGGTGAAGGTCTATGTGGCGGTGAAGCGTCGCATTCAACCGGGTGACAAGATGGCTGGCCGACACGGCAACAAGGGTGTCATCTCCATGATCCAGCCGGTTGAGGATATGCCGTTCGACGAGCATGGTCAGCCGGTGGATATTGTATTGAATCCGCTCGGCGTACCGTCGCGTATGAATGTGGGGCAGATCCTGGAGACTCATCTGGGTTGGGCGGCCAAGGGCGTGGGCGAGAAGATCGGCAAGATGCTGGAGGCCAAGTCCAAGATCGCCGAACTGCGCAAATATCTGGAGAAGGTCTACAACACCAGCGGCAAGTCGGAAGATCTGGATAGTTTCAGTGACGATGAAATTGTTGAGCTGGCGAGTAATCTGAAGCGTGGCGTGCCGATGGCGACGCCAGTGTTCGACGGTGCTTCTGAAGACGAAATCCGGGCGCTGTTGAAGCTAGCCGATCTGCCGGAAAGCGGTCAGACGACCCTGTTTGACGGCAGAACAGGCGAGGCCTTCGATCGTCAGGTGACGGTTGGCTACATGTATGTGCTGAAGCTGAATCATCTGGTAGATGACAAGATGCATGCCCGTTCGACCGGTCCGTACAGTCTGGTTACGCAGCAGCCGCTGGGCGGTAAGGCGCAGTTTGGCGGACAGCGATTCGGTGAGATGGAGGTGTGGGCGCTGGAGGCCTATGGCGCCGCCTACACACTGCAGGAGATGCTCACCGTGAAGTCCGATGATGTGACCGGTCGTACCCGGATGTATAAAAACATCGTTGACGGTAACCATCAGATGGAGGCCGGCATGCCGGAGTCCTTCAACGTGCTGGTTAAAGAGATACGCTCTCTGGGCATCAATATTGAATTGGAGCGGGAATAGGGTCCGGCATCACGCGCTGTAACCTAGCGAATACCGAGACAAACACCGGAACCCGACAGCAGGAGATACGATCTTGAAAGATCTATTAAAAATTCTGAAGCAGCAAGGGCAGACTGAAGATTTTGACGCGATCAAAATTGGTCTGGCTTCACCCGACATGATCCGTTCATGGTCCTATGGCGAAGTTAAAAAGCCTGAGACGATCAACTACCGGACTTTCAAGCCCGAGCGTGAGGGCCTGTTCTGTGCCAAGATTTTTGGCCCAACCAGCGACTATGAGTGCCTGTGCGGCAAGTACAAGCGCCTGAAACATCGCGGCGTGGTCTGTGAGAAGTGCGGCGTCGAAGTGACCCTGGCCAAGGTGCGGCGTGAACGCATGGGTCACATCGAGCTGGCCAGCCCGGTGGCGCACATCTGGTTCCTCAAGTCACTGCCGTCCCGTATCGGTCTGCTGCTGGATATGACCCTGCGGGATATCGAGCGGGTGCTCTATTTTGAGTCCTTCGTGGTGGTCGATCCGGGCATGACGCCGCTGGAACGCGGTCAGTTGCTGAACGATGACCAGTATCTCGAGGCGATTGAAGAGAACGGTGATGAGTTTGATGCCCGGATGGGTGCCGAGGCGGTCTATGAACTGCTCAGCTCGCTGAACCTGCCGAAGGAGATCGAAATTCTTCGGGAAGAGATCCAGGGCACCAACTCTGAGACCAAGCTGAAAAAACTGAGCAAGCGTCTGAAGCTGGTGGAGTCCCTGCACGAGTCCGGCAACCGTCCCGAGTGGATGGTGATGACCGTGCTGCCGGTGTTGCCGCCCGAGTTGCGTCCACTGGTGCCGCTGGATGGCGGTCGCTTTGCAACCTCTGACCTGAATGACCTGTATCGCCGTGTCATCAATCGCAACAACCGCCTGAAACGGCTGCTGGATCTGAATGCGCCGGACATTATCGTGCGCAATGAGAAGCGCATGCTGCAGGAGTCGGTGGATGCCCTGCTGGATAACGGTCGGCGCGGACGCGCCATCACCGGAACCAACAAGCGTCAGCTGAAATCCCTGGCGGACATGATCAAAGGCAAGCAGGGGCGCTTCCGCCAGAACCTGCTGGGCAAGCGTGTCGACTACTCCGGTCGTTCGGTGATCGTGGTCGGTCCGACCCTGAAGCTGCATCAGTGTGGTCTGCCGAAGAAAATGGCCCTGGAGCTGTTTAAGCCGTTTATCTTCTCCAAGCTGCAACTGCGCGGTCTGGCCACCACCATCAAGGCGGCCAAGAAGCTGGTCGAACGCGGCACCGGTGAAGTGTGGGACATTCTCGAAGAAGTGATTCGCGAGCATCCCGTGATGCTGAACCGTGCACCGACGCTGCATCGTCTGGGCATCCAGGCGTTCGAGCCGGTTCTGGTGGAAGGCAAGGCGATTCAGCTGCATCCGCTGGTCTGTACCGCCTTCAACGCGGACTTTGACGGCGACCAGATGGCGGTACACGTACCGCTCTCCATCGAGGCGCAGCTGGAAGCGCGCAGTCTGATGATGTCGACCAACAATATTCTCTCGCCAGCCAACGGCGAACCGATCATCGTACCTTCCCAGGACGTGGTGCTGGGTCTCTACTTCATGACCCGCGAGCGCATCAATGCCAAGGGCGAAGGAATGGTGTTCTCTGATCTGGCGGAAGTGCATCGTGCCTATGAAGCGCGCATGGTGGATCTGCAGGCCAAGGTCAAGGTGCGCCTGACCGAGAAAGTGGAGGATGAAAAAGGAGAGGAGCAGACGGTTCGGCGCCTGGTGGATACCACCGTGGGCCGGGCGTTGCTGTCGGAAATTTTGCCCAAAGGGTTGCCGTTTGAGCTGATCAACAACGCCATGGGCAAGCGCGCGATCTCCAATCTGGTGGATGCCTGCTACCGTCGTGTCGGTCTCAAGGAGACGGTTATTTTCGCCGACCAGGTGATGTACATGGGCTTCCGTTTCGCTACCCGTGCCGGCGTCTCTATCGGCATGAACGACATGACCATCCCCAAGGAGAAGGGGCCGATCCTGGCCGCCGCCGAACGGGAGGTGAAAGAGATCCAGAATCAGTACGCCTCCGGTCTGGTAACCAACGGCGAGCGCTACAACAAGGTGGTGGATATCTGGTCCCACACCAACGACCAGGTGGCCAAGGCGATGATGTCTCATCTGGGTAAAGAGACGGTCGTCGATCGTGAGGGCAAGGAGGTCCAGCAGGACTCCTTCAACTCGATCTACATGATGGCCGACTCCGGTGCGCGTGGTTCGGCGGCGCAGATACGCCAGCTGGCCGGTATGCGTGGCCTGATGGCCAAGCCGGATGGCTCCATTATCGAGACACCGATCACAGCCAACTTCCGTGAGGGGCTCGACGTACTGCAGTACTTTATCTCTACCCATGGTGCTCGTAAGGGTCTTGCCGACACGGCGCTGAAGACCGCCAACTCGGGTTATCTGACCCGTCGTCTGGTCGACGTAGCTCAGGATATGGTGGTCCTGGAACCGGACTGTGGTACTGAAGAAGGCCTGGATATGCATCCCATCATCGAGGGTGGTGATGTGGTTGAGCCGCTGCGTGAGCGGATCCTGGGTCGGGTGCTGGCGGAGGCCGTATATAAGCCCGGCAGCGATGAGATGGTGTTCGATCGTGGAACGCTGCTGACCGAGACCTCGGTAGAGACCTTGGAAAAACTGGGCGTGGATCATGTACGGGTCCGTTCCGCCATTACCTGTGAATCCAAGGTCGGTGTCTGCTCCATGTGCTATGGACGTGATCTGGCGCGCGGTCACAAGGTTAATATGGGTGAGGCAGTCGGGGTGATTGCGGCGCAGTCCATTGGTGAGCCGGGTACCCAGTTGACCATGCGTACCTTCCATATTGGTGGTGCGGCTTCACGAGCGGCCGCAGTCAACAGTATTGAAGTGAAAACCGCCGGTACCGTGCGTCTGCACAATATCAAGACTGTCGAGCATCACAGTGGCACGCTGGTGGCGGTTTCCCGCTCCGGTGAACTGACCGTCGTTGATGAGGTGGGCCGCGAGCGCGAGCGTTATAAAGTTCCCTATGGTGCCAACATTCGTGCCGCCGACGGCGAACAGGTCGCCGGTGGACAGATGGTGGCAAACTGGGATCCGCATACCCATCCGGTGATTACCGAGGTGGCCGGTACGGTACAGTTCGTGGAGTTTGCCGATGGCGTCAGTGTGCAGAAACAGGTGGATGATGTCACCGGTCTCTCGTCGCTGGCGATTATCGACCCGAAACAGCGCCCGACCGCCGGTAAGGACATGCGGCCCATGGTCAAGCTGGTGGATGACGATGGCAATGACCTGAATATTGCGGGAACTGATATCCCGGCTCACTATTATCTGCCCTCCGGCGCAGTGGTCATTGTGACTGACGGCGGTCGGGTGCAGATTGGTGACACCCTGGCGCGTATTCCGCAGGAATCATCCAAGACTCGTGACATCACCGGTGGTCTGCCACGGGTGGCCGACCTGTTTGAGGCGCGCAAGCCGAAAGACCAGGCAATCCTGGCGGAAGCGACCGGTACGGTCGGTTTCGGCAAGGATACCAAGGGCAAGCAGCGGTTGATCATCACGGACGCGGATGGCGAGCAGCATGAGGATCTGATCCCCAAATGGCGTCACGTAAACGTGTTCGAGGGTGAGCACGTAGCCAAGGGCGAGGTTGTGTCTGACGGCGAGTACAATCCGCACGATATTCTGCGTCTGAAAGGTGTAACCGCCCTGGCGGATTACCTGGTGAAGGAGATTCAGGACGTTTACCGCCTACAGGGTGTGAAGATCAACGATAAGCACATCGAGGTGATCATTCGCCAGATGCTGCGCAAGGTGGAGATAACCGCGCCGGGCGACACGCGCTTCCTGCGTGGTGAGCAGGCCGAAAAGGCCCGCGTTCTGGAAGAGAATCTGCGGGTCGAGGCCGAAGGCAAGTATCCGGCGTTGTGGACTCCCATATTGCTGGGTATCACTAAAGCGTCACTGGCGACCGAGTCGTTTATTTCTGCGGCGTCATTCCAGGAGACCACGCGCGTGCTGACCGAATCGGCGGTGCGTGGTTCCAGCGATTCCCTTGTTGGACTAAAGGAGAATGTGATCGTCGGCCGGCTGATTCCGGCAGGTACCGGTCTCTCTTATCATAACGAGCGTCACAAGCGAAGAGATGAAGAGCTGGGGGCTGAATCTGTGGATGCCAAGGTCGAGATGGATGCCGATGAAGTTGCAGAGGCTATCAAGCAGGCGTTGAATACTGCGGATAGCGAGTAATTGCTGAAAACGGGGGGCGTCACCGACGTCCCCTGTGATTATTTTTTAAAAAACAGGGCGGCCACTTTTTTCATCATTAGAGTGGCCATGGTAGTGTTGACACCTCCTTGTCGGGCGCGTAGAATGCGCGCTCTTCACTTGGGCTGAAGTGGTACACGGGCTCGGGTTTCAGAATTATTCCCAGGCTAATTTCGGCCGTGGGGGCAAGGTTTTAAGCTTGTGATTAACATGTTCCGGTGACAATCCGGTTGGGTGTTGATTGCGCGCTTTTCTGGTGCGATAGAGGGTGCATAAGGCGCTTCTCTGGAGACGGGATTTAATGGCTACAATCAATCAGTTGGTGCGCAAGCCACGCATGCGCAAAGTAGAAAAGAGTAACGTGCCTGCGTTGGAGGCGTGTCCGCAGAAGCGTGGTGTCTGTACGCGTGTCTACACGACCACGCCGAAAAAACCGAACTCTGCATTGCGTAAGGTCGCTCGTGTACGCCTGACCAACGGTTTTGAGGTCAGTACCTATATCGGTGGTGAAGGTCATAACCTTCAGGAGCACTCGGTAGTGCTGATTCGTGGTGGCCGTGTCAAGGATTTGCCTGGTGTGCGCTATCACGTGGTGCGCGGTAGTCTGGATACCTCCGGTGTGGATAAGCGCCGCCAGGGTCGTTCAAAATATGGTGCCAAGCGGCCTAAGGGCTGATTGGGTTCACTAACAGGACTGAGTTAATAAGTCATGCCAAGAAGACGAGTTGCAGCAAAACGCGAAATTCTGCCTGATCCGAAATTTGGAAGTCAGTTGCTTGCGAAGTTCATCAACATGATCATGGTTGATGGTAAGAAGTCGGTAGCTGAGAAGATCATCTATGATGCTCTGGATCGCGTGACTGAGCGCACTAGTGGCGAACCGATGGATGTGCTTGAGAAGGCGCTTGAAAATGTCCGCCCCGTGGTTGAGGTGAAGTCTCGCCGTGTGGGTGGCGCGACATACCAGGTGCCGGTTGAGGTGCGTGCGAGTCGTCGTAACACTTTGGCTATGCGCTGGCTGATCGATGCATCGCGCAAGCGTAGCGAGAAGTCGATGGCACACCGTCTTGCGGGCGAACTGGCAGATGCTTCCGAGCAGCGTGGTTCGGCAGTCAAGAAGCGTGAGGATACGCATCGAATGGCTGAGGCCAACAAGGCGTTCTCGCATTATCGCTGGTAAGAAATACTTTTTTACCCGTTTTACCTTTTTTGCTCTTTTACATTGTTGATCGGATTAAGTCGTGGCGCGAAGCACACCTATTGATAGGTATCGGAATGTTGGGATTATGGCGCATATTGATGCGGGTAAGACCACCACAACCGAGCGCATTCTGTACTACACCGGCGTTTCGCATAAGATCGGTGAGGTGCATGATGGTGCGGCGACTATGGATTGGATGGAGCAGGAGCAGGAGCGTGGTATCACCATAACTTCTGCGGCAACAACCTGTTTCTGGAAAGGGATGGATCAGCAATTTCCGGAGCATCGTATCAATATTATCGATACGCCGGGGCACGTCGATTTTACCATTGAGGTTGAACGGTCGTTACGTGTTCTGGATGGTGCCTGCGCGGTTTTTTGTGCGGTGGGCGGCGTTGAGCCGCAGTCAGAAACGGTGTGGCGCCAGGCTGACAAGTACGGGGTTCCGCGTATCGCCTTTGTCAACAAGATGGATCGCATGGGAGCTAACTTCCTGCGGGTTGTCGAGCAGGTGCGGACGCGTCTCGGCGCTAATCCGGTACCTCTGCAGGTCGCGATTGGTGCGGAAGAGGCTTTTCAGGGGGTTGTTGACCTGATTAAGATGAAGGCGATCTACTGGGACGAGTCGTCCCGTGGCATGACCTTCGAAGAGCGAGTAATTCCCGGCGAACTCCAGTCACTGGCCGCTGAGTGGCGCGAAAAGATGGTTGAGGCGGCCGCCGAAGCGAATGATGCTTTGATGGAAAAGTACCTGGATACGGGTGATCTTTCCGTCGAAGAGATTAAGTCCGGATTGCGTATCAGAACGCTCTCCAGTGAGATAACGCCGATGATGTGCGGCTCCGCCTTCAAGAATAAAGGTGTGCAGGCCCTGCTGGATGCGGTTATCGAATACATGCCGGCTCCGGTTGATGTGCCGGCAATCAAGGGCGTGCTGGATGACGAGGTGAGCGTCGCTGAGCGCCCATCCAGTGACGATGCGCCCTTTGCGGCCCTGGCGTTTAAGATAGCAACCGATCCTTTTGTTGGTAACCTGACATTCTTCCGTGTTTATTCCGGTGTGCTCAAGTCGGGTGACAGTGTGTTCAACCCGGTGAAGGGAAAAAAAGATCGGGTTGGCCGGATTCTGCAGATGCACTCCAACTCGCGTGAAGAGATCAAGGAAGTGCGTGCAGGCGATATTGCGGCAGCAGTCGGTCTCAAGGATGTGACCACCGGCGACACCTTGTGTGCCCTGGATGCCCATATCACACTGGAGCGGATGGATTTCCCGGAACCTGTGATCGCGGTGGCGGTTGAGCCTAAGACAAAGGCCGATCAGGAGAAAATGTCGGTGGCGCTGTCCAAGCTGGCGCACGAGGATCCTTCGTTTCGCGTCACTACAGATCCGGAATCAGGGCAGACGATTATCGCCGGGATGGGCGAGCTGCATCTGGAGATCATTGTTGACCGGATGCGCCGTGAGTTCAATGTGGAAGCCAATGTCGGCGCTCCACAGGTGGCGTATCGGGAAACCATTCGCTCTGTTGTTGAGCAGGAAGGCAAGTTTGTGCGGCAGTCGGGTGGGCGCGGCCAGTATGGTCATGTTTATCTGCGGATCGAGCCCAGAGAGTCTGGTAGCGGCTACGAATTTGTCAACGGAATAGTCGGCGGCGTTGTACCGCGGGAGTACATTCCGGCAGTGGATAAGGGTATCCAGGAGCAGATGCAAAATGGCGTCCTGGCCGGATACCCGATGGTAGATGTCAAGGTCACCCTGTTTGACGGGTCGTACCATGATGTGGACTCCAGCGAGATGGCGTTCAAGATAGCTGGGTCGATGTGTTTTAGAGAGGGGGCGGGGAACGCCAATCCCGTACTTCTTGAGCCGATTATGAAGATCGAAATCATAACGCCCGAGGATTACATGGGTGATGTGATGGGTGATCTGAACAGGCGGCGTGGTGTCGTTCAAGGTATGGATGACTGTCCGGCGGGTCGGCAAGTCAAGGCGGAGGTTCCGCTGTCCGAGATGTTTGGATATGCGACGGATCTTCGTTCAGCTACGCAAGGTCGTGCAACGTACAGCATGGAATTTGCTAAATACAGTGAAGTCCCGGCGAATATCGCTGAGGCTGTGAAGAAACAGTAATCTGGAAGGGGTAGAACCGTGTCCAAGGAAAAATTCGAGCGTACAAAACCCCACGTAAACGTGGGAACCATTGGTCACGTTGACCACGGTAAGACCACGTTGACGGCGGCGATCACCAAGGTGATGGCGGAAGCGCGGGGTGGAGTATTTAAAGACTACGCTGACATCGATAATGCACCGGAAGAGCGTGAGCGTGGAATNACCATTGCGACCGCGCACGTGGAATACGAGTCGGATGCGCGTCACTATGCGCACGTTGACTGCCCGGGGCACGCGGATTATGTGAAAAACATGATCACGGGTGCGGCGCAGATGGACGGCGCGATTCTGGTGGTTTCTGCCGCGGACGGTCCGATGCCGCAGACCCGCGAGCAC
>NZ_ATZE01000004.1 GCF_000428045.1 Sedimenticola selenatireducens DSM 17993 | reverse complement strand
CCCATAATATGACCTTCTTCGATCAGACTCTCCTTTTGCTTTGCCAATCGATGAAATACTTCACCAAGCTCTTTGCGTATTTGGCCAAAAAGCACTTTCCTACGATATTTCGGGATGAACACGATATGGTACTTACACTCCCACCTCGTGTGACTTAAACTTTCTACTCGTCTCATGGTTTCTCCTTTGCGTGTTGCTTGGCGGCTCACGCTTTGGAGTTACTATGAGACTCCCGTTACTGTCAAACTGCTAATGCCTCCCCAGCAAAGCTGGGGGGTCTCTTATATTTGTCTAGTGGGACTAGTCTTACGAAGGCCGGCCAGATTGACATCGTGGCTGATGAAAATTCATTCACCGATAAAGGGTTGAGACTCATTTCACCCTGCCGAAGCCGACTCAACGAAAATCCCGCGACGAGATATTTAACTCACCCAGCCAATTACTGCGATCCTCCAGCTTGTGAGCGATCAGATGCACAACCTGCCCCTCGCGCTGTACCTGACCGTTGACCAGTAACAGCCGGGCGTTCAACACCACCTGACGAAAATGCTCCAGCATCTTGGGCCAGATGACCAGATTGATCTGGCCGCTCTCGTCCTCCAGAGTGGCAAACATCACGCCGCTGGCGGTATGGGGCCGCTGACGACAGATCACCAGGCCGGCCGAGCGCAGGAAGGTGCGATCGCGCGCAGCCTGCACCTCGGCCGCCGTGCGCACCCCGGCGCGGCGCAGGCGGGTGCGCAGCAACTGTAGCGGGTGCCGGCGCAACGACAGGCCCAGGGCGTCATAATCGGCGCACACCGCCTCCCCCAGCGTCGGTTCCGGCAGCGCGACTCCCCGCTCTTCTGTCGACGCGGCAAATAACGGGGTTGGTTCCTCGACACCCAACACCTGCCACTGGGCCTGGTAACGGTGCCCACCCAATCCGGCCAGGGCATCGGCGGCGGCCAGGGCCTGAAGATCGCGTTCGTTGAGTCGGGCGCGCCGGGACAGGTCAGTGATATCGGCAAACGCTTTTATTTGGCGCGCCTCGACCAGGCGTGCCGCACCGTTGCACGACAGTTCATTGACCAGGTGCAGTCCCAGCCGAAGTTCCGGTCTGGCGCCCCTGCCTGGCTCCAGGGAACTATCCCAGTTGCTGCGGCGTACATCCACCGGATGCACCCGCACACCACGGCGCCGGGCATCCTGGATCAGCTGTGCGGGGGCATAGAAACCCATCGGCTGGCTGTTGAGCAGACCGCAGAAAAAGGCCGCCGGATGGTGACATTTTAGCCAGGCCGAGGCGTAGGCCAGCAAGGCAAAGCTGGCTGCGTGGGATTCGGGAAAGCCGTATTCGCTGAAGCCCTTGATCTGATCGAAGATGCGCCCGGCAAACTCCTCGCTATAACCACGTTGGCGCATGCCATCGAACAGCTTGCGCTGAAACACCTCGATGCCGCCACGGCGTCGCCAGGCCGCCATGGCCCGTCGCAGGGCGTCGGCCTCGCCGGCGGAAAAACCCGCCGCCACCATGGCCAGTTTAATCGCCTGCTCCTGAAACAGGGGCACCCCCAGGGTGCGTTCCAACACGCTCCGCACCGCCGGGCTGGGATAATCCACCGGCTCCAGTCCCTGCCGTCGGCGCAGGTAAGGGTGCACCATGTCCCCCTGGATCGGTCCCGGGCGCACAATGGCCACCTCGATCACTAGATCATAAAAACAGGCCGGGCGCAGTCGTGGCAGCATGGTCATCTGGGCTCGGGATTCGATCTGGAATACGCCGACAGTATCTGCTTTGCTGATCATGGCGTAGGTGGCCGGGTCTTCCGGCGGGATATCCTGCAGACGAAACGGCTCTCCCCGGTAGTCACTGATCAGTGCCAGGCTGCGCCGGATGGCACTGAGCATACCCAGGGCCAGTACGTCGATCTTTAACAGCCCAAGGGCCTGCAGATCATCCTTGTCCCACTGAATGACCGTGCGCTCGGGCATGGCTGCATTTTCAATCGGTACCAGCCAGTCGAGCCGTTTTTGCGCAATGACAAAGCCCCCGACGTGCTGTGAGAGATGGCGTGGAAAGCCGATCAACTGGGTGGTCAACCCCAGCAACTGGCGTATCTGTGGCTGCTCCGGATCAAACCCCAGTTCGCGAATGCGCTGGATGTTCAATCGGCGGCCGTCCCACCAACTGTGGGTGGTGGCCAGGCGCTCCAGCGTATCGCTATCAAAGCCCAGGGCTTTACCGGTCTCACGCAGGGCACTGCGGGTACGGTAGGTGATCACCGTGGCGGCCAAGGCGGCCCGATGACGGCCGTACTTCTCATAGATGTACTGGATGACCTCTTCACGCCGTTGGTGCTCGAAGTCCACATCGATATCGGGCGGTTCGTTGCGTTCCTTCGAGATAAAGCGTTCGAACAGGGTCGACAGGCGTGCCGGGTCCACCTCGGTGATACCCAGGGCGTAACAGACCGCCGAATTGGCCGCCGACCCCCTCCCCTGGCAAAGAATTCCCCGCTCACGGGCAAAGCGCACGATGTCGTGTACGGTCAAAAAATAGGGCTCGTAGTTGAGCTCACCGATCAGCTGTAACTCGTGCTCGATCTGATCCCGCACCTTGCGACTGACCCCGTCGGGCCAGCGCACCTGCATACCGGCCTCGGTCAGGGTCCGCAGATGGGCCGCCGGGCTGAGTCCTTCTGGCACCAGTTCATCGGGGTACTCGTAACGCAGCTCGTCCAGACTGAAACAGCAACGCTCGGCGATAGCACAACTCTGTTGCAGCCATTCCCGAGGATAGATTTGTAACAATGTGGCTAGGGGGCGCAGGTGGCGTTCGGCATTGGGATAGAGCGCCCAGCCGGCCCGGGCCAGCGTGGTGCGATGGCGGATGGCGGTCACCAGGTCCTGCAGTCGCTGACGTTCACGCCGATGCATGTGCACATCACCAGCGGCCACGATCGGCAGGCCGAAGTGATTGGCTGCGGCACGCAACGAGCGCAGATAGTGTGGCTCATCACCTGTTAGCAGCCGGTTGGCCTCCAGCCACAGGCGGCCGCCAAAGCACTCCGCATAGCGGGTCAGTCGATGCTGATCCTGCGGGTTGTCGGGGTGCAGCAGGACCAGGCAACCCGGCAGATTATCCAGGCCATCGATAGCCAGCCGGTATTGTCCTTTATCGGCGGCCCGCCGAGCCCGGGTGATCAGGGCACTCAACTCGGCGTAGGCCTGGCGGTCAGTGGCCAGCAGCACCAGCCGGTCACCCTCCTCCAGCCGGAATTCGCTACCGATGATCAGCGGCAGCTCCTGCGCCCTGGCCTCTTCGTGGGCCCGCACCACACCGGCCAGGGAACACTCGTCGGTCAAGGCCAACGCGCGATAGCCCAACCCGGTGGCCTGTGCCACGAGCTCTTCCGGGTGTGATGCACCGCGCAGAAAACTGAAGTTGGAAAGGCAATGCAACTCGGCGTATTCGACAGGCAACGGGGTCACCTCAACCAAAACGGCCGTGCAGGTACCAGTCTCGCTCATTGGCCTGCCTGAATAACCACAGCCTGGCACCGTGGCTGTCGGTGGCGATGAAGTAATCACGCCGCACCCAACGGCCCTGCCACCAGCCGCTCTCAATCCGTTCCGGTCCCTGTTCCAAGCGCAACGGCCCATCGCGCCACGGCCCTTCCGGTCCCTGCCGTAACCGCTCCGGTGGGTCCAGCAGCCACAATGGGCGTTGCCCCATGGGGGTTCCTTCGGCTGACTCGCCCAGGCCCCATGCCGACTCGGGGCGATGGTCGGCTAATACCCCCAGTCGCCGCACCGTATCCCGGCCCAGGCGTGCCTGCAGGCGTTCCCATAGAGTTTGTTCTTCCAGTTGCCCGGGCGCATGACCAAAGAGTCCCAGGCTGGCATGATTAGCCAATCGGAAATCGACACTGGCCAGGCGCAGTCCCAATACCGGCGCCTGCAGTGCTTCTCGCTCCAGACGGTCACGCCAGAGTTCCAGCAAGTAGTCCGGATCACGATGAGGCTGAAGCAGCTGCAAAACGATAGCGGAGGGTGGTATATCCACATACTCCAGTGTCAGCGTCAGCTGATCGATGGTGGCGTCGGCACCCAGCAGTGCCCCGCCCAACTCCTGCAACAAACGCCGCAGGCCAAACAGCAGTCCGGTGCAGTTATCGACCTCGGCCGGCAATTCCAGCCGCGCCTCAAATCGACGAGGCGGCTGGAAACAGGAACGGGGATCGGGCTGGTGACCCAGGGCGCGATCGAGCCGATCGAGCCACTCCGCACCAAAGCGTCGGCGCAATCCCGCTCTTGGCAGGCGCAGGCACTCTCCCAGATGTCGCAGTCCCATACGGCGCAGTGCCTGGCGCTGTTTGTCCGACAAATCCAGACAACCTAACGGGAGCACGGTGAGTGCCGTATACAATGCTTTGTCCTGGGTGATCACCAGCGATTGGGGCAAGGCGCTAAACCACCAGGCCGCTTGGGGATTGGGTGCAATAGCGGTGCGAGGCGAGTGACCGAGCCGGGCACAACTGGTGATTACCTGTTGGTGCAGCGCGGCCACCCCGCCGAACAGGCGCCGGCTGGCACCAATCTCCAGCAGCAGCCCATGGGGGGACTGGAGCACCACTTGGGAGGTGAACTGCATAGCCCAGTGGGCCAAGTGCTCCAGCCCTTCAGCCTCTTGCCCCATATCCCGGTCAACAATAGTGAGATCCGGCACCAATAGCTGGGCTTTCTTCATGCTCATGCCCCGACGAATACCAAGCTGACGCGCGACCGGACTGGCATCAAACACCTGCTGACGATTGGCGTGCTGTTCACGAATTACCAGGGGCACAGCTGCCGCCTGCATGGATGTGGCGAGCCGCTCCAGCGCAAGGTGCGAAAAACGCAGGGCCAACCAGAGCATGTCACACTGCCAAACAGGTGTGGGCACCAGGACGGCGTCCACGGCATTTAAGCAGTTCCACACCCAGTCCTTGGGCTTGTGCACTCAACAGCAGACGCAAGGCTGCCGGAGAGCTTTGCGAGGCCGCCGCCCGGGGACGAAACAGAAAACCGGGACACCCCCCCTGCTCGGCGGCCAGTTGCAGGCGGCGCAATATCCGGGTGTTGATGGCCTTGGGCCAGAACAGCACCGCACCGCAGCTTCCTGATCGCAGGCACTGCTCCGCCACCCAGGCGGCGTCGCCAGCCTTATCGGGGGAGATCCAGCACATGCTGTCCAGGGATATCCGTGCTTGGCGTAGCGCCGGGGCATAAGGAATATAGGGTGGTGAGATCCAGACTGCCGGCTTTCCTGTTTGTCCCAGTTTACTCAGCAATGGACGCAGCAGGCCCAGTTCGCCGATACCGTGATGATCGAGCAACAGCTCGGTGAGTGCCGCCCCCGGCCACCCGCCACCGACCAGCAGCGTATCAAGGTCCGTATAACCACTGGATAACGTCTTGGGCTGATGGCCAAGGAGCAGTTTATCGCCGCGCCAGACAGGGACGCTTGAGAGGATTTCTTCCAGGATCATCGTTCTCTTACCAGGAGGCAGTAGGCGGAATAGCGACAGCTACCTGATCACTACGAATAAGGGATCTATCGCTGTTCGAATCTGTGCTTTAAAGCATAGAGAACATATGGAGAACTTTCAACAGGTTGTTGTGCCGGGTGTTGCACAGGAGCGGGACAGCCAGATGGGTTTTCTACACAGATACATCAAATGGGGGCCGCCACCTCGCGACTCTGGCGAGGTGGCGGAAGTGTGTGTCTGCTATGCCTGCTCTATCTGGGCATTTGCGGATAGTGGTAGGGATATCTCACCGCGGGTCCATAGACCGGCGGACGTGGCGGGTAAGGCCAGTAATAAGGTGCTACCTGAGGGTTAAAGCCCCAGGGATATCCGGGTGTAATGAAGCCACGTTGATAGGGTAACGGATAACGTCGGCCCATTGTGGTTGGCGCTTGTTGCATGTTATTTGCCGAATTCCCAGTCTGACCCTGATCTATCCCTGGCGTAGCAGCCGCAGGTGCGGGTGATTGAGTTGCTTCAATACGATTGGGCATGGGCCGCTGGGGATTGGTCCACATCGGGGCTACTCCAGGACGACTGTATCCTGATGCCATGCCTGGCGAAGGCTGTTGATCTTCCACTGGGCCGGCAACGCTTGTCGGTGGCGCCTGACTCTCTGAGTCTGCTGATCCAGCAAGCGCGCTGTTGTTTTCCGCCACAACGGCAGTTTCTTCAGCCTGTAGGCTGGTGTCGCTGTCTGTTGATCCAGTCATCGCTACCGGCTGTTGTTCACTGCCCTCACCCACTGATATTTGCCCTGTTTCGTCGTCTGCGGACTGTGATACCGGGGCAGGCGCGGGGGGCGTTGTGGTGGCAGCTTGCTGATCCCCTTCTGCCGGATCCGTTGCAGAGATGGGAGCCGCTACTTCGGTAGGTTTGTTGTCCTGTACTTCGGCATCGGCTGTTTCCACGGTTGTGGTGGCAGCTTGCTGATCCTCTTCTGCCGGATCCGTTGCGGAGATGGGGGCCGCTACTTCCGTGGGTTTGTTGTCCTGTACTTCGGCATCGGCTGTTTCCGCGGTGGTAGTGGCTGTCACGATAGCCGATGCATTGTCACTGGAGGTTTGATTGGCGGGCGCCGAATCAGAACCATCCTTTGCTGCTTCTACCATTGCCGCATCTTTTGCATCCGGTTGATCGGTGGCTGTTACCGGATTACCGGTTTGCGTTGTATCGGTTGATGAGTTGTCTGTGGTTGCGACCTGTTCCGTCTTGTTCATTTCAGCGTCGCGCAGTGCGGTCTCATCGCCAGTTCCATCGCCATTGTTGGTGAGCGTGCGTAGGTAAAGTAATCCGGCTACGATGACAATGGTCCAGATAAATGACTTTTGCCAAAATCCGAGGCCGCTCCCGGTGTTTTTGGCTGGCGGGGGTGTCTGTTTTTCAGCTGAATCAGAAGGCATGAGTCCCATCTCCTCTAATCGTTTCTGAACATTTTCATTCCGCGGTGAGGTATCTTTCTGCTGCTTTTCTCCCGACTTCGGGGCAGCGGCAGCTATTTCGGCAGTCACTTCTGTTGTCTTATCAGAAACCTGATCAGTTGCATTGACTGATGCTTCGGTCACCGGATCCGAATTAGGATTCACTGTGTCAGCCATATCTTCGGGTGGTGTTTCTTGAGCAGATACCGCAACGGGTTGTGGTGACTCCGGCACTGTTGCCGGCGATGAACTGCTTGCGTCTTTCTCCATACTGGCCGCGATGCCGCTTTTTCTGGCCGCTTTTTTCTTTGGCGCGGCCTTTTTCTTTACGCTGACTTTTTTCTTGGCGGCAGTTTTGGCTTGAGGTGTCTTTTTCCTTGCGGCCTTTTTCTTAACTGGCGGCGTATCCTTGTCTGTTACCGTTTCCCCGGTAGCTTCCTTTGGTGCCTCGTTCAGATCATCCTCGGCCATATTCTCTACTCCTGAGTTGTTCCACTTCATCCCGAAAGCCTATCGTTTGCGGGCAATAGATTCTATGTGCTGGATCAATCCTAGCAGTTCTAACCGGGCGCTCAGACATTGGATATCTTTATGAGGATATAGAGGGATGATTGGGCGTTGGCGGAATTTTACTTTTCCAGTGATTCAACCAGCGCTTCTATCAAGGCAATAATTTGCTCCATACCTCGACCGATATGCTCTTCGATCTCTTTCATCGAAATCGGACCGTCTCCTTTTCCCGCCGCCCAGTTCGCCACCACGGCGCAACAGGCATAGTCCAGTCCCAGTTCCCGGGCCAGTGCTGTTTCCGGCATGCCGGTCATGCCGACCAGAGTGCAGCCATCCCGCTCCATCCGGTTAATCTCCATGGCGGTTTCCAGGCGCGGCCCCTGGGTGGCCCCATACACGCCGTTGGCAACAACAGGGATATTGGTGGTTTTTGCCGCCATCATTAATTGTTGGCGTATCTTTTCACTGTAAGGATAGGTGAAATCAATATGCGTAACCTGGCTCAGGTCATGCTCGAAATAGGTGTGATCCCTGCCATAGGTATAGTCGATAATCTGGTCTGGTATGGCGATAACACCGGGTGCCATCTCTGAACCTATACCGCCGACAGCGGCAATAGCTAGAATTTGCCTGGCGCCGATATGCTTCAGTGCCCAGATATTTGCACGATAATTGACTTTGTGGGGCGGTATGGTATGGGCGGTGCCATGTCGTGGCAGAAAGGCAATCTCACGGTTTTTGAATATGCCGTGGGTAATCGGTGCCGAAGGTTCTCCATAGGGGGTATGAATTACCTGTCGCCGGGTGATCTCAAGTTCTTGAAGCCGGGTGAATCCCGAACCACCAATTATTGCCAAGTCAGTCACTGTATCCACCCTGCCACATTTAATTAATGGGTTTTACTGGTAATAAAACAGTTATAAATCCAGATCGAGAGAGGGATTCTCTTCATACTGCGCAATAATTTCCAATGCATGTTTCCATCTTGGATCAAGATGCAGGGCATCTTTGGATAGCGCCTTTCTACCATGCATGCGCACCAATCGCATCTGCGCCGCCGGATCGGTGTAGTCCGCCAGCGCCTCTAACACTTCGGCCGCACCTGACGGGTTATTGCAGACCAGTACCATGTCACACCCCGCCGTTAGCGCCACCCTGGCCCGCTCGGCAAAACTCCCGGCCTGTTCCGCGGCGGCCATGGTGAGATCATCACTGAATATCACACCGTGGAAACCGAGTTGATCGCGAAGTACGTCCTTTAACCAGAACCGGGAGAAGCCGGCCAGTTGCCGATCGGCCTGCTCGTAGATCACGTGGGCGGGCATGATGGCATCCAGGCCATAATCGATCATGCGCTGAAAAGGGATTAGGTCCTCCATCAGCAGGTCGCCCATCGGGCGGCGATCTACCGGCAATTCACAATGGGAGTCTTCGGACACGCCGCCATGGCCGGGGAAATGCTTACCGACCGCGGCCATCCCCGCTTCATGGACGCCCATCATCCAGGCATGGGCGATTTCAGCCACATTGAGTGGTTTAGCATCAAAGGCCCGATCACCGATGACACTACTGAATCCGAAGTCAAGATCCAGTACCGGCGCAAAACTGAAATCAACCCCGACGGCACGCAACTCCGCCGCCATTAACCAGCCGATGCGTTGTGTAATAGCCTTGGCCTTTTTCGGATTGGCCCGATTCAGCTCTCCAAACCAGGCCGCGGGTGGCAGTCGGGTAAACCCCTCTTTGAATCGCTGCACCCTGCCCCCCTCCTGGTCTACCGCAACCAGTAGTGGAGGTATGCGCAAGGCATGTATCTCGGCAATTAGGGAAGCAATCTGGTCGGGCGATTCATAATTTCTGCTGAACAGAATTACCCCCCCGGCGGCGGGATGACGCAGTAATTTCCGCTCATCTTCCGTGAGCGCCGTTCCCTGAATATCCAGCATAAGCGGGCCGTGGCTCATGGAGCGAATTCCTCAATCATCATTTTTTTCAATCGGCTATACTGTGCGGCTTGATTAGGAGGGGAGTCCGTCCGGTCTTTCCACTGTGGATTCAGTGTTAAGTCTGGCAGACTCCTGAATCAAGCATTACAAATTAAACGGATTCGGAAGTAAAGATGCGTTTTTCAACCCTGCTATTGAGTGCTGCACTTGTCTTGTTTACGTCTATACTTTTCGCGGCCGACGGGGAGATTGATGATGCGAAAGCACCCGCTACCATGGCCTATTACGAGCTGTCTCCCTCCATTGTGGTCAACGTCAAAGGAAGGGCGAAATATATTCGCTGTGATGTGCAGCTCATGACCCGGGACGAAGCTAAGCTTCCCGCTATCAGTCTGCATGCCCCGGCGCTGCGCCATGAACTGATCTTATTACTGAGTGATCAACAGGGAACCGATATTCGCACAAGCAAAGGCAAGGAAAAGTTGCGAAAAATCGCGCTTAAATCACTGAAGGGTGTCATGAAGGCGCAGGTTGGCGATGAGATGATTGATGATCTTTTCTTTACCACTTATCTGGTGCAGTAGCTGTATCGAACTTCAAAACTGCTCGCGTATATCCACGATAGTTCCCACCGACACCTGGTCGTATAGCTGGATCAGTTCGCTGTTACGCATCCGGATACATCCATGGGATGCCGCCCGTCCCATCGGCTCACTGTCCGGTGTGCCATGGATATAGATAAAACGTCTCAGGCTATCGACTACGCCGCCCCGGTTTCTGCCCGGTTCCAGTCCGGTTAACCAGAGGATTCGGGTCAGGATCCAGTCACGATCCGGGTTGGCGGCTGCCAGCTCAGGCGTATGTATTTCACCGGTGGGCCGGCGACCAATAAATACGCTGTTAGTCGGTTCACCATCCCCAATCTTCAGGCGGATGCGGTGCAGACCACGCGGAGTACATTCGCTACCCTGGAGTTCGCCTGGGCCGTTACGTGCGGTTGAGACTGAATAGGTTGCGACACACGCACTCCCGGACAGCAGGCGCAGTTGCTGCCGTTCCAGGTCAACCTGAATATGTAGGCCCTGGCGACTCACCACTGGGTGTAGGGATGCTTGACCAGGCTGGCATTGTAATAGCGGGGATCTCCAGACACCTCTTTGCCGGCCCAGGGTGGTAGCTCAAACGACTCATCTTCACTGTTTAATTCAACCTCCGCCATGATCAATCCCTGATTCTCTCCAGCAAACAGATCCAGATCCCACACATGGCTTCCCCATTGCACCTTATATCGCGTTTTATCAATAAAGGGATGCTCGGCCACCTGTTCCAGTATCTGTTCGGCATCCGACAGTGGGATTTGATACTCAAACTCCGCCCTCGTTATGCCTGTGGTAGCGCTCTTGATATTCAGATAGGCGACCTCACCGGCAATCCGGACCCGCACGGTAGCGTTTGGCTGATTGGCGATGTAGCCCTGTTTCAATACCGATTCAGAGAGTATATTTTCTTTCCATTTATCATTTATAACCAAATACTTGCGTTCTATTTCTAAAGCCATTTATATATCCGCCTATGGTTTCTCAAAGAGCGCAATCGATTCGACATGGGCCGTATGGGGGAACATATCCATGACGCCCGCCGAGACCAGCCGATAGCCATACCGGTTTACCAGCTCCCCTGCATCCCGTGCCAGGGTACCCGGGTAGCAGGAGACATAGACAATTCGTTTTACGCCCAGTCTGGGGAGATGCTCAAGCACCTCAGCAGCGCCGGAACGGGGCGGATCGAGCAGGGCCTTGTCGAAATGCTCACGCAGCCAGGGCTCCTTCTGCAACGAATCATACAGGTTGGCCGTATAGTAGCGGCTGTTTTCAATGCCGTTGTGCCTTGCGTTCTCCCTGGCCCGGGCAACGAGTCCCGCGTCCCCTTCCACACCAACCACTTCAGCCACGCCCCTGGCAATCGGCAGAGTGAAGTTACCCAGTCCGCAGAACAGATCCAGCACTCGGTCTTCCGGTTCCATGGCCAGCAGTTCCAGTGCGCGTTCAATCATCAGGCGGTTCAGGGCGCTGTTCACCTGGGTGAAGTCGTTGGGCAAAAAGTGAATGTTCAGGTCATACGCCGGCAGCGCATATTGCAGATCAACCGGCTCGCCGTTCAGCGGGATGACGGTTTCCGGACCGCCGGTCTGGGTGTAAACGGCGATATCCCGTTCCCTGCCAAAGGCCAGGAGCGCCTGCTCATCGGCAGACGACAGCGGCTCAAGGATGCGAAACACCAGCACGCACCGGGTGTCGCCCATCGCGACTTCAATCTGGGGTACACGCTCTCTGATGCTAAGTGATCCGATCAGCTCGCTCAGGGGCGTGATGAGCTGTCCAACCCGGGGATGCAGGATATGACACTCCGAGAGATCAGCCACATAAGGAGAGCCCCGCTCACGAAACCCCACCAGCACCTTTCCTTTCTTGGCCACGTATTTCACCCCAAGCCGGGCTTTTCGCCGATAGCCGAAGGTGTCACTGCTGACAAGCGGCGGTAATATCGCTGCCGGTATCACCTTGCCGATGCGCTGGAAAGCATCCATGAGCGCCGTCTGTTTGGAGAGAATTTGTGCGTTCGTGGATTGGTGCTGAAGGGAGCAGCCACCACACAGGCCAAAATGGGGGCACTGGGGTACTACTCGATCAGGTGAAGCGGTGATGATTTCAATGGCTTCACCTTCATCAAACTTTTTTTGCACCCCTGTATAGCGAAAGCTGACGGACTCCCCCGGTAATGCGCCCTGTATAAATACTGCCTTGCCGTCGATGTGTGCCACCCCACGGCCGTCATGACTCAGGGTGTCGATACCTGTTACTACCGGATCTTGTGGCAACTTGCGTCTTCTTGAACGTCCCATGAAACCTAACATTCCTCATTCAGGAAAGGCTATCTGTAAAATATCAACGGCAGCCTGTCCGGCTGCCGTTGATTCTGTAGAGCGGGATAACAGTCAGCGGGTTATTTCTGTACCCAGCCGCCACTTGCGTTCTGATACCACCATCCCCTGGATGCTTTCTCAACCCAGGTACGGGCAAAGGTGGCACGGATTTCAGGCTCCCACTCGGGGTGACCATTGGCATCGGCAATCGCGCGATAAAGGGCGCTACGGTCGCTGTTTTCGCTACTGATCAGCCCCTGTACCTTGTTGCGATCCTTGAGCGGGATCGCTCCGGCGTCATGTACCGCGATCATGGCATCCCGGGTAAACCCCACCGCACCGCTGTTGTAGTGTGGTGTCAAGGCGCTGTTGCGGCTCTTCATGCTGGCTTGCAGTTTGCGGATAGCCGGCGAACTGGCATTAAAATCGGGTTGAGCCGCCTGGGCCGACGGGATCAGGAACTCGAGCGTCCCGGATGCGATGGTTTGAAATAGTGACTGGTTGAGTGATGAGCTCTTTTTTTCGTCCTTATTCTGCTCTTCCTGCTGTTTTTGCTTGCCCAGGATATCGTCCACTATCCGTTCAGCTGCCTCTTCTGCCTGGGCCGCGGGAAAATAGATGTTGATGGTAACGCAGGCGGCAAGAAACAACAGGGTTGCCAACATACTGCCTATTCTTAATACTTTCATCGGGTTAGCTCCTTAAATGCCATTCTATATTTTTACTATTTGATTACGGGCGCCCCGCCCTCTGTGATCTGTTTTAACTTGCTTACCAGCACCTGCCAATCGGTCTTTCGATTAAAGCCCATGATGTCGATCCGGGGTAATCCACCGCCTTTGACCAGGTAGTAACCCCTGTCGGCAGCTTCAATTCCGCCCATGTGGCAGACCCCACGCTCAAGACGACAACTGATACCAAGCCGGTCGTATCCAAAATCTTCAAACATCCTCAGGAAGCTCCGGGATATGGCACCGGAAACTCCCGATCCACCCAGGTTAGAGATATTATCCACCGCCTTCTGGTTGATGCGGTGCCGGCTATCGTCATCCTCCGGTGTGTAGAAGGCCGCATTGAACGACACGGGAGCCCAGTCTTCCAGCCTGAGATCGTCTACGCGGCCTTCCAGTTTCCCGGTAATCTTACCAAATGAGAAGGCGCGGGTCAGAGTTTCCAGCTCAATATCCTTCAACTCCAGGTCGGCACTCAGCGCAGGTAATGCACCAAACAGATCATCCAGCTTAAGGTCCCGAATAACAATCTCCCCATCAAAAATCTTTACCAGTGCCACACCATTCACGGCAATAACGCCGTTTTCATACGAGAGTCCGGGAATCATTCCGGAAAGCTGTCCCGCGAGCGGAGGCCAACCGACGGCGCTACTGATTGTGGCCATGCTGATCGGGGTGAGGTAGCCTTGAAACTGGACCTTGGGGCCCGATTCTCCCTGCTCCAGGGCAAACTTCTCAGCCTGTAATTTACCATCCAGTATCGGTATGCTTGCCTGTTTCACGAGCGAAACAGCCCCGCCGGAGAGATTCAGATCCACTGCCGTGGCACCCAGCGTGATGCCCCCGAACAGATGCCCCCCCTGCCAACTGAGGTGGCTCTCTTTCGCTAACCCGCTGGACCAGTTGATTTCCCCATCCAGGTCATACAGGGCAAACTGACCCTTGCCGTCCCCCCGTACCTGTAGTCCCTGCTCAATATAGACATCCTCAAGGCCGACTCTGAGCTGGGTATTGTTTTCCAGATGAGTGATATCCACGGCAAATTGTCCAGCCAGTTCCATATCCTCAAGCTGGGGATTGGCCAGTACCGGCAGCACATTATCATGAAATAGTGCTGCCAGATCCGCCGCTTTCGATGTCAGGTTCAACGCAACCAGCCGTGTTTCGTTTTCAACCGATATGTCTGCTGACCCGGTGATATCCAACCTCTCCGGCTGACTGAATTTGAATGTATCGAGGGTGATCAGCGACTTATTTGTCTGATAACGATAAGCGGTTTCCAATGACAGAGGATGGCTGGAGGGCGAGAGATAAAACAGCGGTGTCAGCACTTCTCCGGCAGAGATGTCCATCTGCTGTTTTCCGGACCAACTCCCCTTGCTTAAGGAAAACCCACCACGCCATTCCCCCGTCAACCCCTGTCCGATATAGTTTCCCGATTGATCGGAAAAATTGACGTCGGTGAAATTGATACGGGTACTGCCCCGGTGTAATTGGGCGCCTCTCCCACTCAAGTCCATGGACAAACCAAAGCGCCCATTAAGCGATAACCAACCGATCGGCTCTGCCAGCGCGGCATGCAGTTTTTCCAGCTTGTTGATCTCGACATCACGCCCCCTCAGCAACAAACGCCACTGCTGTTTGTCGAGCTTCATCTCAGCAGTAAATTTACCGCCAGACAGCGTGATATTATCCAGATATATATCAATGAGTTGAGACGATATTTTCCAGTCAATTCTGGATGTTATACGGCGCTGTTCCTGACCGTTCAGTGAGAAATCGATCAGACCCTCCTGGCAGCTGATCCGATCATCTTCGATCTTTCCGCTCTGGCAGGCAAAACGAAGCGTTCGAACGGGAGCCGGTAACCCCGGATGTCTGATCTCGTCAGCGGAAAGTATAAAGCGGTCCTGAGGTGACTGAAGATCAAGTTGCAGCACCACCCCCTGGGCCTGCCACTCCTCGTCACCGATATTGCCCAGGGAAAGTGAAAAATAATCGGAGGCCGTGAGCGCAAAAGGCGCTAACAGCAGTGCGCCAAAAATGCCTGCCAGGTTGAAGAAGTAAGCTGGGTTATTCAGCCGGGAACACACCCGTTGAAAGATATCGATCGCCCCTGTCACAGATAATCGCCACAATGGTTGCATGCTCTACTTCCTGCGACAGTCGGAGCGCGGCCGCCACCGCGCCACCGGAAGATATACCGGCAAATATGCCCTCTTCCATGGCCAGACGACGGGTAACATCCTCTGCTTCCTCCTGGGTCACATCCAACGTCCGGTCCACCCGTTTCTTGTCAAATATCCTGGGGATATATGCCTCCGGCCAGCGCCGGATACCGGGTATCTTCGCTCCTTCTGCAGGTTGAACACCAATAATCTGTATCGATGGATTCATCCCCTTCAGATATTGCGATACCCCCATAATTGTACCTGTGGTACCCATGGCACTGACAAAATGGGTGATCTCTCCCTCTGTCTCATCCCATATTTCCGGCCCAGTCCCCTCGATATGGGAAAGTGGATTATCGCTATTTGAGAACTGGTCCAGAACCTTGCCTTCACCCCGTTGTTCCATCAGTTGCGCAAGGTCCCGCGCACCTTCCATGCCCTCCTCTTCCGTCACCAGAATGAGTTTTGCGCCATACGCCCGCATTGAGGCCCGCCGTTCAACACTCAGATTGTCCGGCATGATCAGTATCATCCGATACCCCTTGATCGCGGCCGCCATGGCCAGCGCGATACCGGTATTGCCGCTGGTCGCCTCTATCAGCGAGTCCCCCGGCTGGATATCACCCCGCTCCTCCGCGCGTTGAATCATGCTCAACGCCGGGCGATCCTTGACTGAACCGGCCGGATTATTCCCTTCGAGCTTAACAAGCACGGTATTTGTGGTGTTTCCGGGTAAACGCTGCAGACGCACAAGCGGCGTATGACCGATAAATTCTTCAATGGTTGGGTAATTCATGCGGAAGGCTACTGTGGGGTCCTATGAAAAGAGGTCATCCTATAGTATAGATCTGATATATTCTGACAGCGGCGTTTTCGCCGCAAGTCGGCATTTAGTCTATCAATAACGCCAAGAGAACAAAACAGAAGCATCATGAAGTATTCGCATCCGGTTATTAACAGCCCAAAATGGTATTGGGCTTTGGGTCTGGGGGCGATCGTCTCCCTGCCCGTTCAGGCCATGGATGCCGTCAGCCCGCTTCCTGAGGAGCTATTTTTCAGTGAGGTACCTGTGGTGTTATCTGCCACACGCCTGAAGCAGTCACTGCCGGATTCCCCGGCATCAGTTACTGTAATTGATCGGAAAATGATAGAGGCATCCGGTGCCATTGAACTGGTTGATTTGCTGCGTTTAGTGCCCGGTTTTCAGATCGGCTACTACACCGGATCCAAATTTACCGTCTCCTCCCATGGCAATGCCGACCGCTTCGCCCGAGACATGCAGGTATTGATCGATGGCAGATCAATCTATGATCCGGCCTTCGGTGGCATCACCTGGAGTGACCAGGAACTGGACATGGATGACATTCAACGCATCGAGGTGATTCGGGGTCCGAATGCCAGTACCCATGGCTCCAACTCGTTTGCCGGGGTGATCAACATCATTACCTGGCACCCTGCGGAACAACCCGCGGTTCGGGTCAAAACCCTGGTGGGTGATGGAGGGAGACGACAGATTTATAACCGGTTTGCGGGAATCGAAGGCGACCTTGCCTACCGTATCGCCCTTAAATATGACGAGAATGACGGGTTTGAGAACCGACACGACAACTCGGATACCCGCTGGGTGAGTATCCGTAGTGATTACCAGGTCAACAGCCGGGATGCCCTGCTTTTTGAACTGGGCAAGAGTGGCGGGACCCGCGAGGATGGTTTTTCGAGCGATTCCGAACAGCCGTTCCGCGCCACCGAGGATGACCACGCCTTTCAGCAACTGCGCTGGACCCGGAGTCTCTCACCCGGAAACGAGTTTTATATTCAGCTCTATCATAACTACCAGCAGATCGATGACGATTTTTCCGATACCCAGGCGCTTGTCGCGCTGGGATTCAACGACATATCCCTGGGCTATGGCTTTGAATCCCAGCGATATGACGTGGAGTTTCAGCACACCTTTCAGCTCAATTCAGCGCAACGCCTGGTATGGGGTCTGGGCGCGCGACAGGATAAAGCCAAGGGGATCTGGACATTCAGTCAGAACGACTGGCTAACCCGGAATCAAACTCGCGCCTTCGGGAACCTGGAGTGGCGGTTGAACGAAAACCTGTTACTCAATCTGGGGGGAATGTATGAGAAATTCGAACAGAAAGATGGGTTCTTCTCCCCGATGGCAGCCCTCAATCTGAAGCTGAACGAGATGAACACGCTGCGCCTCCGGGCCACAAGCGCCTATCGCATGCCCACCTTGTGGGAAGATTTTTCTGACCAATCTGTCGTGCAGACAGGTTCCAGGACACCGATTTTTGACACTTATGTGAACCGTACCAACCTGAAACCGGAAAAAATCGAGTCTTTTGAACTGAGTTATCTCGGAAATTTTCCGGAAGTCGGCCTGACAGTGGATGCGAAGTTATTCCATGAAGAAATTAAGGACATGATTGCAGAGATCAAGGATTTAAGCATGCCATACTCTGCATCCATCGCCCCCCTGGTGCCGATACTGATGGGAGGTGGTATTGATCCGGCAGGATTTTTACCGTTCGAATATATCAACAATGGCAGTCTCAACATCAACGGCTTTGAAGTGGGCCTGGGCTGGAAGCCCTCAAATCGGGACATGCTGCATATTAGCTACGGATTCGCGAACGCTTACGGGCGCCAATTCAAAAAGGTAAATCCGGTCGAGTACCGTAGACTGAATGAAAGAGTTCCAACCCAGACCATCAGTCTACTCGGCAGTCATAAATTTGATAACGGCATCAAAGTCAGCACGGCCTACTACTACGTGGATGATATCGACTGGGCTGGCGATGGGGACTATATCGATATCAACCGGCGATGGGATGTAAAATTATCCAAACAGTTTGAACTGGAACGTGCCGACGGGGAGATCTCGTTAATTTTGCAAAACATCGGACCGAATAATAATTACCAGGATTTTCATGCCGAAAATGTCTGGGCAAACCGGATATTTCTGGAAGCCAGCTTGAACTGGCATTAAGGACTTAGGCCTTACTACGGATAAGTGCAAATTTTACATGGAGGTTCTATTGTGACTTTTTACCAGAGGCACCGGTAGGCATAGTATCGTGACATGCCTGAACCCCCGTCTTAGATTTGGCATTTTACCGATGTCGGTTTGGTATCGGTGGGGGGTGTTTTCGGTATTTTTTTATACCTTATCACTACTGCTGATTCCATCGTGCAGTGCCGGGGAGCAAGACAGTGTGGTTGTCTTCAGTAGCGATTCTGCCCCGGCTTATAATCAGGTTGCCAGGAAACTGCAATCGTACCTCAATGAAAAATGTGCTGATGTTAGTCCGACCTGTTCACCACGCCAGGTCTTTATCCTTACACAGCCCACCGACGGATCCAGTCTTGTCATTCCGCCAGACACAAAGCTGATTATTGCGCTCGGACAGCATGCCGGTGAAGAGATACATGGCATGAATACCGGCATACCTATTCTACATGCCCTGATACCAGAAGCGGCTTATCAACAAATGGGTAAAGATAAACAACACTCCGCTATTTATCTCGATCAACCGGTCAGTAGACTCCTGCAACTAGCGCGAATAATTCGACCCGATCCACATATTGGTCTGTTGCTGAGCCCGCTCACAAAAACGCTACAGGATGAACTGATTACAGAATCATTGAGACAGAATATTCCAGTCTCTTATCGTAATGTTGGCTCCACAGAGATGGTTGGCCATCTGCTGAAAGATGTTCTGGAAGAGAGCAATATATTGCTGGCCTTACCGGATCCAATGATATTTAACAGCACTACTATCTTCAACATCCTGCTGTCGAGCTATCATAATAAAATACCGGTAATCGGGTTTTCATCCGCCTATGTGAAGGCCGGCGCGTTGATTGCCGCCTACTCAACACCAGAAGATATCGCACGTCATCTGGCGGAATATACCAACAGATACCTGAATTCCGGTGCAGAAACATTGCCGGAACCGATATATCCGAAATACTTCAGTGTGTCAGTCAACCATAGTGTTGCCAGGTCACTGGGAATATCACTTCCGGATGAGACTGATATTATTCGTCGGATGTTGGAAGACAGTAAACCATGATAAGACGAAGACGTTATTCACGGATCAAGACTCGTGCACTGCTCCTTGGCATAGTGCCGGCGGCCATCATGGCATTATCATTGACTGCATACCTGATCACTGCACAGTTGGATAATCTCGAACAGGCATTCAAGGAGAGAGGCAAGGCCATAGCACAGGAAGTAGCCGCAGCCAGTTTCTACGGTATATTCAGTGGTGATATCGAGTCACTCTCACTGAACTTGAAACCAATAGTAAAAAGAAAAGATATACTCTCTATCATTGTCAATGACGCACAGGGAAAACTGTTGTTAAGCATCGGCAAACATACAGAGAATAATATCGATGTTGCCAATCATAATTTCACTAAGTCATCCTTTTTCTTCACTTCAGTTCAAACAAATTTTCGTATAGCCAATGTGGCTGACTATCCGGATCAGTTGCAATCCACACAGGATGATATAGCGCCAGCCATCATCGGTTCGATTGTCGTGGAGCTCGACAAAACTGGCCTGGTTGTACAGCAACGTAATTCGATCATAACCAGTCTGATCATCAGTATAACCGGGCTTATACTGACCGCCCTGATAGCCGTGTTCCTGAGCCAGAAAATAACCCGGCCACTATCCAAGTTGACCCAGGCGGTGATTCGAATGAAGCATGGGGATTTCTCGGCTACCGTGCCGGAAATTTCCACCGGAGAACTGCGCAGCCTGGAAGAAGGCGTCAATGCCATGGCCAGGACCCTGAAGTTCAACCAGGAGATACTGCAGCAACAGGTGGATCGGGCCACCTCGGATCTGACCCAGACCATGGAGGCTCTGGAAATACAGAATGTGGAACTTGATCTCGCGAGAAAACGCGCATTAAAGGCAAGTCAGGCAAAGTCGGAGTTCCTGGCCAACATGAGTCATGAGATCAGAACCCCGATGAATGGTGTAATCGGCTTTTCGACACTTTTGATGAAAACAAGGCTGACACCGGAACAACAGGAACTTGCCGAAACCATCCAAAAGTCGGCGACGGGTCTGTTAAGCATCATCAATACCATTCTGGACTTTTCAAAGCTTGAATATGGCAAACAGGAGCCTGAGTATGCGCCTGTTGATATTCGTTCCTGTTTTGAAGAGCCGATCATGCTATTGGCACCAGCAGCACATGAGAAAAAGCTTGAACTGGTGCTGTTGATCTACTCGGATGTTCCTACGACTCTGATTGGGGATGAAACACGTATCAGGCAGATCCTGGTCAATCTGGTTGGCAATGCGATCAAGTTCACCCATCAGGGAGAAATTATCGTCCGGGTGATGATCGAAGATGAAACCGATACATCCTGTCGACTGCAATTTTCTGTCACGGATACCGGGATTGGAATCTGTGAACACATCCAGAAGGATCTCTTCACCTCTTTTCAGCAAGGAACAAAGGAAACAATAAAAACTTATGGTGGAACCGGCCTTGGATTGAGTATCAGTAAAAAGCTGGCCGAGTCGATGAAAGGAGAAATATCCGTCGATAGTGTTGAGGGGAAAGGCTCTTGTTTCAGGGTGATTCTCAACCTGCCAAAGTGCCCGGAAACGGTCGGGTCATTGGCTGATACTGCCCTGAAATCCAGAAAATGTACCCTTATTGATCAACATCCGATGTCACAATTGGCGCTTTCACATTCCCTGGAGAATCTGGGTATGTCGGTATCCAGGATTGCTTGGGAACAACTGGGTAGCAGGGTTGCAATAGATCAGGATCTACTGGTTATCGGGTTTTCTGCTGACGAGATCACTTCGGGTCTGGCTAAGGACAGGATTGCCCATTTGCAGAATATGATAGTGCCCAATAAGCTTCTGATATTACTCAGCAGCTCTGATGCAACACTGCATAAAACCATGCAGGAGTTGTCACAAGCACCCTGTATTCAAAAACCCGTCGCGCTGACAGCGCTGAAACGTACCCTGGTACAGATATTCACCAACCCCGCTTCACTTCCTGCAGTTCCTGAATATAGAAGTTCTGAAGCACCTTCATTCAGTGGCAGACGATTCATTGTCGCCGATGACAACAAGATCAATCTTCAATTGATATCGAATATCCTGTCGACATCCGGTGCTGAGATTGTGGAAGCCGAAAACGGTGTGGAAGTGATCAACGCCTATCGGCAACAACGCCCGGATCTGATCATTATTGATGTCCACATGCCCGTCATGGATGGAAAAGAAGCCACCAGACAAATACGGGAGCTGGAGCATGGAGAGATTCACACCCCAATTATCGCACTATCGGCTGACGTGATCCCGGAGCACCGGGACGCACTGATATCAGCCGGCGTGGATATCTACCTGACAAAACCAGTGGATGACAATAAATTATGGCAGGCAATCGACAGCCTGATAAATATAAGCCACAGTTCCAGCCTGACAACCGAACTGCCCCTTGCAAGCGATGAGAATGAAACAAATTCTGTGGGAGCACTGGCGATTCATGACATGCAAGAAGCATTGCGTATTACTGGTGGAAGAGAAGAACTGGCTGATGAAATGTTCAGAAAATTCATGGATGATCTCCCGCAGCAAGTAGCGCTACTTGAACAACATCAGGCGGATAGTGACTGGGATTCACTTGGCGAAGTAGCCCATCGCTTACATGGGGCCTGTGCGGTGTGTGGTGTTCCTGCCCTGAAAGCGGCGGTATATAACCTGGAGCGGTCGGCGCAACAAAGGGAGCCGGATGACATTGCTGCGTACATGCGATCAGTCGGCACATGTTGCATTCAACTCTATGCATTAGACATATCGCGGAACCAAACCAGACAGTTCAGCGCCGAATAGTTTCAGCGTTTAGCGAAGGCGATGGTGCGAAAAATTTCTTAATCACTAAATATGGATCTTTGTTGCCCCGCAAACTGTGATAGCAGAACCAGTAATAGCGCCAGCAAGTAGAGTGCATAAATCCCGATCATAGTTTGCGGCATGGTATAACCGAAAAACTGCCACTGAATCTCGTCGCAAAATCCCGTGGGCTGGAAAAGCCAGGGAAACCACTCATCCAGCTTTGCCCAATCAGGATAACTGGCTGCAAAATCACAAGTATTCGAGGGTGACGGAAAAAGCTGAATCCCCGTATGTTTCATTGCAAGCTGTAAACCCCAACCTGCACTGACTCCCCAGACCAGTATCGCAGCCCAACGGAAAATCAGTATTCCGGGTGCCAGGGCGGCAATTAGGCCAGCAAGCAGTATACCCATCACTGCGGTTCGCTCGTACACGCAGAGTACGCAGGGGTCCAGCTTTAATTGATACTGAAAATAGAGTGCCGCCAGTTCCAGGCCAAGCGCGGTTAATGCCAACAGAAGCCAGGGGACGCGACGCTTTGATAGTTGGTTAAAAAGTTTCAGCATGTGATGACCAGGTAACTCTTTGGAAAGAAAGCAGGCAGCCTGAGTGGCTGCCTGGATAGCTAATGAAACAGAGGATACCTGTGACAAAGTGTCACTTCAATGCCTGTAGCGTTTCTGAACCCGTTTGTCAGCCAAAGCGGATACCCTGTGCCAAGGGTAGATCTGTCCCGTAATTGATTGTATTGGTGGAACGGCGCATATAGTTCTTCCAGGCATCGCTGCCCGATTCGCGGCCGCCGCCAGTCTCCTTTTCACCACCAAAAGCACCGCCGATTTCGGCACCTGAGGTCCCGATATTAACGTTGGCCAACCCGCAATCCGAACCGCGCGCGGAAAGGAAGAGTTCGGCCTCGCGAACATCCTGGGTGAATATTGCTGAAGAGAGCCCCTGGGGTACGCTGTTTTGTATCGCGATCGCCTCAATGATTTCAGTATAATTCATCACATAGAGAATCGGTGCAAAGGTTTCTTGTCTGACAACTTCCGCATGAGACGGTATGCGGATGATTGCCGGATCCACGTAAACACCCTCTTCCTTCCCTGTAACCACAACCCGATCACCGCCGCAAATCAGCTCCCCGCCTTCACTTTCCGCGGTCTGAATGGCCTGTTGCATCTGTTCATAGGCTTGAATATCAATCAGCGGGCCGACCAGGGTCGATGCTGAAAACGGATCGCCAATAGACAATGAACCGTAGGCCGCCTGAAGTCGCTGCAACAGCTCATCCACAATGCTGTCATGAACGATCAAGCGCCTGAGCGATGTGCAGCGTTGACCGCATGTGCCTACCGCGGAGAAGACTATGGCACGCAAGGCCATCTCCAGATCGGCTGAGGCAGTGACAATCATCGCGTTGTTGCCACCCAGTTCCAGCAAGGATCTTCCAAGACGTGCCGCGACGGTTGTCGCCACCTTTTTCCCCATCGCCACCGACCCGGTCGCAGAGACCAGCGCTATATCCGGGCTGCCGACAAGCTGCTGCCCAACCTGAGAATCGCCAATGACCACCTGGGAGATGCCTCTCGGAAACCTGGGAAAACCTTCCAGCGTCTGGGTGATCAGTTTTTGACAGGCTAGAGCACAGAGTGGTGTCTTTTCCGATGGCTTCCACAGGATCGTGTCACCACAGACAAAGGAGAGCATGGCATTCCATGCCCAGACGGCCATCGGGAAATTGAACGCACTGATGATTGCCACGGGCCCCAATGGGTGCCACTGCTCCATCATACGATGGTCCGGGCGTTCACTGGCGATGGTCAGTCCATGCAACTGCCGGGATAATCCAACTGCAAAATCACAAATATCGATCACCTCCTGTACCTCCCCCAGCGATTCCTGAAGGATTTTCCCGCATTCCAGTGTAATCAGCTCAGCCAAAGGCTGTTTATGCTCCCGGAATACATTGCCAAGCTGTCGCACAAAATCACCACGCACAGGGGCGGGAATACTTCTCAGCTCCAGGAATGCAGCCTTTGCCCGCTCGATCACATCGGCAACCTGGGATGCAGAGGCCATTCGAATCGAGCCAAGCGTAGCACCATCAATGGGTGTTGATAGGCGTATCGCTTCGCCCTCACCCGGCATGCCCAGATCACCGCTCAATATTGCGGGAAATTCCCCATCGGTCTGATTTAAACCAATTCCCAGATTGTTTATCAATTGACTGTTCATCTGTCTGCTCTCGTTTCGACTATCTGCCGCGCGGTCGGCCGGTTACCCGGTAACAGGATGCGAAGCGATTCTGGATAAAGTCATCAAAATCGATCTGCTCCTGGCGCACATAACCCCGATGTGGCAGTTTTCCGGTAAAGAAAAGGTCCAGTATGGTGCAGAGGCTGGAGGCGGTGGTGATCTGGATGGCCCCCCAATGCTCATCACCGACATCATCATGATAAACCTTCCTGCTGTCGGTAATTTGCATAAACTTCCCGTCGATTATGCCGGTTGCCGTGACCATGATCAGCACCACGTCCTGTCGGGTTACTGCCAGTGCTTTTTCAAATAGCTGTTTAAGCAGGTCTCTCTGTTCACCGAGTTTCAGGTCATTGATAAGGAAATTCATCAGATACTGATGCCCTTTGTAGCGGATAGTTTTATAGGTGAGGTCCGACACCTGGCCCTGGAGTGTCTCGTACAGGGTCCCCAGCCCACCGGAGGTATTGAAGGCCTCATAGGAGACTCCGTCCAATGAGAATGTCTCCAACCCTTCGAGCGGCGTCAACTCGACATAGTGGCCGGCACGGATGGCATGACAGGGATTACAATACTCATTAATCAGACCCTGGGTAGACCAGGTGAGGTTGTACATCAGATTATTGGTTGGGAATTCAGGTAGCGCACCGACACGCAGTTTCAGGTTATCCAGTTGATCAAACTGCTGTGCCATATGAAAACCCAGTATGCCAATGAAACCGGGGGCCAATCCGCACTGGGGAACAAACACCTGGCCGGGGGCTGCCCGTTCGGCGATCTGCTTGATGGTATGGGTGGTTGCATTGTCTTCGGTCAGATCAAAGTAACTGATGCCGGCTTCAGCGGCGGCTTCGGCGATGGCGGAATTGACGTCATATCCGCAGGCTGAAACCACAGCTTCACAACCCCGTATTGCCATGCGCAGGCTCTCTGGATCGCTGATTTTCAGCTGCCGTTTTTCAACCCGACCGGTAAGATTGATTCTCTCAAGGGTATGCGCGGACTGATCCGTCAATAGAATGTTGTAACTACCGCAATCATCCAGAAGCTTTGCAATGGAAGCCCCTATTCTTCCGGCACCAATAATGGCCACTCTATGCATACACCCCCCTGCCCGGTTAATAACCCACATCACCGTTGCATACGTCAGAGGGGAGCAACTCATGCACCCTTTGACGAATGTGCTAGAATCCGCGCCTTGCTACAGAAAAGCTTAGCACTCCCCTGTTAAATGCCTGCGGATTTAACACCGCCCCGGTCCTGGGGCTAACCTGATATCACCCATAGATATACACTTATGCCTGACAGTAAAACCCTGATGATTCAAGGCACCACCTCCGATGCCGGTAAAAGCACCCTGGTTGCCGCCCTGTGCCGTGTGTTCAATCGAAAAGGCCTTCAGGTGGTCCCGTTCAAACCACAAAACATGGCTCTGAACAGTGCGGTTACGCCGGGTGGTGGAGAGATCGGCCGTGCACAAGCGGTACAGGCCCAAGCTGCCCGGGTCGAGCCGCACGTCGATATGAATCCGGTCCTGCTGAAGCCCAATACCGATACCGGCTGCCAGGTGATCGTGCAGGGACAGCCGGCAGAGAACAACATGGAGGCCTGGGGCTATCATGAGTACAAACCCAGGGTGATGCCGGCCATTCGCCAGTCACACGCCAGACTCCAGGCCAAATACGGCTATATCCTGGTGGAAGGGGCCGGGAGTCCGGCTGAAATCAATCTGCGGGCGAATGATGTGGCCAACATGGGTTTTGCCGAAGCGGTGGACTGCCCGGTCCTGTTGGTGGCGGATATTGATAAGGGGGGTGTTTTCGCCCATCTGGTCGGAACCCTGGCACTGCTCTCGGAAAGCGAGCAGGCCAGGATCAAGGGATTTATCATCAATCGGTTTCGGGGTGACTTGAGTTTTCTTCAGCCGGGTCTCGATTGGCTGGAACAGCAAACCGGAAAGCCGGTTCTCGGTGTCCTGCCCTATCTCGCCGGCCTGCACCTGGAAGCGGAAGACAGTCTGACCAATTGCGGCGTCACGCCAACCGTGGATAAACCGCTACGGGTTGTGGTTCCCTGGCTACAGAGAACGAGCAATCATACCGATCTCGATCCCCTCTCGCTGCACCCACAGGTCGATGTTCGCTGGATTGGTCCGGGGGAGACAATTCCAGCCGCGGACCTGATTATCCTGCCCGGATCAAAAAGCGTACGGTCGGATCTGGAATACCTGCTGCAAAGTGGATGGGGACGGGCCATACAAAAACATGTGCGCTATGGCGGAAAGGTACTGGGAATTTGCGGGGGATTCCAGATGCTGGGACGCACCATCCACGACCCTCAAGGCATCGAAGGCCAAGCCGGTAGCAGCACCGGACTGGGACTGCTGGATATGGAAACCACCCTTGAGAGAGAGAAGCAGCTACACCTGGTGACCGGCAAATTAAACATACGGGAAGCGGTTCCGGTCAGTGGTTATGAAATCCACATGGGCATCAGCCGGGGTACGGCCCTATCCAGACCGCTGGTAATACTAAAAGACCGGCATGATGGGGCATTGTCTGATGATAACCAGATCGCCGGTACTTATCTTCATGGTCTGTTTGAGGCGCAATCGGCCTGTGACGAGCTGCTTGCCTGGGCCGGGCTGGAACAGGTAGAGACGCCCGATTACCAGCAACTGCGTGAGGCAGGCATTGACCGGTTGGCCGATGCCGCCGAGGCACATCTGGATATTGGTAGAATCATCCGGATTGCGCATGGCGAAGAATAGTCAGTACCATGTGCTGACCATGACAACCGGCACTACCCGGTCTTTGAAGAGATATTTCCACTAGCGCCGGGATTCATCGCCAACAGGGTTGTGGTGCGTAACCGGGCATCAGACCGCAGCAGCCGATTGATGCCATCCACCGGCAATGGCGGGCAGAAGTAGTAACCCTGTACCCATCGGCAATTAAGCCGGCGCAGATTTTCCATCTGCTCCCGTGTTTCAACTCCCTCGGCGACCACGGATAGTCCGAAATCTTTCGCCAGCCTCACTATTGAACTGACCAGCCGTTTATCCTTGCCCTGGGTTCCCATGCCCTGTACAAACTGTTTGTCTATTTTTAGTGTATTAAAGCTGAAATCCTGCAGATAGTTCAGTGAACTGTAGCCTTTACCAAAATCATCGGCACTGAGTCGCACACCCAACTCACGGAGATGCGCCATATTGTCACGGGTGGTAACTTGATCGTTGATCAGCAGGGTCTCGGTCACCTCACAATGCAGATAGGCCGGATCAAATCCGACTTTCTCCAGTGTCTCCTGCACCACGTTGATAAAATTCAGATGGCTAACCTGTCTCGCGGAGAGATTCACCGAGACAAAGAATTTCGTTTCCTTGGCGTACAGGCTGTTCCAGAGATCTACCTGCCGACAGGCATTTTCCAGGACCCACTGCCCGATATGCTGAATCACGTCGGAACCTTCGGCGATTGGAATAAACTGATCTGGCGGAATATTGCCGAGCAAAGGATGTCGCCAACGCAACAGCGCTTCGAAACCCTCGACCCGGTTGGTGTTGAGACTCACGATGGGCTGGTAGTGAATTGACAGCTCATTTCGTTCAAGAACGATATGCAGATCATGCTCAATTCGGGTAGTCCTTGCCACCTCGGCATGCATTTCGGGTTCGAATATGTCGATTCTGCCCTTGCCAAGATATTTTGCCCGGTACATGGCGGTATCGGCATCCCTTAGTATCTCTTCCGGACTCTGATACTTACGGTCACCCAAACAGATACCGATACTTGCGCCCACCTTTAGCGATTGCCCTCCGATCTCAAAAGGTGTCTCAACCGAGTGAAGGATACGTTCCGCAATCTGAAAAGCTTCTTGTGACTTTGAGATGCCATCCAGCAGGAAGGTAAATTCGTCACCGCCCATCCGTGCCACGGTATCTGAAGGCCGCAAAACCTTGCCGAACCGGGCCGAAACCTCTTTCAACAGTTGATCACCCGTGGCATGGCCATAGCTGTCATTGAGATTTTTGAACCGGTCAAGGTCAACAAAGCAGACAGCAAACAGATGTGACCGGTCCCTTGCCTGTCTGGCCATTGATACGTTCAGACGGTCGCTGAACAGAAACCTGTTTGGTAGACCGGTCAGTGCATCGTAGAGTGCGCCGTGTTCAAGCCTGGCCAACAAAGCACTACGCTCAATGTGCCGGCGGCGGGCGTATAATCCAAAAGCGACAAACCCCACGGAACCACTCAGCCAGACCATGATATGGGTGATAACCATGGAGCGGGAGGTCTCGTTCGCGGCATTAAGATAGGGGGTCATGGGGATAGAGACACTGACACCCCCGCGAAGATCACCCGCTTTAAATCCTAAAACCGCGTGGCACAGTTCACACTCCTTCTTCATGTACATCGGCTTCATATAGCGCATGTAGGGTGCGCCATCAATTACGGCCTGTTCCAATACCTCTGTGACCTGTTCATTTTCAAATCGCTCAATGGCTGCCAATTCCCAGGCATCTGGTTTGTTAACCGGATTGAGTGTTATTTTTCCGGTTATTTTGCCTTTGACTCCATAGGTATCTTCAAACTCCGTTGTCATCTGCCGAAGCATGTAAGCGGGATTCATTAGGGTCAGTTTCATACCCTCTGTTGTCACGACATCCCGGCGATCAAGGTGAGCCAGGTAGGGATTTGGCGGAGTACGCTCTGTTGGTTGTACATAGACTCCACCATGCTTTGTGGCCCATTGGCGGAAGGCCTGATCCTTGTCCCAGTTGGATTTTGCGGCACTGATGGCCAGTTTGGCTTGCTCATCCTGGAGATTGCTGATATTCCAGTCGAGAGAATAGCCAACCAGGGCACTCCAGGCCAAGATAGCCAATACCACCAATTTCACAATCGGCAGCTTTACGAATATGGTTAACTGTTGATCAAGTGATTTCACACAATTGCCTGAAAAATGGCATAACCGTTTGCCCAGGCCTGAGTTTCATCGGGTCTGGGCAGATTTAAAGTGGCAATTCATCGGGTACTTCTTAATGTTTGATGAGTATCTGTATGTATTATCGGCCAGTGTCTTATCGACTTAAGCAAGCGTCTGACGGTTTGTGGCATCAATGATCAGATTCGCTCGCGGCTAGAATAAGTGACTTCATCTCCCGTACGGCATCCGCCAATCCGGAAAAAATCGCCCGCGAAATAATCGAATGGCCAATATTGAATTCGCGGATTCCAGGGATTGCGGCTATCGAGGCAACATTATGATAGTCCAGGCCATGTCCGGCATTCACCTGCAGACCTGTATTTATGCCGAACGTCACAGCATGTTGTATCCTGAGCAGTGCTTTTTCCCTTTCGGCCCTGTTCCGGGCGTCAGCAAAATGACCGGTGTGGATCTCTACGGCAGGGACTCCGATGTTGCAGGACGCTTCCAGCTGTTTTTCATCGGCGTCGATAAACAGGGACACTTTTACGCCGGCCTCTTGCAATTCCGCGCAAAAATCGCCCAGGAATCCCCGATTGGCGGCAACATCAAGGCCTCCTTCCGTTGTCAGTTCCTGGCGGCGTTCCGGTACGATACAGCAGTCGCTGGGTGCTATCCGTCGGGCGATCGCCAACATTTCAGGTGTGGCCGCCATCTCCAGGTTCATACGTGTCTGCAGGACACCCGCCAGCAGTTCGACATCACGATCCTGTATATGTCGGCGATCCTCACGCAGATGCACGGTAATAAGATCCGCACCTGCCTGTTCAGCGACCAGCGCCGCCTGAAGCGGTTCGGGGTATCGGGTCCCCCGCTGTTGCCGCAGCGTGGCTACGTGATCAATATTGACCCCCAGTAATTTTGGATATGACATTTTCATGATGTTCCGCTTAGATACCTGTATCGCTCCGATAGTCTTGACTAATCCTACAGGGCATGACGAAAAAGTTCCCTACTTTTCAAAGGCTTATCACCCAAATAAAAACCCAGTACTGTTCGCAGCAGATTTCGCGCTTCTTTCAGTTGCCGGGGGTCGTTCAGCGAACGTAATTCCAATGATAGCAACGTCTGACCACTGATGGCATGCTCAATATCTGCAGGGCATTCAGTCACGCCACTCTCCTGCACAAACCGATACCACTTCGCCGCCTCAACCGGGCGACCATCCGCCAGATCCACGGTCAGTTCGATGCCGTAACCCAGTTCAACCAGCATTTCCAGCTCAAAATAGCGCAGGGATGCTTCATTTATACCCGATGCATCCAGCTGACTAAGTAACATGCGATAGTTTTGGAACAGCCGTTCATGGGGGTCATTGCGTTGCAATAACCGAATCAGGAGTTCGTTGATATAGAACCCGCAGAAAAGTGCTTTCCCATCAAGCCGGAACATACGTCCATCGGGTTCGTAGTGCGTCAGGTTTTTAACCTCGCCTCTGCCACTCCAGTTAATCTGTAACGGCACGAATGGCTGTAACAGTCCCGAAGCGGATTTCCCCCGTCCCTTGACCCCTTTAGCGACCGCCGGGAAGCGGCCCTGCTGTTCTGTAAAACATTCTACCAGCAGGCTGCTGTTAGAATAGTCTCTGCGATGTAACAGAAAAGCGGCTGACAAGGTAGATGTCCCGGCGGTGTTCAATCACTGTATCCCAACCGGGAGAGGGCCCCCTCATCACTGGACCAGCTCTTTTTTACCTTCACCCAGAGCTGGAGAAAGACTTTCTTGTCGAAGAATTTTTCCATCTCCTTGCGTGCCTGAGTGCCGACCTCTTTCAAGGCTTCACCCTTCGCACCGATAATGATGTTTTTCTGGCCCTGGCGTTCCACCCAGATCAACGCGTCGATTCGATAGAGATTGCCCTCTTCCTCAAACTTTTCTATCTCCACCGTCAGTGCGTAAGGGATCTCTTTCGCATACCGCCGGGTCAACTGTTCACGTACCAATTCCGCGGCAAAAAAGCGCTCGGACCGGTCGGTTAGCTGATCATCCGGAAAAATATGTTCACCTTCCGGCAGGCAGGCAATTACCTGCTTCTCCAGTGGTTCCAGATTGTTACCCTTACGAGCAGATAACGGTATGACTGCAGTAAAATCAAATTTTCCTGCAAGGTTCTCCAGGTAGGGAAGCAACGCCTCCTTGTTCTTGACGGTATCGATCTTGTTAACTACCAGTAAAACCGGCATATCCAGCCGGGACAAGGCATCCAGTACCGCCTGATCTTCATCCGTCCAGCGCAGGGCCTCCACGACAAACAGGATCAGATCCACATCGGACAGGGCGGATCGCGCGGTCCGATTCAGGTAGCGGTTCATGGCATGATCACCACGCTTATGAATCCCTGGGGTATCCACATAGACGATCTGCGCCGATTCAGTGGTTTTAACTCCCAGAATACTATGGCGCGTTGTCTGGGGCTTGTGTGAGGTAATGGCAAGTTTCTGACCAATCAACCGGTTCAGCAGGGTCGACTTGCCCACATTGGGTCGCCCGACAATGGCGCAAAAACCACACCGGCCACTCTGTTGATCAGACATTGTCTATTTGCCTCAAGAATTTGCTGGCGGCATCCTGCTCGGCCTTTCTTCGACTGTTACCCGTTCCTTCAGTCGTCAGATTCAGCTCATCTACCTGGCAGCTAACGGTAAAACACTGCTCATGCTGCTCGCCGGTAATGCTGATAATGGTGTAAGTGGGCAGCGGATTCTTCTGTGATTGAAGCAGCTCCTGCAGTCGCGTCTTGGGATCTTTCTGTTGCGATTTCTTGCTCAGTGTTGATAGTTTATCTGCAAATAACTGAAGAATAACGCGACGTGCCTCCTTGTATCCGCTATCAAGATAGACTGCGGCAAACAGCGCCTCAACAGCATCCGCCAGAATAGAGCCACGTGAGTGTCCGCCGCTTCTGAGCTCCCCTGCCCCCAGGTTAAGAAACTTGCCCAGTTCAAGCTTTCTGGCGATCTGAGCCAGTGAGTCCCCTTTTACCAGCCCGGCCCGAAGCCGGCTGAGTTGTCCTTCATCGGCATCCGGATAATTGGCATAGAGATAATCTGCTATCACAAAGCCAAGAATGGCATCTCCAAGAAACTCCAGACGCTCATTGTTACTACTACCGGCACTTCTGTGTGTCAGTGCTGTTTCGACCAGCCCCAGGTTATTGAATTCATAGCCTATAGACCGGCACAGGCGTTCAACCGGTTCTCTCAATTTGAAATCAGCTCTATTTGATCGGAAAAGGAGACCAGGATATCGATATTGCCCACCATCTTTTTCTGTACCTGGTAGGTGATATCCACTTTCATAATGCCCGGACTTTTCTTGACCGTGACATGATCACTCTTCAGGTCATATACCCCATTGATGTCCAAACGCTTCATAATCATGCTTTTCACTTCACTGGCTGAACGCTTGGTAATCAACGGCTCTTCCTTCAAGGATTCCACCACATCCTTGACCGTCAGATTTTCCAGGTATATAGGACCGATCTTCATGCCCAGAAGGGCAAAAAACAGAATCAATGCAATAACCGTCATCCAACCTGTAAGGGTCATGCCCCGCTGTCTTGTCAATCCACCTTTCATCATTCCCCCTGATCTATTTTTCGTCTTGATTTTGCTTGATCAGCCGCTTCAGTTTATGCCATTGCCTATGCGAGCCCAAGTAACCGGAAAGCTCGGGAGATTCGAGTCCCAGTTCATCCAGATGGCGAACGCTTTGCCCACCAGGAGTTGTTCCGGCACCAGCCCCCAACAGCGGCTGTCATTACTGTTATCCCGGTTATCACCCATGGCAAAGTAGTGCCCTTCCGGTACGGTAAAAGGGCCGCGCATCAATACCTGACAACCATAACCAAAATCCGGCGCCACGGGGTTGATGAGGATCTCATGCTCGACATCACCCAGTTGTTCAATATTTTTCAACGCCCCGGTCTCGCGTGCCCCGCTACCGACTCCGGTATAGATTTCGACATGGCGCTGTGGTTGCGGCTCCCCGTTGATATACAGTGTTTTATTGCTGTAGCTGATCATATCACCGGGTACGCCCACCACCCGTTTAATATAGTCCACGCGCGGATTCTGCGGATACTTGAACACCACCACGTCACCACGTTTGGGATCATCCAGTTCGATCACTTTTTTGTTCAGCACCGGTAACCGGATGCCATAAGAGAACTTGTTTACCAGGATGAAATCACCAACCAGCAGCGTTGGCATCATTGAACCGGATGGGATTCTGAATGGCTCGACAACGAAAGAGCGCAATACCAGAACTGCCAGAATAACGGGAAAGAACGAGCGAGAATATTCAACCAGCATCGGTTCTTTTGCCTTGTCTTTCCCACCTGCCTGCAGTCTCCGCCTGCCAGCAAAGAAAACCGCATCAATCAGCCAGATGAAGCCGGTCAAAAAAGTTGCAATGACCAGAAATAGGGGGAAATCGAAATTCATAGGCGGTTCCAACCTGATCCCGAACTACTCGCGTAGTTTGTGAAAATTACTGTCGATTAATAATTGTGAACGTTCAATTGTCCTTTCCAACACGTAGCACTGCGAGAAAGGCTTCTTGCGGTATTTCAACTCGACCCACCTGTTTCATGCGTTTTTTACCCGCCTTCTGCTTTTCCAGCAGTTTGCGTTTTCGGGTGATGTCGCCACCATAACACTTGGCCGTGACGTTTTTGCGCAACGCCTTTACTGTGGTTCTGGCAATAATCTTACTGCCGATGGCCGCCTGTATAGCCACTTCAAACATCTGTCGGGGTATCAGCTCCTTCATCTGGGAAGTGATTTCACGCCCCCGCGACTCGCAGTTTTCCCTGTGCACAATCAGGGACAGGGCATCTACCTGTTCACCATTAATCAGGATGTCCAACTTTACCAGACTGGCTGCCTGAAAGCGTTTGAACTCATACTCAAATGACGCATAGCCACGGCTGACCGATTTGAGTCGATCAAAAAAGTCCAGCACCACTTCATTCATCGGCAGTTCATAGGTCACCTGCACCTGACCACCCAGATACTGCAGGTTTTTTTGCATTCCGCGTTTTTCAATACAGAGCGTGATAACGTTGCCGAGATGCGCCTGGGGAACCAGGATGTGTGCCTCAATGATTGGCTCGCGTATTTCGGCTATCTGATTTGGAGCCGGGAGATTCGCCGGATTGTCCACCATTACAATACTGCCATCGGTCTTCTCAACTTCGTAGATTACCGTCGGTGCCGTGGTGATCAGGTCAAGATCATATTCCCGTTCCAGGCGCTCCTGCACGATTTCCATATGCAGCATGCCAAGAAAACCGCAGCGGAAACCAAATCCAAGCGCCTGTGATGTCTCAGGCTCATAATGCAGGGCGGCATCATTGAGTTTCAGCTTTTGTAACGCATCGCGAAAGTTTTCGTAATCATCGGAGCTGACCGGATACAGTCCGGAAAATACCCGGGGACGCATCTGGGCAAATCCTGGCAGCGCACTGGTCGCCTTGTTGTCCGCCAGAGTCAGGGTGTCGCCAACCGGTGCGCCGTTGATATCCTTGATACCTGCAATCACGAAGCCGACTTCGCCCGGCCCCAGAGCGGGACGGTTCTCACGTTTCGGCGTGAATACGCCCACCTTCTCCACCTGAAAGGTCCGTCCGGTCGACATGAGGAGCATCTTGTCCTTGGGTTTAATTCGGCCGTTTACCACGCGGATCAATGAGATAACTCCCACATAGGAGTCAAACCAGGAGTCGATTATCAGGGCTTGTAAAGGCTTGTTTTCATCTCCCTGGGGCGGCGGCACAAACTCCACCAGCTGGGCCAGCAGTTCAGGTATACCTACTCCGGTTTTGGCACTCACGCGTATCGAGTTATGCGCTTCAATGCCAATGATCTCTTCAATTTCCGTGATCACCCGTTCTGGCTCTGCCGCCGGTAGGTCGATCTTGTTCAGGACCGGCAGTACCTCCAGTCCCTGCTCAATGGCGGTGTAACAGTTGGCAACGCTTTGCGCCTCCACCCCCTGAGCCGCATCCACCACCAGCAATGCCCCTTCGCAGGCGGCTAATGAGCGGGATACCTCGTATGAGAAATCAACATGTCCGGGAGTATCAATGAAGTTGAGCCGATAGGTCTCTCCATTGGGGGCGGTGTAGTTGAGAGTAACGCTCTGGGCCTTGATGGTAATGCCGCGTTCACGCTCGATATCCATGGAATCCAGCACTTGCTCGGCCATTTCGCGCTCGGTTAGACCGCCGCAAAGCTGGATAAAGCGGTCAGCGATGGTCGATTTTCCATGATCGATGTGGGCGATGATGGAAAAATTGCGAATATGCTGGAGATCTGTCATGAATGATTTACTACGCAATGAGCCCTGAGTTGTAAAGCGAAGGATTACACTTTAATAAAATCTTGTAACCCATTGAAAAAAACGGAACTTTTTTTCAAAAAGTTCCGTCGGCAATACCGTTGATTGACTGTTCCCACGAAGGCTACATCATACCGCAGTTTGTACTGTACTCAAATAGCCTCATTCGCTGTCCGGCAGGCCACCGAGAAACCTTTCCAGTCCGACCGGATCAAGATAGTAGTTGCAGATTATCTTCTCACCCGATGCCAGCACCGGGATCAGGGTCCCATACCGCTCCCGCAGATCGGGATCGCTGTCAACATTTATCAAATCGACATCAAACGGGTCGGTTTCTCGTATCGATTGAAGATGCTGCCACATGTCTTCACAGAGGTGGCAGCCATCGCGGTAGTAAAACGAGAGACCAGGATGCTCCCCGAATTTACTCATTCGGGACCTGTAAAGGAATGAAACGTGCCCCGTTTTTGCGGTGTATAAGTACAGCGATCGTCGCCCCCTTGGGCAGATTTTCTACCGCCTCGTCGAATTCCTTGACAGTTGAAACCCGCACACGGTTAATCATCTGTATTACATCACCGGGTTCAATTCCAGCACGCTTGGCTGCACCGTCATCCACTGACTGGACAAATACACCCTTGATTCCATTTAGCTTGTACTGACTCCTGATATCACTGTCCAGTTCAACAACACTCATACCCAGACTGGAGTAGCTCTGCTGCATCGATCCTTCCATGCCGCCCTGGGCCATATCATTCTTCAATTCACCAATATTTACCTTAATCGTTTTGCGTACACCATTACGCAAGATTTCCAGCTCAGCAGGTTTGTCAATTCGACTGGCGCCGACCAGGTGCTGAAGCATTGAAGAGCTTTCCAGTTTGGTACCATTGTATTTCAGTATGACATCACCTACCTCCAGGCCAGCCTTCTCTGAAGGACTGCCCGGCACAACCCTGGCGATTAAGGCTCCATAGGGGTACTCCATGCCAAAAGACTCAGCCAGTTCGCGAGTCACATCCTGGATCATGACGCCCAGCCAACCACGCTTCACCTCACCACTGGTACGTAACTGATCGACCACATTCATTGCCAACTCGATCGGTATGGCAAATGAAAGACCCATAAAGCCCCCGGTCCTGCTATATATTTGAGAATTGATGCCTACAACTTCGCCCTCAAGATTGAATAGCGGTCCGCCTGAATTTCCGGGATTGATGGCGACATCGGTCTGAATGAAGGGGACATAGTTTTCATTTGGCAGGCTACGCCCTTTTGCACTGACAATACCTGCGGTAACCGAGTGATCAAAACCGAATGGTGAGCCTATGGCGAGAACCCATTCCCCAACCTTGAGGTTGCTGGTGGTGCCAATCTTTACCTGTGGTAAATCCTTGGCATCGATTTTCAGCAGCGCTACGTCACTGGTCTTGTCCATGCCGATTACTTTCGCCAAATATTCGCGTCTGTCACTGAGCCTTACCAGAATCTCATCGGCACCTTTGACAACGTGGAAGTTGGTCATGATGTAGCCGTCATCCGAGATGATGAATCCTGATCCGAGTGAGCGGGCGTCGTACTCACGCGGCTCCAACTCACCTGGCCCGCCCTCTCCAAAGAAGTGACGGAAGAATTCGTTGAAGGGACTCCCTTCGGGAAGTTCGGGCATCTGGAACTCCCGATTCAACCGGCTTGGCACCGACTTATGCTGCTTGGTACTGATATTGACCACGGACGGGCTATTGCTCTCTACCAGCGCTGTAAAATCAGGTAATGATTGAGCCTGCACGGCATAGGATGCCAGCAATAGAACGATGAGAGCAGGGATAGAGGTTAAGCGATTTTTCAACAACAACGTCTTCATGAGTTGTGCTCCGGGTAATCTATTACAGAGTGTTCTTTGTTATGTCACTAATGACATGAATCGAACTGGTGCGGCGAAGGATTACAGCCTGATAGGAACTGCTCCTGCTGGTTTTGAAGGCAAACCAGCGTAACCAGACAAGTCCGATTAACAGACCCAGTAGACCGCAAATAATAGAAAGTGGTTCCGTAGATTGGAGACTGATTGTTTCGGCAAACCATTGCCCCAATATGCCACCCGCCAGTAATAAAATAAGCGGCACGATATAGAAGAAAAACGAGGCACGGGTCAGGGCCGATTCGTCAAGGCCAACAACCACCCGGTCACCGGTTACCGCACCTATCGGGTTCAAAACCTCTACCACTGTTCGGCGATTTCCGAACACTTTGGACAGCGCGGAGGTGCCGCAGGTGCTTTTTGCTTCACAGCTTCCGCAACTGGTTGCCCTTTGTGTTTCCACCCGGGCGAATTCCCCATTGGTCGCTGTCACTATTGCGCTCTCTTCTATCATTTCCCGATCACTATTTTGAGAAACGGAGCGATTTTGCAATGCGCTCCACTGTCATTGCCGGGACTTCACCAACCGCCGTCACCTGGTAACCGGAAATTGTATTGCCATAAGCATTGACAGTGCCCATGGTCGAATTTCCCTGCAGGCCGACATCATCGTCGTCTTCAACATAGACAGAGAGTGACGCCAAACCATCCGATAGCACGAAATGATCTATTCCCCTCGCCTGTTTTCCGGCCTTTCGTTTCGAATGCAAGGTAACATCGAATCCTTTTGGCAGATCACTGAAAGACCATCCGGAAAACTGCCGATCAGAAATAGTACGCATCGGTTTTTGCTGCACCCACTGGTAATACTCCTTGCCATCCAGCGAAATTTCCGCGATCTCTCTACTACTGCTGTGTACCTGCAATTGGGTGAACATGAGCTGGGATATCGATACACCTGAAACATTCAGCATATCGGTTTTCAGTGGAAGCGCATGCTCGGTATCCAGATACAACCGATATCCATAACGGTAAGCATCCTGGGGTATGATGGCGACAACCTTGGCCTGGCGACCGGCTACCCGTTCCTCGCCAAGCATATGGAAGTTATAGTAGTCGGAGAGTTGATTGATATCGACCGAGAATACCGCACGAAAGCCACGACCACTGACACGATTGCCGATCGAGACCGATTTGATATCCGGAGCTATACAGGTTACCGATGCATTATCCCGGAATACTTCCCGGGCCACGCCATTCAGGGAAGTCAGACGCTCTCTTTCTCCGCCATTGTCCACGGTATGAACGATTTGCATGCTTTCGAGCTGCGCATTATGCAAAAAGACAAAGGTACCATCATAATTCAGTGAATGAACGGCATTGACCATCCGCTGTAGCCAGATACGCACATCGTCCTGCGCCGTATCTGCAGTAGCATTCAGAGAGACAGTAATCAGCAGAGCGGCATTTAAAAAAATATGAATAAATCTCATATGCTTCAGCGGTTACTGTCGTAACTGACGAAGTTCGCATAGGGTATGACACCGATGCCGCCCGGAGCTGCAAATTCATTATGATCAATCAGAAAGCTGTTAAGTTTTGATTCGACTTTCGGCTCTGAAAGATTCTTCCAGCGAGTGCTCGACTGAACCAGATAGGGGGCAGGATCGGGCGCCACGCTTTCAGCAATCACCTCACTGCCCGGTTCCGGGGACATATTGGTAAATTGTGGGAACGACAGTACGGTAACTACCGCCACAGAAGCGGCCAGCGCTGCGCCACCGGCGGATTTATACCAACGGGCTGGAAAACGCCTCAAACGGGTCGCTGGAAGGGCTTGAACATTGGAAAAATCCACTGATTCATGCTCCAGTCTTGCCTGTACCCGATCAGCTATTGAGACAGCGGAAAACCGCACCGCCTCACCACGCATGGCATCACCAATCAGGTTATATCGATCCCATTTATTACGAAGGGCTTCATCTTCCTGGAGCAGGTCCAGGGTGTGACGGATCTCTTTCTGGCTGAGTTCATTATCCAGAAGCGAGGAAATCTGCTCATTGATATCGTCTGTCATTGTCATATCCGACCGGTCGATATAGTACTACTGTTAAAGTATCAGCTCAGAAGCGGTTGTAGTTTCGCATCTATCGCTGCACGGGCACGAAATATTCTTGATCTCACTGTCCCTACCGGGCACTCCATTGCCTTGGCAATCTCCTCATAACTGAGTCCCTCAAGCTCTCTGAGGGTTATGGCTGTTCGCAAATCTTCGGGAAGCTCATCTATCGCCTGACTAACGGTTTCGGCAATCTCTTTCTCCAGCAGATGATGCTCCGGGGTGGCGTGCTCTTTCAACCGGACACCGACATCCAGTTGCTCAGCTGTGTCGGCATCAATATCCGAACTGGGAGGACGGCGTTTCTGGGCAACCAGGTAGTTTTTTGCCGTGTTGATGGCGATACGATAAAGCCAGGTATAGAACGCGCTTTCCTGGCGAAAGTTGGGTAACGCTTTATACGCCTTGATAAAAGCTTCCTGTGTCACGTCAAGCGTCTCACTGGGGTCTCTTACATAGCGGGAAACCAGATTTGCCACCTTTTGTTGATACTTGAGTACCAGTAGATCAAAGGCCTTCTTATCTCCACGCTGAACACGTTCGACCAACTCCCGGTCTATCTGCCGCTCCCCCATCAGGGTGTGCCCTCTGATAGTGGCAAGCTCCGCTCCATTCTCAATGTGGTTGACAACATGCTGTGTGATAAGTTCTCAATATCCGGTTCTAGAAATCCGTGAATTAGGATAGGATTCCCCCACAGTGCCTGCGACGTAGGGACACTGTCTTTCAAGCTGAATTATGACCCCAAGCCAGGATTCGGGTAAACCCCATGAATAAAAACGCCCCAAAACAATTTGATGTGCTGATTATCGGCAGTGGAGCAGCTGGCCTGAGTCTTGCCCTACGGCTGCCCGAATCCATCAGCATTGCCGTAATCGCCAAACGCCAACTAAGCGAGGGTAACACCTATTATGCCCAAGGCGGTATCTCCGCCGTGCTGGATGTTGAAGACTCTATTGATTCCCATGTGGAAGACACCCTGGATGCCGGGGCCGGCCTGTGCGATGCACAGACGGTCCGTCTGGTCGTTGAAAAAGGCCCGGAAAACATTCAGTGGCTGCTTGATGAGGGTGTGGACTTTACCCGGGATACCCCCGCCGGCAGCGGGTATCACCTTACCCGGGAAGGTGGTCATTCCCACCGCAGGGTTATCCATGCGGCGGATGCTACCGGACAGGAGGTCGAGAGCCGGTTGGAATCCCAGGTCAAGGCCCGCCGCAACATCAGCCTGTTTGAAGAGCACAACGCCATTGATCTGATCATGGGGGCCAAACAGGGCATCCCTGAAAACCCCTGCCTAGGCGCCTACATACTGAATAAAAAGACCAACCGGGTCGAAACCTTCACGGCAAAATTCACCGTGCTGGCAACCGGTGGCGCCAGCAAGGTCTATCTCTATACCAGCAACCCGGACGTCTCCACCGGAGACGGGATCGCGATGGCCTGGCGGGCGGGTTGTCGTGTCGCGAATATGGAGTTTATCCAGTTTCACCCAACCTGCCTGTATCACCCGCATGCCAAATCTTTCCTGATTACCGAGGCACTACGGGGTGAAGGTGGTAAATTGCTGCTTCCGGATGGTACACAGTTTATGCCGCGGTTTGATAAGCGCGCCGAACTGGCACCAAGGGATATAGTGGCGCGGGCTATAGACCATGAGATGAAGCGGATTGGCGCGGACTGCCTCTACCTGGATATCAGTCACAAGCCAGCCGAGTTCATCCGTGAACACTTTCCAAATATCTACGCCAAGTGCCTCGAATTCGGCATTGATATAACCACCGATCCAATTCCTGTGGTACCGGCCGCCCACTATACCTGTGGCGGTGTCATTACCGACCTCAAGGCCAGAACCGATGTGCCGAATCTTTTCGCCATTGGTGAAACCTCCTATACCGGATTGCATGGCGCCAATCGCATGGCCAGCAATTCCCTACTGGAATGCCTGGTTTATGCGCAGCAGGCGGCGCTGGATATCGAGCAACGCCTGCCCTCAGCCGCCACGCTGCCCGAGGTCATGCCATGGGATGAAAGCCGGGTTACCGACTCTGATGAAGAGGTGGTGGTCTCCCATAACTGGAACGAACTGCGCCACTTCATGTGGGACTATGTCGGCATTGTCCGTAGTAACAAACGACTGGAACGTGCGAAACGGCGCATTAACCTGTTACGGCATGAGATCAAGGAGTACTACAGCAATTTCCGGGTTACCAATGACTTGTTGGAGCTGCGCAATCTGGTAGAGGTTGCCTACCTGATTATCCATTCCGCGCAGCATCGTAAGGAGAGTCGCGGACTACATTTTAATATCGACTTCCCCCGTCAGGACGATCGTTTCCAGAAGATGCCTACTGTCCTGATACCGAATAATTATCAACCCTTGAATCCTGTTGACTGATCCGTAGCTTGAGGTGGACCCGTAATCGTCGGTGCTGCTCAGGATCACAGTTGTCCACAAGCAGGAGATAGTATCGCCGGCTGAAATATCCTTTCCGAAACCCCAGGATTGTCAGCCGGTGGATAGAAAAACAGCTATGCAGTGCCGGGTAGTACTGAGTCGCCCCGTTCTCCCGCTCGATCAACCAGCTGCCATCCGGTCTCCAGACAATGGTTGATTGTTCGCCTGCCCGATACCGTATTTTTTGATACAGCAGATACCAGGAGACCACCAGCCAGGCAATTGGCAACAGCATCTCCAGGGGATATGAAACCGCAGCGACAACAGAATATGCGATCAACACCGCATGCAACAGGTGCCGGTAAAGGATCAATATTTTTGATTGGTGAAGCCGAATGCGCAACGGCGCCTGCTCTCTGTTCATCACACTCCCTGTGTAACAGAAATAATAGGATTTTTCTAACTAGGATCGCATCTGCATCAGCGTGATCAGGCGCCGGATATTACTATCGGAGGGAACCACGTTACCCATGACCCAGTCCAGCAACAGCTGGTCTTCAAAATCCAGCATCCGCACAAACAGCTGCTGGTCTTCAAGCGGAAGGTCGGAAAAGTGCCTATCAAGGAATCCGATCAGCACATAATCCAACTCGAGCATGCCACGCCGGCATTGCCAGCGTAGCTGCCCGAGAGGAGGAAGGCCGGATTCCTGCACTGGCACAATCACACTAGATTGAGTGCTTCAGCATCAGTTCCTTGATCTTGCCAATCGCCTTGGTGGGATTGAGTGATTTTGGACAATACTCAACACAGTTCATAATCGAGTGACAGCGGTACAATTTATAGGGTCCTTCCAGTGCGTCCAGACGCTCTTCGGTGGCCTGGTCGCGGCTGTCCGCCAGGAATCGCCAAGCCTGCAGCAGCGCCTGCGGACCGTGGAACTTGTCCGGGTTCCACCAGAACGAAGGACACGCAGTGGAACAGCAACCGCACATGATGCATTCGTACAGACCGTCCAGTTTATCCCGATCCTCGGGAGACTGCAGAATCTCCTGTTCAGGCAGGGGGTCCTTGTGGATCAGATAGGGTTTGACCGCCCGGTACTGCTGATAGAACTGGGACATATCGACGACCAGATCCCGGATTACAGGGCGACCCGGAAGCGGACGGACATTGACCGGCTCTTTCAACTCACTCACAGGGGTGGTGCAACCGAGCAGATTGCTGCCATTGACGTTAACAGCGTCTGAGCCACACACGCCCTCGCCACAGGAGTGACGGAAAGCGAAAGCCTCATCCTGACGTTTAATCTCCATCAGGGCGTCGCGAAGCATCATGCCTCGGGTCACCTCGACGTCATACTCCTGCATGTGCGGAGCGGTATCGACGTCGGGGTTATAACGGTAAACAAAAAATTTCATTCATCAACCCTCAGTAGACACGTGGCTTCGGTGGGAAGGTATCGACGGTAAGCGGTTTGGTCTGAACCGGTTTGTAATCCAGCCGATCACCCTCTTTAAAATAGACCGAATGCTTCAGCCAGTTCGCATCATCACGCTCGGTATAATCAGGACGGGAGTGGGCACCGCGGCTCTCCTTGCGCTCAAGCGCGGAAAGAACAATCGCCATACCGATGTCAATCAGGTTTTCCAGCTCCAGGGCTTCAATGCGTGCGGTATTGAACACCTTGCTCTGGTCACCCAGGCGCACATCCTTCAGTTTCTCGCGAAGCGCCTTAACCTTGGCGACACCTTCCGACATGATGTCGTCTGTTCTGAATACGCCAGCATGATCTTCCATTACCTTGCGGAACTCGTCACGCAGTTCGCGCACCGAGATACCCTCGCCCGGCTGCTCCCAACGGGTCAGTCTGGCCACGGCCTGCTCGACGGCGGTTTCATCCATCGTCTTGTGTTCCGGGTCGTCCTTCAGATGATCAATAATCTGCTGTCCAGCCGCACGACCGAATACCAGAATATCCAGCAGCGAGTTACCGCCCAGTCGATTGGCGCCATGCACCGACACGCAGGCGCACTCACCAGCGGCGTAGAGTCCGGGCACGATCTGCTCAGAGCCGTCGGAAGCAGGCACCACCACATGACCCAGTCGGTCGGTCGGGATACCACCCATCACATAATGTGCGGTGGGGAATACCGGAATCGGCTCTACTGCAGGGTCGACGCCGGCAAAGATCTTGGAGCTTTCGCGGATGCCCGGCAGACGCTTGGCGATGATATCCTCACCCAGGTGGTCCACCTTCAGCAGCACATGATCCGCGTTGGGGCCGCAACCACGTCCCTCTTTCACCTCGGTCACAATGGCGCGCGCCACCACGTCGCGGCTGGCGAGATCCTTGGCGTTGGGGGCATAACGCTCCATGAAGCGTTCTCCATCCTTATTGACCAGATAACCACCCTCGCCGCGCACACCCTCGGTAATCAGCATGCCACGTCCGGCGATACCGGTGGGATGGAACTGGAAGAACTCCATATCCATCAACGGCACGCCAGCCCGTAACGCCATGGCCATACCGTCACCGGTATTAATATGGGCGTTGGAGGTGGTACGGAACACCTGTCCGCAACCGCCGGTGGCCAGCAAGGTGGTCTTGGCCTCAATCAGCAGCGGCTCACCGGTCTCGATCTCCAGTGTCAGGGCGCCCAGGATAGCGCCTTCGCTATCACGAATCAGCTCGACACCGAAATACTCGTCAAAAAAGTGGGTGCGGGCCCGGATGTTCTGCTGGTACAGCGTGTGCAGAATAGCGTGACCAGTACGGTCCGCCGCGGCACAGGTGCGTGCCGCCTGGGCACCACCAAAATTCTGGCTCTGGCCGCCAAAGGCACGCTGGTAGATCTTCCCGTTGTCCAGGCGGGAGAACGGCACGCCATTGTGCTCCAGCTCGTAGACAGTGGGGATTGCCTCGCGGCACATATACTCGATGGCGTCCTGGTCACCCAGGTAATCCGATCCCTTGACGGTATCAAACATATGCCAGTGCCAATTATCTTCAAAGACATTGGCCAGCGCGGCATTCACACCACCCTGAGCGGCAACCGTATGGGAGCGGGTTGGAAATACTTTTGAGACAACTGCAACTCGCAGGTTGGCGTTGGCAAGCTGTAGCGCTGCGTTCAGACCGGCACCACCGGCACCGATAATCAGCGCATCAAAACGTCTTCTGGCTAGCGTCATGATATACCTATATTAATATGTGGTGTTCAGGCAGCCACACTGGCGAGGAATACAACCTTGGCAAACCAGAGGCCGCAAGCGATGAAGCCGATCGCAAACAGGCTGAGCAGACCTACCCTGGCCATGATGGGATGGATATAATCGATCAGCACGTCGCGAATGCCGACCCAGGCATGTATCAGTAGTGCTGTGACAAACAGCAACATGCCGATGGTAACACCGGGGTCCGCAACATAGGCTCGCCATGCTTCGTAGGTTTCAGGCGCATTGAAGCTCAGATGGCCGAGCATATATATAAGGTACAGGCCCAGATAGACTGCACTTATGCGTTGCAGCGCCCATGCGCGCAATCCGGATGCTTGACGACTCATAGCACTAACCCAATCAATACGGCGAGGACAGGAGCAGCCACCATAACGGCCTGCGCCGATTTGGTCTCTATCTCCTTCTCAACACCCAGGTGAAAATCAAGCAGCAGGTAACGAATGCCCGCCAGTAAATGGTGCAGCATCGCCCAAAGAACGACGAACAGGACCAGTTTAATAAACAGACTGTCCAAAATCGCCTTCGCCTCTGCAAAACCTTCCGGTCCGGAGAGAGAGAGATCAAGGGTATATGCCAGGAAGGGAATGGCCAGGATCATCAGCACACCACTGGCCCGATGTCCCACCGACATGATGGCGGCAATCGGAAAGCGGAACTGCGTCAGGTCTAGATAGACAGGCCGGTTTTTTGTCGTCATACAGATAGTCTCGTTGTCTCAGCCTAATGTACGTTTGTGTTTTTTCGTCAGAAACGTTGCACCTGACGGAACCGAACCCAATTATAGCGATTTGTCCCGGCTTTGAAAGGGTATATTTTATACAGCCATTAAATTTACTTAGCAGTAAATCATCCGTAAATAAATTTTCATTTAATATCTAACTCTCTGAGATATTTGAATAATTTACGTTGAGCGGCCGGTGGCTTTGCCATTTCCCGTTCTTTTTTTCCAGCACGAATTAATTGCCTTATGTGCTGAATGTCTACATTAGGACAAATATCCAACAGATCTGACAGAGTTTTGTCGTCGCCATCGATCAGCCGATCCCGCCACTGCTCTATACGGTGAAAACGCTGAGTATCCTGCATCGCCCGATCATCCATCCGCTTGAACAGCAACTCTACTTTCTCCGTATCCTCTTGATTGAGCAGCTTCCCAAGGCGCCGGATGTGACGACGCATGGCATTATGGCTTTTGATCCGCTGTGATTCCTGCAGGGCATCCAGCATCACGTCCGAAAAGCCAAACTCTTCCCACTGCGCCGGTTTGAGGCTGACCAGTCGCTCGCCCAATGCCTGAAGCGCCAGGTGCTGACGCTTGATTTCGCTACGGGAGACCTGTTGCTCTTCTTCATCATATTCATATGATTCAAAATCATCGGACATCACTTAACCACCTGAAAATATTCAATCATTAACTGCAATGTTCTTGCGCCTCGAAACTCATTGACTGAAAGTCGGTAAGCCGCATGAATGGTTGCCCCCTGTTGCGCCGGCATGGATTCAGCCTGATTAAAAGCGATCGCCTCCAGGATTTCGGAGCAATCTTTTCGCCGCAAAGTCATTTTTGCGTGCCTGCCGCCAACCGTCCGTTGCTGCTCAATCTCAAACCAGTCATCGAACAGCGGCTCGGGAAAGCCCTGCCCCCATGGCCCCGCCTGATCAAGCTGTTCAGCTAACTGAAGGTCCAGCTGATCCGATTCCAGACTGCCATCGGAAACCAACTCACCTGTCAGGCTCCGCCCCCTGAGCTGTACCGCCACCGCTTCATCAAACCGACTGCGAAATTCCCCAAAATCGGATTTTGCCAGGGTTAAACCCGCCGCCATGGCATGCCCGCCAAATTTCTGCAGCAACCGGGGACAGGCGACTGCTATTGCTTCCAGGGTATCCCGGATATGTAGACCTTCGATCGACCTGGCCGAGCCTTTCAGAGTGTTTTCATCTGCCTCGGCAAAAGCGATTACCGGCCGGTGATAGCGATCCTTGATACGTGATGCCAGGATGCCAATAACACCTTGATGCCACCCTTCCTGGTATACACAAAGCCCGTACGGAAGCTGTTCACCCAGTTCCAGGCGACTGAGATGCTCCAGCGCCTGCTCCTTCATCGCCTGCTCAATCTGCTTGCGCTCGCTATTCATCTGATCGAGCAGATCCGCGGTTTTCGCGGCCTGGATCGACGAATCACTGATCAATGCGGCAATTCCCACAGACATATCGTCCAGCCGCCCCGCAGCGTTAAGCCTGGGGCCCACGATAAAGCCAAGATCGCCAGCAACCGCGCGCGCTAACGACTTCCCGGCTTTGGAAAATATTTCGCGTATCAGAGGGCAACATCGGCCCGCGCGAATTCTCGCCAGCCCCTGCTGTACCAGAATCCGATTGTTATGATCCAGTCTGACCACATCGGCAACCGTCCCCAGTGCCACCAGATCAAGAAAATCAGCCAGATTTGGCTCCGCAAGATCTCTCGACTCGAACCATCCAATTTGCCGTAACCAGGCTCGCAGGGCTACCATGACATAAAACACAACCCCTACCCCGGCAAGATGTTTGCTTTCGAAAGACTCATCGGGACTGTTCGGATTCACGATTACGTTGGCGTTGGGCAAATCGGTGCCGGGCAGATGATGATCCGTCACCATAACGGCAATCCCTTTCTCTCGTAGCAGCGCCACTCCCTTCAGGCTCGATATACCGTTATCCACCGTGATCACAAGATCCGGGCCGAAATCCGCCGCCTTCCCGGCTATCTCCTCAGTCAATCCGTAACCGTCCGAAAAACGGTTCGGCACCATGAACATGACCCGTTCTGCACCCATGGCTGTCAGTGAGCGGACCGCCAGGGCACAGCTGGTTGCACCATCCGCATCAAAGTCGGCGACAATGAGTATGCGTCCATTGTTTTCCATTACCTGGTGAATCAGTTTTGCCGCCCCGGCCGTGCCACCAAGCTGCTCCGGCGGAATCAGGGCGCCCAGGCTGTATTGCAACTCGTCGGGGCCGCTCACACCGCGCAGGGCGTAGATACGCCGCAACAGTGGTGGCAGATCAGACAATTGCTCAACTGACTGGCACGAAACCGCTGGGCGGATAATGGTTCTTTCGCGGTTTGTCACGCGCGGATTTAGGCTTTCGCCAGGATGAAGGAGCCTTTGCTCTTGCCAAAAGCCACAAAACGCTGTTCAAAGTCATCCACAACAGAGGTCTTGACGGAATCCCTGTCCAGCAAGGCCTGACCCCATCGACTCAGCCGGGTCGGCATAAGATCTTCCAGGGCTTCATGATGTTTTTTGAGGATTTCAAAACGCATAAAAAAAGGCGCATAGGCGGTATCGAGTAATGAGAAACGTTCTCCCATGAAGTAAGGGCCGTCACTGATCACCGGATCAAGGCGGGCGAAGGAACCACCCAGAACCTCGCACTGCTGCTGGAAGCTATCTTCATCCTTCGCCATCATCGCCTTGAACTGATCGAATAGCAGATTTGATCCGAACTCGATCCAGCCCCGGTGCTTGGCGCGTTCCAGCGGGTTTTCCGGATGCAGTGCGGGTGGATAAACCTCATCCAGATACTCGTTGATGATGGCTGATTCGAACAGTACTTCATCACCTATCCTGAGCAGTGGTACCTTGCCAAAAGGTGAAATCTCCTTGAACCAATCAGGGGGGTTATCCAGATCGATGTAAGTGATATCGAAATCCACACGCTTCTCTTTCAATGCGATTACCGCACGCTGCACAAACGGACAAATGGCAAAACTGACCAGCTCCAGGCCCATGATAATACCTCCGGTAATTGGTGAGTGACTCCGACAAATGATCATGGAAGAATATCATGAAGCCGGAGAAAGCTACCCATGAATCCTCCATAGCAGAGCGCTTCTTGAGATAATGCTGAAGATTGATCAGTGGATAATACCTGATGTCATGCCCGCCCTGCCCGGCAGGAATGAAGTCCATATCTGGAAAATCGAATTATCCACGCCGGGGCTGGACCTCGCACACCTGCTCACCCCTGATGAACAAATACGTCGCAAGCAGTTGTCACACAGAGAAGAGCAGATCCGGTTTGGAAATGCCCGTGGTTGCTTACGCTCGATATTATCTGCATATTCCGGAATCCCTCCTGCCCTGATACAGATCAGCTATGGTGAGAAAGGCAAACCCCGGCTGAAATCAGCAGAAAACAATCTCCAGTTCAACCTCAGCCATGCCGGAGAGCTCGCCTTGCTGGCGGTGAGCACGGAATATCCCATTGGCATTGATCTGGAGTTTGTGGTTATGCGGAAAAGCTTGCGAAGAATCGCCCGTAAGATGTTTGATCATGAGGTATTTAGGCAGCTTGAATCACTGGATGACGAAGCTTTAAAGCAGGCATTCTTTGTCCACTGGACCGCCCTGGAAGCCAGTACCAAGGCCGAAGGCAGGGGTATTTTTTCCCGTTCCATGAAAAACGGCCGTCTCTCCTGCGTCAATTTTCAGCCACACCCTGGTTGGTGCGCCGCGCTCGCCTCCGTGGGTAGTCTGCCGGCGGCCAAAAACTGGAGCACGCTGAAGTTCTCGCCTGATCTGGATACACAAATAGGGTAGAATATCGGCAATTTCGCACCTGCTATTCCGATAATAAACCACCCGCCCGGCTATACAACTACATGAAAAACAATCCATTTACCGGCATCAATCAGCTATTCCAGGGACTAAAGATGCTGACGCGGCCCGGCCTCAGGCGATATCTGCTGGCACCCGTTGCAATCAACATTGTAGTCTTTGTCATTATCGGCTGGATCGGTTTTAGCCAGTTTGACAGCCTGCTGAATACCTTTCTGCCAGAATCCAGCTGGCTGAGCTTTTTGCGCTGGCTGCTATGGCCACTGTTTGCCCTGAGTGTTCTGCTGATCACCTTTTATACGTTCACCGCGGTCGCCAACCTGATTGCCGCACCGTTCAATAGTCTACTCTCCGCCAAGGTGGAGGAGCTATTGACCGGCAACAAACCGCCTGAAAGCCGGCGGACCCTCCAACAACTGATTCTGCCGACCATACAGTCGGAATTGAGAAAACTGGGTTACTTCCTGCTCCGGGCAATACCTCTGTTATTGCTGTTCGTCATTCCCGGGATTAACCTGCTGGCACCTTTTCTCTGGTTACTGTTCAGCGCCTGGTTTCTGGCCATCGAGTATGCCGATTATCCACTGGGGAATCATGGACTGGATTTCCGATCACAGCATGACCGGCTAAAACAGACCCGCCTGGCAGCGCTTGGTTTTGGTGGCGGGGTCACGCTGTTGATGATGATTCCAATACTGAACTTTGCCGCCATGCCTGCGGCCGTGGTCGGTGCAACACGCCTTTGGTGTGCCGGTACCGCGCGGGAATGATCAGCGATCGATAAAGCGGGCGATTCGCGCCACACCTTCTGCCAGTTTCTCCATGGAGGTGGTGTAGGCAAATCGCACATGTTGTTCTGGCAGGTTATCTCCAAAATCCTTACCCGGTGTAGTGGCTACACCTTCCGACTCCAGCAATTCATGGGCAAAGGCAAAGCTGTCCTCGGTTATCTTTTTACAGTTGGCGTACAGATAAAAAGCACCCTCCGGCTCCACGGGAATGTCAAAACCCAGCTGTCTCAGTGCCGGCAACAGATAATCCCGGCGCGCCTGGAATGCCCCACACCGCTGTTCAACAATACGCTGGGTCTCGTCTCCAAAGGCTGCCAGCGCGGCATACTGGGCAGGGGTTGGTGCGGATAGAAAAATATTTTGCGCCAGCCGGTCAGCAGCGCTGACATGACGTTCGGGAGCGATCATCCAGCCCAGCCGCCAGCCGGTCATACCGTAATACTTGGAGAAACTGTTGATGATAAACAGATCATCGGTGATCTCAAGTGCGGTAAAGGGATCAGCTCCGTATACCAGCCCCTGATAAATCTCGTCGACTATGAGGATACCACCCCGCTCTTTGACCACCCGGTATATCCTGTTCAGTTCTTCACGCTTGATCAGTGTGCCGGTAGGGTTCGAAGGCGAGGCTACCATCACCGCGCGCATATTGTCAGTCCACTCGCGCTCGATAATCTCGGCCGTCAGTTGATAACCGGACTCCGGACCCACCGGTACGGTCACCGGCTCGCCGGAAACCAGTCGGACAAAATGGCGATTGCAGGGGTAACCGGGATCGGCCATCATCACCGCCTCCCCCGGATTCACTACGATACTCATCACCAGTTGCAACGCCCCTGAAGAACCCGGGGTTACCAGTATCCGCGCCGGATCAAGGTGAACGCCATAACGATTCCGATAATCCGCGGCTATAGCTGCACGCAACTCCGGAATTCCCGCCGCCGGTGTATAGTGGGTATAACCCTCATCCAGCGCCCGCATCCCTGCCTCGATAATAGGCCTGGGCGTCTCGAAATCGGGCTCCCCTACCTCCATGTGGATAATTGAGCGGCCGCTGTTTTCCAATTCCCTGGCACGCGCCAACAGTTCCATTACATAGAAGGGGCGTATAGATGCCATTCGATCAGCTATCATCGGCGAAGCTACTCATTTAATGTGTGATTGAAAGGTATTTAAGTTGCAAGGGTAAAACCACAGACAGGCTGCCAGCTCAGGATACCGCATGCAGCCTGCGCAACATACCGACATCTACCACGGCTGCCCCATTAAGTTCGCCAGCCACGACACAGGCTGGATTTTCACTATCCCCCAATTGGTCCACGACCAGACTGGCACCGGTGAAATCCTCATTGGCCGTGTATCCATTCAGAGTAATGACCACGGTCGAAATACCGGCGGAGGTGGCCGATAGGAGACCGTTATGGGAGTCCTCTATCGCCACACACGCCTCTGGTTTCAGGCCCATTTTCTCAAGGGCCCAGAGGTAGATATCCGGCGCCGGCTTCTTTGCCGGAACCACATCACCGGCAGCTATCACCTCGAACGGATGCTTTCCTGCACGTCCGAAAAACTGTTCCAGCAGGGCATCCACATTGGCCGGCGTTGTGGTGGTTGCAATGGCCAGCCGTAAACCGGCTGCCGCCGCCTCGTCAATCAACCTGATCACCCCACTTCGTGGAGGTATCCGGCCTTCTTTCATTAGTGACACGAAAACCTCGCTCTTATGACGATGCAATTCAGCAATAAACCGGTCCAGATCAGATGGGCGTTCCCAGGCAGGATTGAACCTGTCGAGATAATAGCGGATTCGCTCCTTGCCCCCGGTCACTTTGAGTAATTGACCATACATTTCCACGTCCCAGTGCCACTCCAGGCCAGCCTGGGAAAATGCGCTATTAAAAGCGACACGATGTCCATCCCGCTCAGTGTCGGCCAATGTGCCATCCACATCCCATATCAGTGCTTCCAGATTTGTCATAACCTACTCTTTTAACTGCTAATTATCATTCCTTGCAGGGCAAGGCGACAGGTTTGAAAACGTCTATTTTACCTGAGCCGGCAGTACGCAACACGGACCAATAATGGGGGTGTCTGACAAGTGTTGCCCGAAACAGAAGATTCTGGTTATCATACCCGACTTCGTTAGCGTGGTTTTCCAGGAGTCATTGAATGACCGCAAAGAAAAAGCCAGAGAATGACCTTACCGGCCCTTTTGGCTTCAAGCCTTATAAAGAGAAGAAGGGCGAGGAGTACATGAGTGAGGCGCAGGAAGAGCATTTCCGGGCCATCCTAAGGGCATGGAAGCAGGAATTGATGGAAGAGGTTGACCGGACCGTCCATCACATGAAGGATGACGCCGCCAACTTTCCCGACCCCAACGACCGGGCCACCCAGGAATCGGAATTCAGCCTTGAGTTGCGCACCCGTGACCGCGAGCGGAAGCTGATCAAAAAGATCGAAGAGACTTTAAATCTTATTGACAGCCATGACTACGGCTATTGTGTAGCCTGTGGTGTGGAAATTGGGATTCGCCGGCTGGAGGCACGACCTACCGCCTCTCTCTGTATTGATTGCAAGACCCTGGATGAGATCCGGGAAAAACAGATGAGCTAAAGCCATCAATATCGCACCTGTCAAACTCAAGCCGGCTTTTAGCCGGCTTTTTTGTCCGGGGATGGAGTTATACCGCGAAACATCGGGATATTTTCGCTCGGAGCGTATAGTTTTTTACTTCGATCTATGAATTACCGCGGACGATTTGCACCTTCACCTTCCGGCCCTCTTCACTTTGGCTCGCTGGTAGCCGCCATGGGCAGTTATCTTGATGCCAGAAAGCGGCAAGGCAAGTGGCTGATCAGGATAGAGGATATCGATCCACCACGCGAGGTGGCGGGTGCTGCGGACAGCATCTTAAGGACACTTGAGTCTCTTGGTTTCGAATGGGACGAGTCGGTGCTTTATCAAAGTACCCGTCTTGATGCTTACGGGGAGGCAATGAATGAATTACAGCAAAAAAATATCCTCTATCCGTGTTTTTGCAGCCGCAGCGAAATTCAGGCCCTGGGTGTAGCAGGCGCAGAAGGGGTGATTTATCCAGGGACCTGCAGAAACAGACCCATCTCAAGGTCAAATAGTGGTGCAAAACGGCACGCGATTCGCCTGATCACCCAAGATCGGCCGGTCATTTTTACTGACGAAATACGGGGAACCATTAGTCAAAATATCGCCAGGGAGATCGGCGATTTCATACTGAGACGAGCCGATGGCCTCTTTGCCTATCAACTTGCGGTAGTGGTGGACGATGCCTACCAGGGCATTACCGATGTGGTGCGTGGAGCTGATCTGCTGACCTCCACGCCACGCCAGATCTATTTACAACAATTACTCGATCTTCCCACGCCAAACTATAAGCATCTGCCACTGGTTACCGACAAAAACGGCCAAAAATTGAGCAAGTGCCTGGGCTCTGATCCAATCAATATGACAAATCCGGTTGCCGTGTTAATCAGCGCACTGAGTTTCCTCAACCAACCACTACCGCCTGAGCATTCGGCAAGTATTGCAGAGTTCTGGCGCTGGGCCATAGCCCAATGGAATCATCTAAGAACGATTGACCCCAAATAATCCTGTACGTAGCCACTTATAGAAAACAAAGCCCGCCAGGCATATCTGCCTCTAAGAAAAATGACTCGTTTTCCATCCACAATCTATGCTTTTATCGAGTCCAGATGTATACTTAGTACATAGATTTAATTTGATTTTTAAACAGGAATATCGACATGAGGAAAGCCCAGACCCCGCTTCCCCCTGGTATTTTAGGCTGGTACAACCGCAAAATGGCCCAGGCAAACACACCCAGGACCCAGGCCCAGCAAAAAGTTCTTGATGCCTATAGTAACTATCTGCTTAAAGATTTGGTCACATCAGAAAAATAATTTTTTTCTGATGTGAATATGGCGTCGGCTAAGCTTGCGCAAGTTTGCAGATAGTCTGAAATTCATGCTTATTGAGCGGCATGATAGAGAGTCTGTTCCCTTTTTGCAGTAACTTCATCCCTTCTAGCGTAGGCGTTTGTCTGATCTGATTGAGTGAAATCACTTCAGGGAATTTTTTTACGAACTCCACATCCACCATATACCATCGCGGTTTTTCCGGGGTTGATTTTGGGTCGTAATATTTTGAGTCCGGATTCCATGCAGTGAAGTCTGGATACGCCTCCTTGCAGACACGGGCCAATCCGACAACCCCCGGAACCTTGCAACTGGAATGATAAAACAGTATTTCGTCACCCGGTTTCATATCCTTCATCATAAAGTTGCGGGCCTGGTAATTCCTGATGCCATCCCAATGTTCGGTTCGATCCCGTTTTAAGTCATCAATCGAATAGGCATCCGGTTCTGTTTTCATTAGCCAGTATTGTTTCATTGATGTGGATCTTCCTGGAATCTATCCTGGTTCAGTGGTGCTAAAAATATAAGGAGATATTAACGAACTTTCTGCCGGCGGGAACTCAACCGACATGAAAAACCTTATCCCACTCCTCTTGCTTAAATCCGATAAGGGCTGTCGCGTCAGAAATAACAAAGGGTCTTTTAATCAGGTTACCGTTCACGGCAAGCTCCGAAATCATCTCTTCAACAGACATGGTCTTGAGCTTTTCTTTATAACCGCCCCGCCGGTAATCCTGCCCTGATGTATTGAAAAGCCGGGTTATCGCACCATCGTAGGCATCGAGCATAGCGCCCAGTTCCTGCACCGAGGGAGGTTGTTCACGTATGGGGATTTCAGTGAACTGAATGTCATGCTCAGCGAGGTATTTTTTTGCTTTTCGGCAGGTTCCGCAACCGGCATACAAATAGACTTTTAGAGTACTCATGGCACCTTGATAAATCTGTGTCTTCATACGTGCTTATTATACGCCCTGTCCAGATGGACGGTTACCTAAGAGCGATGCTTTTTCTGGTGAAAATACATCCGCAATTTCGCAATCGCGGTCGCTAGATTAGATTATTCTCGATGTATTGCACCACGTCTTCATGGTGAGTCTTGGTTTTTACCTTTGCCATGACATGCCGCAAGATACCCTTGGTATCGACAATAAAGGTTGTCCGATGGATACCATCAAACACCCTGCCCATGAACTTCTTCTCTCCCCAGACACCATAACTTTCCGCAACGGCATGGTCCTCGTCTGAAAGCAGGGTAAAGTTGAGATCCTGCTTTTCGGTAAAGTTGATCAAGCGCCGAGGCGCATCCGGGCTGATGCCAATAACCACCGTGTTCAATTTATCGAATACGCGTTTGGAATCACGTATTCCGCACGCCTGAACGGTACAGCCCGGCGTGGACGCCTTGGGGTAGAAGTAGATCACCACATTCTTTCCCAAGTAGTCCGCCAGGCTGACCTTATTCTGGTTCTGATCAAGCAGCGTGAATTTGGGTGCCTTTTTTCCGGTTTCAGGAAACTTCATCATTGATCGCCTTTAAAAAACACCCATCCTCAGATAAATAGACGCTGATTATACACAACCTGTCGGTTTGGGCAGGCCACCGTATTTGGTGATTGGCTTCATAGGCCCGGTCAACCAGAGATTGAACATCTCCTTGGAAGGCGCACCCAGATATTTGGCGAACTTTCGGATAGGCGGAACAACAGCGTGCTCTTCATAATATTCACGGGCTTTTAGTATCTGACCCCATTTTTCATCATCAAGCATCACACCATCAGCATCGGCCATTGCCCTGCCAACCTCCGGTGTCCAGGTGTTCATATCAACCAGATAGCCGTCACCGTCACGCTGGGGGATTTCTATATTCATTGTCATACTCTCCATAATAACCTAGTAATCTTGTAAGTATTTACAGGGGATTGTACCTGGGATTACTTAAAATACACCACTCAATTACCAGGGTTTTAATTGGCTGGTTATTATGGGATATCTTATTGTTATTTATATATAATTCCGCCTCGACCATGCCCGCATGAAGCAGACTTTACCGAGTATACCCCGCTATCTGCCGGAAAATCGCACTCAAGAATCCGCTGAGTTCGTGAGTTAAAACTGCGCAGGGCTTATCAGGACACTTAGCAACACAGCCCCATAGCTTGATATTTCAAGATTCAAACGCTGGTATACGGTTATTATTTATCGCATCATTAATGTCGTTACACCAGGATGGGTAATATCTAACTATTATGGTTATTTGATCTGGCTGGATAATGCCAGATGAACCGTAACCTTCAAGACAGTGGTTACAAGGCGAATGGAAAAATGCCGCAAAATATAAAAAAACGCTTCAAGGGAATGCCCCTTCTGCACTTTATCCTGCTGCTATCAGTCGGCTACCTGTTTATCTCCCTTATTGTGATCTTCCTCATTTCCTCAAATGTCAAACAGAAGGCCATTGAAGACCTATCCAGGGAGGATGCACGGCAGACTGCGGAGCTAATTTTCCAAAGTCTTTATTCCGTGATGAGTGATGGCTGGAATAAAAAAGAGATATTGGCAACTATAGAACGGCTGAATAAGGCCGCTCCAAGGATGGAGATCATGGCCTTTCGCGGCCAGCCGGTTATCAAGGAGTACGGCGACATACCCGGTGAGGCAGAGCTAAGGGAAGCTGATCCGTTGATTCAGCAGGCTCTCAACAGCGGCAAGGAGATATTGAAAACCGGTTCATCAGAGATCCGCTATATCTACCCGGTTATCGTCAGTGAAGAGTGTACGCGGTGCCACGAGGAGGCCCAACCGGGTGACATCAACGGCGTCATAGATATTCGTTATCCGATAGAGAATCTCAAAATATCACTCTCACTCATTATCAACATCATGCTCGGATACTTTATTCTGATCATGGCACTGCTGTTTGTGGGCCTGTTTTTTAAACTCAAAGCCTTCGTAGTCAAACCCATAACCACCCTGGCCGCAATCATGGGAGAGATCACCCATAGCGCCGACCTCTCGAAGCGGGCCAGGCACGGAGGCTGGATACGCGAGGTACATCACCTCACGGATTACTTCAACCGAATGCTGGTTACCCTGCAGGATTTCCAGTACCGCCTGGAAGAGCTTTCAGTGCGGGACCCCTTGACCGGGCTCTACAACAGGCGAAAATTCGAACAGCTTCTCGATTATGAGGTGGACCGCGCCACCCGGCACTGTCGCAGTTTCTGCCTGATCATGATCGACCTGGATAACTTCAAGCATATCAATGATACCTATGGACATCCGATCGGCGATATGGCCTTGCAGAAACTGGCCTTGCTACTAAAAGGCCAAACCAGAAAAAGTGATGTGATCGCACGTCTCGGCGGGGATGAGTTCGCCATAATTTTACCGGAGACGGATTTTGATCACGGTTTCTCTTCGGCGGAAAAACTGCGGAATATTCTGGTCAATTCTGCGCTGGAGTTGCCCGACTGCAAAATCAGGATCAGCGGCAGCTTTGGTGTCGTTAGCTATCCACACAATGGCGATGGTGTCGAGAACCTCAATATTGCAATGGATGTGGCGATGTACAAAGCCAAACGCAGCGGTAAAAACTGTGTGGCTGTATTGGGAGAAAATGAAAATTGCGCCGAAATGGAGATTTTCAAAAAAGGGGAATTTCTGCGCCTGGCAATGGAAGAGGATCGAATCGCCGCCTTCCTGCAGCCGATTGTCAGTATCCCGGGCGGCCTCCATGCCTATGAGGTGCTCGCCCGCATTGAAGAGAAGGGAAAATATATTACCGCAAATGAATTCATACATGCCGCCGAGGAGTTGGGACTGACGGTCGAACTGGACAAGGAGGTTTTCAGAAAAGGGATCGAGTACCTGGTCAGACATCCAGTGGAAAAGACCAAACTCTTTTTCAACCTCGCTTCACGCACCCTGGCAAACGAAGAGACGATCCGTGAGATGGTTGCATTTGCCAATAAGATGGAAATACCGCCTGATCGGATCGTATTTGAAATCACCGAACGGGAAGCGCTTCCGAGAATATCCGAGCTAAGTCATCTGATCGATGAACTGCATGAACTGGGTATTGAGTTCGCCCTGGATGATTTCGGCAGTGGTTTCTCCTCCTTCCTCTATCTAAAATATCTTTCCGTGGATTACGTTAAAATTGAAGGCAGCTTTGTCCGGCAGATCGCCGTGGATCGCCGCGACAGGATCATGGTCGAGCATATTGCCAGCATTGCCAATCAGTTCGGCATAAAAACCATTGCCGAGATGGTGGAAGATGAAGAAACCCACGCCCTGCTCCAGACCTATGGTATAAACTATGCTCAGGGCTACTACTATGGACACCCACGTCCAGGTACCATGAACCGCCAACATCGCAAATCCAGTCAAGGAGAGGCCGTCTAGTGCACGACTTTTCTTCACGTCTGGTGGCACACCGGGGATATATGGAGATGTATCCGGAGAACAGTTGGAGAGGTATTCAGGCCGCTCTTGATACCGGGGCCAATTGGGTGGAATTTGACATCCAGATGTATAAGCCGGGGCAGTTTATCCTGCTGCATGATGCCGATTTTCAACGCACTGCAAATTACCCGGGAGCCCTGTTTGATATTCCTGAAGCACAGCTGCAGGGAATCAGTATTCATGAACCTGAGCGTCTGGGCGAGAGATTCAATCCAGAACCCATCTGTTTTTTGGAAGAAGCGCTGACCCGACTCGTTCGATACCCATCAGCGCGCGCCATGGTTGAGGTCAAGGAAGAGAGCCTCACTCATTGGGGATTGAAACCCGTCATGCAGGCACTACTACCGATCCTCACTGGTTTCAAGACGCAGTGTATACTGATATCGTTCAGTATCGATGCTCTCGAATACGCGAAGAATCACTGCGATATCGACATAGGTTGGGTACTGCGGAATTATGACCAGCGAAGCGTCACCCGGGCATTGGGACTGAATCCTCAATACCTGATTTGCAACCACACAAAGTTATCCCAAGACAAGATGCCCGCGTCAGGCCCGTGGCGCTGGATGCTCTATGACATCACTGATCCCGATCTGGCCGTTCACTGGATGCACCAGGGTATTGATTTGATAGAGACCCGGGATATCGGGAAGCTGGTCGTCCATGCCAGCATCACCGACTGATGGTAGGGATTCAGCGAAGCTTCCGCGTCAAGTGCGCCCGCATTCTCCAAGATTCGATGACAAGAAAATCCACGCCAAGCCGATCTTCCCGGTGAATATTTCAGCTACATGCGCCCCCTCCTCCCAGACCACTTTTCCCGGGCACTTATCAATCCAATAAACCGTCTAAGCTATAGTGAAGATTGCAATGCAACTATTGGAGAGATAATCAATGTCAATCAGCATCTTTGAACTTTTCAAGATTGGCATAGGACCTTCCAGCTCCCACACAGTAGGACCGATGAGGGCGGCACGCCTATTCGCATTGCACCTAAAATCTGCGGGCCTTTTATCCCAGACATCACGCATTAAATCGGAGCTTTTTGGTTCCCTTGGGGCGACAGGGAAAGGCCACGGAAGCGACAAGGCCGTTCTGCTGGGATTATCAGGTGAACAACCGGACACAACCGATATTGAGCGGATTGAACCCAGGCTTACACAAATACGTACTTCAGGAATACTTCATCTCCTCGGTGAGCGGGCTGTTTCATATTTTGAGGGTAGTGATCTGATTCTACATAAGCGCAAGAACTTGCCTCTCCACCCAAACGGAATGCGCTTTAGCGCCATTGGAGAAGATGACCATCTGTTGGAAAGCAAAGTCTATTATTCGGTAGGTGGCGGATTCATCCTGGAAGAGAGTGAGATCAAAGATGACAAATTGCCGCAAACATCTATTGATCTTCCGTATCCCTTTTCAACCGGTGCTGAATTATTGTCGCTTTGCAACAATACCGGCCACAGTATCAGCAAGTTAATGATGGAGAATGAAAAAAGCTGGCAATCGGAAGATGCTGTTCGGGAGCAGCTGCTCAAGATCTGGCAAGTGATGCAGGAAACAGTTGAACGGGGGTGCCATACAGAAGGAATTCTACCCGGGGGGATGAAAGTGAAACGGCGCGCAGCGGGGCTCTACCGCAAGCTCAAGGCTGAATCAGAGCGTGGCTCTTCCCCTCTCAGTGCCATGGATTGGACGAATCTCTATGCCTTGGCGGTCAATGAGGAGAATGCGGCCGGTGGACGGGTCGTTACGGCGCCGACCAACGGTGCCGCCGGGATCATCCCCGCCGTCCTCCACTATTACAGTCGATTTTGCAATGGGGTCGATAATGAAAGCATTGTCCGCTTTCTATTAACAGCGGGCGCTATAGGTATCCTCTATAAAATCAACGCCTCAATCTCGGGTGCCGAAGTGGGCTGTCAGGGAGAGGTCGGATCAGCCTGTTCCATGGCGGCGGCTGGACTCACCGAGGCCCTTGGCGGCACACCGCAGCAGGTGGAAAATGCCGCTGAAATCGGCATGGAACACAATCTGGGATTAACTTGCGATCCGGTGGGTGGACTGGTACAAGTCCCCTGTATTGAACGAAATGCCATGGCCTCGGTAAAGGCGATAAACGCATCCCGCATGGCCCTGTATGGTGATGGCAGTCACTTCATATCACTGGACAAGGTCATTCGAACCATGCGCGAAACCGGAAAGGACATGAAAAGCAAATATAAAGAGACGGCTCGTGGTGGGCTTGCTGTCAATTTTATCGACTGTTGAACCCTGAATCTTCCAGCGGGCTAAACTGTACCCTTCATTGAGCGTTCTGTCATCGCCGGGTCTTGATGCTCTTTCGGCATGGCCAAGTGATAGGGCAAGGTATGGGGGGTTTCCGAGAGTCCAATAGCCTCGGACTCAATCAATCGTTCAATCACAGATCCTATTGTTTTTAAATAGTTTTCCGGTATGTCTCCCTGATATTGACTGGCTACATAATCTATTAACTCCTGAAGCGTGTGTTGACCATCGGCCAGTTGAATAACCCGCCCCAGCCAGGGATCCAGGGGAATCAACGAATGTGGTGGCAATTTTTCATAAACATGCACCTGGCCTTTCACCTCGGAATAGATCAGGGTACGGTAAAAATAGTTTGATAGCTCCAACTCAAGCTCTCCTCACTGGCCATGTTTTGGCCATTATCCTTGATCAGATCCGGTGAGTCACCCTGCCCCTCTGCATTTACGATTTTCTCTTAAACTCCCAGGCATATCTGCCGTTAAATAATGTGAACTCAACATCCCCTCCAAAGAGATTAACCCCTTATTTATCTTGAGGTTATTTTGGGAGGGAGCGCAAGACACACTAACATTGATAGTTAATAATAATTAATCGAAGAGAATCGAATGCGCCAGAAAATTTCGACCAAGCAGTTAACGATCGGAATGTTCATTGAGTTACCGCTCTCCTGGAGCGACCATCCGTTCTTAAAGAGCTCATTTAAGATCAAGAACCGAGAACAGATCGAAAAAATTAAAAACTGCAAGCTGACACACATACTGGTGGATGTCGATCGGAGCGATGTGCCAATTCCCGCATCGCTGTCAGAAGATGATACTCGGATTGCCGATCCCAAAGACCAACCGGTACCTGAGAACTGGAATCCGCAAACTCTCGCCCCGAGCGAACTTCTGGAAGCGCTGAATGATAGCAGTATGGCTTCCGACATGAAGGCCAAAGCGGTGTATCAGCATTCAAGAACCATGATGGAACGACTGTTTGAAAGCCCATCTTCCGAGAACATTGTAACCAGCAAAAAGGTGATCGCCTCCATTACCGATCTGATACTCGCCGACGATGAGACATCCAGTAATTTACTGCGTATCACCTCGCACGATTTTTACACGTATACCCATTCAGTCAATGTAGGTATAACCTCAATTCTACTGTCGAAGGCACTGTTTAAAAACTCCGATGCCCATGATCTGCATGAACTGGGGGCAGGTTTTTTTCTGCATGATCTGGGTAAAATCATGGTCGATCCGAACGTCATCAATAAACCGGGAAAACTGACCGATGCCGAGATGGCGCATGTGAGAATACACCCCTTTCAGGGATATAAAATACTAAAACAGGCCAACGCCCTCTCGGATGAGTGCCGCTACATCGTTATGCAGCACCACGAGTTCCACGATGGAACAGGCTATCCAAAGCGCCTTAAGGGCAAGGAGATACATCGCTATGCACGCATTTGCTGTATCGCCGATGTCTTTGATGCACTGACGTCCGAACGGTCCTACAAGAAGGCCATGAAACCATTCGATGCGCTGAAGCTGATGCAGCAACAGATGTCAGAGCATTTCGACAAGAAGCTTTTCGCTGAATTTGTGCTGTTATTTAAATGATTCGAAGAGCGTCGTGACTGTAAAATAATCTGACACGCAACGAATATTTCAGTATCAAACAGAATGGCGAAGGAGCGGTCGGACTTTTCCTGTTCCGTTCCCCACAAATAAGCCCGGCGGAAAGCCGGGCTTATCTGGGCTGACTAGCTAACTAGCTGACTAGGTTTCAGGCACTCTTGCGGCGACGACGCGCCAGTGCACCCAGACCGGTCAGGCCGATTCCCAGCAATGCAAGGCTGCCAGGCTCCGGTACAAAGACCGCGCTGAAATCACCATTGATGGTCTGCGTGCCAGCAACGATGAAGCTGTCGAAATCACCATCCACATTTACACGCATGTGGAAGGGGTCAGGGTCTACGAAGTAGCTCGTGCCAGCTGGATTTGTCAGGGCAAAGTCGTTGAATACGAGGTCGAAGAAACCACCCACCCCAGCAACCAGGACACCCGATCCTGCGGTCATCATGGTGGCGCTGGCAATCAGGTAGTCATCCGCGCTGTTTGCGAGGGCAACCGCACCGGGCGCTCCACCTGGCAGCGTCTTGCCGGTATCCAGATCCACGTCAATGTACAGATTGAAACTGGCCGAGGTAAAGGTAAATTGCGTGAGACCTCCACCCAAATTGGCAAAAGTACCCGCGCCATCGAACAAGGCATACATTCCGTATGAGTTGTTAAGCTCAATCGGCGTGACATTTGTCGCACCATCATTGGACAGGTACTGGCCAAAATCGCCATAGGCGACTGTATCAAAGGTGCCAGCGCCAAAAGTAACTACTTCGCTGTACGAGCCGTTGATTTTATCAGCTGTGAACTGGCCACCCAAACCCTCTACGCTGCTTTCATCTACAATAAAGTCATTGAGTGCTACGGCGCCCGCTGGCACGCTCGCCATGCTAAGACCAATTACAGCAGCTGCTGTAAGTAGCTTTGCATTGAACATGTTATTCATGGTGTATCTCCTTATAAAAAAATTCTGTGTCAGCCGCCAAAGCACGGGCTGCCTTTACTAATGCATCCCCCGTGCCAGTTTTTTTTATTTATGTTTATCAATTAGTTACAAATACCACATTATCTATCAATCATTTTTTTGTAAAAAATATCGACACTCTTGATACGGTCTGCTGAACACATTTTGTAGGAATAGCACCGTCCGTGGTAAAAACAACCAATAATCAGGGGGGCAGTTCATCTGCACGAGCACAGGCAGAATAACAATGAATGAATTTAATTACGATCTGGCATTCTCTCGCAACAGTGGTATCACCACCGATCAGGAACAGCAGCGACTGAGAAAGGCTACTGTGGCCATTGCCGGCATGGGAGGCGTTGGCGGTGACTATTTGATTACACTGGCCAGAGCCGGTGTGGGTAATTTCAAAATATCCGATTTTGATGAGTTTGAGGTCGGTAACTTCAACCGGCAGTATGGCGCCACCCTGTCATCTGTCGGAAAACCAAAAATGACGGTCATGCAGGACCTGGCGTTGGATATCAATCCGGAGTGTCATATAGAGACTTACGGAGAAGGTATCAACGAGTCCAATATTGACAGCTTCTTAAAAGATGTGGATGTCTTTGTTGATGCCGTTGAATTTTTCGAAATCCAGACCCATCGGATGATCATAAACGCCTGCCGGGAAAGGGGTATACCGGCCATCTTTGGAGTACCACTGGGTTTTGGTGTCGGCATGCTGGTGTACACCAACAATGGGATGACCTTTGATGATTACTTTGACATTGATTACTCTGCCTCCTTGGAACACCAGGTATTAAAAATGTCCCTCGGATGTGCCCCTGCTGGCTTCCACCTAAAATATGTTGATCCAGAATCGGTCGATCTGAGTCAACGAAAAGCGCCAAGCATCGCCAGTGGCTGTAAACTGGCGACCGGCATGGTCATTACCCAGACGATTCTGGCCATACTCCATCCGAATGAGTTAAAACCGATACCCTATTACACCTGCTATGACGCCCGGCTTAACAAGCTGAAAAAGGGAACGCTCTGGCTGGGGAACAGGAATCCAATTCAGAAAATCAAGTTCACGGTAGCTAAACGGCTACTCGGATTGTGAATAGGTGATGCTCGAAGGGTTGACCGAAGCCGCCGACAAGTTTGAAATATTTCGTGATTTATCTGCTCGTTTTGTCTTTTGTCTATATTCCCTTGATGGGCATTCAAAGATAATAGTTCTACCGATTTTTAATCATATGAGCGTTGATTGATAGCCGATCTTCTGGATCGCTTTCACTTGTAAAGCGTCCATTACCTGAAGCCTAACCGTCACCCATCTACATGTATATCAGTGGTTTAGGAGTTTATTAAAATAACCTGAACCCATCTTCCCAAACTGCTATATTCTCTAAGGGAATGACAAAACAAACAGGGGAATAAATATCCAGGATTCGATAGATTCAGCATGGAGAATGGTACTATATTATCCTGTCCAAGCTGAGCTTCCAGGTGTTGGAGCTGTTGCTATTCATTGTCCATTGGATCGTCTTGATAGTTGTTGGTTGTAGATTGGATACGTAGTAGGTAAACGAGGAAACTTTATGCAGGATGGCGTCAGATTTGCGGTAACGGAAGAAGACAATCAAGCTTCATTTAGACTGCGTTATCAGATCTATGTAAAGAGTATGGGACGTCTGAAAGAAAAAGGCGATCATGAAAAACAAGAGCTGAAGGACGAATACGACAAATCAGCACGGGCAGTTATTGCCATTCAACATGGTGAACCCATTGGCACACTTCGTCTGTTTTGGGGTGGTGATTTCCCATTCTCTGATTCACTGATTGAGGCATACAGTATTGCCCCTTTCCTCGGCGTATTGAATCAGGATCAAATCTGTATAGTTGAGCGACTGATGGTCACCGAAGGCCATAGAGGGAGCAATGTAACGCTCAAAATGTATAAGGAGGTAATGAATTTTGTCCTCAAACATCGCGCTGAAATCGTACTTCTCGATTGTGAACCCCACCATCTCAACTCTTACTTAAAACTTGGATTCAGACCGTTTACATCACCCTATACCTATCCAGGCATAGGCTTGGTAATTCCGATGGCGCTGATCGTTGGCGACTATGAGCACCTGAAGCAGATTGGTTCACCATTTGCCATGCTAACCAAACCTGAGGACCTCGCCTACTGCAGTTCAGTCGAGTCTCTCTCACAAATCGTTGGCAATAAAACCAATGTTCACAGCCTCACTGTTTCAAGCACGGCACAGTTCCTGGAAGAGATACGCGTCCTCTCACCCGGCAAGCAATGGACATTCAATACCACACCCAGCCTGTTCGATGCGCTCGAAGAGAGTGAAATCGAACGTATAATTCAGAAGAGTCATATCATTGCCTGTAAAAAAGGCAATCATATTATCGAGAAGGATAACTCGGCAAAAACCATGTTCATTCTGTTGTCTGGTCATGTGGCCGTAGAGAAAAACGGCCAGATGATCGCCATGGTATCGCCTGGCGAGGTGATAGGTGAAATCGCATTCTTCCTGGGAGTTCCCAGAACAGCCAGTATTATAGCCGCCACAGATAATGTAAAAGTGTTGTCCCTGGATGAAAGGGGCTTATCACGCCTACTGAAGCACGAAGGACAACTGGCCAACAAGGTATTGATGAACATGTGTCGTGGCTTGTGTTCCCGTATCCTGGCAAGTAGCGAAATGTCCGATTTCAACTCCAATTAGCTGTAGAAAGCCCCCTGCCCGTGCGCCCTGTGAATTATTGAATCATGGTGCAATTCGCTCATCCTCTTTTCAGACTATCGAGCAATGCAGTAGCGTCCGGACGTTCTGAAAAATCCTGTGTCTTTCCAAGCAGTTCAGTGAGTATCTGAACTGCTTGACTATTATTCCCGGCGGTCGCATTGATTAACGCCTCGTGATATCGCAGCGTTGGGTTGTCTGGTTCCAGATAGAGTACTTCTTTTATCGTACGCAGCGCCGCCTCAAAGTCGCTGTTAGCTAAATAGACCATTGCCAGGGTATCCATTAATGATACTGAACCCGGCTTGAGTCTATTGGCCTTTTGGGCATAAATCAGTGCCAGAGCAGGATCGGTACTCCGTAACGCCCAGGCCAGATTATTCAACACCAAGACAGATTCAGGCGACACCACCAATGCCCGTTGATAATACTTGACCGCTAAATCATCCTGTTTGAGACGGGTATAACTGATGGCGACAATTAAATTAGGATAATACTCATCTGTATGGTTTTCAGCCCAGTCCACCTTGAGTTTAAGCGCACCTCCATTATCCCCTGCCTGCGATTTCTGCCTTGATAGCGCAAGCATATTGCCGAGATTCGGGAAGGCATCAAAGACGCGCTCGGCAAGTTTCAGCGCTTGCTGTTGATTACCCTTCAGGGCCTCGAGGGTAACCTCCACTTTCATTACATTTTCATTATCGGCGGCAAAGGTTTTTAATTCAGCAATCTCCCGCTCTATTGCAGGAATATCCTTGTTGTTCACAAGAAGGCGAAGCAACACAATGCGCGCGGGGATGAAATGGTCATCCAACTGTATGGCCTTTTCCACCATTTCCTTTACTTGCTCTAGATTCCCCATTCCGGCATAGGCCTGGGCCAGGATAAAGTAGCCTTGAGGGGCTTCCGGTGCTCTGGATATGATCGCCTTTGCCGTCTTCTCAGCGGATTTGAAATTTCTCTGCGCAATCTCCTGGCTTGCAATCACCTCCATGACCGGCAGCTGTTTTCTTGCCTCAGCATCAAGCGTTTCGATGAGTCCGGCAACCTGCCCCGGATTTCCTGAATTGATATAGTGCTGGGCCAATACCAGCCTGGGTTTCAGTGCGTCCGGGTACAGGCGCATTGCTCTTTCCAGACGCAGGATCTGCTGTTGTGTTTTCCCTTCAAGCGCATCAATTTCCGCAAGCTTTATCAAAGTTTCCAAATTATCCGGATGCGCCGCGATCACCCCGTCAAGATAATCTCTTGCCTTGTCATATGACTTCTCTAAGGTAGCAAGAGACGCAAGATTGTGACCCGCATCGGTATTTCCCGGCTTTATTTTCCATGACTGTTCGAGGGCTTTTTTGGCGGCCTTGAAATCATTTTCAGCGATATAGATCATGCCGATCATGTTATAGGGAATTTCACTCTCTGGCGCCCTCGCCCGGAACTCGGCTGCCGCCTGATGTGCCTTTTCCATCTGCCTTGACCGCAGATAGCTTAATATCCGGTAAACATGTGCCTGATCATTCTCCTCATCCTGCCTGATGGCCATTTCAAGCTGTGCAATTCCTTCCTCCTGATTCCCGCTCATCATCAGACTGGCACCCAGGCGGAATCTGGCATCGGCAGAATCAGGATTACGCTCAACAACCTGGTTAAGCAGCGCAATTCCCTCTGCTGTTTTTCCACTCATGAGCAGTGCTTTAGCCAGGATATTCTGTGCACCCTCATCTGGATTAGCGGTTGTTACAACCGGATTCAGTAGTGTTTCAACATAATCATACTCTTTCTTTGCAAGTTTGATTTCCGCCAGAAGTTTCCGGTTGGGCAGATGCTCCGGGGTTAAGGTAAAATACCGCTCTGAATGGGTTTCCGCCTGCGCAATATTTCCCTGCTGATAGCTCACGTAAGCCAGATAGAACAGTGACACCGGATAGCGATCCTGATCGAGCAGCGCCAGATCAAACGCTGATTTTGCATCCTCCAGATTGCCTGATGCCAAGTGGACAAGTCCCTGGGAAAAAGCAACCCCCGGATTGTCAGGAAGCTGTTTATTCAGGATATCCAGGTCAAATTGAGCTTGTTTCAAATCATTCAACAGAATATTGACGGTCACCCGCTTATTCCGATCAGCCAGGCTGGTGGGACGAATGGAAAGGGATTTGGTATAGGCCTCCCGTGCCGCCTGCATATTCTTCTCGGTTCGCTCGATGTCACCTAACAGGCTCCAGGCTGCGGCATAATTCCTGTCAACCTCAAAAGCGTGATTCAGCTGTTCGCGTGCCTTTATCGGGGACTTTTCCGCTATCAGGTAAGTGCTGGCCCGGGCAACCTGAACATAAGCCGAACCTGCGGCAATACCGATTGCCCGTTCGGTTCTTTCAATGGCCCTGTCGAACTCACTCTTCAGTAAAAAAGCCATCCCCTGGGCCGCCAGAACTTCACCCTGCTCTTGCGGTGCAAGATGATCTGCCTGCATGGCCAGCACATCATCGAGCTTTCTCAGTTGAAGCAGTACCTGGCTCAAGCTCGGGAATATCTCATTGTCATCGGCGCCGAGTTCTTTTGCTTTTTTCAGCTCTTTCTCAGCCGCAAGATGGTTACCGGTATTCAGGTACAGCTGCCCCAGATAGGTTCGGACAGTACTGTTATCAGGGTCTTGTTGAAGGGCGTTCTTGAGTTCGATCAGTGCCGATTTGAAGTCACCCTCGGCCGCAAATTTTTGTGCATTTTGAAGATACTGCTGATCATCAACGACGCCGCAACCGGCAATAAACAGCAATGAAGAGAGGCAGAGTGCGCGTCTTAAGGTCTTATTCATTTAACTTCCTATCTGTTGATCCACAAGCAGGGTGTGTTCAGTCGACCTGAACTCCATGATCTACTTGAGAATGCAGCGAGTTCACAGCAAATTGTAGCTGTGTTACCCAATCCTGGTTTAGAGATTGCCCTGTGACAAACTCATATTAATGATGATCACATAATGCCCGAGGCACTAATTATCGGCAACATCATAAGGCGAAATTTAACGTATAACTTATTAATAAACAGGTATAAATCCGCTATTGAGCAAGACCATATTGGTCCTGATACAATTAGCCAGTCATTTAGATCCTATGTCTTGCGGCACCAGCTTCCGTCAATACCCCAGAGATTACTGGAATATGGAGCGAGCACTGCGCTTGGTGCCACTCCAAGGACAGGGATTTTTCCAAAGGTGAACGCATAACCGATTCATCGGTAGCACTACATGCCACCAGGAGCCGATCGACACAGATTGAAAGTCAAGTAACCTGATGTCTTTCCAGGATGGAATTCACCAGGCCGACACAAGCCGGCTCCAACAACTCAATCACGCGCTCAAAGCCCGTCAAGTTGCCAAAATAGGGGTCGGGGACTTCCGGCACATCCGCTACAGCTGAATAATCCATGATCGACGACAGCTTATGTTTATTTTCAGGTGGGCACTCCTGCACCAATCGGTGCATATTCTCACGATCCATGGCGACGATGTAGTCATATCGCTCATAATCGGACGCTTCAAGCATCCGGCTCTTGAACCTGCTGATATCAACTCCACGCCCACTGGCCACCTGTCGGGCGCGTATGTCCGGTCTTGTCCCCGCTCGGGACACATGGGTACCGGCAGAATCGACCTTGATCCGCCGCTTCAGCCCCCGCTCCTGGATAATTTTCTGCATCACCCCCTGGGCCATGGGTGAACGACAAATGTTGGCGGTACAGACCATGAGAATAGTAATTTTTTTCTTGAACATTTTAATGCTGACGTAGTTACGGGATCTACCGAGAAGCCGAGGCATTTTACCGAACAGGTTTAACAATCTACCACATATACACGCAGGATCTTCCGGCAGGCATTGATCGACTGTCACCCGCTGGCCCGACGGGCAGTCCCGGTGGCTTCAGTGGATCGGCACACGATCAGGGAACTCGGGGCGATCATGAAAAGTAAGAACACCGGATCAGCAAAATATCCCTTGCCTGTTATGAAAATGCAGATATTCGGCCATTCGCAGGTTACCGAGGCACAGGAAATCCTCGAACTGCCAGAAGAAAAATTTTTCTTATTCCAGTAAGCTTGCGGATAGGCAAATCTGAAGAGCTACAAAAATTTTAAGAAGATCCGTAAAACAATCTGGCCGGAGAACACCTCTAGTCGTCGCCCGGAGGCTGTTTGGCGTCTATTTCATCGCCAGCGGTGTATTGATCCACATTGGGATTGCGCTGGGTATTATCCTGGTCCGATCGGTGTATCAAGAGCCCTTTACCTCGTTTGTCGAGAGGGCCGGCACTCGGCTCACCAATGAGCCCTACGGCTATCGTAAACAGGCCGGCGAGCTGATTCGAGGGATATTTCAAACTCTCAGCATTCGACATGTCCCATTGCTATCTACAGATATGCACCAGTGGAAAGGACAGGGCGCCCGTCAGCATGCCTATTACCAACCGCAGCACTATTCAGACAACGGCATTCCTATCCCCTCTTCAGCGATTTCTGTTTTTCCCTCTGCCCCTCCAGAGGGGGAACATATCACCGTCGATACAACCGATTCGCTGTTGACGGCAGTAAAGTCGGCAAAACCCGGCCAGGTGATAACCATAAAACCGGGTATCTATCGATTTCATGGCAGGAGCATTCCCGTGACCCATGCGGGAACCGTGCAGCAACCCATTATGGTAAGGGCCAACCGGTTGGGAGAAGCCCAGCTGGAGTTTTCAATGCTCGAAGGGTTCCATGTAATGGCGCCTTACTGGGTGTTTGAAAACCTCATTATCACCGGAACCTGCAAGAATGATTCTGACTGTGAACATGCCTTCCATGTTGTGGGTGATGCCCAGGGTTTCGTATTAAGAAACAGCACAATCAAGGATTTTAATGCCCACGTTAAAGTCAACGGCAGCAGTGGGCACTACCCGGACAATGGCTTGATCGAACACAGTAACTTCTATAACCAACACGCAAGAAAAACACCCAATCCGGTTAATCTGCTCAATATCAACAGTGTCGATAACTGGCGGGTACAAAGCAATTTGCTGGCCGATTTTATGAAATCTGGTGGAGATAAACTGAGTTACGGAGCCTTTATGAAAGGCAACGGCAGAAAGGGGATCTTTGAAAATAACCTTGTGATCTGCGAAATGAATCTCACATATTCCGGAAAAACCCAGGTAGCGCTCTCTTTTGGCGGGGGTGGAACAGGCACGGCATTTTGCAGGGATCAGTCCTGCGAAACGGAGCATTCCGAAGGCATTATTAAAAACAATATCATCCTTAACTGCCCTACCGATGTGGCCATCTACCTGAACAAGGCTGCGAAAACCCGGATCTATCACAACGCACTCATCAACACATTAGGTATCGACGCAAGATTCGGATCCACCTCTGCTCTGATTGCGAACAACATCATAGCCGGCCGGATCAAGGACCGCGATGGAGCAACAACAATACGTCAAAACAACCTGATCGATATTGATTGTGTACAACCTGGGTCGTATTGGCCATTCAGTTGCGCTGTCGATGAACTTTACCAGGCACCCTACGCGGGAGATTTCAGGCTTCAAAAGGGTTCACTGATTCTGGGACGCGGGATAACGATCAATAAAAAGATGACAGATTTTTGTGACAATACTGCCGATCCGCAGCATCCAGACCTTGGACCGATTCAGTACAGCAATGGCCGATCCTGCTTACCACTCTATCGAGAGTGACATCAGAGCCTGAGTACCCAGACGGAGATTGCTTCTTTCGGTGCATTCGCCGCCAACACCAGCAGGTTATTCAAGTTATCGTATTGCAAGTTGTAGTTCATACCCAGTCGAAAGGGAAAATCCCCTTCCGGTACCCTCTCCCACCGGTCTGAGGCGGTATCGTACATCCAGGTTTGAGCCACCCGTGCGTCTTGGTCAGGATCATCAACAAGCGCCACCACCTGCCCCACTCCAGCATGATAAGCGAGGGGGCTGGCCTGGGTGCCCGGCGGCCTGATACCGGCCGTGGACTGCCGCTTCAGTTGCTCTGTCTCCGGCCGGTAAATCCAGACGTCGTTCGAGTTTTTATTGTTCCCGAAAATCACGACAGCATCATTTTTCTGATCATAAACAGCATTGGTGTGGTAGGCGTAGGGACCCTTTTTGACTACTTTGCTCCAACCACCCTGCTGCAAATATTGAAAAATACCATCGGGCCTGATTCCCAATAAATGCCCACGCCTACTATCGTAGGCGGTAGCATAGGGGAAAAAAGAGGTCGTCTTCCCGAGGTCATACTCCCATTGATTCGAAACGAAATCATACACCCAAGTGGGATGTTGCTGAATTTGTGGCCAAATATCGGCCAACCAATTGCCGAATCGCCCAGGCTTCAAATGTTCGGGATGACTCGCAACAATCAAACGGTCGTGGATCGGATCATACTCAATCGCATCAAAAGTATGCATTGCCCAGGGCTGAATATGACCTGTGCTGGCGATGGGCACACCATCAGATGAAACGGTGTAGTGTTCGGGCCGACCAATCTCGCCGAATACCGACCAACGAAGCGCTCCCATATCAAATGTTCTAATTACATTTGACCAATCCGTCCCGTGGGTATCACTGCCGAACAGAATCAATCGACCCCGCTTGCTATCAAATGCGCTGCCTCCATGCCGCTGACGATCAAACTTTACCGTATCTTCAGCTCCCTGCTGATGTATTTTGATCCAGCGCCCTTTGGCAAGTGTGTGAAAAGCCGGGTTAGTCTTGCCACCCGGAACCGCATTGATAACAGTCACCGGTGTTGAATCAACAGGCCCACTAAAAAATCCTGCCAGCTGTTTCCAGCGCCAATGACTGGTAATTTGGTTGGAAAACAGAGCCCAGAGTAAAGCGATCAGCAGAATATGGGCCGTTAATCCAAACCAATAAAAATAGCGCCTTGCCCCACGATAAACTTGCATATCAGATCATGCTCTGGCTTTCGCTGCAAAGCGGCAAACCATGGCTATGGCTGCTTGGTAATTTCACTTGTCAGCTCATGAACATAACGAACAGGAATGGCATAACTGATTCCTGAGGGCCGCTCCAGGATGGTCTCCTTGGTATCTTTCACAAACACACTATTCAGCACACCGACCACTCTGCCGCTCTCGGACTCGTAGACCGGGCTGCCACTGTTGCCCGGGTAAGCGGTGCCATCAAGCTGATAGACTTCAAACTTGTTCCGCATGCGCATAATTTGTTTCGCCTTTAGTTCCCTGGAGCTGTTGGAGGGCACCACCACCGGTGTGATGGCGGAGACGATAGCCCGGTGTGTTACCGGGTAGAGTCCCAGCACCATACCGATGGGGAAACCGGTAAAGGCGACCTCCTTACCCTCACGAATAGCAGTCGCAGGTGCCAGTGACATCGCCGGGAGTTGAGCCTTGCCAATATCCAGGAGCACCAGATCATGGTCCGGATCAGACTTCACGATCCGGGCCATATGTGCCGTCGCATTTTTTCCCCTACCACTGAACACGGCCAGCTGCTCCTTTTTTGCCGTATCGATCAACTCCGGAATCACATGATAATTGGTAACTACCATCCGCCCGTCGCCAATTACAAAACCGGTCCCCATGAATTGGGCCGAGGGGCGGCGCAGCGGCATAACCGTTCCCACGGCAACTATACTGGGTCGAATCCGGTCGATAGTATCGGGCAGTTCCGCACTGATTGCGGGGTGGCACAACAGGCCCAACAGCAGCGCGGAAAAGATTGCAAAGACCTGGACTCTCATAAATAACACCTTTCAATTATTCCATTTGGCTGAGTGAAAATGGCTAGTACCCTGGATAGAGAAGGGCACATACCACAGTATTTGTACATTCCACTAAAAGCCATCCCGATAGGGGGAGCAATCTCTGCCCACCAGAAAACTTATCGGTTATAATAGGCGCTTACATAAACTCCTAACAATGCCGTAGATGACTTACAAGTGATTTTGGCGACTCACAAGGAAAGCATTTGATGGACAAGAACGTAGTCTGGCACCAACCCACCGTCACTCGCGACAGGCGTGCCAAGAACAATGGACACAAAAGCGTCATTCTCTGGTTTACCGGACTTTCCGGCGCCGGCAAGTCTACCATCGCACACGCCCTCGAGGAGAGTCTCCACAAAGTGGGGGCCAACACCTATGTGCTTGATGGCGACAATGTCAGGCACGGTCTCTGCGGTGATCTGGGCTTCTCCGATACGGACCGGAACGAAAATATACGGCGCGTAGGTGAAGTCTCGAAGCTTTTCATCGATGCTGGGGTGATCGCCTTGAGTGCCTTTATTTCCCCTTTTCGGGCAGACCGCCAGCGTGCCAGAGACCTGGTCGACGAGGGGGATTTTATCGAGATCCATGTAAAATGTCCGCTGGAAGTCTGTGAAACTCGCGACCCAAAGGGTCTCTACAAGAAGGCGCGTGCAGGACTGATCAAGGGTTACACCGGCATCTCGTCGCCCTATGAGGAACCGGAAAAACCGGAAATTGTGATCGACACCAGTGAAAAAAACATTGATCAATGTGTGGAAATAATCATTGAGTACCTGACCAGGAAACAGATTATTGTGCCTGCAACCCTGGACAGATCGGCAAGTTGTTAAAGGGTCGCAATCATTACCAGCCAACTGGTTTTTATTTTCGCCACCCTCTATATGACTCGTTGAAAAATAATTAATCCGCACAATTCATAGGGCTCTATGGCATCCCCTCCCCTGATTGCACATGTAATCCACCACCTCTGGATCGGCGGCCTGGAAAACGGCCTGATCAACCTGATCAATCGCATTCCTAATGAACGTTACCGGCACGCCATTATATGCATGGATGATTTTTCAGATTTCCGGGATCGACTGCAGCGGGATGATGTACAGATTATTGCCATCCACAAGAAACCAGGGCGAGATCCTGTTGCGAAATGGCGACTATTCAAGCTGTTCCGGGCTTTGCAACCCAGCATCCTCCATTCGCGCAATCTCTCCGGACTGGATGCCCTATTACCCGCTTACATGGCGGGAATCAAACACCGGGTCCACGGTGAGCACGGTCGGGATATCGACGATCTGGATGGCAGCAATAAAAAACTGCAACTGTTGCGGCGCCTGCATCGCCCTTTGGTCAACCGATACATACCGCTTTCACAAGATCTGGAGCGCTACCTGAAAGAGAAGATCGGTGTGGATTCAGCCCACATTACCCAGATCTATAACGGTGTCGATACGGACAGGTTCAAGCCGTCACCTGGCGTAAGGCCATGCCTGCCGGCCAATGAAGGGTTTACGGATGACAAATCGATAATCATTGGCACAGTTGGCCGCTTTCAGTCGGTAAAAGACCAGATGAACCTGGCCGAAGGATTTATCCAGCTTCTGGAAAAACATCCCGATTTAAAGAAAACGGCCCGACTGGTAATGATCGGCGATGGTCCGCTGCGTGAATCCGTTCTGGAGAGGCTGAATGAGGCGGGTTATGCCAACCTTGTCTGGGCCCCCGGCCCCAGAGATGATGTCCACACCCTCCTTCCTGCCATGGATCTGTTCGTGCTTCCCTCGCTGGCTGAAGGAATATCCAACACCCTGCTGGAAGCGATGTCATCTGGATTGCCTGTTATTGCCACCGCAGTGGGCGGGAATCCGGAACTGATCGTGGATGGCAAAACCGGTACACTGATTCCCGCCGCGGACAGCCAGGCTTTGGCGAATGCGCTGGCGCACTACCTGTGGAATCGGGAACTGTTGAAAACGCATGGCACAGCGGCTCGCGAGCGAATTGAGGAGCGGTTCAGCATAACCGCCATGGTCGAGCAATATATCGGCGTTTACGACCAAATGCTTAGTGCATCCACCCGTAACCTCTGAACTCACGCCGGTTCCCGGCCCAATTTTTCAGCGACTGATTGTTTGGAGGATTGATAATTCTCGATTACAAATCGGCCAATTTCAGAGTGACCAATGATTTTCAGTATTTTGTCAGTCGTGTGGGAATCTAGACTTTTCTCCCACTTATCAATATTCGCGAGCGGATTCTTCATTACCGAGAAATAGCCGGATTCACTATCCGTTCTCGAGAGCATTTCAATAAATTTTTGCATCTGTCTATCAAAGGGAATGTCCATAAATTCGCAGAGCGCCTCCACTCTGTCACTCATATTCACACAGAGATCCTCGTAAGAAACGAGCATGTAGTTTGCACTGCCCGAGAGTTCCCTGTAACTCTTGTCATTTTGTATCATCCAGATGTAGGCGCTCTTCTCCTCAAAACTGGCGTTTGATATCGCCTCGATATCGATTGGGAAAAAACGGTTATTGGACATTTTTGAAACAGAATTTATGAACAACTCCTGTCCCATCTTATTCTGTTCTATACCCCGAAGCTGTGAGGCGATAATGGCACCAGGGTGACGTACGATATGTATAAATTTCATCTCGGGCACCGCCTGAGCAAACATCGGCACCCTTCCCAAAGAATTTACGGATTTGATAAGCGTTAGGTAGTTGTCATTCTTTGCCAAATCCGGGATTGGCAGCTTTATCCCAGCCTTCTCCGCAACCGCGATGGCGGGAATCAGAAATCGCAGCAACATCGTGCCGGCCGTCGAACGGAAATCCTTTTCGAACAGGGGTTTTTTCCCATTTACGAAAGCAGACCGCTCCCTGCACAGATGCCTAAGGTAACGACGGGAAGCATCTGCAAACTCCAAGTATTGTTCAGATTCCGGAAGAAAGGGTATATCGTTGTTTGGAGATGTCTTGTCCGGCTCGTGCCGATAGATAACCGAGCGGGAAGAGTCGATCAGCTTGGCAAGCAGCGTAGTGCCTGAACGACCGGATCCATAAGCAAATATTGTACGATCCATTTTTGTATTTACTTCCTTTGAGTAAAAAACAGGTTGTTAATCCCCGGTCCGGTAGTTCTCCGTCAAACTGATAACACAAACCATCTTTTAGTGCATTTTCCCTGGATATGGGATCATATCTTTATCCTTACTTTTTCAAGTATTATCCCGACGAGTTCTGCTAGTGTATTCTGACACCACCATGACCATTAATAATCCCCTTGTGAAATTCTTTTCACTGTTATAACTGAGTAGGACTATCCTACCGTCGTGAGTTAGAATCCGGAACTGATCGTGGACGGTGAAACTGGCACCGCGATCCCCGCTGCAGACCGTCAGGCATTGGGAAATGCATCGGTGCGGTACCCGTGGGGTACCGAACTATTGGAAATGCATGGTATAGCGGTCTGCAATCGGATCGAGGAGCGTTGCACTATCGCTGCCATGGTCGATCTATATATCGAGTTAACTACAGATTGATGGAAATATCCCATATAGACATTACCGATACATGCTGATTCCTGAGTTTACCCAAAAGGGAGCGATAGTAAAGCGTTACAGGACGATTAACCCGCTCCAACTTCATAGGTTGCTTGTCAAGTCCTGCGCCAGCAAGTCGAATAGATTGCGGTCGACGAAATTCCCGTTGACCAAGAAAGCCTCACGCATCGTCCCCACTAGCCTGAATCCCAAGGCTCTAAGTAATCGCTCCGAAGCCAAGTTTCCCGCCTGGGTGCTAGCGGATACGCTATGTAGATCCAGCTTACTGAATGCGTGCTGTATGGCCAGTTTTACGCATTCGGTCATTACCCCAGGATACCGCACCATATTCGATCCGCGGAGATACCAGATCACGCCCGACTTGTCCACGCGGCTGATATCACCGACAGTGATCAAGCCGTAAGGCTCATCATCGAGCAGCGCCAGCCACATGTGGTTTTTTCCGGTCCTCGAGGCGATGGCAATGAGTTTTTCATCGATGCTGCGATTGCGCCATTCGGAATACAGCCAGCGATTAATTTTTGGATCCATCAACCAGCCGGCCACCTGTCCATAATCGCCATTACCCAAAGGACGGATTGTCGCGAGCATTGAGCTATACAATCTTGCGCTGAACAAAGGCGGTGATTTTCTCGACCGAATCCAGGTTGTCGAGGTGCAGGTCGAGGGCCTCGATTTTCGTGTTGATCTCTTGCTCCACGAAAGTGACAAGATCAACCATGCTGAAGGAGTCGAGTATGCTAGATGAAAACAGCGGTGTGTTGTCGTCTATGTCCTCTATGTCGATGTCGAAATTGTCCGCAATATAGGTCAACAGGTTTTGTTTGAATGATGAAGGGTTCACGTCTTTATTACTCCTTGTTGGCGCTGATTGATGGCGATTATTTTCAAGGCTTGGCTATCTGGCTTGCCGCTGGCGGTGCGAGGAAAGCGGTCAAGGATCAATATTTGTTTGGGTAGCATATAACTCGGTAGGTAAGTGGCTAGACGCCTGCGGAGTCCAGTTTCATCCAGAGGTGGATTATCCTCTGCCAAGGTAACGAAAAGCGCCAGTTCCAGTTGATCACCTTCGGCCAACACCACCGGCAGGGCCTGTTGGATTTCCGGCAAAGCTTCAGCCTCGGAAGCAACCTCGGACAGGTGAACCCGGTTCCCCTTAATTTTGACCATGTCATCTGCACGACCCAGAAGGTGGAGCCTGCCTTCGGCGTCCATGTAGCCCAGATCGCCAGTGCGTACGGCAAATTTAGATGAGTTGCAGGGCGGGTCGTAGAAGGGGTTTTCGATGAGCTTGCTGCTACTATCACCATCCAGATATCCGAGCATCACGCCGTCTCCGACATGTAGGACTTCGCCATGCTCGTTGGGCGGCAGCGGGCGCATGTCTGCGTCTACAATGTAGATACATGTACCGGAATAGGCGCGACCGACACTGCTAGGCGCGACTGCTATATCGTCCGGGAAGGCGATAGTCGAGCGACAGGTTTCGGTCTGGCCATAGGTTTTAATGACCTGAATGCCATCCAGACGCTGAATCAATGCCGCCTGTTTTTCGGCGCTCAGGCTGCCACCGGATATGGTTACGTATCTGGGCAGGGGCGACTGAAAACTCAAGTTTGATCCCAACAGATCGAGCCAGATTGACGGCACGGCGGAAATGCCGGTGATGGATAAACGGCTAGCTGTCTGTACTATGTCGATCGGCAGCCAAGAATTCAGTAATACCAGCGGACAACCGATTACCCAAGAGGTCAGCACCTGGCTGAGTCCTACATCGAACGACCAAGGCAGTATGCTGAGCAGACGGTCGCCTGGATTGAGTCTGAAGTTTTGGGCCTCGGAGACAGCGCGAGAAATCAGGTCTGCATCCGAAATCAACACGCCTTTGGGTTTACCTGTGGAGCCCGACGTAAACAGGCAGGCGGAGGGACTAAGAGGGTCCCGTTTTTCGACTTGGCTAACCGGTGTCTTGCGAAAGTCATTCGACGATAGGACACGAATCGACAACTGATCCTGCATTCGGATGACCTGCTTGTCGTACATCGACAACCAATTCTCGGTCTTTAGCGCAAGGATATCTATCCCCGACAGGTACTCTAACTGGTCAGTATCGGCCTTTTTCAACGCCATCATACCGGGACCATCGATCCATAAGGCACCCGTTTGGGTTTGCTTCAATACGTGCTCGAGTTGAGTCACCTGGACCCGGCTATTGATCACTGAGAATACCCGCCCTGCGATTACGCAGGCCAGCATGAGTGCTAGACAGTCGACGCAACGTGTGAGGAACAGAGGGACCACTTGGTCAGGTCGGTGATATTCTTTTATCAGAGTGGCATAGATTTCCGCTTTAATCCAAAGCTCGCAGAAAGAAACCTGCTCTTCGCAGTCAACTCCCAGACCCATTACTGCAGGTGCGTCGGCTTCCCGCTCGAAGCATTCACGAACGACGGACAGTAGGCCACGGCGTGTCATGGTGTGGTGCAACCCAGTTGCTGCAAGCGTTGCTGAAACCGGGGCAGAGCCATGAGTTCCTTGAAGGTCGCGTCGGCCATAAGAGCGGATCCCCGGGCGGTAAAGTGCATGGTGTCAGTATAGTGGTTCCGATCGGCTGGTGGGAGCAAGGTGCTGTGCAGAATGTCGACACTATTATAATCTGGTAACTCCGCGATTACCTCGTTATAACCCTCGCGTGTGGCGATCAGATCCGGCAACGCCACATGCGGCATATAGAACAGATTGGTATTGGCGGCCTGAAGCTGTTTTTCGGGCGTTTGGTTACGTCGGAGCTGTGAGCCGATTTGCGCCACAAAAACAGTCAGGCCATCTTCGAGCAAAGTATCGGTAAGACGTTGCAGTCGGTCGCGGAAGCGCCCCTGAATAAGTTCCAGGTCCAGGCGGAGTTTACCCGCGTGGCTGAAGGCAGATCGCTGCAGTTCAATTATTCGGAAATTTTTCTCTAGTTTCGCCCATAATATCGATAGGCTAGCGAGCGCCGAAGGTTGGTAGTGTCTGGTGTCGAACCCCTGTTCAGCGGCCAACCAGTCAAGGTCCTGATTTATGTCGCCGGGAAGTAGAATAGCGATATCCACATCCAATGACTTTAGCCGGGAGTTATAGAGAGTCAACAAGGTTTTCGTTCCAAATCCCGGCTGCCCGGCGTTGATGAAATCAAAGCGGCAATCCGGATAGAACTTCGAAAGCAGATTGACTGTCATGTGCGGCCAGTTCTTTCCTTCTGTAATGTTTGCTTCGTAGGTCGTCGAACTGCCGAGAAATAGGATTCGTATTACCCCGTTAGACTTTCGTTCAGGAATATCTGGTCCTCTATATCCCAAATTGTTTATGCGTACCTGCCCCAATTGCCGGTTTGGATTAATGAGACGCAGCCCCGTGACATCGTCGACATAGAACGCAGAAGACTTCTCCACAGACTCCTCAACACCGAACTTAGCAAACTGGACTAGGCGTAAACCGATTTCACCAACTAAAAACATGCCCAAGGTCAGGCCCAATAGTACAACGCCAGTGAGTATTTCATATCGGCGTGTTGATTGTGTGCTGCCCAAGGTTGTCATATCACAGCACTAGGTAGTTGAATTTTGCTTCCTCTTCAAACGAAAAATAGAGGATAAGTAGCAGCATCAGAGCGTAGATCAGAGCGGCGGCCGGTACCGCAAAACTTGGCGGTAGTTTTTTACTAATCCAGTGATACATCAATTACCTCCAATCCAGCCGATGAATATGATCCGATATATTTGCAATGTATCTGCGAATGACTCCTGGCTAATGATAATGTATCCGAAGAAAAAGTAGTTGGCAGTTGCAAATATCTTTAACACCTTGACCAGTAGTGGATCCGGGTGCTTTTTTCCCTTGAGGCCCCTTTCGCGGTTCCTACGGCGTACGTACTGCTGCAGCTTATTCACAAAGATAATGCCAAGGCCGTGATAAAGCCCCCAGATCACGTAGCGTAGCGACAATTCATGCCATATACCTACAACAAGCAACGAGACCAACGTGCCCAAGTAGGGGTTACGAGTCAACCCGACCATTGTCATATAGATATAATCGCGCGACCAACTGGTCAGTGAAATATGCCAGGAGCGCCAAAACTCTGCAATGTTGGTCTTCATGAATGGGTTGTTAAAGTTTTCCATTACGCGATACCCCAACATCAGCGCAAAGCCGATGGCGATATCCGAGTAGCCGGAAAATTGAACATAGAGATTTAGGCTACCACGCACGGCCTCTAGGTAATAGATAAGCGACTGGTTCGACGAGTCGAGTTGCGCAATCTGGTTGGCAAGGTATTTATTGAACAGGAAATTTCCCAGCACAATGATCTTAAAATATCCCAAGAGGATGCGTTCAATGCCCTCTGATAGCTCAGAGGCATTCCAACGAATGGCAATGTGATTGTTATGAAACGCGGTAAAGCGATGAATGGGACCAACCAGCATGGTTGGAACGAAAAACAGGTAGCAGACATAGTCGTAAAAGCCGTGTGTGGGTAACACATCGCGATATTTGTCGATCACGTAGTGCACCACGCGAAAGGCATAATAAGACATTCCTATAGGCATGGCGACGTCACGTAGGACCTCGACCGGTGAGTGTGCGACCCGCATCTTGTAATAAGCGACCACGGCGATCACCAATCCCACAGACACAGTAATCATGGCTTTCGATACCCGGTCTTTCCTCACTATCAGGTAACTTATAAGGGTAAATGCGACCAGAAACAGAGCCGATGTCAATTGAATACTGGCAAGAAAGACAAAACTAACGAGTGCGAGAAATCCGTTTCGCCAAGGCGCCGGAAGTAGCCAGTATATTCCTGTGACGCCCACAATCAGGGCTAGCCAGGTGAGGGAGGTAAAGGTCATGGATGCTGGTGTAAGTGTGTTGTCCCGTTTAGCTTAGGAAATACCAGATATCTCCAAATTTCAGCTTGCTGTAGGTAGCTAGCCCAGCGACGATCAGCGCGGCGAAGAGGATGCTCAGAAACCAGGCAAACAGCGGGGCTGTACGTTTTTGCATAACACCGGTACCATTGTTTTTTCTTTTGGTTCGCACAATGGTGCTGTCGACACCGATAGCGCAGAAGTTCTGATGGTAGATAGATTTACGCAGGGAGAACGCCGTTGGAGTATTACTCACGGATGGCCAGAATATGCGTCTCCATACCAAGTTATCTGGATTTATTGTTTCTTCCCTGTGCCGATTTTACTAAAGCTAAATCAACGCTACTACTGTAGCGCTGCCTTAGAATACTAAATTACTTCTGCGCACCGAATTTGTGAAGAACGCAGCACACTACTGATACGGCAATTTTCGAGGGAGTATTATTCCATATATAATTGAGTCTGTGAAGACAGTAGTGCCCCTTCCAATGACACTTGAGCCTAAAAATAGGGACGCGGTTGCATTGTGAGATAAACCTAAGGACTGTTTAAAGTTTGTGGTCATCAGAGGATGATCGTGATACTCACGACCGAAGTGTTTCAGACATTTGGAGCAAGTACCCGCCTCCCTCCTCTGTACCCAACCTTCAGCATTACAATCCCGGCCGACTTGGGTGGTGACTTTAGCGTAAGCTATTCATAGCCCCCCGCCTACCAAAGTGGTTTTGAATTCGGTGGTCATCAATCTTCGCAACTTTGTTCAAGGTTCTGGTATCTTTGCTCATTACTGAGGGTTTTCTTGTTGGTTAGATATTTGTTTGGCCACTTAAACAACTAGGCCACCGCACATTAAATTTGCTAAAGATAATCCACGTATATTCAAATACTTAGAGGGAACTGGATGTCAATACTCCTTCATCAGTTAATCGATTCGGCCGCCAATAACTGGCCAGACCGGGTAGCATTGGTTCACAAACAGGAGGAGTTCACCTACGCTTCTGTCAGATCAAAGGTCGATACGGTCGCATCGGGCCTTTTGGCGCTGGGTCTCAGCCCCTCGGAGCGCGTGGCTGTCTATCTCCCCAAACAACCGCAAACCGTATTCGGGCTGTTTGGGGCTTCCCGGGCCGGAGGCGTGTTTGTTCCGATCAATCCCCTGCTAAAACCGCACCAGGTGGCCTATATCCTTAAAGATTGCAATGTCCGCATACTGATCACATCGACCGATCGACTCAACCTGCTCGCCGAGGTCCTGCCTGAGTGTCATGACCTGCGCAGTGTGGTGGTGTCGGGAAACCCGGAAAGTAAGCGACCGATGCTCCCGGCAGTGAATATCCTGCACTGGGGTGAAGCATTCTCCGGCGAGGATGGCGGGCGGAAGGAAGGCCATCGCCGTATCGATAGTGACATGGCCGCCATACTCTATACCTCCGGCAGTACAGGGAATCCGAAGGGTGTTGTACTCTCACACCGCAATATGATTGCCGGGGCCGAAAGCGTTGCCGAATACCTGGGGAACAGACCCGATGACAGGCTGCTGGCGGTGCTACCGTTCAGCTTCGACTACGGTCTCAGCCAGATGACCACCGCCTTCCATGTCGGCGCCCGGGTCGTGCTGATGGATTACCTGTTGCCGCGGGACGTAATTCGTGCGGTCGAGCGTTACAGGATTACCGGTCTGGCCGCCGTCCCCCCGCTATGGAACCAGTTGGCGCAACTGGAGTGGCCCGAGGTCACCGCCAGATCACTCCGCTACATCACTAATTCCGGCGGCGCCATGCCCAAAACTACCACCCGCAACCTGCAGCAGGCGCTTCCTTCTACCGATATCTACCTGATGTACGGATTGACCGAGGCCTTTCGCTCCACCTATCTGCCACCTGACCAGGTGAACATCCGGCCGGAATCGATGGGCAAGGCAATACCAAACGCCGAGATACTGGTGGTACGCGAGGACGGTTCCGAATGCGCGCCGGGTGAACCGGGCGAACTGGTGCACCGCGGCGCACTGGTCGCACAGGGATACTGGAACGACCCGGAAAAGACCGCTGAGCGCTTCAGGCCCTGCCCCGGACAGGCAGCCGAGATCCCGTTAACCGAGATCGCGGTCTGGTCAGGGGATCAGGTGAAGCGGGATGAAGAGGGCTATCTCTACTTTATCAGCCGCAAGGACGAGATGATCAAGACCTCCGGTTACCGGGTCAGCCCCACGGAAGTCGAAGAGGTGGTCTACGGCTGCAAACTGGCCAGCGAGGTGGCGGCCCTGGGCATCCCCCATCCGACATTGGGCCAGGCCATACTATTGCTCGTGACGGATGCGGGTACTGAAACGGAAGAAAGCATCCTGCAGCAATGCCGCAAGGCGTTGCCCAATTTCATGGTGCCACAGGCGGTACTGATACGAGAAAGTCTGCCCAGAAATCAGAACGGAAAAATCGACAGGAAATCCCTTGCCCAGCAGTACCGGGAGTTGTTTCAGGAGAGTGAGTTGACATGAAGGCAACACCCAGGCACGAGACAATGGCGCAATTTCCGGTGCAGGATAACCAACTCCAGATCGGCGGCATCCCGCTCTCAACACTCGCGGCGCGGGTAGGTCAGACCCCGTTCTATGCCTATGACCGCCAGCTGATATCGGCAAGGGTTTCGGCACTTCGCGCGATCCTCCCGGACACTATCCATCTGCACTACGCCATCAAGGCCAACTCCATGCCCGCGGTGGTACAGCATTTGTCGGCAATTACCGATGGCCTTGATGTCGCATCCCTTGGCGAGATGAAAATCGCACTGGATACTGGTGTATCCCCCGGCAACATCAGTTTTGCCGGTCCAGGCAAAACCGACAAGGAGTTAACGGCTGCTGTTGCGGCCGGTGTGATTATCAACATGGAGTCGGAGGGCGAGATGGAGCGCGTTGCCAATATCGGCAATGCACTTTCGATTCGGCCCAGGGTATCGATCAGGGTCAATCCAGATTTCGAACTCAAGACCTCCGGCATGAAGATGGGTGGTGGCCCAAAACCCTTTGGTATAGATGCCGAGCGGGTTCCCGAGGTGCTGCGGAGAATTGGTTCATTGGAACTGGATTTCAGGGGCTTTCATATCTTCAGCGGATCGCAAAACCTCAGGCCGGAAGCACTGATCGAGGCGCAGACAAAGACCTTTGAACTGGCCTGGCGTTTATCGGAACACGCACCCTCCCCGATTGAATGGCTGAATATTGGTGGTGGTTTCGGCATTCCTTACTTCCCTGGAGAGAAGGCGCTCGACCCTGCCCCCGTCGCGGAGAATTTGCAAACCCTTCTGAACAACTATGCTCCAAGGTTGCCAGAGGCGGAGATAGTCATTGAACTGGGCCGCTACCTGGTTGGCGAAGCCGGCATCTATGTCTGCGAAGTGATTGATAAAAAAGTCTCCCGGGGCGAGACCTTTGTCGTTACCAATGGGGGACTGCATCACCACCTCGCCGCATCGGGTAACTTCGGCCAGGTGATCAGAAAGAATTATCCCGTCTGCGTCGGCAACCGGGTGTCATCGGGTACAACCGAAGTCGTGAGCATCGTCGGGCCACTCTGTACACCATTGGATATTCTGGCCGGCAAGATGGAACTGCCCGTGATGGAAATCGGCGACCTGGTGGTTATCTACCAGTCTGGGGCCTATGGGCTGAATGCCAGCCCACAGGATTTCCTAAGCCACCCACACACCGTTGAGGTGCTGCTATAGTTGGAGCCGTGGATGCATGCACTATTGTTTATTTACTCGGCCTCAGCCTTGTTACCGGGAAGGTCTCCCTGGTAACTGGTCAGGCCCAAGTCCAGCCGCTTTTCGACTCTTGAAGAATTGATTTCCCTCTGACAGGTCGGGGACATGATCCTCCCCATCAAACCGGAAGCGCCCGGTAGTCTCGATGATCCGGTTGCCAGAAACCACGAGTTTTTCTATCGGTGCACGCCAGGTAAAAAAGCGGTTAAAGCCATAGTTGAAAGCGGGTTCATCTTCCGACTCATCCCGGTCAAAAATAACCCAGTTATTGGTAATTGAGACATTGGAGGGCCGCACACTACCACCACAGTTTTTTGCCTCGGTACCCACACTGATCAGGTCGATATTGTCTGTCCGTTCGCCTTGTTGCAGGACACTTTCGTGTACCGAAAGGTGCCCCCCACAAGGGAAGTCAATCAGGCGTGAGTGCCTGCCATCAAGTCCAGCTATCACCGTGTTAACAATCTCTGTTTCTGTGGCCCGACTCTTGAACAAGTGCCCCTTGCCGAAAGAGCGCCTGATGACGCTGTTCTCCACCACTACCTTGTCGATATCACCCGCGTAAAATCCATGTCCCAGGGTTTTCGAACGATCATCCAGGCCGCTGTTTTCGATCAGGCTGTTTGTCAAACGAAGAGTCCCCCCTCTGTTGTCAGTTATGATCCCTATCACGGTGTTTTTGATCACGGCGTGATCAACGGTCAGATCAAACCCCTTACCCTCCGCCTTGATACCGGCGCAATTCCCACCCAGACAGTCTGCTTGTATCCCGTCGGCATTGAGATTTGTAATTTTCACCTGGCATCCATTGCAGGAGACATTCACTATTCCCTTGCGATTTGCAATCCCTCTGATGGACACTCCCGTGAGATCGACAGTCATCGACCTGTTGATATAAAGCCCCTGGCCATAGATCCCGGCCGGCACTTTCAATACACCACCGGTTACTGTCTTTTTCACTAGTTCACCCAGGTTGAACGGTGCGTAATTGACCGGTTTCATCTGTGGAGGATGCTTATATATCCAGAAGCCCGTTTCATGGGACGAAATGCCGGCATACAAATCGTAATCCTTCAGATAGACCCATTTTCCATACACCCGAACATCCCCGCGCTGGGGCCCCTGTTTCATCCAGTTGTAGTGACGCCATCCAGGATTCTTCGCATCCGGACTGAACATGAAGATATTCCATCGCCCGTCCCATGAAACCAGGTCGCCATCCCGGTTAATTGCAATTGATTTCCCGTGGGGAATTATCTGTTTGTGGGTATGTATCAGTTGGCCGGTACTGGCATCAAACTGTAACAATGACTTTTTGTGAATGGACCATATCTGATTGCGTTTTTCATCATATACCTTGAGACCATCCCCCCAGTCTGCCTGACCCATAAATGATTTTGCGCTCTGGATATCGGCATTGATCGGGTCATAAACGACAGCCCTGTTCTTTGAGCCCAGTAAAATGCTTCCATCCGTTAACTCAGCTGAAACGGGATAACTCTGATGTACATTCTTTTGCTTCAGTTCCTCGTAACCGAAGACTTTTCGCCATTTAAGTGGCGCAAGTCCATTTCGCTCACCCGACACTGATGGATTAAATTCGTACCAGCCAAACCCGACTCTCCGATCACCCCATACCAAGGGACTGTTTTTATACTCGTCCTCCTTGTCCTCAAGGCATGAACCATTGGCCGCTCCGTAGGTATAGAGGAACACCGTTTTCGTCTTTTTGCTGAATAGAATACCGTCATAGGTATGTGAACTCCCGGGTACCTTTTCCGGGTCTGGCATCCAGCAAAGTCGTCTCCAGGGTTTATTCTTTCTGGCGCCATAATCATGCAGTACATATAGCTGATCCAGTGGGGATGGATCGGTCAGTCGCTTCCACTGACCCTTCTTAAGATCAAACCGATAGACCTCATTTCCCCCATAGTCCGCATGTCCTCCACCAAAAAAATAGAGATAGAGATTGTCTTCATCAAAAGCCGCGCTGTTCCAGGCGGTCAAGATCGACTTCCCGCCCGTTCTCATGCGGATTCTCTTACTCAGATTCTCCGGCCACACGGAAGAAATGGAGGGGTGCTTGTCATTCACCCTTATTTCACACCAGCCCCCCTGCTGCTCCAGTTTCTTCGCGCAATCATCCAGGTTAACCCCGATGGCGAGTGCAGGCAGCTGCTGTTCATCGGCCAAAACATTGTGTGGTGCGGCATAAAGACAACAGGTAAGAATAATAACGAGGCAATTACCAGGAAATTGACCGGAACCAGGCATAGATTGACACCTTCCCTTGTGTTAAAGAATTTCACTCCACATAACGCACCCCATATATTTACTGAAATCCGCCACACAGTTCAGGCGTACGCAGGATGACACTCATCCAGAAACAACCTACTTATTGCTATGATTTCAGGTGACCATTCGATTTAGTCATCGACTGGAGCGGTTCGAATGGCCTCTGAAGGGCGAACCTTTGACGCACAATGCGCAGTAATGATCGTCGTCCATGATCAGAAAGCATAAACCGGGAAAAGCAAAACACTGTTGTAAATCGGTAGTTCTACAGAGTGTGACGAGTAAATAAGATTAGCATAAATTTTCTAACAGAATATTGCATAAAACCGGTCCCGGGCTCCATTGAGTATAGCCAAGCCAGCCGCCATTGAATCGATCTACCACGCCTTCAGCCAAGATTCTGTGCGCTGGATGGCCTGCTCCAGCCATTCATGGCGAGAAAAGGTGTGATCCGACGCCTCCAGGTGGAACTGTTCAAAACGCGACTCACCCAGAAGACCTTTGAAGCCTCGTGATGCCTCAACCGCGTCCTTGAATTCAGCAGCCGTCAGATCATTCCCGCTCAGGATAAACAGAACCTGGCCCTTGAACTCTCGCAAAGACTGCTCCAGTCGGATCGCCAGACTAACAGCCGGGATGTTGGGTTGCGTGTCACCGCTCCCCTGTTCACCACCTGTTGCGATTTTCAGGTTGCTCTGAAGCGAACTCGCTGATTGCGCAATATCCAGTTGACCCCGCAGAACTTTCCTCCAGAATCCCAGAGATAGAATTCGCTTGATATAGTAGTGCTTCAAAAAGGCCCTGGCTTCGCCCTCTTCGCTCCGAACCCAGGGATTCGCCAATACCAGGCCAGCCACTCTGGGGTCGCTGGCCGCATAGAAAGATGCTGCAGTGGCCGCATCACATAACCCCCAGATCACCACCTCCTCTACCCCGGACATACTCGACTGCAGGGAATCAATGGCGGCTGCTATATCATCCTGAATATTTTCGAATCCGGTATAGTCACCCTCACTATCCCCCATACCCCGATAGTCAAATCGGAAAACGGGGTATCCGGATTTCGCCAGTTTTCTTGACAGCAGAACGAACTCCCGATGACTTCCAACCCGATATTGCGGGCCACCTACGACCACGAGCAATGCACGCCTGCTTTCAGACGAAGGATTGTGCAGAACAGCAACCAAGTGTTCGCCCCGGCAATCGAAGGTAAGTGGTCTCTCGTCATCCGTGGCAATCTCCCGTTCAGCAGGTGATTGCACGGGTGTCGAACCAAGGCCGGCATGTATCAACAGATCCGTCGTGCAGCCAATCAGGTGCGGAGCGGTCGCGAGTTCCTGGGTTGTCCAAAACGGCTCGCCCACAATAGCTTCCGAACGCACGGAACAACCGGCTTCCTGCCATCTGGAGAGCAGCTTTTGTGACTGAAGATTCAGCGGCTTCTCGGGTGCAGCTACGACCTCCAGCCAATTCACTTGAGTCCTGCTGATCGTCTCAGCGGGAATATCATTCATTGATTGCGCCGAGAGTTGTTCATAGAGTGCGGGAGAGAGTCCATAACCTGCCACTTCCAATCGCTCTCCAGCCGACAGGATCTGCTTGAGATCTGCCATGCTCTCGCCATTCCCGGTCATCATTCCTGCCGCTAGCCGGAGCCTGAGAAACTGGGCTATCGCCTGATTTCCGTTAATCACCGGCTGCCAGAGCGACAGCCGACGGACTAATTCGGGTGCGGTTTTTAGCATATCCACCGCAAGCAAAGCACCAACTCTTAGCCCCCACAGCGTAATCTCTGTCGCGCCAAGTGCTTCAATCCGTTGTAAAAGAAAACGCACATCCTGCTTCCAGCATATCCAGTCCGCCTGGCTGAAGTCACCATCGCTGTCTCCTGTCCCAAACAGGTCTGCCACCAGGACGCCGTGCCCCTGTAGAGCCAGTTGCCTGGCCTGCCAACTGACCATGTGACGGGATTTGTTCATCTCCTCGGCAAAGGCAGGAAGATGCAGAACCCACGAGGTGGGAAGTCGATCTCCAGGAGGCATGAAGGTAAGAGTGAAAAGTCGACCCGACGGGCCTTGGATAAATTCTGGATGCATGGCCAGTTGTTCTATCAACCGGCGACTTTTTCTATGACGAATTCGTGGAGCGAGCCTATAGTCTCGAAAATCTCGGCACTGACCTCATCATCATCGACCACAATCCCAAAGTTATCCTCGATTGCGGTAATGACGGACACCACCGCCATCGAGTCGAACTCCGGTACACTCCCAAGCAGCTGTGTTGAACTATCGAAACCGTCAACACTGTCTCCAAGTTGCAGAACCGATCCGATGATCTCCTTGACCTGTTCAATCGTCACCATCAAAAATCTCCATTTATACTCAATAATTCAGATAGTTATATTTATTCTGCCAAGCCGGGCCTTGAACCTGCCATGAACAGCCATTTTACAACCGTTCTTCCCCCATCTCTATCACGATGAGCACATTTGCCTGCAAATATATGATTCCTCTATACTCAGCCGACCATTCCCCTGGATAAAAAATCCCATTCATGAGCGGCCGTTGACATGGAAGTAGAAAGCAATATTGGTGTTAGCCTGTCGTCAAGTGAGCCGGTGAACACGATTATTCCAGGCTCTGTCCCACTTTCGCTGGGATCCTTTCTGGGTGGTCGCAGCAAAAAACCAAGTATTCTGGATAGCCAGAGAGTTGTTTACCTGACTAGTGGACGAATGGCAATCGCACAGGCCTTGATGCTGAACCGGATTTGCGAGGGAGACGAGGTACTGGTACCCGCCTATCATTGCAGTTCCATGATTGCGCCCGTCAAACATTCCGGCGCAAAGTCCGTTTTCTACCGGATACTGCCGGATATGAGTATCGACCTTGAGGATATCGAGCAGAAACTGAATGACAAGACGCGACTTCTTCTGGTAGCACACTACTTTGGATTCCCACAGCCGATCAATGCATTGCAGAAACTATGTACCGACAAGGGCATCGTATTGCTGGAAGATTGCGCACATGCCCTCTTCAGCAACTATCAGGGTAAACCTCTCGGAAGCTTTGGCGACTATGCCGCCGGCAGCCTGATGAAGTTTTTTCCTGTCAATGATGGTGGCGTTCTCACAGCCAACACAGCCCACAATCTCCAGGTGCAAACAGAGCCGGGCGGGCGCGAATTCGAGCTGCGATGCGCACTTAACACCCTGGAAAAATCTTTCATCTACAACAGACTGAAAACTCTCGAGCTACTGCTGTGGATTCCACTCAAGATAAAAAACCTGCTGTGGAGGTGGTTGAAATCTCAACGCGGAGAGTCCCATGCCGAGAGTTCTCCGGCCGCATCAGATGGTGGATTTGATTTCCAGCCGAGGTGGATCAACACCCGTATATCTGCTTTCTCTCTACGGATCTCCAGAATGGTATCCACCAATCGCATCATAGACAGAAGAAGCAGCAACTATCGATGGTTGTCCAATGCGCTGGCCGACATACCAAACTGCCGTCGTCTCCATCCTGAATTGCCTGAAGGGGTCGTGCCCTATATATTTCCAATCATCATCGACCAGGTTGATCCTGCTTTCATCAACTTGCGAAGAATGGGCGTTCCCCTTCTGAGGTGGGAGTTTCTGGATGAAGAGGTGGATAGTAATACCTGTAAAAACAGTCACTATTACAGTCGTCACCTGGTACAGATACCCTGCCATCAGGAGCTTCATCAAGCGGAACTCGAATGGATGGTGGATAATATCCGGCATGAGTTGTCACGCCATAATCAGACGGGTTAATGGGTACGAAAATCCTGTCTGCCAACTTTGAACAACAAGGAACAGCTTCATGACATGGCAACTCTATCCTGCCGGTGATTTCGGCAGATACCGTGAACAGTGGGATGAACTCAATGGTCAGGGTCCGAAAAGCCCTGTACTCGACTCCGCATTCATAGCTTATTCCCTGGAAGAATTGGGCAGCGGAAAAGAGATCCTGGCAATTCACCAGGAATCCGACACCATCAACGCCATGACTGTGGTCTATAAATCAAAATTTGGTGTATGGGACACGTTCCAACCCTCTCAGGCTCCCCTCGGGGCATGGATTAACAATTCTGGGAACGAGTTACAGGATCTCATGAAGACCTTGTCAACTGAACTTCCGGGAATCGTACTGAAACTTGGTCTCACCCAGCAAGACCCATCTATCTATCCACGCCCGGCAGATCAGGGTTGTATCTCCACCATGGACTATATAGAAACCGCAACGGTCGATACCTCTGGCAGTTTTGACGACTACTGGTCCTCCAGAGGGAAAAACCTCCGCCACAACCTGAAACGCCAGAGAAATCGCCTGCAAAAAGAAGGGATTGAAACACACCTCAACATCATTCGGGACCGTGATCATGTCAGGGATGCCATTGAGGCCTACGGTAAGCTGGAATCTGCGGGCTGGAAGGGAGAAGAAGGCACGGCGATTGAGATCAACAACTCACAAGGCAAATTCTATGTTGCCCTGATGGAAGATTTCTGCAACAGAAAACTGGGGTCCATTTACCAATACTTCTACAATAATGAACTGGTTGCGAGTGATCTTTGTATCGAGCAGGCAGGTGTCTTCGTCATACTCAAAACCACCTACGACGAGAGCATATCGACCAGTTCACCGGCATTCCTGATGCGGCAGGATACTTTTCAGCAGGTATTCAATAATAAACAGATCAGGTCGATTGAGTTCTATGGAAAAATGATGGACTGGCATACCAAGTGGAGTCATGACTCCCGTATGCTCTACCATGTGAACTGCAAGAAGTTTTAGCCTTCCATCTCTTCTAGAAATTCGAGAGAAGCGCTGCTACGGTATGACAGAGTTAACGAGACTCATGCGCCGTTACCCTAGGGAAGGATATATGCTGAGTAGTATCTCATCGACTATCAAGTGGAAGGCATTTTCCATGCTGAATAGATTGGCAGATGTCAGAAGTCAAACATCTGCAGAGCCCGGCATATACCCCCCAACCAATTACTCTGATAGCGCTGGCGACCTGATCTGGGTTTTCTGCTCCACTATTGGTGAATTAAACGCCTGTCTGCCGTTTATTAAATCACTCGAACTACGTGGGCAGCTTGTTCTGATAACAGACCGCCACTGCTACCGCGAGAGCTATCAAAAGCACTTCGGTAATGCCTATGTCGTAGAACTGACAGGGCGCACGACGGATGGCTCTTACCTGACAGCACAGTTACCACCTTCCCTATTCTTTGTCTGTGAAATACCGGCAATGCCATGTGATGCTCCCTGCCGGCTCTCGTATGGGTTGCTCCACCAGGCAAAGTCCGTCGGAGCCCGCGTTCATCTGGTAAACGCCTGGCTGTACGATTATGCTCCAGCCTGTAGAATGGATAGTCTCGAGGTCCGTCTGTTCCGCAAGGAGTACCTCGACTCATTCGATTCCATCGGGGTCCAGAACGAAAATATCAGATCCAGGCTCATCCAGGCTGGTGCAAGAGAAGAGCGCATCTCCATTACCGGGAACATGAAGTTCGATTCACTGTGGGATGAGAATATCAGGATAACTGACGAGACGAGCAGACCGATCCTCTCCTATCTGGAGAACAGCAATTCACCCATTGTAGTTGCGGGATGTCTGGCAGATATTGATGAATGCTATATTCTAATTGATGCCATCCGTGCGATCAGGATATCCCATCCGGATATCCGGTTTATCATTGCTCCCAGGCACCCGGAAAACCAGTGTTTCATGCAGTCACTCACAGAGAAGCTGGAACAGTCAGGACTGGTTTATAAGATGAAGTCAAAGCTGAGCACGGCTGATCTGGCCGGAAACGATCTTCTCCTGCTGGATACTTTTGGAGAACTGAAAAGTTTCTACTCTATCGCCACCATCTGTTATGTAGGTTGCAATCACAATGTTCTGGAGCCACTTGCATTTGGAAAACCTACCATTGTCTCCGGGGAGTGGAACCCACTCTATCCGAGTTACCCTGTGTATCAGCTAACCCGGGACAAAAAACTTATCATGCACGTTGACAAATCCGAAGGGATAAGTCGCAAAATTATTGAATACGCCACCAAGAATGCTTCAGAAGAAGGGCGTTCCAAACAGATTTTCGCACAACTCAAATCACTTTCCGGGGCAGTTGAGAGGACACTGAAAACCACTCAACTAGCCAGTTACCAGTAAACAACCAACCCGTACCGAATATCTCCCCTAAAGAATAATAAATATGAATAAAAAAGTGCTCCTGATCGCCTACCATTTCCCACCTGTAGCAGTAAGCAGTGGTGTGCACCGCATAGTTTCCCTGGCCAATGCCATGAAGCAACATAACTGGGATGTAGCCATCCTGAGTGCCAGTGAATGGACCTATGAAAGAACGGACAGCGGAACACTGAAAGATATTGATCCCGAAATACGGGTTATCCGTGCCCTGGCTTTCGATACAGCCAAACAACTCTCCATAAAGGGCAAGTATCTTCAATGGATGGCGCTCCCAGATAATCTGCAGTCATGGATCATCTTTGCGGTAATCCGTGGCTTGGCCCATATTGTTAGAAATCGACCGAACCTGATAATCTCCACCTACCCCATCGCCTCTGCGCACCTGATCGCCATCATTCTCAACCGTCTGACCGGCATCCCCTGGATTGCGGATTTCAGGGATCCTATGGCGCAACCCGGCTATCCCAGTGATCCAACCAAGTGGAAAGTATTCAACTGGATTGAGAAGACGGCAGCACGTCGTGCCACACAGTTGGTATTTGCCACTCCGGGTGCACTTGATGAGTACAGGATGCGCTATCCCAAGGTGGAGAGTGGGAAATGGCTACTGGTCACCAATGGCTATAATGAAAAGCAGTATGCCGGCCTGGTTCCAAGGCCGACCAAGGACGGGAAAATCAGGATGGTCCATTCCGGGCTTGTCTATATTCATGAACGAAACCCCAGACAACTCTTTGAGGCCATCAGCAAGCTCAAAACCGACTCCCGTATCTCGGAAGATAGTTTCGAACTTACGCTACGGGCCAGTGGACATGAAGACACCTATTCATCCTGGCTGAGAGAGTTGGGAATAGACGATATCGTCAAGTTAAAGCCCTCTATTCCATATCAGGAGGCATTGCAGGAGATGCTTGATGTGGATGGATTGCTTCTATTGCAGGGCAAAGGATGTAACCAGCAGATACCAGCCAAGGCCTATGAGTATCTCAGGGCGCAGAAACCGGTGTTAGCCTTGACTGATGAGACGGGTGATACGGCCAGGTTGTTGGTGAAAAATAATGTAGCCCATATTGCACCGCTCGATAATGTGGAGCATATATGCAAAACCATAATGCAATTTATTGATGATACAAGAAAACAATCGATTACTAGTTCTAACTCCCCTGACATCACACGTTATTCCAGAGAAAATATTTCGATAAATTGGGTTACTAACATGGATAAATTAGTACGCAACATTTAGAGTCGCCAATAGGGAATCAGTAAAATCCTTGCCATTAGGCGACGAATAACGGGATCCAGGATATGCGCGAAAAATCGAAGCATACAAATAAGAGTAGCCATGCGGTATAAGATTGTAAGTGCCAGCTGGTGTCATCGAAAAAATATAGGTATCCGGTATTGGCAGGTGAAGTGAGCCATGGCTGCCGGGAGTTACTTCGAGAAATAGCGCGGAGTAAAGAGATGATGATCTTAGCCAGATTGATCAATCGAGATCACGTGCATCTAGTAATAGTGATACCGCAACAGATGTCGGTATCAAAAGCGGTCTAGTTTCTGATGGCAAAGAGTTCGTATAAGCTGCTGTCCGAATATAGTCACTTTAGTAAATGATATTGGGGTCAGCACCTATGGTGCGAATGTGATTAACGAAGTATAAAAGGAATATATCAAGATCCAAGCACCGCTAGATCCGAACGACGATTTTCATGTCGTGTGGCGACATCCATCAGTCGAATGTTCGATCAATTCGCTTTTTAACTGTAACTAGACGTGACCAGCTTTAGCCAGTGGTGTATTCAATTGGTCCTGAATTGGGACAACAGTGAATTTTCATCACGACCAAAAACCTAACTTATTGGGACGTACCATGAATAAAGTAGAGACCAACAGCGACAAGTGGCTAGCGGACAATAATTCGTTAAGAATGGATGCCAATTGTGATTTGTTTCCCGAGGATAGAAGAAAATTTCACCTTCGTCGTTATCAATTCGCTATGGATTATTGTCATGGTAAACGAGTGCTTGATGGAGCTTGCGGTACGGGCTACGGTTCGGCATTAATTGCTGGAGTTGCACGAGAGGTTGTAGGAATTGATATTTCTAGTGATGCAATCCAATACGCAACGGAGAAATATGCAAGTATGAATACAAGGTTTAAAAAGTCATGTGTCGAGTATACAGACTTTGAAGCGAAAACGTTTGATGTAGTGATTTCATTTGAAACAGTTGAGCATACTCTTTGTCCAAAATCTCATATGCGGGAAATAGTTCGATTACTTGATGCTGAAAATGGATTGGCAATCCTATCTGTTCCCAACAGTTGGGGACTGACAGATCACCACTTTTTTGACTTTGACTTTGATTTATTTCGGTCAGTACTTAAACCGCATTTTGAACAAATAGACTTTTTTTATCAACTGGCTGGGGTGGAAATGGATAGTGATAATTATGGAATAGGACCCGTAGAAAGCGCATTGCCAAGTAGTGCTCAGTGTATCTTGGCTGTTTGTGCAAAACCCAGGCAGGATAGCTTGCAAAGCGATCCATTATCTGGAGTTTTTGACGAAATCTATTCGAACGCATTTACCCGGCATAACGAGTACAGAACACTCGCTTATAAAGTCAACACGAATTTCTTCAAGCGTTGTCAATATAAAATAATGAGCGAATGGAACAAACTGAAATCATTAAGTTTCTTTAAATTTAGCTAGCGATGGCCTTTCTGTAGAGATAGAACTCATTCTAGGACCTGTTAACACTAAATGAGGTAAAATACGCCGATGAAAATCACATCGATGCATTTCAAAATCATTGGTAATTTTCTTCCTATTTAGTGGGAAGGGATAGGCGATGTCTACTCCAATATTGAGATTTAAAGAAAACATCTCTTAGGATTCATGGAAAAGGCGAATACCGATGTCTCGGAGTATTTTATTCGTAGTCTCACAATATCCTCATAGTTCGATCATCCTCAACCATACCCGACTCAACCTTAACTCCTTAAATTACTGTGTTAATAGAATTGATATTTTTCAGTTATATCAAGCACATATATGATAGAATCACCCTCGCGAAGTAAATCTAACAAATACTCTTTATTCATAAATATCAATGATATCCATAAGAAAATCGCTATTCTGGTCACTAGGTGAAAAAAACCTTGGTCAGATTATCAGGTTAATCAGTTCCATGATCCTGGCTCGACTCCTGACCCCGAGGGAGATCGGCATATTCTCCCTCTGCGCCGCACTTCTCGCGGTAGCCAGTATTTTTCGGGATTTCGGTGTCAGCGAATATATTATCCAGGAGAAAAACCTGACCCGGGAGAAGCTGAGTGGCGCGTATGCCCTGACTACACTGACCGCCTGGCTAATGGCGGCAGGCCTGTTTTTCTCTCGGGACCTGTTTGCCAACTTCTACAACGAACCCGCACTGATCGATGTCCTGAATATCCTCTGTATCAACTTTGTCATTTTGCCCCTGGCCTCACCGGGTTTTGCGTTACTCAACCGCGAAATGCAATTTCGCAATATTTTTGTGGTTCAGTTCAGCAGCACCATTGTCCACGCCTTGACTGCGGTCACCCTGGCGTTCATGGGGTTTAGCTATATGAGCCTGGCCTGGGCCTCCCTGACAGGCATCGCCTTTCAGACGCTATTGATCATGATCTACCGACCACGGGACTCCCTGATCTTCCCGAACCCCCTACAGATACCCCATGTCTGGCGGTTCGGGGTTATGTTCAGTTCTTCGCGTGCGATTGACACACTGAATACAAATGTCCACGAGTTTGTCATTGGCAGGCAGTTTGGTATGGAGGCCCTGGGTATCTTCAGCCGGGCGCTGGGGCTGATCAACCTGTTCTGGAACAATGTGACAGCCGCCGTAACAAGGGTCGCCTCACCCGCTTTTGCCTCTACTTACCGAAATTCGGAAGAGCAACTGATTATCCTCTATCGAAAGGCTGTGGCGGTTTTTACCGTAATTGCCTGGCCGTTTTTCAGCTTTGTTGCCCTGGAGTCGGAGCGTATTATCTATCTGCTATTCGGCGACCAGTGGTTAGCCGCAGCCCCCCTGGCATCCATTCTGGCAATATCTGCGCTCATCTCAGCGGTGTTTTCCCTGGCGCCAAATGCGCTTATTGCCATGGGGCATGTCAAAAGACGGCTCCAGATAAGTCTCTTGATTGCACCTGTCCATATCATCGGCATTGGTATCGCTTCGCTTTTTGATACATGGACAGTTGCGGCAGTCTGGATTATCAGCTGGAGTGTGGCACTGATGCTCTACAACTATCATCTCTCCGCAACTCTTCGGTTCACCTACATCGACCTGATAAAAAGCACCCTGGGGAGTTTCAAGGTAACCCTGATTACAATCTCCACGCTAATTCTTGCGACACAACTTCTGGAGATGGCGGCACTTCACGATCTTCTGATTCTGCCGCTTCAAGCATGCACGGTTGCATTGGCCTGGTTTTTATCCGTCAGGCTGTTGAAACACCCGGTACAGGAGGAGATCATGAACGTATATATCCAATTCAGAAGCGCAAAAGGACAGGCCTGATGAGAAGTCCCGATCAATCTGCTGCCTGAATTGACGCGGCATTATAACAATACGGGGTTTTGCGGTATGAAAATGGCTAAAAGGATGAATCATCTTTCTCAACCACTGCGTACGGGCTTGGTGCTTTTTATCTTTCTAGGTATATTGCCGATGAATCTGAATGCGCAGTACGCACCCTGGATCGGCGATACACTAACCGGTGCCCCATGTGAAGGAAAGGGGCAGTCCTATGGACCTTTTGATTACACGAATCCAAGGCACAGGGGAGAACATCTCCAACTGGTCGAAGGTGCGCATTTCATGCCAAGGGTTCGCTCCCTTACAGAAGATAGGTTAGATTCCGCGGTAATTAACGACATAGACTACACTTTACGCGCTTTCCCCAATCATCATGATGCGCTTTACGCGGTGACCCGTTATTGGTTTCTCCCTGACTCGTTTAAACGAGTACGCAATAGAATGATGAGTACGCCACCTGAATGCTATTTTCAGCGCGCCATCTATTTTAAGCCGGATGATGGGACAGTCCGGATGCTCTATGGGCTCTACCTGCACAAATTGAACAAGTACAATGAGGCGCTGGAGCAGTACGATTTGGCTGAAGAACTTGCGCCTGATTCCGCACAACTTCTATACAATATTGGATTGCTCCATTTCGAAATGAAACAGTACGAGAAGTCGCTGGAATATGCCAGGAAGGCTTATGCCTTGGAATATCCTCTGCCGGGACTAAGGAATAAACTGAAAAAGAAGGGATACTGGAAGTGATTAAAAAGGTTCAAGGAACGGGTACGCTACGCGCACCTGTACTGGCCGGCATTTATTCGCCAAGCGGCAGCAGAGAGATAGAGAATGCACTTGAATCCTTCAGCAAAGGACTCAACAGTTCCCTGGATCTGCTGACCTTGAATACAGGCGATTGCGCTGCTCTCTCAAGCGACAGTCTATCGACCTTACCCGGTGGCGGTATAATTGCTCTGACCGGCCACCCACGCTGGAAGTCAGCGGAGCTTCAGGCTATCTCTTCCAGGGAGAGTCATGCCGGTGCCCTTTCGCATGCCTATCTGGAACACGGAATGGCCTGCCTGGATTATCTCGAAGGTCCGTTCTCAGTCCTGATCATGGACAAGCGCAGTAGCCGAATCACCGCGGTAACCGACAGGCTTGGCCTTCATCCCATCTATTATGCTCAAGTTGGGGACGGTATTGTATTTGGCTCCTCTGCCAGCGGTGTTCTTGGCCATCATGAGATAGAAAAAGAACTTCGTGAAGACGGCATCTATGATTACGTCTATTTCCACATGGTGCCCAGTCCGGTTTCCATCTACCGGAATATAAAAAAAATACCTGCCGGTCATTTTGTACAGTTATCCAATGGCGCTCTAAACGAGACAAACTACTGGCTGCCCCGCTTCTCGGAACAGACCGGTGCGGACATCGCTTCCCTGTCAGTCCGGCTCAAAAACCTGCTGAAATCTTCGGTAGATAATGCGACGGATAATTTTGCCACCACAGGATCATTCCTGAGTGGTGGCCTGGACAGCTCAACGGTCACCGGTTTCCTGTCCGAACTACACCCGGATGCAAAAGCGTTTTCTATCGGTTTCTCCGCCGAGGGCTACGATGAAATGGCCTTCGCAAGAATCACCGCCAGGCATTTTGGTGTTGATCTGAATGAGTATTATGTGACACCCGATGACGTGGTTCAGGCTCTTCCTGTGATTGCCACAAGTTATGACGAACCATTCGGGAACTCTTCTGCCCTACCTGCCTATTTCTGCGCCAAACTTGCCCGGGAGAACGGTATCAGCCGGCTACTGGCGGGAGATGGGGGAGATGAGCTGTTTGCCGGCAACGAGCGCTATGCCAAACAAGGCGTCTTTGAGGCATACCAAAAGGTTCCATTATTCTTGCGCAAGGATTTGCTTCAGCCGATTGTGGAGAACTTTCCTGGCAACTTTGGGGTTCTAAACAAGGCCAGAAGTTATATCAGCCAGGCAAACACACCACTCCCCGATCGACTGCAGACTTACAACTTTCTGCACCAGCATAGTCCTGCTGAGATATTCTCTGCCGATTTTCTTTCGGCGGTGGATGTCAATGCTCCGCTCCAGCTACAGCGGGAGACTTATGACCGTCCCGCTGATGCATCTACCCTGAACCGGATGCTCTATTTTGACTGGCAGTATACGCTTGCAGACAATGACATAAGAAAAGTCAGTCACATGTGCGCCGTTGCCGGGGTGGAGGTAACGTACCCAATGCTGGATGAAAGTCTGTTACGATTTTCACTTGAAATCCCCAGCAACCTCAAGCTAAAGGGTGGCAACCTTCGCCACTTCTACAAGGCAGCCCTGACCAACTGGTTGCCACAGGAGACCATCGACAAGAAGAAACAGGGCTTTGGATTGCCTTTCGGTGTCTGGATGCAGACCCACAAGCCACTCCAGGAACTGGCGTACGAAAGTTTGCTGGAATTAAAAAAGACGCGTTACTTCAACAACGGGTTCCTTGATCACGCTATCGAACTGCACCGCAAGGGACATGCCGCCTATTATGGTGAACTGATCTGGATACTGATGGTTCTGCAACTCTGGATGGCAAAACACGCCAACTAGTATCTTGTCCTGCCTTCTACGGCGCCTGTCTCACCTCTTTTGATAATAGTTTCTGATCAGCCTGAGCATGAATTTTGCCGGGGAGTCATCCCATGGTGTAAAACGGTGTAGCTGGTAGCGGTCAGAAGATGGAGTCGAAACGCCCCACTGGGTCGACACGGCTGCCGTGAATCCCTGCTGTCGAACCATGTCACAATGTTTTGGCAGATAGTCCTGGCCCGGCTTCCCGTTGGGATATGCGAACACCTTTACCCGACTGCCCGTAATCTCTTCGAGTCTCGCCCTGCCCTCGGCTATCTCGCGCTTTGCCTGCTCATCCGGGATAGAGGACAGAATGGGATGGGTGACCGTATGACCACCGATTTCCATACCGTTTTTGTGAAGTTCTGCCACCTGATCACTACGCATCATAAGATGTGCAGTGCCACCCAGCCCCGGAACCATTGAAGCAATCCAGTCAACCAGGTATTGCCGCTTCTCCTGTGGAAGATGTTTGATTTTACTGATTATTGCCGAGTAAGCGTTATGCCGGTCCTCCCAGTTCTCCAGGCTATAGCTGCCGAGATCTTTTTCAGACAAGTCAAGAGTACTTGAAGGGAAGCTTCTTACTGATTCAATGACAGTATCATTCCACATACGACCACCATCTAGGTATCCCGTTGCTATAAAGAAGGTCGCTTTCAGGGAGTACTTATTGAGTATTGGCAGAGCTATCTCTGCATTATCCGCATACCCGTCATCAAAAGTAATCGTGAGAGACCGTTCGGGGAGTTGTCCCTTCATTAAAAGTTCAGCCGCCTCCCCCACAGTCAGAACATTAAAATTATTTGCAATCAGCTTCATTTGCCAGGTAAACCCATCCGCATCGATCTCGCCCGGGTTAATGGGGTCGACCACTGGATGAACCCGGTGATAATTAAGAATTGAGAGTCTGGCACTCTCTCTCGATGATGTTACCAGTTGCAAAAAAGGCCAATGTCTTGTCGCTGTGAATCCCACCATCCGGCCTACCTGGTTTCTGAAGATGTGGCGAGTGCTGAATGGGGTGTATTGGAAGATGATTGGCGATAACTGTGTTGCTGTCTCAGCGTCTCAAGTTGTTCCTCGGTTATCTTTTTTACAATAAGGATGATGGCAAATAGATGCCAAGGAAAATCGAAGTAGGCCAGGCTCAAGAATGCTCCTCCGGCACAGTAAGCAACCATGCTTATCTGGAAATAGTAGGCAAAGTCATAAGCCCACTTAAGCTCCTCTATCCCTTTGGCATTCTTTCGCACCCATACACCTGTTCTCCAGGCCAGTAACAGAATCATGAGAAACAGTAGCAGACCAATCCAGCCATGGTCACCCAGCACACCGAAATAGATGCTGTGCGCTGCATGCACATCAGTCGGGTTTGGTGCGTAGATCCTAAATGTGGCTGTCGACCAGGAGTTGAATCCACCGCCGGTTAATCGGTCATTCGCCACGTTGACGCTATAGGTCCAGGCATTGATTCTGCCCATTGCCGAGGCATCCTGTTCGTACTCCTGTATGGTACTGATCCGTTCATGCCATTGACTCGGCAGGAAACTGAGGACCAGGAAGCCACCAATAAAGAGCAGAGTAAGGATAATCACCTTGTTCTTTGTTTTTAGCAGCAGGTAGAGCGACATGACCCCAATGGTCAAAAAGGCACCCCTTGAATAGGAGGCAAAAACTGAAAGCCCACAAAGCAGCATTACCAGTATCAGTCCGCGCTGCGCCCAGATATGGGTTACTTGAGTCTTGAGATAATAGATCAGCGGCAACAGCATCAACAGGGCGACAGCGAGTTCATTATTGTCCTCGATGAATGAACCGGGCGGCCCCCATACCCTGAACGCGCCAGCCGTAAGTATGGTGAACAAGCCGCCTTTGATACCGAAAAACCCGATGGAACCTACAATCACCCACAATAAGGCGATCACCTGCTCCTTCTTATGGATCAGCATCAGGGTAAAAAATATAATCAGCTGAATCTTCACAACCTTGATCAGCTGGACGAGTGCAGATTCCGGCTGTAGTGCAAAGAGTGTCGTGAAACCCATCCACAATATGAACAGAATCCAGAAAATGGTAAGCCCGGTGATGGGTAGTGATTTCTTCTCCTTGCTCAACAAGGTGGCAATCAGCAGTACCACCGCAACGACCTGTGCAAAAGGAAAGCTGTAGGCGAATCCCCAGGTAAAACGATGGGGATTCATGTAGCTGAGCCACGACCAGACCAGCACCCCAACGTAGGCATTCCTCAGAATGAACGGCAGCGAGCCAAATACGATCAATGTGAGAATGATATCGCGCATGGTTGGTTTATTACTCTTCCTCAGCCGTTCGATATTTGGCCATATTGCTCTTCACGTACCGGTACTTCCCGGACTTTTCGGCTGGTATCGTATCCACTCTTACGAGATCGACAGTCACATCCTGGCCCAATCTACTTCTGAAGCCGTCAACCACCTGTCGTGACAGGTTGTCGTCAAATGCATCAGATGTCACCAATTTGACGACTATTCTTTCCCTGCTCTCCTGCACAATCTGGAACTGCAGTACTGATGGGATATCCCGCAGGATATAGATCAGGGCCAGTCCATGCATCACGGTGCCATCCATCGCCACGATGAAGTCCGTGGTCCGCCCATGGATCTCTTTAAGTATTGGCAGCCCCCTGCCACAGGGACAGCGCTCTTCACCCAGAACCGCAACATCCCCAGTCCGGTAGCGGATAAAGGGAAACTCGCCGGTTGCCAGGTGAGTAACAACCACTTCACCCGCTTCACCGGCGGGGAGCACGTTTCCATCGCTATCTATAATCTCCACGATGATATCTTCTGCCGTGATATGCATGCTCCCTTCAGGACATTGATGGGCGATAAACCCGGCATCCCTCCCCCCATAGCCGTTGGCTGTCGGGCAACCAAAGATCGACTCAATATCCCTCTTCTGTTCATCATAGAGCCGCTCGGATGTCACAAAGGCGACCTTGATACCCAGCCTATCCATCCCAACCCCTTGTTTTCTTGCATGCCTGGCAATCAAGGAAAGCGATGAGGGATATCCGAACAGCATCTTCGGTTTGACCTGACGGATTTTCTCAACAAATCTATCGAGATTGTCGTCTGACATTTCAAAGGCCGGAATCAATTCTGTACGGAGCAGCCTGTCACGTATTTCCCGCACCCGGTCCTGGGCACCCAGCTCCACCGGTGATCCCCAAACCACGATTTCCGGATCACCGATATCCACCCCCCACCATCGGGTCGCCCGCCACTTGGCCGCTACATCATGACTGACGCGCTCTTTGCCGATATAAAACACCAGTGGTTCACCGGTTGATCCCCCGGTATTGAAGCGCTGCAGTGTCTGACAGTTGTCCGCTTTCAGTGCGTCGGTGTTTTCCTTGATCAGTTGCTTGGTAAGCAAGGGAATACGCTGTAGCGACTCCAGTGACTGAAAGCTATCGGCGGTAAGATCCAGTTTTTTAAACAGCTCGCGGTAATAAGGCACATGCCGCTCAACATGCGACAGCAGGTTTTTCAGCCGCTGTAGTTGGTACGCCCGCAACTGCTCCGGCGACCACCACTGACTCTGCTCCATCTCCTTGCGAATAAATACGCTGTTGTGTCCCTTGAGCTTTTCATGCAGCGGGAAAAGAAACTGGCTGGCAAATCGAGTATAGAGTGACATGGTCTTTTATTCCGCCTGTTTGCGGCTTTCTGTTGCCAGCCGGCCGTCAATGGTCCGGGTGTAGAGTGCCAGCCACTGGGGCTTTACCGACTCCCAGCGATAGCGCGACACCTCTTCCCTGGCGTTGTGGACGAGTTGCCGGTAACGATCATGGTCCGACAATAGCTCGATTGCCGCCTGCGCCATTCCTTCGTAATCTCCGACCGGGCGAACCAGCGCACTTATGCCATCCCTGACCATATGGGGTATGCCGCCGGCATCCGTGGTCACCACCGGCACCCCCGCCGACATCGACTCCAGCAACGCGTTGGGCATGTTGTCCACTTGGCTGCTGTTGAGCATGAGGTCGGCCGAACGGTAGAGTGTCACCATCTCGTCCCGGTCCAGACGTCCACTGAACGTGACGCTTGATTTGATTTGCAGGCTGTCCGCCAGTTGCTCGAGTGCTGCTCTTTCCGGACCCTCGCCAGCGATAGTCAACTTCGCGGCAGGATAGTGTCTATGGACAAGAGAGAAGGCACGAATTGCGGTCTCGACGTCGTAGATCAGTTCCAGGTTCCGGCAGACCACCAGGTGTGGAGCATCACTGACCGGACGCTCTTTTTTGCCGCCCGAAAAATGATCGAGATCGATTATATTCGGCACCACCTCGGCATCAATTCCGAACCGGGCAAACACCTCCTTGAGAAAGCCCGAGGGTACGACCAACTGGTCCACCCTGCGCAAGGTGGGTCGAAGCCAGTGAATCTGCTTCTTGAGAAACGCTTCAGCCTCCCCTCCCCGGTAGTTTACAATCACCGGCACGTTGCGGATCTGTGCCAGCCAGATAATCGGTGCGGCAAACAAGTGCCAGGACCAGCCGGAATTCGCCATCAGGTGGACCAGTTGAACTTTCCCCAGCCCCCTCCAGGCCGCGGTCAGGTAGGGGAACAGCCTGAACAGTGCGCGCAGCCCCCGAATGCGCCCGGCCCAAGCTGGCCGGTAGGGAGAATTGCTGCGAATGAGTCGCACGCCAATACCACTCGCTCGCAGCAATTCGGCCAGTTGCCTTGTCTGGTTGGCCATACCGCCAAATGGCGGCGGCAACGGCCCTGCGAGTGCAATCTGTTCGATCCGCCCCGACATCAGGAGGATCTGTCCTGTAGCTGCTGTGCACCCCATGCTCCGGTACTACGGCCAGCCAGAAGTTGTTCGTAGACTGTCTGATAGTTGGCCACACTGACAACCCAGTTACGCTCCTTCTTGACGTACTCCAGCCCCATTTTCCGAATCTGTTCCGAGTCCTGCGGATTGGCCAGCATCTCGATTGCGGCTGTCGCCAGGGAAGCTTCGTCACCGGCCCGAAAGAGCCGGCCATTTTCACCATCCCGGATCAATTCACGATGCCCTCCGACATCCGATGCCAGTACCAGCTTTCCCTGGGCCATCGCCTCCAGTGGCTTGAGCGGCGTCACCAGGTCGGTCAGCCGCATATGCAGTCTCGGGTAGACGAGAATATCAACCAGGCTGTAATAGCGGGGTACCTCGTCGTGGGGAACCCTTCCGGTGAAGATCACCTTGCCTTCCAGCCCGAGATCATCCACCAGTCGCCGCATCTGGTCATTGTCGGGACCGCCACCGACCAGCAACAACCGGGTATCCGGAGCCTGCTGCAGTATCCGATGAAATGCCTTCACCAGGAGCAGCAGGCCCTCGTATGCGTAGAAAGAGCCGATGAAACCGATGACCTTCATACCTTGAAGCTTGAGCGACTCTATCAGTGTTCGATCCGCCTCTGGTCTTTGGGTAAAGTGTTCAAGATCGACCGCGTTGGGGATCACGGTAATCTTTTCTGGGGCAACACCCCGCTCCTCGATATCCCTTTTCAGACCGTGACAGATGGTGGTCACCGCATCCGCGTGCTTAAAGACCCAGGTTTCCAGTGCCCGGGTCACCCGGTAACGCAAACCGTTCTCCCGACTGGTACCGTGATCGACTGCCGCATCCTCCCAGAAGGCACGACACTCGTAGACTACCGGTAGACGATGCGACCGGGCGGAACGGATGGCCGCTATACCATTCAGGCTGGGAGAGTGGGCGTGAAGAATATCCGGCTTTTCGATTTCGATCACTTCATCCAGCCGTTTCTGCAGCGAGGTGATCACATCGACCTGGTTAAACAGAGGCAACCGTGAGAAGCGGGTGCCGGATGGCCGGGTCCGGTAGAAGGTCAGGCCGTCCACCTCCTCCTTCTCTTGAGACTCGGCGATATGCTTGCTGCTGGTGACATGGGCCGTCTCCCACCCCAACTTTCGTTGCTGTTCCAGAATGGCGCGGGTCCGGAAAGTATAACCACTGTGCAGCGGTATGGAATGGTCAAGTATGTGCAGAATTTTCATCAGGCTGCCACCTGCTGTGCCATCTCTTTCTTCAGGAACGAGTGAAACATCAACAGCGTCCATATACTGGCACTGTAGTCCCTGATTCCAGACTGGTGGTGATCCACCAGAGTATGCAGGTAGCGCTCATTGAACAGTCCGGACCCCAGCATCTCGTCGCTGAGCAGGCTATTTCGGACCTTGTCACGCAGCGGCCCTCTGAACCAGCTTGCCAGGGGGACAGCAAAGCCCATCTTCTTGCGATAGAGAATATCGTGCGGAAGCATCGGCTCCAGGGCCTTTTTGAACAGGTATTTCCCCTCGCTTCCACGCAGCTTCATCTCCGGAGGCAAGCCGGAGATCCAGTCCACCAGGTGATGATCCAGTAACGGTACCCGAACCTCCAGCGAATGGGCCATGCTGGCCCGGTCAACCTTGGTCAGGATGTCCCCCACCAAATAGGTTTTCAGGTCCAGATACTGGACCAGGGAGAGGGGGTGATCGGTCGGTGCCTGACCGGCATGTCGCCGGAATACCTCGATCGCCTGGTAACCTTGCAGCTCCCGTTTCAGTTTGTCACTGAAAAGTTGATCGCGCATCTGGTTGGAGAGTATGGAGACACTGTGCATGTAGCCCTGCAGGGTATCCCGGGCCATCGACTCGAAGGTAGACTTGGCTCTGAATACCCGTGGCGCCCAGTCAGCCTTCGGGTAGAGGCGGCCCAGGGTACCGAACAGCGGCTGCCGAATGGCGGGCGGCAGCATAGCGCGCATCCGTTCTTCATAGGTATGCCAGCGATAGCGCCGGTATCCGGCAAGGTTCTCATCACCTCCATCACCTGACAACACCACGGTGACCTGTTGCTTGGCCAGTTGGCAAACCCGGTAGGTCGGTAGCGCCGAGCTATCGGCATAGGGTTCATCGTAAAGATCGGCCAGGTGGTCAATCAGGTCGAAGTCATCCGGGTCAACCTGCTCCACCCGGTGATCGGTACTGAACCGCCGGGCCACTTTCTCGGCGTAAGCCGACTCGTTAAACTTCGGATCACCAAACGAGATTGAACAGGTATTGACCGGCTTTTCTGAGAGCCCAGCCATCAGGCCTACCACCGCGCTCGAATCGACCCCCCCGGACAGGAATGCGCCCAACGGCACCTCGGCAATCATGCGGATATCGACCGCTTCGCGCAAACGTTCGATCAGTTCATTGCCGGCATCCTGTTCCGTCATTGCCGCGTGCGGTTTGAACGAAACATCCCAGTACTGTTTTGGAGCTGCTGTTATCTGTCCCTTGCGCAGGGTCAGGCTGTGACCCGGTGATAGCTTGTGTACCTTCCGGTAGATGGTCCTCGGTTCCGGTATGTAACCGAAGGTAAAGTACTCCTCGACAGCGGCCGGATCGATCTCACGACCCAGGCGCGGGTCCACCTTGAGTGACTTGAGCTCGGAGCCGAAGATAAAGAAACCATCATCAAGCTGGGCATAGAAGAGTGGTTTGATACCCAGCCGGTCGCGTGCCAGGAACAGTGTCTCCTGGTTGCGGTCCCACACCGCGAACGCAAACATTCCCCGGAAGTGTTCAACACAGGACTCGCCCCACTCTTCCCAGGCGTGCACGATCACCTCGGTATCCGAGTGGGTGCGGAACAGGTGGCCTTTCGACTTCAGTTCACTGGAAAGTTCCGGAAAGTTGTAGATCTCCCCATTGTAGGTGACCACCACCGAGTGATCCTCGTTGAACAGGGGTTGCTGCCCGCTGGCCAGGTCGATGATGGAGAGACGACGATGGCCCAGGCCTACGCCTGGTTCGATATGAATGCCCTGCTCATCCGGCCCGCGGTGAACCTGGGTTTGATTCATCCGAGACAGCAGGCTATCAGATATCTCTCGTTGGCCCGTTGTATCAAATATCCCTACTATCCCACACATAAAATCGGCTACTTTCTTTGTTGTTGGCGAGGGTCTTTGGCGGCATCTTACGGAGACCGGCAGACCATGCCGTTAAGAGGTGCCTGGTCTCAGGCATCCGCCCTGAAAATGGCAAAACTTTTTTCTGAAATTAATTTCACTGGTTATTCACCAGACGATCCAGTGTCGTTTCCAGCGCCGGCATCAACTGATCCAGGAACTCTTGCTCGGGATCTATAATGTCATTGCGCGCAATTTCGCGTGGAATGGAAATAACCACCCGGGCGCTATCTTGCCGACCAAATGTTAACCGATAAAACGCTTCAAGCAGTTTCGCCTTATAACGGCTTGACGTGTAGACATCCCCAATCCGATACCATGTCAGAACCTGGTAAATCTGATCAGCGCCCTTGATTGTAATCTGGTCTATTTCCAGGGGCCTACCGTTGATCTGTATAGTGACTTTATTGCTGTCGGTAATGCGCCACTTTCTTTCATCTTTTTCCAGTAACAGATTCTGGCTATTGATCAGCTCGGCGCCCTTGTTGCGAAGGGCATAATGACCAATTGATACTCCGATCTGTTGTTGATCATTATGATACTGTCCGTGAACAATCTGACTGGCACCATTGAATTGTGGCAGCCATGCATCACTGGAAGCGGACGCTGCTTCCCAGCCGGCAAGCCGCCCTGGTAAGACCAGTTGTTTATCGTCAATCAGGGTTGCCCGATTATCCATGGCGTAAGCCAATATCGGCCAGACCGAGGCACTTAGCAGGACGATGGAAAGGGCAGCGAAAAACCGATTATATTTAACATCACGCCGGGAATCGGCTTGATTAACATCTTCATTCGGTTTCTGATGCGGATCACGCCAGATTGCACCTATCGAAAAAAGGATAAGCATTACCAGACCAAAAAACAGCCAGCCGTAGACCAGATGATCAACCCCGGTCGCAATCTTCATGTCGCTGAGATGGCCGAGCATGACAATAATGTATGCGCGGAGACTATTAGCGATTATCGGCACGATGGCCGCTGCCAAAATGAACAGGGCCCGTTTGGATAAACGGTTATAGGTCATATAGGCGTAGAGTGCACCCAGTGTGACAGAGGCGATCAAGTATCGTACACCACTGCAGGCTTCCACTACCGACCAGTCACCCGAGGGAAGTGAGAAAAACAGCCCCTCCCGGTATACCGGAACCCCGGTCAACTTGATCAAATACACGGTCGCGGTCGCAGTGATCTCCATCAGCGGAGGCACAAGATCCTCACCCATGGGTACCGCAAAGAAGAGAAAGGCCAGAGGAAATGCCAGTGCCCAGGTAATCTGGTTACCCAGTAATGTCCATATTCCAAAAATAAGGATGGAAACCAGAGCCAGCTGTTGAATCACCAGGGCATCGGCGAGATAGCCGATCAGCCAGAGAAAACCGCCACCCACCAGTAACAGCAGTACCCGATATTCAGGTTGTGGGACAAATTGCCGCAAAGTCGAGCGTTTTTCCCAGATTAACCACAAGGTGATGGGGACAATAATGAAACCGTGCGCAAAGGTTTCCGACCGATACCATATGGATACCATTGACCAGGCCGTCTCATAAAACAGACCCAGAATGGCCGCGATCAGAATGATGGTCAGAACCAACACTGCAGGCCAAGAAGATGATTCTGAATACACTTCCCTTTGCGAGTTCATAGATTCAATCTGTGCTCCCTTTTTCCGCCTCCAGCCATTGACATACAATCGGCAGGTTTGCTTCCCAACTGAAATCGGTTTTTACACGGACACGCGCATCCTTTCCAAGGCTATCATACGCACCGGCAACAAGCCTGGGAATATAGGAGAGAATCTCTTTTGCGGTATTAGCCAGCAACAGCTCTTTTCCCGGTTCAGCATTGATTCCTTCAAAACCTGGATCACTCACAATAACCGGTTTCTCCATGGCCATGGCCTCAAGAACTTTGTTCTGAATCCCTCGTGCAATCCGCATGGGAGCCACCGCGGCTCTGGCGAATTGCAGGTAGGGTCGAATATCTTCCACCCTGCCGGTCACTTCAACCCTATCCAGCCTGGCCAGTTGTTTGACTGCCTCGGATGGATTACTGCCGACAATGTAAAAACGAGCCTGGGGGGCAAGTCGGGTTATTTCCGGAAAAACCTCTTTGGCGAACCAGATCACCGCATCGATATTGGGCCAATAGTCCATGGCGCCGGTAAATACCAGGACTTCATCTCCATCATGATAGGGATTTACGAAATCCTCGGAAGGGGAAAAATAGTCCGCATCGACACCATTATTATAATATGCGACCTTTTCATGATCGGTAGATATCAGGCTGCGAAACATTGCTGCCTCAGCGGAAGAGACAAACAGGCTGGCATCGAAAATGGAGGCCAGGGACTGTTCATAGTCCAGTAACTTGTTGGCTTCGCGACGGTAAACCCAGCTCATAGGCCACTGCTTTTTCAAGGCATACTGGCGCCATTTATCTGAATCAATGTCGACAAAGTCGATCACCCGCCGTTCCAGTCTGACGAGTTGTTGTGTGACATATTGCGCCATGGCTGATGAGTAGACGATGACACGAGCTATCTGCTGTTCCGCGACAATCGAGTCTACCCATTCACTCATCTGTCTATCGGCATAATAGGGGAGCGTCAGTGGCTGCCCTTTAAGCAAGCCGGCTATACTCTTGACCCGGGCTTTTCCTGGATTCAGTTCAATGAAACAACACGCCTCACACTCTGTTTCGAGCAGGGAGACATACTCCCAGTCCTGGACATCATCTATAAACGCGCCCAAGAACACCCGGTAGTGTTGACGAAGATAGCGCAGCAGATGATAAGAGCGAATCTTGTCCCCCTTGTTGGGGGGATAGGGTATCCGATGGACCAGATAGAGCAACGCAGGTTTCATGCAACGATCAGCCCAGTTTTCTGGCTAACATAGGGCCAATCGCATTGGCGATCGAAAGGGGAAGCTTCTGCCAGGCCTTGATGAACATCTGATACTTGGGATTGTTCGGATTGATTTCCGGAACAGTCGAAGATTTCACCAGGTAATATTCATAGTGCAGCGGTTCCGGGGTAAAACCCCAGTTCTTTTTGAAGCTGTAGGAACCCGCTCCTACTTTGCTACGACCATAATCAAAGACCCTGATGCCACGCTCGCCGCAACGACGCATCAGTTCCCAATACATAAAATCGTTGCCTTTCAGATTCCGTGCAAGGGGAATACTGCCGCCATAGTAAGGCAACACTTCATCTCTGAAATAGAAACTCATGACGCCGGCAATATCCTTACCTTCATGGGTCACCATCAGCACATCACAATCATTACCAAATATCTCCCTGAGTAGCTGGAAGTACTTCAGCGGCATGACTGGTGTACCCAGATTGCGGACGCTCTCGGAATAGATGCGGTAAAATCTGTCACATCCCTGGACAATTTCACCCGACAGACCGGCATTGATCCCTTTCCTGACCATGGCCCGCTGTTTTCTCGGTATTGCCTTGAGGTTCTCTTCCGGATCTTGAGATATCTCTTTCCTGAAGGTGACATACAACTCTTTGACAGGCCATCCCTGATTGGAAGGCACTCTGTTTTTCAGCTCTAACGCATCGACACCCAGTTTATCAGCAAGTCGGCAGGCGGCCTGTCTCAGAGTCATCGCTGATTGATCATCCCCGGCAATCACCCCCCCATAGACACAGAACGGAACCGAACTCAGTGAATTTCCGAAGAGCACACTTTTCACATGGCCCAGCGGCAAAACTCCGGTGATTCGCCCCGCCCGTTCACTATAAAGAAAATAGACCTCATAGCCGAAAGCCTGTTCGATAACTTCTTTCCAGCCGGACAGATGAAAAAAAGTACCATCTACCGAGTCTTTTACAAACTGGTCCCAACGCGCATAATCCGCGCTGGTGAGTTGCTTGACCGTAACCGCTTCACTCTCTACTACAGTAGATTCCATTGCTTTCCTGTTTTAACTGGTCCTTCATAGATCGAGTTCTGCTGGTGTGTACAGCCTACCCAATCGCGGAAGATAAAAATACCTGGTCCATCCTGCCCCAACGAAAATCAGCAAACAGGCGATTAAGTCGCTTTTCGGTGTGATTAAGATTCAGATAGTGCCTGAACCTGGTTTTTAAACTGATGTCTTGCTGGCGAGGCTGCCCGGGGTCGATTTCCCAGGGATGGAAATAGAATATTCCCGGCTGCTGTTCCTCGATATTCACCTTACGCAACAGTGCTCTGGAAAAAATATAAGGAAAAAAGCGGAAATATCCACCACCACCCGCCGGTAGCCGGCGGTTGAACATATATGAAGTGGTAATCGGAATCTCAAGGAATTCCGAGTCGTCTATCGGATGATAGGCAAACCTTGGCGCCGATGGCATACCGTAGTGGTCGTGAGAGATGGGGTAGATGCTGGAACTGTAGCGATAACCGGCATGCATCAGCTCTTCGTGTGCCCAGAGATTATCGCTACCGATTGAGTAGCTGGGAGCACGATAGCCCATGACCGCCATGCCACCGATATCTTCCAGTAATTTTTTGGTGTCGATTATCTCTGTAATGAACTCTGCCCTGTGCTGGTTACTGGCACGTTTGTGCCAGTAACTATGGCAGGCCAATTCATGGCCGGATTCAACCAGGGAGCGAATAACGGCAGGATAGCGCTCGGCAACCCAGCCCAGGGTGAAAAATGTCGCTTTTATCCGATACCGATCCAGCAATCCGAGAATAATTTCCATATTCCGTTCAAGCCGGCACTCCTGTTGATCCCATTGTGACCTGTCGAATCGGTGCTCAAATGCGGAGACATGGAAATAGTCCTCCACATCAATGGTCATAGCATTGGTAATGGCGCTCTGTGAGACAGAATGTCCCGACACGTTCACCCCGCCTCTTGTGTTTTGATGATTCGCCCCTGAGCCCACTTAATGATCACTTGTGCAATCCGCTCGGCCGCCTCTCCATCCCAATATTCGGGCACTCTGCCCCGTTTCCCGCCGGTGGCAAGCACATCATCAACGCTTGCCTGGATTTTCTCCGGATCGATGCCAACGACTGTGTTGGTACCCTCAGTCACTGTAATCGGCCGCTCCGTATTCTCCCGAAGTGTGATACAGGGTACACCGAGTGCCGTTGTTTCTTCCTGGATACCACCGGAATCGGTCAGAACCAGCCTGGCGTGTTTCATCATGCCCAGCATCTGCAAATAGCCCTGGGGTGGCAGACGCAGAATTCGGGATGAAGTGAGCAGGTTTTCCAGACCGAACTCTTTGATCCGTTGAACCGTTCTTGGATGTACCGGAAAGACCAATGGGAGCTGTTCGCTGATCGAGTTTAATCGGGTGAGCAGAGTTTTCAGATTATCCGGGTTATCGACATTGGATGGCCGGTGCAGGGTGACCAGCCCGTAGCCGGAGTTAAACGCTGCCTGATCGATCGCTTCGCCTGCCGCGGAAAACAGCATGCCCGGTTCGGCTGCCCGATCAAGATTGTAACGCAGGGTGTCAATCATGACGTTCCCTACAAAATAAATGCGTTCGGAAGCAATTCCCTCACGCAGCAAGTTGGCTTCAGCGCTTCTTTCTGTGGTGAACAGCAGATCGGATATCTGGTCTGTCAAGACCCGATTGATCTCTTCGGGCATGCCCCGATCATAGCTGCGCAAACCGGCCTCGACATGAATCACCGGAATCCCTTTCTTAACCGCCACCAATGCACAGGAGATAGTTGAATTCACATCACCCAGCACCAGTACGGCCGTCGGCTTCAGTTGGTCCAATACCGGTTCAAAGCGCAGCATGATCTCTGCAGTTTGCACGGCATGACTGCCCGATCCCACGCCCAGGTCAATATCCGGTTCCGGAATATGCAGCTGGTCAAAAAAAGATTTTTTCATCGCTGCATCATAATGCTGCCCGGTATGCAACAGCGTTGCAGCGATGACATTTTCGTGCTGGCCGAACACCCGCATGATAGGGGCGATTTTCATAAAGTTAGGTCGCGCCCCAACAATACAGAGTATTTTGGCGATTTTTTCGGGCATGATTTTTTAGCCGGTTTTCTACAAGGTATGCATCAGGCTCAGAGAGAGGCGATTCTCTTCATAGCTCTGTCCGAACTGATTCGAGCTGCGATCGGTAAAGCTGTAGTTGAACCTGAGATGGGTCTTCTGACCCAGTTGACGATTCACACCGGCCTGCAGCCTCCAGATATCCGACTCCCGATTGCCTGTACCACTCTCTTCCTGCTGATTCCAGTTCAGGCTGATGTCGCCGGATACTGTCCCCGACAAGGTGCGACGCAGGGTTGCCCCGAGTCCCATAGTGGATACTTCACGCGTTGAATCCTGGTAGGTCTGGTCCGACATGTCGGCATTCAGGGTCAATGTCGTGCGCTTGCCCTTGAGACTGTAGCTGACTGCAAGTCGCTCATCAACGAAGGTGCTGATACCGATCGCGGGTAAATCGACTACAGTAAAAAACGGATCGCCGGTAACTGGATGGAGAACTGGGTTACCAAAATTATCGACTCTAATAAACACCACCTGATTACTCAACAGGGTCGTGGAGTCCGTCAGCTCGGTAGTGTAACTTGCGCTTAACACCGAACGCTTTGACCGGTGGCTCAGACTCAGTCGTTTGGTATTGCCAAAGAATCTTTCCCCAATGCCAAAATCAAGCGATGTCCTGGCGCTGGGTGTCCACCGGGCACCGATATCCCAACTGGACCCGTCGTGACTTGACTGAACCGACGCAAAGTCATTGGATTCAGTTCCCACCGATCCGTTGACCTGCCATTGACGGTTAATCTGATAACCCAGACGCAGATCCAGGGCGCTCAGCTGGCTCACTTCCCCCTGATCATTGTCGGTGGTTTTGTCGCTGGCGTTGACACCCCAGGACCAGTCGGCAAATTCCGGGCCGCTATTAATCGCCAGATTGAAAGTGTCACTGCTGGTGTCACCAACACTACTTTCCGAATGATTCAATTCATTGTAGGTATAGCGCAGCTCCATATCCGCAATGCCTTTAAGGCGACTCCTCAGATAAGGGCTGATTTTATAGCTGTAGGTGGTGGTCCTGTTGCTACTGTTGCTCAGGTTGTCCGTACCTGTAATGTTCAACGGGTCGATTGCATTCTGTGTTGCCGTGGCATTCAGATCGAGGAATACAACCCGTTCATACAATTCCGCATTGGCATCGGCCTGCAGGCGGGGATTGATGGAATCGTTGTTGCCGCCCTGCCCGTTGATCTCAAGGGCGCCGGTCAGATCCAGCCTGGCCCGTCCGCCCTTTCCATGCAGGGAAACACTGGGCGTCAGGGTCGGTGTCAACTCACTCTCCCCACCAGTACTGGAAAGGTTCACGTTGTCGCTATAGACCGCACCGGCACTGACACTGGCTGATCGGGTCCATTCAGCAGCAGAGACTGTTGTGGACAGGATTATCAGCCCACTCCCGAGAAGGGCGCTGTTAAGAAAATATAATCTCCTCATTCTGGCCATCAGATTGAGCCCCTATCCATTTCCTGTTTGACTACGCCCGTAGCCATAACCATACCCGTACCCGTAACCATAACCACCTGCCCCGTTCCTCGTATTGGAAGATTTATTCAGCAGGAGACCAATGACTTTTTCCCCTCCAAGATGACTGAGCGCTTCTACAACCTTACTTTGTGGAGTATGTTTTTCAGCCACAACGAAAACGATCTGTCCCATCAGATTGGCCAATACGCCTGCTTCCGTGGTAAACAGAATTGGCGGTGAATCAAAAATAATCACCCGGTCCGGATAGCGTTGAGCCAATTCGATCATCAGCTGTTGCATGTCCTCACTGGCCAATAATTCGGTAGAACGCTCGTGGGCATGTCCTGCCGGTAATATACGCAGGTTGGGGATACTGGTGTGTAGCAACACATCACTGATCCGGGTTCCCTTATTCATTAACAGATCAATAAGACCAGGGCAGTCATCTGGAATACCCAGCAATGCGGCTGCCGATGCCTTGGCAACATCTGCATCAACAAACAACACCGTCTTATCCTGCTCCATGGCAATACTGATAGCCAGATTGATCGCGGTAAAAGTTTTTCCCTCACCTGGCTGGGCGCTGGTGACCATGATCAGATTTGGATTATCAATCGCTGCGGCACCCTTACCGGCAATATTCATCAGTAGCGGTCGCTTGATAATCCGATTTTCTTCGGCCACTCTGCTGCGAGGTTCATCCGGAGTCACCATGCCGAGTGATTTCAGATGTTCCAGCGGCAAATCGACTACTTTTCCGGTTCTGTTTTGTGGGGCAAGTTTTTCAGGTTGTTCAAATGCGGGTGGAATCGGCTGTCCCTGCATATCAACATTAGATTTCACCGGTGCCTGTGAACTGGCTGTAGAGTCAAGTGATCTACTGAAATCGTTCGATAGATCATCCTGCTTGCCAACCTGGTCGGCATTAAGCTTTTCGATCGCTTTTTCAATAATGCTCATAAGATCCTGGCCCCAAGACTTTGCACTTTCCCTAATAGATCAAAGCCCATGTCGTGCATCAGATTGACCCCGACAAAAAGCGTGCCCAACAGCAGCACCAGAGAAACAAACATGGCACCGGCAAGTCTCTGCCTGCGTTTTTGTGCTTTTGAAAGCACAAATGCCACCGAACCCAGCACAGGCAATCCGGTTATTCGATTCAGTGCGCCGCGGCTATAGAATACAGGCCGGATCAATGAAGTCAGCAATGCAAGACCGATTCCTGCCGCCAAGCTGGCCAGAAAAACCGCGCCATTAAGCAACAGTTTGTTGGGTTGGGACGGCTTGAGTGGAACAAACGGAGGATCGATGACACGAAATTTCACCTCTGACGCATCCTGTTCGGCCTTTTCCGAAAGATGTGCCGACTCCCGCCGTTTCAACAGCGCCTCATGCTGCTGCGAAACGGCGTCATAATCACGATTCAGCTGTTGTAGTTCCGCCTCGATCAGGGGAATCTGATCGATTTTTGCCTCCAGCTCCTTGACCCGTTTCCCATACTCTGTCGCACGCACCCGGAGTTCAGCCACTCGCGCCTCTGATTCCGAGAGCATGCTGCGCATCTGCTGATAAACCGGGCTGCTCTGCAAGCTGGCCTGCGGAGCTGACGGTTCGGCCTGACGCGCCTCAAGCTCTTGCTTTTTCTCTTCTTCGAGGCTGGCAATGATGGATTGTATTTCTATCACATCAGGATGACGTTCGGTGTACTTCAACAACAGCTCATCCAGGCGTGTCTGGAGGTTCTGGATGCGTTGATCCAGATGCGACGGAGCTCCAAAATCATCAGCTCCTCCGGGGATAAATACAGGCTCCTCACCAGACAGTTGACGCTTCAACTCGGCACGCCGATTCTCAGCCTCACGAAGTTCGAGTTGCGCGGAGCCCAGTTGTCCCTTTGCCATTTCGAGACGTTGGTAGTAACCACCCTGTTCCCCCGGCATGGTACCGACATAACGGCGCTTGAAATCCGCCAGCCTGGCCTCGGCTTCAGCCAGCCGGATTTCATATTCGGCAATCTGCTTATCCAGGAACTCCTGGGCGCCGGCACTATCCTTGCGTTTATCGCCCAGTGTACTTTCGATAAATATGGAGATTAAAGACTGTACAACACGCTGCGCAACGAGCCGGTCAGAATGAGTGTAAGCGATTGAATAGAGTGAGGCATTGTTGCGCTGCCCGCTTAGCTCAATATTGTCACGCAATTCTGTTATCAGGGCCTCTTTATCCTGCTCGTTCCTGACTTTCAGATCCAGATCGACCATGCGCATCAGCTTTTCCATATTCGGTCGGCTGAGTAGCGTCTTGCTCATCAAGGCGACTCGTTGGCTCACATCCGGCTGAATTGCCAACCCACGCAGCAGAGGTCCAAGAATGGTGTTGCTATCAACATGCAAGCGAGCGGTAGCCTCATATTTATCCGGCAGTTGTGCTACAACTATCCATCCGGCTATCGCGATTATCCATGCCGCCACCAACGCCACCCAGCGAAATCGCCAGACGCCGTAAAGATATTCTTCAATCTGTTCTAGAAGTTCTTGCATATATCCCTGCTACGCCCATATTTCTTGAGGCATCAACCTCAATATCCCTACCGGTGCCAGTCTGATATCGATTGCGATATTTCTGTCACTACACATCGGAACTCGGCCAGTTACCCGACCGAGACCCGATAAGCGTATGATGCCACCCTCTCGGTAATCTGTTCGCCGACCTAGAACCATGCCTCGGGGATAATCATGATATCGCCAGGCATCAGTGCAAGATTCGCGGAGATATCCCCATCCTCTACCAGGTCTTCCAGTCGCACGTTATAGATTTGTTGTTCACCGTTTATATTTCGGATCAACACTGACTTGTTACCATCGGCAAATTCGGTCAGACCACCAACCTGGATCATCAGATCAAGCAGTGTCATGTGTTTTCTGAACGGTACCGAAAGCGGCTCGGCGGCTTCGCCCACGACCCTGACCTGCTGAGTGGGAACGCCGACAAACTCATCGACAATGACCGTGACAACCGCATTTTTCACATACTCGGAGTAAGCCGCTTCCACGTCCCTGGCTAACTGGGTTGGCGTCTTGCCGCTGGCCTCTATATCTTCGACCAGACGTGTCGTAATCTTGCCATCCGGACGCACGGGAACCGTGACGGTCAGCTCCTGATTCCCCCAGACAAAGATGTTCAGTTCATCGCCAGGACCGATAATATAATCAAAGTCTGGTGCTACCTGGGGCTGATCACTGGTCACCTGGGGATATTTTGATGCACAACCGGCAAGTAGTATTACCAGCGCCCCGAGAAGACACTGGGTTAACAACCGATGCGATGATAGTGTTTTATTGATAGGCACGAGCATGTTCTCCCTTACGCTATTTGTTGTACAACCGTTCAATGGGCACATTGCCAATACAAGGAATGACCTGATAGTCCCTGCCAAAGACTCACGCTACTTCCCGGTCCATATTGTTTTCCATCAGCCTTATCCGCGAAAGATCGACCGAAAGCCTGCCAGAAAAATTCATTCAATATATGAGGATGATAGCCCAACTTACTGGGCTTGTTAATAAAATAGACCTTTATATTACCCTACTGGTATCTATTCAACCAACTATAAATGGCCTGATCGTAACATGCGAACCGCAAAATCGAACACCATTGGCAGAAAAGATTCAGGACAAAACCTCCAAAACTATTTTACATCCTATTTATTTTGGAAACAGCCGCTTCCAGCCACCAGTACCATGAGACTAAAAATGCATGCCCGGCCCTTCAGTTCAAGCCACTCCCGCCCTCGTCCCGTCGTTTCATGAACAGCGGCTCCTGTTTGATGACTGCCGGATGCCGGGCGTAGATCAGAATCAGGAGAGCAGGCAGGAGCAACAGATCAAAGAGCAGCGCGGCGATCAGGCCAATACTGGTCAGTAGCCCAAAATGAGTCGTCGGCACAAACTCGGAAAGTGTCAGTACAATAAATTGCGCACTCAGTATGATGGTCGTTGTCATAACGGCCCTGCCGGCCTGTTTATAGGTTTTGACAAGGGCAACGATCGGGCTGATACCCCGCCTTACACGACTGATAAACCCGTGATAGACATGGATTGTATCATCCACGGCAATACCAACCGCGACACTGGCAATCATCGCGGTGGCCATATCGAGCCAAAGCCCGAACAGCCCCATGACAATAAAAATCAGCAGAATGGGTGAAAGATTGGGTATCATGCAGAGCACTGCGCTGCCGATCGAACGCCACTGTATCAGCATCAGCAGGAATATGAGTCCCAAGGCGCCGAACAGACTCTTCACCTGGCCTTCGATCAGCAGATCTTCCTGATCCGCAAACAGCCGCCCAAACCCGGCTATTTCCCATTCGATGCCGCTTGTCGGATACTTGCCGTGATAATCGCTGATTCGCTCCATCAGTTCTGATAGCGCGTTGGCGCCATGCACGTTCACATTAAGGCTAATGTGTGCAACGCGGTACTCCTCATCGACAAAATCAAACAGGTCCTCACCGTCATAGACCAGCAGATACTGGCTGATCAACTCCATATTGTCCGGTATACGCCGGTACTCCGGATTCTCCGCATTGAATCCCCAGTGCATCTCCTCGACAAAATCGGCCATGGAGATACTCTTATCCACCTCGGGTTGAGCCTCCGCCCAGCGCTGGAAAGCCCGCATGTCGTTCAGCACCCGGGGCTGCTTTAACCCGCCCCGCTGGTTCGCTGTAACCACAATATCCAGAGACGCAGTGCCAACCAGCTTGTCCTCGATATGCCGGGTGGCCTTTCGAAGCGGGTGGCTTGGGTAGAAAAACTCCTGGAGATTGGTTTCAACAACAATATTGCCGATCTGGGGCAACAGCAATCCAAGCACCACGACGACCGAACCAACCACGTAGAGCGGGTAACGGACACCAATATGAAACAGCCTCGTGACCACTCCATCCAAACCAGCCAACCCCGCTCTTCTGCTTGGCCAGGCGGCATAGTCAAACCGGGAAAAGATATTTGGCACCAGATGGATAACGACAAAATAGATCAGCGCAACCCCGGCGGCCGAGATCAACCCGAACACCTTAATTGGGGGAATTGGACTCAAACCCAGTGAAGAGAGACCAGCCACCGTCGTCAAGGCAGTATAAAAAGCGGGTCGCCGCACTTCGCTGAGCGCACTGCTGACCCGATCAGGCCCGACCAACCCCCTTTTTGATGCGTAGTGGAGGGCATTAAACAGATGTACCAGCGCGGCAACCGTCAGGGCCGACAGGAGCGGCGGAATGATGCTGGAGATCAGATTGAACGGCTGATTGAAAACCACATAAAACGCCACTGTGGAGCTGACCACAACCCCGATAACCACGCCGGCCACTATCACGGCAAGCCAGCGATGGAATAACCACCAGATCAGAAACAGACCAATCACCGTGGTGGCAGGTATAAAAATCATATTATCCCGCAACATGGATCTCATCTGCGCCACATCCGTGGTGATCTGCCCGGCCATGCCGGTCAGATATCCAGCCAATTGCGCCTCATCCACCTGCTCCAGAATAGCGTCTTCCAGGGCCAGACGCTCAAGGCTCGAGTCGATGGCGACCGGTATCACCAGCATCGACACCGCCGTGCCGTCCGCCGCCACCAGGGTATTTTTGGCGAAGCGGTCGGAGAGCGCACGCGCCAGTCTCTCCTTAGGCCGGGTCTTGTCCAGATCCTCGATATTGACCAGCGGTTCAACCAGAAAGCCCTCTTCGGTCCCGTGGATATGATCCTGGGTGGTCATATTTACTACTTCATCAATCAACGGGTTGGCCGCTAGCGCTTTGGCCAAGCCATTGAATGCCTTAACAAACCCGTCAGAATAGAGCGCCACGCCCTCAAACAACAACAACACAGCCTGATCACTGGGAAAATATCGCCGCAGCTCATCATCAATGATTACTGACGGCGCATCTGACGGCAGATAGACCTTGGGGGCGTTATTTATATTGAGGTTCAGCAGCAACCCGTTGGGCAATATGGTGAACAGGAACAGGAACAGCACACTGAAGTAGAATTTCCAGGGCAGATTCAGAAAAACATTCTTGAGCCGTACGTCTGCTTCGGTAATGAGCGAAAACTCGATCGTCTCTTCACCATCGAACAGGGTAGAACAGGAATTAATAATGGCTACCAGATGGCTGCTATCAGCTTTCAGTAATGTCACCTTGGCCCGGGGATATTCCCGGGCACTTCTAGACACCTGGCCTGCCGCGGAAAAATGCTCCCGCAACCGATCCTTGTGACGATCCACCACCAGATCAAGAACCGGTATGGCTTCAAGCTCACTGAATGATTGATAACCCAACAGGGCGAGAAAAGCAGGATTGGCATAGACAAACATGCCATCGTGCTGAATCGCGATCGGTTTGCGATCATGGTCTAACCTGGCGTATCGGGTGTCAGCTTGCATATAATTCCCTGATTACCTGTCTGACTCCGACATCTTCACGAACGGGGCACACCGCCTGATGATCGCAGCGCTCCCGGTAATTTCATCGAGTCTCTGGCCGCCAGCTTGATAGGTATCAGAACTTTGCGCGCCACCCGACAGCCAGGATCGAATTATCCTGATGAAATGCGCCAGGCGTTCCTGCCGCACCCTCAAAGTAATGTGCTTCCAGGTAAACCTCCTGGGATTCCCAGCCGGTATAGGCAAGTTCGGGATTAAGATAGAGGTCATGGGTATCCAGGCCCTTATAGAAGCGCCCTTTCAACCGCCACTGATCCCGGGCAAAGGGAACTTCAAAAGAGCCACCAAACAGATAGATCTCGGTCCTGTCAATAACGGCCGGCGCATCATCATGATTAATCCCGGTCAACTGCAGGTTCACCCGGGCATCCCCATCGCCCGGAAAAAACTCCACGCCGGCTCCCCAGTTCAGGCTATTAACCGTATCGTATGATCCGTCAATACGGGTAACGGGCGCATCACTCACCCAACCGGCCTCAAAACGCCAGATTGCCCCCATCGCCTCTACACCAATATCTCCACCCAGCACCCAGCTGCGCGGATATTTCGCCTCAAGCACGCCACGGGCACTGTTATAGTTAAAGTAAGGTAGCGATTGCCTGACTTTCTGTACAGTCAGGGCGTAATCCATTCCCTCACCTGTTCCGCTGTAACGGATGCCAAAACCACCATCCGAATTGGGTGCTTCGACATCCACCGGGGCACTCTTGATCAGCGCCACGCTAGCCGGCGTTGAGTTCAAACCGAGAATCTGGCCGGATTGTCGGTTGACCGGGAACCAGACGCTCGAGGCCCCCGGCAGTTCAGCCTCTCTGAACCAGGGCAGGAAAACCACATCCAGCTTCTTCTCGCCAAAGAAGTGTTCATAACGGATCGCTGCCGATGCCCGCCGGCGGTCAGCAAGATCATCCATGATATAGCGGGTAAGATCATGGGTGCTCAGTCGGTCTGTGGGGGGGAATTCATCAATCCGGCCCCAGACAATCTTCTGTGCTCCAGCGGTTAGTCTGAAATTATCCGAACGATAACGGACAAAGGTCTCATCATAGTCGAGATTGGCATGATCCCAGTCACGTCTGCCATGTTGTGAGTAACCATCCAGGCGAACGGACGCCTGCAGATCCCAGAGACTGGAAGGCGTCCAGAGCGCTGTGGCCTGCCCATGCAGATAGCCCAATCCGTTGGCGTCTGAAGCTGAATGGGTAAATACGCCATACTCGCCCCACACTTCGTCCAGCTTAAGGGAAAAATTGCTGCTTTCCACTACTGCCCTGCCACCCTCTTCGACACTCGGTTGCTCGTTTGTCTCAATCAGGATCTCCTGCCCGGGTTCAGATTTGTCAGCGCTTCCATCCCCCTCCTCAATAAATAGTTCCTGATTATCTTGATCGTCAATGATCAGTAATTCTCCCACTGGTGTCGCAGACGTTCCTTCATCGATAACCAGATCATCTTCAATAATCAACACCTCTTCATCCGCGGTCAGCGCAGGTATTGGAAACAGCGCAACACAAAGCCATAGCAATTGGGCAGTTCGGTCGACTCGAATCTTGAAGTTTGCCATGTAGCTATATTCCCTATGTTTGTGAATTGCATTCCAGGTCATGGGCGGAAGGCCTTCTCATTACTATCATCTGTAAGATCACGTCTGGAGAAGAGTCGGTCGGGCAGTCCCTGATTGTATTTAATCTTCTGGGTCACCAACCGGGTACGGTGCCCGGTTTCCAGGTCATACATGGTGCTCTCCAGGATAGACCAGTAACCCTGTATATTTTTAATTCTTCTGGCAGTGAGCATCTTGCTCGGTTTGTCTTTTCCCTTCTCGAACAGTTCGACCTTTAACGGGACAAGAATCTTGCGATAGATACAGCTTACTCGTTTTGAATAGACCGAGTTTTTTGGATCCCTGGGTGTACTGACCAGAATCTCGCACGGCACTTTGCCGACCGAACCTTCTCCCTGAAGGTAGTGATAATCCATCTCGACTTCCCGGTCGAGGAGATCCTCATAAAAAAAGTCTGACCCGACAAAGCGTCCACCCTTTCTTGATGATGAAATCCGCCTGACCTTATTCAGTGCCGGCAGATAGAGCCACTGATCGCTCTCGTCTCCGGGGTGGTCCTGAGTGAGCAATCCGGTGCCGCTGATATCGTCCGGCTGGATAAATCGCATCAGGGTCCAGCGCTCTCCGGCACCTTTCTCCTTCGCATAGCTGTAGAGCACCCGCTGCCTGGTCCGACTCTCCTTACCCTGAAGTTGCATTACCACCAGCGCACTGAGGTCATCACCATTCGGCCGATCATAAACCGCTTGGGCCAAGGCCACTCCCTCGGGATTACTTGGGGGCGAGCCCCCAAGAACGGCCATAGGCGAAACCAGTAATAATCCAGCAACTATCTGTCTGACTGTGTAATTAGCGATCATGAATGTGCTTCTGCCTTCACAAAAACAGGCCAACCATCTTAATAATTCATATTTGAAACATTCTATAACTACTTGAATGTATTGCAAGTTAATTTACATAAACATTAACCATCGCGGGCCAGCCTCCTCGATCAGCGCTCTCATGCAAATAGATGACGCCATTCTTGCTCCATTCAAAAATTGGGTATCCTGCTGATTATGTGGATATAAATACTGCAGCGATGAGATAGGTGTCGCATATCGATAACGGATAAGGCGGATATCCATGCGCATCCACAACCCTGTCCGAACAACAATATCCAAAACTTTCATCATGGTTTGGAGCACAGATATTAATTTCAGACGGCTGGGTATTCTTCAACTCATTTTCGAATTAAAATCGATCGCCACCCTGAAACAGACGAATCCAATATTGACCAACAAACACCTGTCAGTTTTTTTTACACGGGACGCCCTACTGTTCGCCGAAGATTTTCTAACTAATTGATTGTATTTAATATTATTCTAATGGCTTAATACTTGCTATTTAGTATAATGATTAAGGCAAGTTATCCCGTGACGACCGGAGGCGGGTCATGGGTACGGCTTGGATACTTTAAAAGTACGACAAAATAGCATCGATAACTTAGCCACACAGCAGTTTGCATGAGATTGTTAACCATCTGTTTTTAAGGAGATAGTTATACGTAGTGTGGATAAAGCCCATTCAGACGATTTAAGGCCTGAGTGAGTTGTTTCATACCATCAGATATCTTTACACTTAAAATTAGCGGGGGTTTTCCAGTAAAGGAATAACTGCTACTTTTAATTTTAAGACAGGGAACAATTCTGTTGCCGGCTCAGGGACAGACTTGAGATAAAGCTGGATTTCAAGTTCAGATAACCTACAGAGTAACAAGTAATGTCGAAGAATCGAGAGTCAAACAGGGATTTAAAGTTGAACAGCACGACCGGGGAAGGTATCTCATCGAGTCGCAGACAATTTACCAAAACAGGCCTGCTTGCGTCTCCTGTATTGATGTCGGTGGTGTCACGCCCAGTGTTTGGTGTGGGCTGTCTCTCCAACATGCTCTCCGGCAATATGTCCGATCCCAATCGTGGCGAGTGTAATCTTGGATTAAGCCCCGGTTACTGGAAGGAGCATCCTGATGCTTGGCCAATTTCAGCGGGATTCAAACCGGACAACACTGTTCCCACTTCATGTAATGACTGTATTTCCGGGAGTGGCCCTTCGGCAACATGGGATTGCGTGGACGGTGCACTTTTCAACAGCCATTTCACTGCTGGCCCTCAGGACCCCCAGGGGCGTTCGATGCATGAACTGCTCTGCACCGAACCAGGTAGTGATGAGTTCCACATCATTGCGGCATTGCTTAACGCAATGAGCGACCCCAATTATGTCCTGAGCGTGAGCCAGGTAAAAGCGCTCTGGGCAGATCCGACGCACGGAGGACAAATCACTATCGGTCTCAAGGCATTTCTCAACAGTACCTGGACCTGAAGCCATTACACGCAACAATTGCACGACCGGTAATCAAACCTGCCAAAAGTCCGGCATCAAGGGTTGTTATTGGCGATAAATCGCTGCACTTCCCTCGGTACTGCCGCCTCTTCGTCATCGGTAAATGCCTTCCTGATCAGATGTGGGATCAGCAGTTTCAGCGGCATACGCAGATAATGGGATCTCACAAAGAGCATCCATCGCGCCAAGCCGGTTCCCCACCTGTTACAACTTGCATGATCCGGCTGCAGGGCTCGCAGGAACAGGCTATCCATTACAGCTACCAGTAAACGCCCCGGCATTCCCTCACGCATCCACGCCTTCGCTTCGTCCGGCACCTCCACACCCAGCAGGATATCGACATAACGTAGCCCATAAACCAGCGGACGCACCAGATCCATCTCTTCCGCCCGATCACAAAGCGCTTGCCAGAAACCGTCACGAGTCGCAAAGTGTCGCAACAGTTCGGCGATATCCACCAGGTCGCGCAGCCCGTGCTCCAGTTCACCATCATGAAACAAGTGGGTTGCGCTGTGCAGGATCATATCCACATCGCACAGCCAATAGAGATCACCCTCTCCCTCAAAATTCACAGCCTGTGACAGCAGTTTTTTCGGATCAGGTTTCAGCCTTGCTGTCAGGGGCAGGATGGAGTGGTGAATATCCAGCACCGTCTGGCGCCTGATCTGCTTCATCGGGGGAATTTCATGCATCCAGGTACGGTAGTAGCGCTGATCGTATGCACTGGCATGGGTGGTACGCCATCCCCAACCCATCAGCCGTTTTTCAACTTCCTCGAGCGCCGATCTGGGTACCAGAATATCGATATCATGAAACAGACGACCGCGACTGATCGGCAGCTCAGCCATGACATAGGCGGCACCTTTGAGCAAAACAATGGGGATAGCCAAGCTGTGCAGGGCCTCTTGCAGTTGCGATACTTCCCAGCGGACCGCCAGCACACTTCGCCGGGCAATCTTGTGTGCGGCCTTGAAATGCAACCCCGGCTTTTCTGGTATCGCCTTTTCCAGTCCCCGGTCCATGAATACCACATGAAGATGGGCCAGTAGATTGGCCGCCTTCGCCTGTCGAACCAGAAGATCCCACTCTGTCGCCGTGAACCCGGCCACGGCTTCTGGTGATTTGAGAACTTGCAGGAGGAGCGGTGCAATCATGATCAGGCGGTGACCTCCGCATCGTCAAGAATGCGCTCTATGGTTATCAGGGCATCCTCCAGACTCGAATACTGAAGCGAGTAGTTTGGGCAGCCGTCGATCAGTGACTTTGCTGCGTCAAACCCTTCCTTGCCCAGAATATGAGTATTAAATGCATTCTCCTGAATCTCCATTAACGCCCTGTTTTTTGCCTTTTTTACCAAGTTGGTACGGCTTTCTGACTCATATTTTGGGAAAACAATCGCATGAGGCCGACAGGTTATGGATGCTTTTTGAATACTCAAAAGCGATGGCCTGAGATGTGCCACGGTTCCTTTGGCCGTGTCTTTTGCCGCAGGCCCCATTTCAGCACCCGCAGAAAAGCGCCGGATTACGCCTATTGAGTCATTTTTCAGGCTGACGGGTCTTGGTACAGGAGTAATGGCACGGGACACTGGATCCAGCAGCGCCATCTCATCCGACAACAATCGCCACCCCCGTAGACTCATGGCCGCGCAAAGCGTGCTCTTTCCTGAGCCGGGTGTACCCGGCATGATTATCCCCTGCCCGCCTTTCTCAAGCACGGCAGCATGCACAATCAGATAGTGATGCGCCGTGGTGGCAATACACCAATTGAGCCCCCACTCGAACATGGCAAAGGCATGAACGTAGGGCAACGGCTTGAACGGAGCATATTCATCCAACAGAAAATTGGCCTGAGGCTTTACCCAGCGCCTCAGACCACCTGAATTTTTCAGCGTGATGTGGAAATCAATAAATCGTTCGGATTCTGCGGTTTCATACTGCGCGTAAAAAAAGGCGATGTGACGCAGCAGATCGGGAATAATCGAGCGCAGATTTATCCAGAAGGGACCAATCTTTATTGGAAGCCCGTCTCCGCGCAACCGACGGGCCATTTCACGGTGGCTGAGATCAATTATTTTCACAGCGTGTCTGAAATTACCAGGCCTAACGACCGGAAAGTACGCAGAGAGGCCATGACGGCTTCAGCCAGTTCACTGTCGTTGTCAATCTCAAAATAGTCGGAGGCGGATGCCGTCAGCTTGGCATGTGTCAGCTGTTGAATCTGCAGTCGTTTAAGCAGAAACTCCCCCAAAGGATTCAGCATCAACGTATCACCGGACCCCTGGTGAAACAGCACCGACTCCTCCTCACCCGGCCAGTTGCCCCAGCAGAACTGCTCCGCCCCATTCGCAAACCATCTCCTTTCCGTCTTTTCGGTTGTTTCCATACCACTCATTGCGCTGATTTCTGTAGTCTGTTATCGGTGATTTCAGTCAATTATCTGGTTCCCAGCCGATTCACTACGGTAGGATAACGTTTATAAAGCTGCGAATGAACACAAATTGACTTAAAAGTAACAATCGTTTTCTGAAACAGCCCATGCCAGTCTGGCCACGCAATCATCAGGGGGATTATGCAATGAACACACTTTTGGCCCGCGTTGGTACTGCTCTCGGGATAATCGGCATTCTGACCTGCCTGGCAGCAGGCCTGGTCCGTCTTTCCGGTGCTTACTATTTATCTGGCTACAGCGCTCAAAGTCTATTGATGATCGGCATCGCCTCCATCATCATCGCCTGCTTTTTTAAACTGGAGTACCTGTCCCGGCAAAGCCACTAACAGATTCGCCATCACCGGTAGCCATGGGGATTGGCACACTGCCATCGCCAGGTGTCCTGGCACATCTGCTCCAATCCTCGCTCTGCGCGCCAGCCGAGTTCTATTGATGCCCGGGCAGGGTCCGCATAGCAGGCGGCGATATCACCAGCCCGGCGATCAACAACCCGGTATGGCACCTCACGGCCACTCACCTGTTCAAACGCCTGCACCATCTCCAGCACCGAATAACCACGCCCGGTGCCCAGATTATGGGTAATCACACCGCAATGCTCTGCCAGTTTATCCAGTGCCGAGAGGTGTCCCAGTGCAAGATCGACCACATGAATATAGTCTCTCACTCCGGTGCCATCGGGTGTTGGATAATCACCACCAAATACCGACAAACGTTCCAACCGCCCCGAGGCAACTTGTGCAATATAGGGCATCAGGTTATTCGGTATGCCGGCAGGGTCCTCCCCGATCAGGCCGCTTTCGTGCGCACCCACCGGATTGAAATAACGCAGGATGGAGATATCCCAGGCATTATCAGCGGCATGGAGATCCCGCAATATCTCCTCAATAATGAGCTTTGACCGCCCATAGGGATTGGATGCCGATAGGGCAAAATCCTCGGTGATCGGCAGGGAGTTCGGATTACCATAGACCGTCGCCGAGGAACTGAATACCAGACGCCTGATGCCTGCCTCCGCCATCGACTCCAGGAGCGTCAAGGTGCCGGTGATATTGTTCTGATAATAGGCCAGTGGCAGCTCAACGGACTCACCCACGGCCTTCAGACCGGCAAAATGGATCACGGCATCAATCTCGTGCCGGGCAAATATCTGTCTGAGGATATCCCGGTTACGAATGTCCCCTTCGACAAAAGCCACCTGCCTGTCGCTGATGGTTGCCACACGATCGAGTGAAATCCTGCTGCTGTTACAGAGGTTATCGATAACGACAACCTCATGGTCTGCTTTCAGCAACTCTACACTGGTATGGGATCCGATATATCCCGCACCGCCGGTAACCAGTATTTTCATTGATTATTCCTATCTGTACTGTCCATTGATGAGGCGATGTTTTGCAAGGTGAATGCACGGCCGCTTAACCTCTGCTTCAGGTGTCTCTATGCAGCTCGGCTTATCCTTCCCGCTCAAGCAGCCACCTGTCCAGCCGTGCAATCTCCTCGGATGACATACGCAGACCCCGCTTGGTGCGGCGCCAGACAATGTCCTCGGCACTTTCGGCATATTCTTGAGTAATCAGATAGCGTACTTCCCGCTCAAACAGTCCACCGCCAAAATGCAGACCCAGCTCCTCTTCGGCATCACAGCCGGCAAGTAACTGATGAATACGGGTCCCGTAGAGACCCGCATAGGTCCGCAACTGTGCGGGAGAGAGCCCGGGATACGCTGTCGCACAGCCGAACAGGAAACGATCAAAGTCGGCATCGGGTAAATCACCACCCGGAAGCTGGCTTGTCTCCGTCCAGGGCGCGCCCTGGATATCCAGACAGCAAGATAGGAGATCCAACACCTCCTCCGCCAACCACCGATAGGTGGTGATTTTGCCACCATAGATCGACAGGATCGGCGCTTGGTCGCAGTCCAGGTGCAGATTGTAGTCCCGCGTCACCCGGGAGGCCTCGCTGGCGGCATCATCATACAGCGGTCGTACACCGCTGAAACTCCAGACTACATCCGATGGCTGCACCGGCCGCAAAAAATACTCACTTACTGCCTGGCAGATATACGCCACCTCTTCCGGCATAATCCGGTTTTTCTCCGGTAGCGTATCCAGTTCAATATCCGTCGTACCCAGCAGGGTAAACTCGCCTTCAAACGGGATGGCGAACAGTACCCGCCCATCCCGGTGCTGAAAGATATAGGCGTAATCATGTTCGAACAGCCGCGGCACCACGATATGGCTTCCCTTTACAAACCGAGTCCCCCGGACATGCTCGGTAGTGACACCGGATTCCAGCACTTGCTCAACCCACGGACCGGCCGCATTGACCACCGCCCTCGCCGTGAGGATACGGCTCGATCCATCTCGCTCATTGCGCAAGGTTGCCTTCCAGTGAGTGGGGCCACGGAACAGGGCAACACAACGGGTGTGGGTCGAAATCTCCGCTCCCCGCGCCGCTGCATCCATGGCATTCAGCACCACCAGTCGCGCATCCTGTACCCAGCAGTCGGAATACTCAAAGCCGGTACGGTAGACCTCCTTCAACGCTTGGCCGGCGACATGCTGTTCAAGCATGACACGTCGAGATCCCGGTAGCTGCCTGCGCCCTCCCAGATGATCGTAGAGAAACAGCCCCAGACGGATCATCCATACAGGGCGTAGCGACTCGTTATGCGGCAGAACGAAGCGTATGGGGTGAATGATATGGGGTGCGCTACGCAGCAGCACCTCGCGCTCCCGCAGGGCATGATGGACCAGCCTGAAATCATACTGTTCCAGGTAACGCAGGCCGCCGTGAATCAGTTTGGTGCTGGCAGATGAGGTGTGCTGGGCCAGGTCATCTTTTTCGCAAAGATAGACCTTCACCCCCCTGCCTGCGGCATCCCGGGCCACACCGACGCCATTGATACCACCCCCGATCACCAGAAGATCAAACAGTGGTGTAGCGGACTCGGGGTTCGGCATTGGGTTTTCCATCAGGTGTGGTGAGCAGCCAGAACAGATCAGCATCAACTCTGTTAAACTTCAGGCACACTATCATTGCCTCACCCCATACCTGTCAATCTCCCGCGGCTATACTCAGCAGAAGAACAATGCGGGAGTCACACTGCAGCCCATGCCAGCCACGCCACTGCTACTCAGTATCGATCAGGGCACCACCAGTTCCAGGGCCGTCCTGTTTGAAAAGGATGGACGCTGTGCATTCATCGCCCAACTGGAATTCAAGCAGCTCTTTCCACAACCTGGCTGGGTCGAGCATGATCCGGAAGAGATCTGGGCGACCACCCTCTCCGTGGTGCGGGATGCCGTTGCCGCCGGCAGACGGATGAATCGGCAGATAGCTGCAATTGGCATCACTAACCAGCGTGAAACCACGGTGATATGGGACCGCCATAACGGCAAGCCAGTTTACAACGCCATTGTCTGGCAGGATCGACGCACGGCCAGCCACTGCGACACGCTCAAGCAGGCAGGTCACGAGCCGACTGTGATGGCGAAGACCGGTCTGCTGCTTGACCCCTACTTCTCCGCCACCAAGATCACCTGGATTCTTGACCAGATACCTGATGCCCGCCGCCGCGCCGAAACGGGTGATCTCGCCTTCGGCACCATCGACAGCTTCCTGCTGTGGCGCCTGACCGGTGGCAAAAACCACGCAACCGACGCCACCAACGCCGCCCGCACCCTGCTGTTCAATATCCACAGCAACCGCTGGGATACGGAACTGCTGTCGCTGTTTGATATACCCGCCGCGCTCCTTCCCTTGGTCACGGACTGTGCCGCCGATTTTGGCCACACCAGCCATACGCTGCTGGACGAGTCATTGAGTATCGGCGGCATGGCGGGTGATCAGCAGGCGGCAGCGTTTGGCCAGGCATGTTTCCGACCAGGCATGATCAAGAGCACCTACGGTACCGGCTGTTTTGTCCTGATGAATACCGGCGGGACCGCAGTGGCCTCACAGAACAAACTGCTGACCACCATCGGCTACCGACTCAATGGGCAGAGCAGCTATGCCCTGGAGGGCTCCATCTTTGTCGCCGGCGCGGCCGTGCAATGGTTAAGGGATGGACTCGGATTGATCAAAACGGCTGAGGAGACCGAGGCCATTGCAAACACACTGGAACATAACCAGGGGGTCTATCTGGTACCCGCCTTTACCGGACTGGGCGCGCCCCATTGGGATGCCGATGCGCGGGGTGCCTTGCTTGGGCTGACCCGGGGAACCGGGATCAAGGAGATCGTCCGCGCCACCCTTGAATCCGTCTGCTATCAGACTCACGACCTGTTTCAGGCCATGGCGGATGACGGCGTGACGCCGACCCGGCTGCGGGTCGACGGAGGCATGGTCAGTAACCGTTGGCTTTGCCAGTTCCTGGCCGACATCCTGGAACTGCCGGTACAGCGTCCGGTACAGACAGAAACCACGGCGCTCGGCGCCGCCTATCTCGCCGGACTGCAGTGCGGCCTGTTCGACTCTTTTCAGGATCTGGAACAAAACTGGCAACTGGACACCGAATTTTCCCCGGCACTGCGGGCCGACACCCGGGAAGCACTGTTGGAGGGCTGGCACCAGGCGATTCGGCGGGTACGAAGCGCGCCTTCAACATAGACGTGATCTTTTCAAAGTTGCAATAGCGCGACCGGGCGGTATTATCCCTCTTTTCGCTGACGCAGGATAAACCTTGGTGACTACCGGCACAGTCCGTTTTCTCAACCTGCCGAACGGCAAGCGGATCGCCTACCATAAAACGGAAGGCACGGGACCCGGCGTGCTGTTCTTTGGTGGTTTCAAATCAGACATGACAGGCACCAAGGCGGTCAAGCTGGAACAATGGTGCCAAACCCATCAGCGCGCCTTTACCCGTTTTGACTATTCGGGGCATGGCCAGTCCAGCGGTCGTTTCGAAACCGGCACCATCGGTGAGTGGCTCGATGATGCGCTGAGCGTCATCGATGAGCTGACCAAAGGGCCTCAGATCATCGTCGGCTCCAGCATGGGCGGCTGGCTTTCACTGCTGGCCACCATCGCCCGGCCGCAGCGTGTGCATGCGCTGATCACCCTCGCCTGCGCCACCGATTTCACCCGGCGACTGCTGATACCGACATTTTCCGATGTGCAAAAACAGCAGTTAACCAGCGAAGGCTGCGTGCTGATCCCCTGCGACTATGATGACCAGCAGCCCTATCCGATCACCCGACAGCTGATCGAAGAGGGTGACAACCACCTCCTGCTGGACAAACCCATCCCCATTCACTGCCCGGTGCGGATGTTTCACGGCATGCGGGACCCGGACGTACCCTGGGATTTCAGTCGCAGAACCTGTGAGCAACTGGAAAGTAAAGACGCCACCCTCACCCTGATCAAACAGGGTGACCACCGGCTTTCGGAACCGGCAGACCTGCGGTTGCTCCTGAACTGCCTGGAACAGCTGTGAGACTCACCGCTGTGGCCGCCCGCTTCAGCATCTGGCACCTGGCCGGCAGTCCGAACAGGTGAACGATCAGTCCAGAGCCTACCTGTACGGAATCAGCGCCGTGCTGCTCTGGTCGACGGTAGCCACCGCCTTCAAATTGTCCTTACGTCATCTGGAGCCGATACAACTCCTGTTCTATGCCAGTATCGCCTCGTTGCTGGTGATGCTGGCGGTGTTGATCAGGCAGGGACATCTGCAACGCCTTTTGCGCACACCCCGCCGCGATCTGCTGCTTTGCGCCACGTTGGGTCTGCTCAATCCCTGTATTTACTACTGGGTACTGTTCAAGGCCTATGACCTGCTACCGGCACAGGAGGCTCAGCCACTCAACTACACCTGGGCCATCACCCTCTCTATCCTGGCCGTTCCATTGCTCAAACAGCATCTACGCCGGCTCGACCTGCTGGCAATCGGCATCAGCTATTTCGGTATTCTGGTGATCGCCACCCACGGCGCACCATTCACGCTTCGATTCAGCAATGGCTATGGTGTTCTGCTGGCCCTCGGGAGCACCCTGATCTGGTCGCTGTTCTGGATTTTCAACACCCGTAGCCGGATCGAACCGGTAGTCGGGCTGTTCCTGAATTTTCTCTTTGCCATTCCGGTAATTGCCCTGATCACCTGGCTCACGGCCGGCTTCGGGTTTGACTCGATTAAGGGTCTCTACGGAGCAGCCTACGTGGGCCTGTTCGAGATGGGCATCACCTTTGTGCTCTGGCTCAAGGCACTGCGTTTGACCAAGAGCACCGCCAAGGTGGCGAATCTGATCTTTCTCTCTCCGATACTCTCGCTGTTTCTGATCCACTTCATCGTCGGCGAGGATATCCACTGGTCCAGCGGCGCCGGGCTCCTGCTGATTATTGCCGGCAATGCGTTGCAACAGTTGGGTAAGCCCCCTGCTCCACCCGGGAAAGAAGAGCAACAGCCCCGGAAAACCACTTGAAAGCGGTTGCCTTGGTGAGCCAAAAAAGATAGCGTTCCGGCCTGAACCGGGAAACAGAACACCGCCATATGAATGACAAATATTACATTACCGCCCAGCAGTTGCTGACCGACTCATTCCGTCTGGGGCTGGAGATTTTGCAGAGCGGCTTCAGGCCCGATTTCATTGTCGGCGTCTGGCGCGGTGGTACCCCGGTAGGCATCGCGGTGCAGGAGATTCTGGACTATTTTGATGTGCATTCAGATCACATCGCGATCCGTACCTCCTCCTATACCGGTATCGGGCAGCGCAGCAAGGAGGTGCGGGTGCACGGCCTTGGCTATCTGATACGCAATATGAACTGGGACAGCTCACTGCTCATCGTGGATGATGTGTTCGACTCCGGATTGAGTCTGCAGGCTATTCTTGACTCCCTGAAGGCGAAAACCCGGCGCAACATGCCGGAGCAGATCCGCATCGCCACACCCTGGTACAAGCCGGGTAACAACCAGACATCACTCAAGCCCGATTACTATATCCACGAAACAGACCAGTGGCTGGTGTTCCCGCATGAGATGAAAGGACTGGAGCAGAGCGAGATACTGGCCAACAAGCCGGAGATGGAAGAGCTGTTTCGCAGCAAGGGCCTGATCAAATAGCCGAGGCATCCCCGGAGCCAGCCAAATGCAACATGGTCTGGCTGCAAAGGCTCAAGCCCGATAGACGCCTACCCGGCCGAGACCGTTTGGGTGTGCCCCATCAGAATGGAATACAGCTCGCGGATTTCACTGCCGATTTCAGAAACCGCCATTTCACACTGCATGGGAGTAAGTCCGGTAATCTGCCAGCTACTGGGCAGCACCCGGTCCAGCTCCACTTTCAGGTCGCTCTCCCATACCAGGGAATCGGCGAGGATATTGGCGATATAGACAAGATAACACTCCATCGGATCAGCAGTTGCCTGCTCAGGAAGATGGTGCCAGCGAATTGCTGAGCTGATGGGTGATGGCAACTGCCAGTCACTAGCGAGCTCAAAACCGACTTCACCGTGGGTAAATCCGAGCACCTCCCGCTCCGCTGCGACAATCAGATCATCACGTCCTTTACTGATAAGCAGAATATCCCTTGACTCAATCGGCCGTTGCTGGAACATCACCAGACGCCCAATATCATGCAGCACGCCCATCACAAACAACCGGTCGGGATGCAATACCTGACAGGACTTGGCCAGTCGTCTGGCCAGCACACCGCAGGCCAGTGAACTGTGCCAGAACCGCTCCATATTGATCAGATTGGGCGGTATTCCAGTAAACATCCCGCAGGCAGCGGTCATCAGCGCCAGATCACGCAACTCTTTGGTCCCGATAATCGTGATGGCCCTGGCAATGGTGTCGATGCGGCCGGGAAAGCCATAAAAAGCGCTATTAACGATTTTAAGCAGTCGTGCAGTCAGCGCAGTATCCTGACTGATCACCTGCCCGATTTCCTGTGCTGAGCTGGTAGGATCATCGACCAACTGGTTGATGCGAACACAAACCTCTGGAAGGGAAACGAGATCGCCTGCCTCGCGGATCAGTTGCCGTGGTGTCATAGAGTGCAGTATTGTTGTTAAGTTGTGTGAATAATAGTCGATAACCCCCTTATTACTCTATAACAAAAACAGAAAAACACGAGGCATTACTCGATGGCGAAGACAAAGATTGTCACCACAGATGATATTCTGATCATGCTCTGCAAGTCAGTCACATCCGTACTATCCACGGCCACGCAAAATGAGATCAACTACTCGGCCATGGTCCAGAAGATCAACCGCACCTGTCTAAAGCCGGATATCGGCTGTTTCGTGCTCTTTGACGGAGGCTTTTCCGGTCTGGTTGTGATCAATTTCACCGCGGCGGCGGCCCTCGAGCTGTATCAGGCCTATCTCTCGAACATGGGCATACCCCGTGAGGAGCTGGCGGTCAGCCATACTTCGGATGAAGTGGGCAACGTCCTGGGAGAGCTAATGAACCAGATGATCGGTGATTTCATTAGCAACGTCGGCAAGCAACTGCTGACACCGATCAATCAGAATCAGCCGAAAATGCTGACCATCAATAAAGAGGTGCTGCTCTCCATCAATACCAATCTGGACCGTCCCCAGGCGCGTCGGGTCACCTTCACCACCCAACGGAATAATATTTTTTATCTTGAGCTGGCCATGGATAAAACCGAATTTATCCAGCTGCATGAATTTGAGCAGCAGGAAGATTTTGATCCTGACGATATCCTGGAGGGGGAAGCTAACAAGAGAGCGGCCGCCTCACAGGCCGTTACCGGCGATGATCGGAACGATTCCGACAGTCTGCTTGACGAACTGGGCATCTGATACATTTTGCTGGACGCGCTATCCCGAAACAGCGGGGCTGGAGTCGAGCCGCTTGGCCCAGTGATTTTTCCCCGCTGTTTTGCGCCGGCTTGACTCCGCCCCCTTTGGTTAAAGCCGGGGATCTGGTCAGGAAAGAGTGGCCGCCAGCTCATTGGCACTCGCCAGCAGGAACTCCAGATAGGCGAGGCGCTTGACTGAAACATCTATTTTTTCACGCAAATCCTCGCAGGGATCATCGATCATGTAGAGCAGGTCTTCGTGAAAAAACACTTCAAAGCTGTCCAGGTAACGGACTTCCTTATTTCTGTCCAGTACCAGATTATCCAGTCCATATAGATCGATAACCTTTTGTTGATTGGTACGAATCTCTTTGGCGGTCTGGATAAACAGGCCGAGTTGAAGCCTGGCCTTGTGCAGTTTCGCCATCAACGGGATTGCATCCTCAGCAATCGCCGGGTTGGCCAGATTGAACCAGGGGGTAAACGCCTGGGCAAGGACCAGCATATTCTCCTCGCCATCGATGCGGGTACGCACAAAAATGGCTTCCGGAATAATATCGTGCAGCCGTTTTTTCAACATCCCGTAATCACGCCGGTAAATCTTTACATCAAGGGAATTGCAGCTCAGGGTATGGCGTTTTATCACCATATCGAAGGCGCGATTCTTTTCCCGCTCAAAGTGGTAACCCGCCGTTTGCCACACATCACAGTGCGCACCAACTGTCGAAATCAGAGTGACTCGGAGATTCTCCGTATCAAGACAGCCGATTTCAGCAGGAATACGCGCATCTTCTTTTGCCATCGGCTAAACCCTTTTTATTCGGAAGTCGTATTAACTATAATTACAAATAACTTTAATTGTATAACCTATATTTTTGAATATTTAGGTATATTTTTATCAATACTCATGCACTACCGGAATACAGCGTTTCGACAGGGACGAACAGAGCAGTAGCCTCTCCCTGACAGCCTTGCGCCAGGAGCTGGCCGTTCGTGGCCGGCCTCTTCCCTGACTAAAATCACCCAACAGGTCATTCGCAATAATGGTCATACTGTTCAGCCGGTGACAACTGCCGTCCGCCGGCATCATCCAACATAACATGCCGGTAAAGGCATATTGTGGTGTATTCTGTCTCGGGGAAATTGACGAGTAATCAGAATAGGTACAACACACCCGGTATGCAAATATTCTAAATTCCTGTCAATCTGCACCTTGATTTTCAACCGGATCTGCCCCTGTAACCAGCAGAGCCAGCCCTTTATATTCAAGTTTTGCTGCCATGAGACCCGGCTATGCCCTCACCCCGACTACTGAGATGGATACCTATACTGTTTGTCTTGTTATGGGCAACCGGATTTATCGGGGCGAAATTCGCACTGCCCTATGCGGAACCGTTCACGGTGCTCGCAATCCGTATGTACATTACCCTTGGGGTATTCCTCATATTGATCCGTGTATACCGCCCGAAATGGCCTTCGTGGCAAGGAGCTCTGCACTCCATGCTGGTGGGCTCCCTGGTCCACGCAGCCTATCTCGGCGGTGTCTTTGCCGCCATCAACGCCGGTATGGCCGCCGGCTTGACTTCCCTGCTAGTGGGGCTGCAACCAATTCTGACCGCCTTGATCGCCTGGCTCTGGATGGGTAATCAAATCAGCCGAAAACAAATGACCGGTCTGATGCTGGGTATATTTGGAGTTGCTGCGGTTTTGCTGCTGGGAAAAACCAACGCCTTGGCACTACAGTTCAATACGGTCTCCCTGCTGTTCGCCCTAACGGCGCTGTTCGGCATCACCGTCGGCACCCTGCTGCAAAAACGTTTCTGCGCCAAGATTGACCTTTTGACCGGCACCTTTTATCAGTATCTGGCCAATGCGCTCGTCATGAGCCTGCTTGCACTGCTGTTCGAAACCCGTGAAATAGACTGGCAGCCCCAGTTTATCGCCGCGCTGCTATGGCTGGTTTTCGGACTTTCGCTCAGTGCCATCCTGTTGCTGATGCTGATGATCAGAGAGGGTGAGGCGACCAAGGTTGCCGCCTATTTCTATCTGACACCTCCGGTGACGGCCCTGCTCGCCTGGGTACTGTTCGATGAACGGCTTACGGTCTGGGGCATCGCGGGTATCGGTCTTACGACTTATGGAGTCTATCTGGTGATCCGCAACCCGGTCAGACCTCTTAAACAAAACCGCCCATAGGGCACATCTGCCATGATATTTGCTGCATTGGTGCGGGATTCGCGGCGTGTCACGGTGCGACCTGTGCCACAATGACTCACAATCCATAAACCCACGGGGAGTCTCCGCATCTCGGTATTGATGTGATTGTCTCAGGGATAAATTTCAGGAACAAATGTCTGATCAGACATCGGTGGGCGCACGTAGCCCAGACTATCCTTTCGCTTCGGTAAAACGATCTCCTTCGGCGTCAGATCTTCGTAGGGTATCTTGCTCAACAAATGAGCAATACAGTTGAGCCGGGCATGTTTTTTGACATCCGACTTAACCACATACCAGGGCGCCTGTTTGATATCGGTATGGGCAAACATCATATCCTTGGCCCGGGAATATTCGACCCAGCGGGCGCGTGACTCCAGATCCATCGGGCTCAGCTTCCAGCGCTTGTGAGGTTCCTCAAGACGACTCTGGAAACGGCGCTCCTGCTCTTCATCCGACACTGAAAACCAATATTTCAGCAGGATAATCCCCGAGCGCACCAACATACGCTCAAACTCGGGACAGGAACGGAGAAATTCACTGTACTCCTCGTTGTCACAGAACCCCATCACCCGCTCAACACCCGCTCGGTTGTACCAACTACGATCAAACAGCACTATCTCTCCCCCGGCCGGCAGGTGGCCGACATAGCGCTGAAAATACCATTGAGTGGCTTCTCTTTCCGTTGGCGCGGGCAGCGCCACCACTCTGCAGATGCGGGGGTTGAGATGCTGGGTAATCCGCTTGATCACCCCGCCTTTTCCGGCCGCATCCCGGCCTTCAAAAATAACCACCACCTTGAGCTTCTCTTTGGCTATCCAGGCCTGGAGTTTAACCAACTCAAGCTGTAGCCGGAACAGCTCCTTTTCATATACTGAATTCTTGATTTTCTTTATGGGTGCATCGGCTACTTCATCCAGTGACTCTTCGACATAGGGGGTCTTATCTTTACCGTTTCCAACGCGGTTTTTTGCACGCTTTTTATTGCTCATTTGGGCATCCCCTGAGAATTCTCACCAGACCAAGACTGCATAATGCTCCGAATCAAACCATTAACATAGGCGCCAATCACCTGATGTTGCGCTATATCAAAGGTTGATCAGTATATGATCCCCAGCCCGCCTAATCATCCACCCGACCTCGAAGCGCCTTGATCCTGCCCCGCTTCCCTTTACTTTCCAGACGCTTTTTCTGTGAACTTCGAGTCGGCCGTGTCGGTTTGCGTGGTTTCTGAATCTTTGTCGCCGAGATGATCAGCTCCTTCAGACGCGCCAATGCCTCTTCACGGTTCTTCTCCTGGCTGCGATGGCTTTGCGCCTTGATAATCACGACCCCCTCTTTGGAGATGCGCTGATCGTTGAAATGCAACAACCGCTCTTTGTAAAAGGCAGGCAGGGAGGAGGCCTTGATATCAAAGCGCAGATGGACAGCAGTCGAGACCTTGTTGACATTCTGGCCACCCGCGCCCTGGGCACGTATGGCAGAGAACTCGATTTCGCTCTCGGGAATGGTCACACTGTTGGAGATATACAGCATGCCGACATTCTATCCGTAGAGAAATGAAACGGCGACCACCGCCGCTATCACGCCCACAATATCGGCGGTCAGACCGGCGGCCAGCGCGTGGCGGATACGCCTGACCTGGACTGCGCCAAAGTAGACCGCGAGCACATAGAAGGTGGTCTCGGTCGATCCTTGCAGGGTGGAGACCAGGTAACCGATATAGCTGTCCGGACCGATGGCGGGATCGTTAATGATCGAGGCCATAACCCCGTAGGCACCCGACCCTGACAGGGGCCGCAGCAGTGCCATCGGCAAAGCCTCTGCGGGCAGTCCGACCAAGGTGGTTATCTGGCCGATCTGGCCCACCAGCCATTCCATGGCACCGCTGGCCCGGAACATACCAACCGCCACCAAAATGGCCACCAGATAGGGAATAATTTTTAGGGCGACCTGGAATCCATCCTTGGCTCCCTCGACAAAACTTTCATAGATCGGCACCTTGCGGATCACACCAAACAGCAGGAAACCGAGCATCAGACCCGGCAGAATCCACGGAGAGATGACCTGGCCATAGAGTACCGTCAACGGTATCAGCAGCAGAAAACCGATCAGTGCGGTCAGAGATACCCAGGCCGGGTAACCGACACCCTCTTCCGTTGCCAGCGGGATGTCTGACGACTCGATTGTCTGATCAGCTTCATCCCTGTCCGGGGTTCCCTGTGCTACCGGGAAAAATCGGCGATAGCCTTTGACCGCCAGAATCGCGGCCAGGGTTGAGCAGAGTGTGGCGAACAGGGTGGTCGGCAGAATACCGGCCGGGTCGGCCGAGCCGGCGGATGCCCGCAAGGCGATCACGCCCGTGGGCAGCAGAGTGATACTGGAGGTATTGATGGCAAGAAACAGAACCATTGAATCGGTCGCACTCCCCTTGTGGGGGTTGAGGCGATTGAGCTCCTGCATCGCCTTGATCCCAAATGGCGTGGCGGCATTGCCCAACCCCAACATATTGGCTGACATATTCAGAATCATTGCCCCCATGGCGGGATGTTCCGCCGGCACATCGGGAAACAGCCTGATCATCAATGGCCGAATCAGGCGGGCAAGTATCTTCAGCAATCCACCCTGCTCGGCAATTTTCATCAGGCCGAGAAACAGTGCCATGACACCCACCAGGCCCAAGGCCAGTTCCGCCGCCCCGGTGGCCGAGTCAATCATCGCCTTGGAGAGCGCATCCATCGGGCTGACGTCAGCCGCAGGCAGGCTGAACTGCCGCCAGGCCGCCGTCAAAAAGGCGATAAGCACCAACAGAAAAAAGACGATATTCATGATGACAACAGGTCTTGGTTAAACTGCTACCGCTTATACGCGATGTGGGAATTTAGGGCAACATGCCTTGATCGGTGACTCGGGCAATGCGCTCTTATAAAGACACTGGCGGTGCCTGGCAGGTGATCAGCTAAAAGCCATCATCCCCACCATGACAGAACGCACCACAAAAAAGGCAAGCTAAACAGCAGTCTTGCTGGAACTGCGAATAATCTCCGCAAAATCGCTCAGAATTACAGAAAGGTAGAAGCCGGTAGCGTGTGGGTATGGGGGAGTGTCGCGGTGCTACCGGCTTCCAAAACCGTCAACGGGATGCAGTCAGCTGGGTAACTTTTTTATCCTGTAACTCTATATCCGACATCACCTCCGGCCTGCCCTTACAGGCCTGGATGATCAACTCCTTGTTCCTCGCCAGCACCAGCCCGAATTCCTCGGCAGAATGCTCATCAACTTCGGGAATCACCTGCTCCAGCAGGCGTGAAAAGTGTTCACCCAGTTCGAGCATTCGATCATGGGCATCGGCCTCTTTTCTGTTTTCAAACATGCTGTTGTCCCGGTCACATTTCCACATTGCAATAACGGCCATAGTCTTCCCACCCTGCACTGAAGCTGTATTTAACCTCACCAACCCGAAAGAGTGACGAGATGGATTACTGTCGACCTCGGTGAACCCTGATCGAACTTGCACCGATAAGGGATTTCGCGAAGCCAGAGACATCATACAGAGAACGTAAATAGAACGTCAAGTCGAACACCCTTTTTATCTATGCACCGATCAGATTTATTTCAATTGAAACGATATTGTTGGAGAATAGGCCGGATACCATACCAATACACTCGGAAACAGCTATGCGATTTAACGGAACAGATACCTATGTGGCGACAGATGACCTGATGCTCGCCGTCAATGCCGCGATTCAACTGGAGCGCCCACTGCTGATCAAGGGCGAGCCGGGAACCGGCAAGACCATGCTGGCCGAAGAGGTGGCCAAGTCACTCAACCAACCGCTGTTTCAGTGGCATATCAAATCCACTACCAAGGCCCAGCACGGGCTGTACGAATATGACGCAGTCTCCCGCCTGCGGGATTCACAACTGGGCGATGACCGGGTGCACGACATCGGCAATTACATCGTCAGAGGCCGGTTGTGGGACGCCTTTGCCCATGATGAACATTCCGTGGTTCTGATTGATGAAGTGGACAAGGCAGATATTGAATTCCCCAACGATCTGTTGCGCGAGCTCGACCGTATGGAGTTTTATGTCTATGAAACCCAGCAGTTGATCAAGGCGAAACACCGGCCGCTGATCATCATCACCAGCAACAATGAGAAGGAGCTGCCTGACGCCTTTCTGCGCCGCTGCTTCTTCCATTACATCCGTTTCCCTGACAAGGAAACCATGGAGCAAATCGTCGCGGTACACTACCCTGACCTGAAAAAACAGCTGCTGAAACAGGCGCTGGAGGTGTTTTTCGAGTTGCGCGAAGTTCCCGGCCTGAAAAAGAAACCGTCCACATCGGAACTGTTGGACTGGCTCAAACTGCTGATGGCGGAGGATATCCCCCCGGAGGCACTTCACAGCGGCGACCAGCGCCAGGCGATCCCACCCCTGCACGGAGCCCTGTTGAAAAACGAGCAGGACATCCATCTGTTTGAGCGTCTCGCCTTCATGCATCGTCGCAGCCGCTCCTGACCGTCATGCTGGTTGAGTTCTTCTATCATCTGAAAGAGTCCGGACTGCCGATCACCATCCGGGAGTTTCTGGATCTGTTGGCAGCCATGCAGGCGCAGGTCATCTTCTCCAGCGTGGATGATTTTTACTATCTCTCCCGCACCTGCCTGATAAAGGATGAACGGCTGTTCGACCGCTTTGATCAGGCCTTCGGCAGTTATTTCAAGGGGATCGTCGATGCCGGCGGCGATATTACCGCCGAGATTCCCGAGGATTGGCTGCGCAAGCAGCTGGAGAAACACCTCAGTGAAGAGGAGAAGAAAAAACTCGATGCCATGGGTTGGCAGAAGCTGATGGAGACCTTGAAAAAACGGCTGGAAGAGCAGCAGGAGCGGCACCAGGGCGGCAGCAAGTGGATCGGCACCGGCGGCACTTCCCCATTCGGCGCCTATGGATATAACCCGGAAGGGATACGCATTGGACAGGATCGTTCACGCCATCGCAGGGCGGTCAAGGTATGGGACAAGCGCGAGTTTCGCAATCTGGATGATTCGGTTGAACTGGGCACCCGCAATATCAAGGTGGCGCTGAAGCGGTTACGCCGGTTCGCCCGCAGTGGCGCGCCGGAAGAGCTGGACCTGGAGGCGACCATCCGCTCAACTGCCCATCACGGCGGGCTGCTGGACCTGAAGATGGTACCGGAACGGCACAACAAGGCGAAGGTGCTGCTGTTTCTGGATGTCGGCGGCTCCATGGATGACCATGTGCAGATCTGCGAGGAGCTGTTCTCGGCCGCGCACTCGGAGTTCAAGCACCTGGAGCACTTCTATTTCCATAACTGTGTCTATGAAGCGGTCTGGAAAGACAGCCGCAGCCGCCACACCGAGCCCCTCTCCACCTGGGATGTCATCCACACCTACGGTTCAGATTACCAGTTGATCTTTGTGGGTGATGCCACCATGAGCCCCTACGAGATCACCTATGCCGGCGGCTCGGTGGAACACTGGAACCAGGAGACCGGCATGGCCTGGATGGGACGGCTGCTTGAGGCCTACCCCAATGCCATCTGGATCAATCCGCAGCCGGAGCATCAATGGCCCTATATCGAATCGATCCAGCTGATTCGGGAAATCATGTTGAACCGCATGTTCCCGCTTACCCTGGAGGGTCTTGAAGGCGGCATGAGGCTACTGAGTCAGTAGCGACACTCGTCCGAATCTCATGACTTCACTGGCACGGACGGGATCAAACGGGTCAGAATACGGCTGTTTGAAATTTTGGCGCTGACTTGAATTGACTCTACCCCGTCACGATCCGAAAAAGTCCATTCATGGAACCTTAACCCAGGCCCTGTACGCTCTGCGCGTCGACGGTGTTTCCGGACGATAATGCGCTAATCGTCTATGCTTAAACTATTCCAGAAAAACAACAGGGATCGCCGGATTCCGGCAGTTCACAGAGATCGACTACAGATCCGTTTGAACAATTGCCCCACCCCGGCATCTACCAGATAACACTTTTGGTGGCTGGGTAATGCCGGCCCAGCAGGATGTCCAATGTTAAAAGAGACTGTATTTCATAAAAAAGTAGTCAACAGCACTATCCGCCCCGCCTCCCGCATGGCCATCCTCTCCCAACGGGAGATCGAACAACTGAGAGATGTCACCGGTACCGGACTGCATCGACTGTTCCGCAAATGCGCACTGGCGGTTCTCAGCTCCGGCTCCCAGATCGACAACTGCGAAGAGCTGATGTCCCTGTATCCGGACTTCGATATCCAGGTCAGGGAGCGGCACCAGGGTATTGTGCTGGAGGTAGCCAACGCGCCGGCGGACGCATTCGTCGATGATCAGTTAATCGAAGGTATCCGCTATCACCTCTTCTCGATACTGCGCGACATTCTCTATCTGCATGACACCACCAGTAATCACAAACAGATCGCGCCCAATATGCAGATCAGTCACGAGATCTTTTATCGGCTGCGGCATGCCGGTGCTTTCCACCCCGGCAAACGACCCAATACAGTAGTCTGTTGGGGTGGACATGCCATTCCGGCTGAGGAATACGACTATACCAAGGAGATCGGCTACCACCTCGGCCTGCGGGGAATCGATATCTGCACCGGTTGCGGCGCGGGCGCCATGAAGGGGCCGATGAAAGGCGCTGCGATCGCCCACGCCAAGCAACGACACACCAATGAGAGACATATCGGACTCACCGAGCCTGGCATCATTGCCGCGGAGGCACCCAACGCCATTGTCAACGAACTGATTGTAATGCCCGATATCGAGAAACGTCTGGAGGCCTTTATCCGGCTGGGCCATGTGCTGATAGTTTTCCCCGGCGGGGTCGGCACCATGGAGGAGTTGCTGTTCGTCCTCGGCGTGCTATCGCATCCGGATAACCACGATATTGAACTGCCTATCTTCCTCACCGGTCCGGAATCTTCCAGTAGCTATTTTGATGCGGTAATTCGTTTTATCGAGATGACACTGGGAAGCACGGCGCTGAATCTGGTAAGAAAAGTAATCGGCAATCACACCCTTATTGCCAAACTGGTCAGCGACGCCCTGCTGCACGTCACCAAGGAGCGCCGGCAGCGCGACGACTCCTTTCATTACAACTGGTCACTACATATCGAAAAGGAGTTTCAGGAACCCTTTGTGCCGGATCATGAATCCATGGCGAAACTGCAACTCTCCCGGGATCTTCCCATGCAGGAACTGGCGGCCAATCTGCGCCGCGCACTCTCTGGGATCGTTACCGGAAACGTAAAGGAACAAGGGATCAATGCCATTCGTGAGCATGGACCGTTTCAGATTAACGGGGAGCCGGAGCTGATGAATGCCATGGACGAATTATTGACCTCATTTGCCCGTCAGGGACGCATGAAGGTAACAGGTGAGTATGTGCCCTGTTATGAGATCGTGAAAGCAACAGCTACGGCCACTGGCAATCGACCACGGATTATTGAACCGGTGACCACGCCCTGAACATGGCGGCCTGTCCGACAAATTCCCCCAGTTGCTGGAGATTCCACACCGTGGCGTTGCGGATAAAAAATCTTTTGCCGGTGCGGGATATGCGGACACCGGTATAGTTGTCGATATAACCCCGCGCAGCGACTTCGCTGAGCAGGCGTTCCCGCTCCTCCCGCTGCGGCTGTTCCGCTGACTGGCGTGACGGAAGCGAGGTGAACTGTTCCCAGCTCATCTCGAACAGGTCCAGTGCCATCTTATTGGCATAATTGAATATCGGTTCAACAGCGGTGTCATGTGACACAACAACGAAGGGAGCGAAATAAAGCGACTCACCCAATGATGCCTCGTCACAGTCAAGCAGCTTTCTGCCGGTCAATCGATAGAAGCTATCACACAAGATTATAGCTTGATCCTGCCGATAGCAGTTTTCAGCAGAGGGGATTATCCGGTTCGACATGGCGTGCTGCTGCATGGTAGTGAAATATTGCCCTGGTATAATCGGGATGGAATCGGGTTTGAGTTATCCACTCCCGCATTTTCATGCAATACCAACGAGATTTCTGCCACCCCGTTTTGCCTCGTACAACGCCTTGTCGGCACGGCTGAGCAGCTTGTTCACCGATTCACTAATGTCACCATGACTCGGAAATGTGGCCAAACCGATACTGATGGTCATTTGACTGGAGTGCAAATTGTTTTGGATGGTCAACTTACTGACCTTCTCTTTCAACCGTTCCGCAAGCACCAGCGCCTCTCTGTCATCCGTATCGGGCAACGCAATGGCGAACTCATCACCTCCCATGCGACCGAATACATCCACAACTCGTATCGTCTCATGGGTTACTTCGGCAAATTTCAGAATTGCCTCGTCTCCCAGTGCATGGCCGCCGTTATCATTGAGTTGCTTGAAATGATCAATATCGATAATCATGCAGGAAAGCGGAGTTTGGTAACGCTTTGAATAGGCCAGCTGGGATTCCACTTCTTCCATAAAATGACGTCGGTTAAAAATACCTGTTAACGGATCGGTAGATGCCAGCTCCTTGAGTTGCTGCTCCATCTGTTTGCGTTCTGAAACATCCATGCTGATGCCGACAAAAGCAACCAGCTCAGCCCGCTCATTCAGTACCGGGGCAATAGAAATACTCTCCCAATAGTACTCACCACTCTTGCGCCGATTCTCCAACTCGCCCTGCCACGGCCGCTTGTTTTTAATTGCCAGCCAGAGCTCACGATAAAGCTTGCGGTCTGTCCTGCCGGATTTAAACAGACTGGGTGTTTTGCCGATCACCTCTTCCGGTCGGTAACCGGTGATCTTCTCGACAATCGGGCTGACATACTCAATCACGCCGTTGGGATCGGTGATTACCGTCAATACCGGACTGTGAGTGATGGCCAGGGATAACTTCTGCAGTGTCTCCTCAATCGCCTTCTGTTCAGTGATGTCATGGCCACTGACCACAGTGCCGCTGATCGTGCCATCCGCCTCCACATAGGGTGTCTGCCAGACATCGATATATTTCGGTGCCATATCGGGAGGGTAGATCCAGTGCCGGGTATTGATACTTTCTCCCTGAAAGCTGCTGTCCAATAGCGGCTTCAGTACTGTTTGAAATAACTCATGACCATGTATCTCATCAACTCTTTTTCCAATCAGTTTTTCATGTGGGGCATTGAATGTATCGACATATCCCTGACTCACCGCCCGATAGGTATACGTCCTATCAATAAAGGACATCATATTTCGGGTAATAGCGATCATGTTGGTGTAACGTCGCAGTGTATTCTGCTGATTGAATCTGCGAAGTTCCGTGCTCATCCTTCGGCTCAGCAAATCGAAAAAGAAGCGAACACCTGCACTGTCGGGTTGTGGTTTGTCATCCAGAGCGAATATATGACCCGCTATCCGCCGGTCTTCTCCATAAAACGCCTGTCCGCGATAACTTTCTGCTCCCAATGACTTCAGTAAATCACAGGTGCTGAAGGTATCCTGAAGACCATCAGCAAAGTAAACATGCATATTTTCAGGAGTCGTCTGATAGACCAGCTCACAGGGAGAGCCGGGGATTTGGATTAGAAAAGGGTCACCCCACCCCTCTCCATCCCAGAGCGCCACAACCTCGATCTCGGATGATTCCGGTTTACTGAAACCGATCCCGCCCCAGCGACTTTCGCTAGCCACCGCTATTGCCTGGGCGGCATGCCTGAAAAACTCGTTCGCGGTATCTGCTGTTCCTGCAAGCAGTATATGCGCCTGATTAAACTGATCCATGTAGAAATCCCGCTAGTGGGCTGGTCATGTCGTTTGCATACTCTAGATAGGGTAATTCTTGCCTGCAACTAAAAACGCATATAAAAACAGAGTCTGGCAAAAAAAACCGGGAACGGATTTCTTAATGAAAAACACCTCCCCTTAATTATTGACATACCTCAAGGATTTGTCTCTCTACCCACCCGTTAAAGTAAATACCATGGGCAGATTTTTACAAGGTAAAATACTGGGTAATCACATAACCAACCCTGGGCAAACAGGCTTTTTTATGAAATTCAGCGATCTTGAAATTGGTCAGAAATTTTTCTACAAGGATATGGAACTGGAGAAAAGCGGGCCGCTTCAGGCCATGGAAAATGCAACCGGAAATGAGAAGATCATTATGCGGGCGGCGGCCGTAGAACTGTTGGACGCACAACCTTCAGATAGATTAAACAAGACCGCAAGTCTGGATGAACTTAAACAAGCACTCACCGCCTATCATGAGACATGCCTCTCCTTGCTGCAAACCCAGGAAGAGGAGCAAACAGAGGCAAAGATTGAGGCGGCCCACAGGGAGGTTCTACAAATCATTGAACGTTTATCACAAGTAACTAAATGACATGCAACCGCGTGACGAACCAGGGGTCCGTCACGCATGCTGTAAAATCCGTTACAGTTTTGCGATCACCTCGATCTCAATCGGCGCATCACTGGTCTGACTTGTCTTCATGTTTTCATCTCCTGTAAAAAATCATGCCGCATAGCGGTCAATGGAGAGTCCATTGGTGTCGATATCTGGACGCTTGCTGCTAATCAGATCAGTCAACAGTCGACCTGAGCCACAGGCCATGGTCCAGCCAAGCGTACCGTGTCCGGTATTGAGATAAAGATTGGAAATAGGGGTAGCGCCGACACAGGGCGTACCATCCGGGGTCATGGGACGCAGTCCGCACCAGAAATCGGTTCTGGCCAGATCCCCACCTTTGGGAAACAGATCAGAAACGACAAACTTGACCGTCTCACCCCGACGTTCATCCAAGTCAAGGTTATAGCCGGCAAGCTCCGCGGTACCCGCCACCCGGATGCGGTCACCCAGGCGGGTAATCGCAACCTTGTGGGTCTCATCCATCAGGGTGGACACCGGTGCTGCATCAGCATCCACTATCGGCAATGTGATGGAATAACCCTTGACCGGATAGATCGGCACCTTGATGCCGACCGCTTTGAGCAACAGAGGCGAATAGCTGCCCAGGGCCATCACATAGCTGTCTCCGTTAAAGATACCGGCATCGGTCTCCACGCCACTGATCTTGCCCCGCTCCATCAGCAACCGTCGTATATTGACTCCCATGCGGAACTCGACACCCAGTCGCTCGGCCTCTTGAGCCAGACGCTGGGTAAACAGAAAACAGTCGCCGGTCTCATCATTCACCAGCCGCAACCCGCCTGCCACCTTCTCTTTTACATGGACCAGGCCCGGTTCCACCATCAGGCACCCGTCCCTGTCCAACAATTCATAAGGGACGCCATAGCGGTCAAGAATGGCCATGTCGGTCTGCGCGGTATCCAGCTGTTTCTGATTGCGGAACATCTGCAGGGTGCCGCGGCTGCGTTCATCGTACTGAATTCCAGTCTCTGCCCGAAGCTGTTTGATCGCATCCCGGCTGTACTCGGCCAGTCGGACCATGCGGCCCTTGTTCTGTTCATAGCGCGCAGTGGTGCAGTTACGCAGCATCTGCAGACTCCAGGACCACATTGCCGGATCAAACTGTGGACGGATCACCAGTGGGCTGTGTTTCATCATCATCCATTTGATCGCTTTGAGTGGAATGCCCGGCGCGGCCCAGGGTGCCGAGTAACCGGGAGAGACCTCGCCGGCATTGGCAAAACTGGTCTCCAGGGCGGCCTCCGGCTGACGATCGATGACCGTCACCTCATGACCCTCCCGAGCAAGATAATAGGCGTTGGTTACGCCGATGACGCCACTGCCAAGAATGATGACTTTCATTTGTGTCCGCTCCAGTGATGAAATGCCAAAAACAGGCAAAAGCATACGTGAAAGCGACAGACAGGTGCTTGCAAATACAGTCAATGAATACTGATTAAGCGCAACTTAATGCTTTTATTAGATGATTTTCTAACATAATATGCGACAAATGAAACTGGATCCGATAGACAGAAAGATCTTGAGCACGCTCCAGCTCGACGGACGATTGACTAATGCCGAGCTGGCGGAACGGATCAATCTCTCGCCTTCGGCCTGTCTCAGGCGGGTCAAACAGCTGGAGGAGCGCGGGGTGATTGCTGGTTATGTCATGCTGGTTGACCCGACGGCGATCGGCAGGCCGACCACCATCTTCGTCGAGATTACGTTGAACAGTCAGAGTGTCGAATGCCAGGAGGCCTTTGAGACAGCAGTTCGCAAGAACCCCGAAATCATGGAATGTTATCTGATGACCGGCGAAGCAGACTACCTGTTAAGGGTTGCCGCTGCCGGTACCACTGATTATGAACGGCTACACCGGCACCACTTGTCACGGCTTCCCGGTGTCGCCCGTATCAAAACGGCTTTTGGCATACGCACCGTCTGCAAGAGCACCGCTTATCCGCTGGAATAGACAGAAATCCATCCACAATGCGGGAGCAGTACGTCTGCCTCGGCGCACGACCTGCTGATCATTTCATCCCGCGGCCAGCAGTTTCAATCGACAGCTATTGCTCTCACTTCCACACTACCGGGTACTACCACTGTAATGTCTGGCAGCCGGTATCCGCTTCCACCCACTCCCGCACCAGATCATCAATTATTATTTGTGCACTAAATATTTTTCTGCCTGTGTTATTATGGCCGGCGTTTTTTACCTGTATAAACAATAATTTTTGGATGAGCAATCTTAACTACGGAGCATCATGTCTTTAGCGCACAAATCTATAACATCCCACCAAGCATCAAATAATACGACCGACTGGTCGACCATGGACTGGAAGCAAGAGCTACAAAACAATATTCACAACGTCGCGGATCTGAAGGCATTTATCGATCTTTCAGCCCAAGAGGAGCGTGATATCAACCAGGTGGTTGAATCACATCCGATGAATATCCCGCGTTATTATCTCAGCCTGATCGACCGGAATGACCCGAACGATCCGATCCGCAAGCTGGCTGTTCCCACGGGCGATGAGCTGGTAGTGGCAGGCCAAATGGGTGCGACCACCGGCGACCCCTACGGGGACGACAAACATGACAAGGGAAACGGCGTACTGCACAAGTACGACTATACCGCCCTGGTCGTGGCCACCGAATACTGTTCCATGTACTGTCGGCACTGTTTCCGTAAACGGCTGGTTGGATTACCCAATGATCAGACCGTGCAGAACTTCCGCGCCGCCGCGGATTATATTGCCGCACACCCCGAGATCAGCAATGTCGTGGTATCCGGTGGCGACCCAATGATGCTGCCGACAACCATTATCCGCTCCATGCTGGATACACTACGCTCCATACCCCATCTGAACTTCGTGCGGATAGGTACCCGGGCACCGGTGGTCTATCCGCTGCGTTTTCAGGACGATGAACTGATTGAATATCTGGCCGATTTCAATCAGACAAAAACGCTCTATGTACCGACCCACTTCAACCACCCGAACGAGATCACCCCTGAAGCCACAAATGCGGTGGCACGGTTGCGCAACGCAGGCATTGCCGTGAATAATCAGGCAGTGCTGCTACGGGGTATTAATGACGACGAAGAGACACTGGTACAGTTAATGAGTGGTCTGACCCGGATCGGTGTCAACCCCTACTACCTCTACCAGTGCATGCCGGTGTCACGCGTGCGCCACCACTTCCAAGTGCCACTGAAGCGTGGCGTGGACATGGTGGATCGGGCACGCAGCCGCCTGGACGGTTACGCCAAACGGTTCAAGTTCATCCTCGGACACGATATCGGCAAGATAGAGATCTGCGGTCGTAGCGGCGACAACCTGATACTCAAGCATATTCACGCACGCGCCGAAGAGCAGGAACAGGCGTCACGAATCATGGTCCGGCGGCTGGATGAGCAGGCGGGCTGGTTGGACGATATGGAGCCGATCACCCTCTGAATCAGCTGTCCACGGAAGATCATACAGCCGGTTTATTCGTCGGGTTACACGCTACTAACCCGACCTACGCGGTGTGGTGTAGGTCGGGTTCGCCGTAAGCGTAACCCGACAAACGGAGAAGAGCTATTTGCCGCTGACCGCCTTCTGGATCAGGGGTATCAGGGGTTCCGGCAGCGTGAGTGCCCCGGAGAGGGCAAACTGCCGGGCCGCAGGCGACATCTTCGCCCAGGTCTTGCGAATAATGTCGAGCCACTTCTCTTCGTCATATTCCGGGTGTTTTTCGGCGAATTCGAGCATGTAGTGTTCAATGAACACCAGGTCGGCCACATCCTCCAGCAGTTGACTGTCCGGATTCACCTTCAGGGCTTTTTTACCGACGGCCGTCTTCGCACGTTCGATACTCGCCTCATCGTAGCCCGCCTCGGCCATCAGCCGGCCGGCTGTTTCCGCATGAAATTTATAGAGACCGGTGCGCCACTGAAAGTAGCCCTGGCGTCCTTCAGGGTATGAATTCCGGGGGGTCTTCCAGCGTTGAATATGCTGTGCGTGAATCGCCAGCTTCATGGCATCGTCCGTCTGCGGCGCATAACGTGACAGCATCTCCGACATACGATGGGAATAGAGCAGCTCTTTTGGCCACTCCTCACCGGCGACGGTTACCCGATTTGGATCTTCCCCATTGGCCTCATCGAACAGGGCCAGGGCCTTTTCAAATTTTTCTTGTGCCGACATACCGCCTCCAAAACTTCATTAGCGGTCTATTATATACCTGCTCGAGATGAAAAAATCAAAAACCACTGATATCAATAACCATGTTTATTCAATACCTTAGGAATAGCATGCTAATGAGTCCAGGAAAAACAGGTGGGGAGACAAAGTGCACTGGGCGCTCCCTGGGCGCCTAAAGCAGACGGGTCTGAAAACCGGATCAGAATAATTATTCTCTGAATAGCTAATCAGACTCCTGATCGCCAGCGAACTAGACTCCGTTGTCTTGTCCCATCTGTGACTGCAGATAATTTTCCAGCCCGACACGCTTGATCAGGCCGAGTTGTTTCTCCAGCCAGTAGGCGTGATCCTCTTCCGTGTCATCCAGCATCACTTCAAGAATCTCCCGGGTCTGGAAATCCCGTTCCTCTTCGCAGATGGCTATGACCTTTTTCAGCGCGGCAACCACCTGATACTCCACATCCAGATCATTCTGTAACATCTCGGGTACGGTTTTACCGACGCGCAGTGGGTCCTGAACCGACAGATCGGGCACTCCTTCCAGAAACAGGATACGCTTGATCAGGGCATCGGCATGCTGGGTCTCGTCTTCCATTTCATGATTAATGCGCTCATAGAGCTTGGGCAGTCCCCAGTCATCGTACATGCGTGAATGAATAAAATACTGATCCCTGGCCGCCAACTCGCCTGCCAGGAGGTGTTGCAGCTGCTCAATAACCCGCTGATTACCCTTCATTATTTTTCTCCTCGTCGGTCATCATTCAGGAAGCCATGGACTGTTGATAATTCTCCAACCCGGCATTGGCGATCAGCCAGAGCTGGCTCTCCAGCCAGTCGATATGTGCCTCTTCGGCCTCCAGAATATCCTCCAGGAGATCTCGTGAAACATAATCCTGCTCGGCCTCGCACAGGGCGATCGCCCCGAGCAGTCCGGCACGGAGATCCGCCACCAGCTTCAGATCCCCCTGCAGCATCTCCTGTACATCCTCACCCAGCAAAAGCTTGCCCAGATCCTGCAGATTGGGCAGGCCTTCCAGAAACAGGATTCGCTCAATCAGTACATCCGCGTGCTTCATCGCCTTGATTGACCAGTCGTAATCATGCTTGTTAAGTTCACCAAGCCCCCAGTTTCCGAACATCCGCGCATGCAAAAAAAACTGGTTTATAGCCGTCAACTGGCTGCGTAAAGTGCCGTTAAGTTCGGCAATTACCTGTTTTTCACCTCGCATCTCCCCTCCCAATTCAACCTGGATACCCTTTAGGTATAGTCCAACCACGGCACCATACCAACGCTCTGTTCAACCCTTGTCCGCTAATCGCCGACCGTACCTCTGGACAAATGCGGTGATCTTAATTATATTATGAATCATTCTCATTTGCACCCTTAGCGGAGACTCTCAATATGTATGTGTGTATTTGTCATGGTGTAACCGATAAGGATATCCGGGCAGCCGCCAACAATGGAGCGAACTCTCTGGAGGCGTTGGGTGAGCAGCTGAATGTCGCGACCTGTTGTGGCCGCTGCGCCGATTGCGCCCGCAGCGTGCTGCTTGAGGTGATTCAGTCGCCAGCGTGCGCCCCGAATTGTGCAGCCGCGGCCTGAGGGATCTATAGATGAAGCGACATATCCACACCGGGACCGGTGACAAGAGGGCACACTCAGGCCTTGCAGATTTTTTTGACCGCATGGCTAAAAGAAGCCCGCTCTCCGGACACCACAAACGTTGGAGAATTCTGCAGAAACTGGCTTGCGAACCGGGCCAGGGAAAGGGTTGATCAGAAGAAATGTGGCGTGGAATACACGACCTTTATTTTCGCATGGTTTAACCCATGCCCCACCTCTCCTAGCCTCCCATAGTATGGATCGTGACATTTACCATCATCGATACCTGGTGACTCAGAATGAGGCATTGCACTCCCCCTGTGTGCGCATGTGCACCCTGGACGATAATGACATCTGTATCGGCTGCGGGAGATCACTCGATGAGATCAAAGGCTGGACATCGTATAGCGCAAGCACACGAGCCGCGCTACTGCAGTTGTGCAGGAAGCGCTTGGCGGCGCGCCCTCAATTGGGTTTGGGCGACTGGTAGTTAGACCGGCGTCAGTGGCGGGCGGCTTGACGCCCTTTTTTTAGGCTATGCCCAGTTAACTGTTGCATGAGAAGCGGCCTTTTTGTAGGAGCGGGTTTAACCGCGAAATTCTCGGCTGAAGCCACTCCTAGCGCTACGCTTGGTCGCCGGAGAGGGGTTTGACCTGCAGGAGGCCCGCCCCGGGCCGAATTCGCGGCGAGGCGCCGCTCCTACCGGGCGAATCGCCAAGCTAAGCCAAAACAAGAGCAACAACTAATTGGGACATAACCTTTTTTACCCCACGAGACATCAGCACGGGATCACTCCGTGGAGTCCAACACCCCATCGATATAGCGGTCACGGGCACTCTTCGCCCGACTGAATATCTCCAGCAACTGATCACCGTCGCCGCGCTCAATGGTCTCGGCCAGCTCCTGCATCTCGCTGAGGTAGTGGGACATCATCTCCCCCAGTGCTCGGCGGTTGGCCACACAGACATCACGCCACATTACCGGATTGCTTGAGGCGATCCGGGTAAAGTCCCTGAATCCACCGGCAGCATAACGGAAAATCTCATCGTTCTCCTTCATCCTTGCCAGGGTATCCACCAGACCAAAGGCGAGCATATGGGGCAGATGTGAAGTAGCGGCCAGCACCTCGTCATGATGCTCGACGCTCATCAGGGTGATCTCGCCGCCACAGGCTTGCCACATGGCCTGTACTCGCGACAGGGCCTCTGCGGAGGTCGCTTCCGTGGGGGTCAGAATGATCCGACGGTTCCGGTAAAGCTCGGCAAAAGAGGCCTCCACACCACTGTTTTCTGTGCCGGCAATGGGGTGCCCTGCCACCAGGTTGGGCAACACTTCACCGAACACCGCGCGGCAATCGTCAATCACACTGAACTTGGCGCTGCCGCCATCGGTGATGACCGCATCGGCGGCCAGATGCCCCTGCATGGCAGCGAAGGTCTCCCGCATGGCCCCCAGCGGCACTGCCAGAAACACCATATCGGCACCGCTTACCGCTTCACCCACATCATGAGTGTAACGGTCGATCACACCCAGTTCGACAGCCCGCTCCAGGTTCCCACGCCCCCTGCCACAGCCGACAATTTCGTCCACCGCACCGGCCACGCGCAGTGCACGTGCCAACGAGCCACCGATAAGTCCTACACCGATGATGGCCAGTCGGCGAATAATCATCCTGCCAGCACCTGCCGCAGCGCCGCCAACACGCGACTGTTTTCGGGCTCAGTGCCGATGGTGATACGCAGGTGATTGGGCAGGCCGTAGTTGGCCACCGGGCGAGTGATGCAGCCGGTGCGCAGCAATCCCTGATCCACCTCGGCCGCCGGGCGCCCGACATCCACAGTAATAAAGTTGCCCACCGATGGGATATAGTCCAGTCCCATGGTTTCAAAAGCGCTGGTCATCTGCGCCATGCCGACCCGGTTCATCTCTACCGAGCGCTGAATAAACGCCGGATCCTCCAGCGCCGCCTTGGCGGCCGCCAGGGCCATGCTGTTGACATTGAAGGGCTGACGCACCCGATTCAGCAAATCGGTAATATCGGCATGGGCGAGACCATAACCGACGCGCAGTGAAGCAAGGCCATAGCTCTTGGAGAAGGTGCGGGTCACGATCAGATTGGGATACTTATCCAGCCACTGACTGGCATCGGGATAATCCGGCTCATCGACATATTCTATATAGGCCTCATCCACTACGACGATGACATTGGACGGCACGGCGGCGATAAAGCCTTCCAGCTCCTCCCCGTTCAGCCAGGTTCCGGTCGGGTTGTTCGGGTTTGCGATCCAGATCACCCGGGTCTTCTCCCCCACCCGGTTGAGCATCTCCTCCAGATCATGACCATAATCCTTGGCCGGAACAATATTCAGCGTAGCCCCCACCGCCTGGCTGCTGATGGGGTAGACGGCAAAGGCGTACTGAGAGAACAGCGACTCGTAACCCGGCGCAAGGAACACCCGGGCGATCATATCCAGCACATCATTGGAACCGTTACCCAAGGTGATCCGATTGGGTGCAATGCCATGCTTGGCCGCCAGCGCGGCACGCAGCTCCACCCCACCGCCATCAGGATAGAGACCCACCTGGGCGAGTTCCGCCCGAATCGCCGCTTTGGCCAGCTCACTGCAGCCCAGTGGATTCTCGTTTGAGGCCAGTTTGACCGAATCGGTAATACCCAGCTCCCGTTCCAGTTCGGATATCGGCTTGCCTGGCACATAGGGCTTGAGATTAGTGACACCGGGCACTGCAAGCTCCAGAAATCGGTTGGTCGTCTCGGTCATAATGGATTTCCTTGTATTTAAAGTACGGCGTATTTAAAGCACGGCGTTGGGGTAGGAGCCCAACACCTTTAGCAGACGGGACTCAGATTCCAGGGCAGCCAGCACCTGCTGGACATTCTGGTCATCCCGATGCCCATTGATATCAATAAAGAAGAGGTAGTCCCAGTTACCCTGCCTGGAGGGTCGGGATTCGATCCGCGACATGCTGATACCATGCTTGGCCAGCGGGGTCAGCAGCGCGTTGAGGCCGCCCGCGACATTGCGCGTGGCACACATCAGCGTGGTCTTATCCTCTCCGCTGGGAGAGGCGAGCTGGCGCCCGACCACCAGAAAACGGGTAGTGTTGTCCGGTTCATCCTCAATGTTGCGTGCCAGCCCTTTCAGCTTGTACAGCTCTGCGGCCATCTCACCGGCGATGGCAGCACTGCCACTCTCCTTGCCAGCCAGGCGCGCAGCCTCGGCATTGCTGCCCACGGTGATCTGCTCAGCTTGAGGCAGATTCCGATCCAGCCAGAGCCGGCACTGGGCCAGTGACTGCTGATGGGAGTAGACCCGCTGGATCTTGCCCAGATCGGACTCCTGGCTAAGCAGGTGGTGGTGAATGCGCATCATCACCTCACCACAGATAGAGAGGGAGGACGAAATGAACATATCCAGAGTATGGTTGATCACCCCTTCGGTGGAGTTCTCCACCGGCACCACCCCGTAGTGCGCATTGCCCGATTCCACCTCACGGAAGATGTCCGGGATGGAGTGCATGGGAACCGTCTCGACCGAATGGCCAAAATGCTTCAGGGCCGCCGCCTGGGTAAAGGTACCGGCCGGGCCCAGAAAGGCGACCCGCATCGGCAGTTCCAGGGCCAGACAGGCAGACATGATCTCACGAAACAGCCGCGCCATCTCTTCACTGCCCATCGGTCCGGTATTGCGCCGCTTGATGGTCCGGAGAATGGCGGCTTCCCGCTCCGGACGGTAAAAAAAGGCATCAGCGTCTTCACTCTGTTTTATTTTGGCCACCGCCTGGGCAGCCGCCGCACGCTGATTGATCAACTCCTGGATCTGGCTGTCCAGGGCATCGATACGTGATCTGATCTGTTGCAGGCTCTCCGGGTCACTCATAGTTGTCGGCCAAGTAAAATAGAAAGTGTTGATGACGTGCCGGGGAGTCGTACGCCGGCCCGCCATAAAGATAGGCATTCTACATTATGACGGTTGACCAGCACAGCCAGCAGAGTCTGCTACATCCAGGAAATATCAGCCAGAATCTGGTCTAATAAATGGCGAAACCCGATCGGATTAATCGGGTTTCGCAAGGCCGGCTTAACACTACAATAAATTACTGAGCGGAGAGATGCTCAGAAAAAAACCAAGCAGTGACTAAATATCCTGTTAGAGTCATTTAAAAACGTGAATCGCGTTCACAAGGTATTCCGTCATAATCTCCATCCATCTTGGTATTTGGACAATTTTTGATGAAAAACACCGCTTCGGCTCTTGAGGTCATTTGACTGCAATACTGCCTACCATCACATCGGAACCTCGACTCTATTTGAGGGGGCACTACTTGCTCCCTTTTAATTATCTTAGCAACGCTCTCAGATTGCCCACGCTCATTCGAACTTACATGCAGATATTCCTTCTGGTAATAACTCCATGCACCAAAGCAGATAACAGCAAATACAATTATTTTTTTCAATTTAAAATCCTTTTCAATGCTGTACCGACTTATTCTGAACATCCCAGACAGCGCACCGACAGCACCCCGGCAATACTTGCGATGCGTTGCAGCGTGGCCTCGTCCGGGGCCTGATCCACGTCGATCAGAGTCACCGCCACATCGCTGCGCGACCGGTTCAGCATATCGATGATATTCAGGTTGCTCTCAGCCAGATCGGTGGAGATCTGACCCAGCATGTTGGGCACATTGGAATTAACCACGGAGATACGGTGGCCACCGTTTCTCGGCAGATTGATATCCGGGAAGTTGACCGAATTGGTGATGTTGCCATCCTCCAGATAGCTGCGTACCTGATCCGCCACCATCACAGCACAGTTCTCTTCCGCCTCCGCCGTGGAGGCCCCCAGGTGCGGCAGGGTGATGCAGCGGGGGTGGTCCTTCAACAGATTGCTCGGGAAATCGCACACATAGGCGTAGAGATGGCCGCTGTCGAGCGCCGCCACCGCCGCCTCGTCATCAATAATCCCGGAGCGGGCAAAATTGAGCAGCACGCTGTGCTTCTTCATGCACTTCAGGCGTTCGGCATTGATCATGTGCCGGGTGGAATCAATCAGGGGGACATGGAAAGTGATGTAGTCACACTTGGAAACCAGATCATCCACGCTCAAGGCCTGCTTGATATCGGAAGAGAGCTGCCAGGCGCTCCTGACCGTAATAGTGGGATCGTAGCCGATAACATTCATACCCAGAGCGTGGGCCGCGTTGGCGACCTTGACCCCGATCGCCCCCAGCCCCACTACGCCCAGGGTACGTCCCGGCAACTCGAAGCCGACAAAATTTTTCTTGCCCGCCTCGACCGCCTTATTTATCTCCCCATCCTCACCGCTCAGCCCTCTGGCAAAGTTCCAGGCCTGGACGATGTTGCGCGAAGCCATCAGCATGCCGGCCAGCACCAGTTCCTTGACTGCATTCGAATTGGCACCAGGCGCATTGAACACCACCACGCCCTGCTGGGTCATGCGATCCACCGGGATATTGTTGACCCCGGCACCGGCCCGGCCGATGGCCTTGACGGTCGGGGGTATCTCCATATCGTGCATCTTGTAGGAGCGCAACAGAATGGCGTCCGGGTGGGTGATCTCAGAGGCGATCTCGTAACTGTCGCGGGGCAGCCTGTCCAGGCCGGCGACAGCGATGTTGTTCAGGGTCAAGATTTTGTGCATAGATGTTCTCCCTCTCTCTTATAGGTATTTTAGTGAGGGAACGCGGAACATCCGGAGACTGCATGAAGTGCGCCGGGGAGTTTCTAACTCCCCGGCAGCGTGCTGCAGGAGTTGGCGGACAGGCCTTCAGTAGTTAATAAAATAGATTATATTATGTCAATAATTAACTGTTTTATAAGTTTATTAATCGAAATCTATTTACTTGATCAAACGATGCCGCCACCCCATCTCAAACTATCCCACGTCCCTGATAGTTCAACCGTTACGTTTTTCGAAATCAGCCATGAAGTCGATCAGGGCCTGTACCCCGGCTTCCGGCATGGCGTTGTAGATGCTGGCCCGCATACCGCCCACCGAGCGATGACCTTTCAGGGTCACCAGTCCCGCTTCCTTGGCCTCGGTCAGGAACTTGGCGTCCAGCCCGGCATCGGCCAGGGTGAATGGCACATTCATCCAGGAACGGCAGCTCAGCTCGACCGGATTGTTATAGAAACCGGAGCCATCAATGGCGGCATAAAGGGCGGCCGCCTTGCGCTGGTTGGTCTCGGCCATCGCAGTCAAACCACCATTGCGCTTTAACCACTGGAATACCAGTCCCGCCAGATACCAGCCATAGGTCGGCGGTGTGTTGTACATGGACTCACCGTCCGCCTGGATCTGGTAATCAAACATGGCCGGGGTTCCCGCCACGGTTTCGCCGACCAGATCGTCCCGGACAATGACCACCGTGAGGCCGGCCGGTCCGATATTCTTCTGGGCACCGGCATAGATCACCCCATATTTACTCACATCCACCGGCCGGGAGAGGATGGTGGATGAGAAATCACCCACCAGCGGCACATCGCCACTGGCCGGAACATAGGGAAACTCGATGCCCTGTATGGTCTCGTTCGGGGTGTAGTGCAGATAGGCAGCATCCGCATTGAGTTTTAGCGATTCGGCAGAAGGTACGGTAAATTCACCGGCCGGGGTCTCCCCCACCACGCTGACCTGGCAATACTTCTTCGCCTCGGCTATGGCCTTCTTGGACCAGGAGCCGGTGTTGATATAGTCGGCGCTCGCTTTGCCGCGCAGCAGGTTCATCGGGACCATGGAGAACTGGCTCGAGGCACCGCCCTGGAGGAACAGCACCTTGTAATTGTCCGGAATCGCCATCAACTCGCGCAGATCGGCCTCGGCCTGGGCGGCGATGGACATGAACTCCTTGCCGCGGTGACTCATCTCCATGACGGACATGCCACTGCCCTGCCAATCCAGCATCTCTTCCTGGGCCTGCTTCAACACCTCTTCAGGCAGGGCCGCTGGCCCGGCGCTGAAATTGTAGACTCTTGACATGATTTACTCTCCAGCTCTCAATTTTTACAGAACGAGAAGTGGCTCACTCCTCAGTAGATTCCGCTTCGCCCTCGGCCTCGGCCACGACCTCGTCATCCAGTGACTCGATGCGCTCGATCTTGACCAGTTTCTCCTTCTTGGAGAGACGGATCATGGTGACACCCTGGGTGTCCCGGCCCATCACCGACACATCGGAAATCGGCGTGCGCACCAGGGTACCGCCGTTGGTGATCAGCATCACCTCGTCACCCTCTTCCACCAGGACCGCGCCGACCTGCTCGCCGTTGCGCTCCGAGGCCTTGATCGAGATGACACCCATGCCGCCGCGGCCACGCAGAGGGAACTGCTCGACCGGCGTGCGCTTGCCATAGCCGTTCTCGGTCACCGTCAACACGGTGCGACCCGGCTCGGCAATCATCAGCGAGATCACCCGCTGGCCCGGACCCAGTTTCACCCCACGCACCCCGCAGGCGGTCCGGCCCATGGGGCGAACCTGGGATTCATTGAAGCGGATCGCCTTGCTGGCTGAGGTGAACAGCATGATATCCTGCTGACCATCGGTCACCGCAACACCTACCAACTGGTCATCATCGCGCAGATCCACTGCAATAATGCCACTGGCCCGCTGACGGGAGAAATTGATCAGCGGCGTCTTCTTCACGGTGCCGGAACTGGTGGCCATGAAGATGTACTTGTCTTCTGAATACTCGCGAATAGGCAATACCGCATTGATCCGCTCGTCCTTCTCCAGCGGCAGCAGGTTGACGATCGGTTTCCCTCGGGCGTTTCGACCCGCCTGGGGCAGTTCATACACCTTCATCCAGTAGACCCGACCCCGGCTTGAGAAGCAGAGAATGGTGTCGTGAGTGTTGGCGACAAACAACTGGTCGACAAAATCCTCGTCCCTGGTGCTGGTGGCGGTCTTGCCCTTGCCGCCACGTCGCTGCGCCTGGTAGATATCCAGGGTCTGGGCCTTGGCATAACCGGCGTGGGAGAGCGTAACCACCACATCCTCTTCGGTAATCAGGTCTTCCAGGGTCAGATCAAGACGGTTGCTGATAATCTCGGTACGGCGTTCATCACCATACTGATCGCGGATCGCTATCAGCTCATCACGAATCACTTGCATCAGCCGATCCGGGCTGGAAAGAATATCAAGTAAGTCTTTAATTTTACCTATTATCTCACTGTATTCACTGAGTATTTTGTCCTGCTCCAACCCAGTCAGACGGTGCAGGCGCAGATCCAGAATAGCCTGCGCCTGGGTCTCGGTCAGCCGATATCCCTGCTCACTCAAACCAAACTCGGCAGGCAGTCCCTGGGGACGGGAGGCGTCCGAGCCTGCCCGCTCCAGCATGGCCTCGACCGCGCCCGATTTCCACTGCCGTGCCAACAGTTCCCGTTTTGCATCTGCCGGGCTGGCCGCTTCGCGGATCAGCTTGATCACCTCATCAATATTGGCCAGGGCGACCGCCAGACCTTCCAGCACATGGGCCCGATCCCGTGCCTTGCGCAATTCAAACAGGGTACGCCGCGTCACCACCTCGCGCCGGTGGCGGATGAAATACTCCAGCATCTGCTTCAGATTGAGCAGCCGGGGCTGACCGTCCACCAGCGATACCATATTGATGCCGAACACGTTCTGCATCTGGGTGTGCTGATAGAGGTTGTTAAGCACCACCTCGGCCACCTCGCCGCGACGCAGCTCGATCACCATGCGCATGCCGTCCTTGTCGGACTCGTCACGCAGTTCGCTGATTCCCTCGATGCGCTTTTCCTTGACCAGCTCGGCGATCTTCTCAAGCAACCGCGCCTTGTTTACCTGATAAGGCAGCTCGTGCACGACAATGGTCTGCCGCCCGGTCTTGTCGTTGGTTTCGATCTCGGTGCGGGCCCGTACATAGATACGGCCACGACCGGTCTTGTATGCCTCATGGATACCCCGGGCACCATTGATCAGCGCCGCCGTGGGGAAATCGGGACCGGGGATGTACTCCATCAGCCCATCGATAGTGATAGCCGGATCATCAATCATGGCGACACAGCCATTGACGATCTCGGTCAGGTTATGCGGTGGGATATTGGTGGCCATGCCCACTGCGATGCCGGTGGAGCCATTGACCAGAAGATTGGGCACCCGGGCCGGCAATACCGCAGGTTCATGTTCGGATTCATCGTAGTTGGGGATGAAATCGACCGTCTCCTTGTCCAGATCGTCCAGCATGCTGTGGGCAATCCGGGCCATCCGCACCTCGGTATAACGCATGGCGGCCGGGGCGTCGCCATCGACCGAACCGAAATTGCCCTGCCCGTCCACCAGCATGTAGCGCATGGAGAATGGCTGGGCCATGCGCACGATGGTGTCATACACCGCCGTGTCTCCATGAGGATGGTATTTACCGATGACATCACCCACCACGCGGGCGGATTTTTTGTAGGGTTTGTTCCAGTCGTTGCCGAGCACGCTCATGGCATAGAGCACACGACGGTGGACCGGTTTCAGTCCATCACGCACATCCGGGAGGGCGCGTCCGACGATCACGCTCATGGCGTAATCGAGATAGGACGCCTGCATCTCGTCTTCGAGATTGACCGGTAGAACTTCTTTCGCAAATTCGGTCATAGGCGGTTCATTAACCTTTTTGTTTTATGACGGCTTCAATCTGATTTACGTATCCCGGAGTGATATTTGTGCAGAGCCAGGTTACGCTTTTTTAAGCCGCTTATAGTAACACATTCCGGGATGGTGCCGCCTGAAAATAAAGCGCCTGAAAACGGCTTTTTGCGACTCTCAGCTTATCTGGCCATCAATTCAGCCATCTTTTCGCTGTCTGGCGACAGCACAATTCCCTTTTCAGTGACAATGGCGTCCACCAGCTCGGCCGGGGTCACATCAAACACCGGATTCCAGGCATCCACACCCGCGGCTCCAACCCGCTGCCCGCCGCACTGGAGGATCTCGGCCGGGTCCCGCGATTCGATGGGAATCTCCTTGCCGGAACGCACCGCCATGTCGATGGTCGAGGTGGGCGCCGCGACCATCACCTTCACCCCGTGGTATTTTGCCGCCACCGCCAGGTTGTAGGTGCCGATCTTGTTGGCCACATCCCCGTTGGCGGCAATCCGGTCCGATCCGACAATGATCCAGCCGATCCCACCCTGCGCCATGCGACTGGCGGCGGCGCCATCGGTCAGCAGGGTAACCGGTATCCGGTCCTGCGCCAGCTCCCAGGCGGTCAGCCGCGAACCCTGCAACCAGGGACGGGTTTCATCGGCAAATACCATCTGGATACGTCCAGCCGCGTGGGCACTGCGAACCACCCCCAGGGCGGTCCCGTAGCCACCGGTCGCCAGAGCGCCGGCATTGCAGTGGGTGATCACCGAGGTTGGCGACTCGATCAGACTGGCACCAAACTCCCCCATCGCCCGGTTGGCGGCAATATCCTCCTGGTGGATCAGCAGCGCCTCCTGCAGCAGGCGCGCTTCGGGATCCTCATCGCCAATCTCAGCCACCACTCGCTTCATCCGCTCCAGGGCCCAGAACAGGTTGACTGCGGTGGGGCGTGAGTCGGCCAGGGCCTGCAGGTCGGTGACAATTCGGTCACGCCAGCTATCGGGCGCGGCACGGAAACTGTCGCGTGCCGCCAGGACCACGCCAAAAGCGGCAGTGATGCCGATTGCCGGGGCACCGCGCACCACCATGTCACGTATTGCCCGGGCGGTGTCGACTGCGCTCTGCAACTCGATGTATACGGTTTCATTGGGGAGAATACGCTGGTCCAACAGGTAGAGACGGTCGTTGGCCCAGACAATAGCCTGATCGGCGCTGGGACGAATCGTGAGCGGTTGTGCTTCCATCTTGTTCAAACCCATGGCAAATTCGTCCTATTCTAACCGATTAAGTTAAATCAACGCATTCAGAACGGACAGTCATTTGAATATCGATACCCTCATCTTTGCCCGCTGGATCATCCCGGTGGTACCGGACCAGCAGGTGCTGGAAGAGCATGCACTGGCGATTCATGGAGGAACCATACTGGAGATCCTGCCGGCAGAGCAGGCCCGTACCAAATACCACCCAAAGAGTCTGCACGAACTGCCGCAGCACGCCCTGATCCCCGGACTGATCAACGCCCACACCCATGCCAGCATGAGCCTGATGCGCGGACTGGCGGACGACCTGCCACTGATGAGCTGGCTCAATGAACACATCTGGCCGGCGGAGGGCCGCTGGATCAGCGAGGAGTTCATCGCCGACGGCACCCGGCTGGCCGTGGCCGAGATGCTGCGGGGCGGCACCACCTGCTTCAATGACATGTACTTTTTTCCCGAAGTGACCGGCAAGGTGTGCGCCGCCGCCGGCATGCGAGCCGTGGTGGGTCTGATCATTATCGACTTCCCGTCGGCCTGGGCCAGCGGCCCGGATGAGTACATCCGCCGTGGACTGGAGGTGCAGGATCAGTTTCGCAACCACGGTCTGATCAGCACCGCCTTCGCCCCGCACGCCCCCTATACCGTCTCCGATCAGCCATTTGAACGTATCCGGGTGCTGGCAGATGAACTGGAGATCCCGATCCACATGCATGTGCATGAGTCGCGGGACGAGATCACTCAGGGGATCAGTCGCTATGGCAACCGGCCCATTGAGCGCCTGCAGCAGCTGGGACTCATCTCCCCCGCCCTCACCGCGGTGCACATGACCCAGCTTGAGGCAGAGGAGATCGACCTGTTCGCCGAAAGCGGCGCCAGTGTGGTCCACTGCCCCGAATCCAATCTGAAACTGGCCTCCGGTTTCTGCCCGGTGGCCAAGCTGCATCGGGCCGGGATCAATATCGCCATCGGCACCGACGGTGCAGCCAGTAATAACGACCTGGATATGTTCAGTGAAATGCGCAGCACCGCCCTGTTGGCCAAGGGCGTGGCCGATGACGCCAGCGCGATCCCCGCCCACACCGCCCTGCGCATGGCAACTCTCAATGGTGCCATCGCATTGGGCATGGGTGAGCGAACCGGCTCACTGGAGCCGGGCAAGGCCGCCGACATCACGGCAGTGGATCTGGGCAGCCTGGAGACCCAGCCGCTCTATCACCCGATTTCGCAACTGGTCTATGCTACCGGACGAGACAAGGTGACCGATGTCTGGATAGCCGGCAAACCGGTACTGCATAACGGACGCCTCACCACCCTTGACCAGCGTGAGATTATCAGCCGGGCAGCAGAGTGGCAGGGACGCATCAGTGAGTTCGAATAAACGCCTGAAACCCAATAACAACCATTCTCTACGTGGCTTGACTATCGGGCTACGAACATACGACATTTTAAGGAGCGAATAATGCGCCCGGTTATCTTTTTCCTGCTTTTTCTTCAGGCCGGACTGGCCCTGGCCCAAACCCCCATCACTCCCGCCGGGGCGCCGATCGTGGTCTACCAGACCAGCGATGACTACGACGCCATACGCTCGAACCTAGAGTTGGCCATCACCGGTCGCGGCATGCTGATCAGCAGCACCCTGCATATCAGTGACATGTTCAACCGCACCGCGGCCGATACCGGCCTGGCCAACACGTTTTACGCCAAGGCCGAGGCCTTCGAGTTCTGCAATCTCAAACTCTCCTGGCAGATGTCAGCGGCCCATCCCGCCAACCTGTCAATCTGTCCGCTCACGGTCGGCATCTATACCTTGCAGGGGCAACCGGATGACGTATTCCTCAGTTATCGCCGTCCCGCGATACTGGGAGAAGCGGAAGAAGCGGCAGCAGCGGAACTGGCACTGATCAAACTGTATGAGGGCATTATCAGGGAGGCGATGGAGTAATCTGGGTTATACTCTCAGCCCGTCGACCCGGTCGACTGAAACCACCAACTCCGGATTCATGAAGAGCCTGAAACAACATGACTGACAGCAGCATCAATGTCGATCACGCCGAAATCAATAAATTTGAGGAACTGGCTGCCCGCTGGTGGGACCCACATAGCGAGTTCAAGCCGCTCCATGAGATCAATCCCCTGCGCCTGAGTTATATCCACCAAATTGCCGGACTGAAGGGCAAGCGGGTACTGGATGTTGGTTGCGGCGGCGGTATTCTCTCCGAGAGCATGGCGCGCGAGGGAGCGACAGTCACCGGGATTGACATGGGCGAGGCACCGTTACAGGTGGCCAGGCTACACCTGCTGGAATCGGGCCTGGAGGTGGATTATCAGCGTATTCCGGTGGAGCAGCTGGCGGAACAGCAGCCGGGATCATTCGATATCGTCACCTGCATGGAGATGCTGGAGCATGTGCCGGACCCGTCTTCCGTGGTGGAGGCCTGCGCCAGCCTGACAAAGCCGGGGGGCCACGTATTCTTCTCCACCCTGAACCGCAACCCCAAATCCTATCTGTTCGCCATTGTGGGCGCGGAGTACCTGTTGCGACTCCTGCCCAGGGGCACCCATGACTTCTCCAAGTTCATCAAGCCGTCGGAACTGGACGCATGGATCCGCCGAGCCGAACTGCTGACTCATGAAATGATCGGCCTGACCTACAATCCACTGACAGGCCAGTATCGCCTGGCGCCCGGCGATGTGGATGTCAATTACATGGTGAGCTGTCGTAAAGCACATGACTGATCACCCAGTGATTGATGGCGCCCGCTTTCGCGGACAACCAATCAGGCTGGTGCTGTTCGACCTGGACGGCACCCTGGCCGATACCGCGCCGGATCTCGCCTATGCGCTGAACCAGACGTTGATTCGGCATGGCCGTAAAGCGCTGCCCTTTGAGCAGATACGCCCTCATGTCTCTCATGGTGGTATCGCGCTGATTCGCGCCGGCTTCGGCATTGAACCGAACCATCCGGAGTTCCAGGGTTACCGTGATGATATGTTGGCCATCTACCAGGACAACATCGCCCGTGAAACCACCCTGTTTCCTGGAATGGAGCAGGTTCTGGCACAGCTTGAGCAACACGCTATCGGCTGGGGCATTGTCACCAACAAACCCGCCTGGCTGACCGATCCGCTGATGGTGGGCATGGGGTTGAACCGACGTGCCGCCTGCATCGTCAGTGGCGACACCACCCCGAACAGCAAACCCCACCCAGGACCAATACTGCATGCCTGCGAACTGACCCGCACACTCCCTCGAGAGTGCCTCTATATCGGTGATGCGGAACGCGACATCATTGCCGGCCGGGAAGCGGGAACCACCACCCTTACCGCCCTGTTTGGCTACCTGGATGCCGCGGACCGCCCGGATACCTGGGGCGCCGACGACAGTGTCGCCTCACCCACCCAGATACTTGAGAAGCTGGGACTCAAATCAAACGGCTGATTAACGGGCACCCAAACCCATGAAGACTCGAATCGGGGACGCCGCCCGGTTAGAATATTCGGACGACAAACATCAGGACCCCGACATGCGCGACTATCACCCACCAAAAGATCTGCTGGCCGGACGCACCATTCTAGTCACCGGTGCCGGTGACGGCATCGGCCGGGCGGCGGCTATCGCCTTTGCCACTCACGGGGCCACCGTGATTCTGCTGGGTCGGACCATCGCCAAGCTCGAGGCGGTCTACGACGCGATCGAGAACGCCGGCGGGGTCAAGCCTGCGATCTACCCGATGAATCTCGAAGGGGCCAGCCCGCACGACTACACTGAACTGGCGGAGACCCTGACCAAGGAGTTCGGTTCCCTGGAGGGATTGCTGCACAATGCCGCGATGCTGCCCTACCTGAGCCGTCTCGACGACTACGATCCTGAAATCTGGCATCAGGTGATGCAGGTAAACCTCAATGCCCCGTTTCTGTTGACCCAGGCCTGCCTGCCGCTGTTACGCAAGGCGAAGGACGCCTCGGTGGTATTTACCGGAGACCAGGTGAGCCGTCAATCGAAGGCCTACTGGGGCGCCTACGGTGTCTCCAAGTTCGGACTGGAGGGACTGATGCTACTGCTCGCCGAGGAGACCCGTGATAGCAGCGACATAAGGGTCAACAGTTTTGCCCCCGGACCAACCCGCACCAAGTTGCGCCTGCTCGCCTTTCCCGGAGAAGAGATCGAGAGCCTTAAAACCCCCGACAGTCTGATACCCGATTACCTCTGGCTCATGGGACCGGACAGCATTGGCACCAGCGGAGAAGCATTGGAATACAGTTGATATTGGGAGGAAACAGATGATCAAACCTTCCTCTACCAGGCCGATTACCTTAAATGCGGGGGGTAGTGTGATACTCATAATTCCCGGGAATTGATGGGAACGCAAGCTTTGCCCATCCTACCTATCAATACGCGTAATTCCACGTCACGCTCCGTAGGATGGGCAAAGCCAGCATTCGCGATGAAACACACTCTTCACATCTTGTGCCGTAGCCATTGATTGCAGCGTAGCGTGCCCATCTACCCGCTGATAGATGACGGCAGTAGGCGGCCAATACTGCCGCCTGCACGCCATCCGGCGGCAACAAACGGCCACAATTATCCGTCATTTTTTTGGCTATTTAAGTATTGATGCTTATATCTATCTGTTTTTTTAATGTTTTTTACTAATGGCACAGAAATAGCATATTTAACGGCGCATATTCTGTGACATATAAAAACAAGTTGGAAACAGTGATTATGACAAACCACATGCAGCATGTTTCAGGCAACACCAAAAGGGTCACACCCCATCCATCCCATCCGGATCGGAATCCGGAAAGCCATTATCGGTTTGCCTCAAAAATACTGGCCCTCAGCGGCGTTCTTCAGAGCACCCTGGAGATTAATGAGTTACTGGCACTGTTTGCTAAAGAGATCCGGCAGTTCATCCAGTATGATGGTCTCACTTATAACTTCCCGTCACTCAAAATTGACATCAAGCTGGGCGACCAGCCGGCCAATAACTGCGCCTATGAACTGGTAGTTGCCGGGGATCATCTGGGTGACCTGAACTTCTTCCGCAGCTATCCATTCGAGACATCTGAACTGGAGATGATCGAAAATCTGCTGGCCGGGCTACTCTATCCGCTTCGCAACACCCTGCTCTATCAACGGGCGGTAGAATCAGCCACCATTGACCCGCTGACCGGAGTGAGAAACCGTGCAGCCATGGACAGCGCAATGAAACGAGAGATCGGCCTCGCCCTGCGGCATAAAACTCCACTCTCGGTCATATTGATGGATATCGACCACTTCAAGTCTATTAATGACCGGCATGGTCATCTGTATGGCGACCAGGCGCTGAAGGCGGTTGCCCAATGCGCCGAACAGAGCGTACGTGAGTCTGACATGATCTTCCGCTATGGTGGCGAAGAGTTTCTTATTTTACTGACCGGCACCGATTTGAGCGGAGCTGAACTGCTGGCGGAGCGTATCCGTCAAAATATCGAGACTATGTCACCACAGACGGATAAGGCGATTCAGATGACGGTCAGCCTCGGCGTCACTACCCTGATCCAGGGCGATGATATCAACAGCCTGTTCCAGCGCATGGACAATGCCCTCTATCGCGCCAAGGATGCCGGAAGAAACCGGACAGTCATCGACAAAGCAGTATAATCCTAGAAACCTCAGCTGACCGCTCAGAGGAATAGATAAGGCAATGACGCAAGTGGATATTGTGCAGTTTAACCGCTTCACCCGTTGGGTGAACACGCTACGTGATCGATTGCGCGATTCTGGCGGCACATGGCCGCGTTGCAACTCCTTGGAATGGAACAACCATTCCGCGTCATTGCGCCTTGCCCTGCACCCCCATAACCGTACACTCCATCTCGTCCAACTGAGGTTTCTAGGATAATCATCTCCAGCGTCTTGACGTATGGACAGGGCTGCCGATAATCGGACAGCCCTTTTCTTTGCAAGAACTGATAATGTCCCGATTGATTCTGTTCAACAAACCCTATGGTGTACTCACCCAGTTTACCGATCAGTCGGGACGCAGAACTCTCGCTGAGTTCGTCCCTATCAGCGGGGTCTATCCCGCCGGCAGGCTGGACCGGGACAGCGAAGGACTGCTACTGCTTACCGATGATGGCAAGCTGCAACACCGACTGGCCAATCCAAAGGAGAAGACCTGGAAGCGCTACTGGGTTGAGGTTGAACGCGTTCCCGACACCACCGCTATTCAGCAACTCCGTGACGGCCTGGAGCTGAAAGACGGCCCGACACTGCCGGCACGAGCACGACTGATCGATCCACCGACACTCTGGGAACGCGATCCGCCGGTGCGGTTTCGTGCCAATATTCCGACCCAGTGGCTGGAAATCGAGATTCGCGAAGGCCGCAACCGGCAGATTCGCCGAATGACCGCCGCTATCGGCTTTCCTACACTGCGCCTGGTGCGCGTCCGTATCGGGGAATGGGAACTTGGCGGACTCCTGCCCGGCCAGTATCAAGTCATTGAGTTGCCTGAGGATGGCGCAAAACCCCGGCCCGGAAAAAAGAAACGCCGCTGATCCCACGTACGCCACCAGGCCAATTTCAGGTTAAAATGATCCTATGATCTGGACTCCACACACCACCGTCGCTTCTATTATTGAACAATCCGGACGTTTTCTTATGGTTGAAGAGCTGGACGCTGACGGCAAGACGGTCTTCAATCAGCCGGCGGGCCATCTGGAAGAGGCGGAAAGCTTGCTGGATGCAGTCATCCGGGAAACCCGGGAAGAGACCGGCTGGGGTTTTACTCCACAGACCCTCATCGGTATCTACCGCTGGCAGGTACCGCCAGCCGAGACCACTTATCTGCGTTTCTGCTTTCACGGCGACTGTCACGACCATCAACCGGAACTGCCGCTGGATGACGGGATTCTGCGTGCTCTCTGGTTGAGCCGTGATGAACTGGCCGCCAATCCGCAACAACTGAGAAGCCCCATGGTGCTGCGCTGCATTGATGACTACCTGGCCGGATGCCGATACCCGCTGGGGTTGATCAATGACCTTAAGTAAGGCAGCCAGTCTCTGTTTATTACTCTGGCAGCTGACCGGTTCCGGCGGTGCCAACGCCGTGGTATTTGTCAGCAGCGAGATCAACACCACACCTGCTCCCGATAACTTCTCCATCTGTTTTGATAACAGCTGCCAATCCATCAGCCAGCTGGCGTTGTCGGATGATCAATGGCAGGGTATCCGGGCTATTTTCCTTCCTGGCTCGGAGACAGCTGGCGAGGAACGCGCGATGATCGGAAAAGCGGTGGCCAGGTTGGAACAGATCGTCGGTCCCATGACCGGCACCGAGAATGACAAAGGCTTGAACAAATCCAGCGACAATCCGGCAGGACACCGAATGGACTGCATTGATGAGTCCACCAACACCACCACCTATCTGTATATGATGCAACAGGATGGACTGCTGAAATGGCACCGACTTAGAGACCCGGTGACCCGCGGCTTTTTTTTCTTCGGCTGGCCGCACACCACCGCGGTGATAGAAGCGAGGGAGGATCACAGCCTCTGGGCGGTCGACTCCTGGTTTTATGACAATGGTCTGGCCCCTGAAATCCTGCCACTGGAGCAGTGGCAGGAGGGCTGGCGTCCGGCCGGGTCATGATGTATCGGGCAATCACGCTATTCTGCTGTCTCCTTCCTGCCGGTCAGTTGCAGGCCCGGGGGGCACCGCCGCCATTTCAGGCCTGCACCGATTTTCACTGCGATATTCGGAAACCTGTTACACTTCGCGACCATCAATGGCGGGAGATCCGTACCCTGTTTTCCGCCGCCCGGACAGCCGCGGAGGAGCGGCAGCAGATCCAGGCCGCTATAGCGAAAATGGAACAACAGGTGGGCGAACAGACCGGCAGTTGGCGCGACCTGGCGGAAAATGACGGCGAGGGATCCGAAGTCGGTCAGCTGGACTGCATTGCCGAGTCAAAGAATACCACCATCTATCTGCAGCTCATTGCAAAGGACAACCTGTTAAAATGGCATCAGGTGAAGGAACGGCGACGTCGCAATCCCTGGCTGTTCGATATTCACTGGACCGCCAGCATCATGGATATCCAGACCAAACAGCAGTACGCGGTAGATTCCTGGTTTTTTGCAAACGGCCAACCGCCTGTCATGCAACCGATCGAAGCATGGCTGGCGGGGCAGGATTTCAGACTGAAGTGAATCATGGCTAAAATAGAAAAGATAATCGTCGGCATGTCCGGCGGTGTCGACTCCTCCGTTGCCGCCCTGCTGATGATTGAGCAGGGCTATCAGGTCGAAGGCCTGTTCATGAAGAACTGGGAGGAAGACGACTCCCGGGAGTACTGCTCAGCCGCAGTTGATCTGGCCGACGCTCAATCCGTTGCCGACCAGCTCGGCATCCGGCTGCACACCATTAATTTCTCCGGGGAGTACTGGGATCATGTGTTCGAGCATTTTCTTGCTGAATATCGCGCCGGGCGCACACCCAATCCAGATGTCCTGTGTAATCGTGAAATCAAATTCAAGGCCTTTCTGGATTATGCCCTGCACCTGGGCGCCGCCGGCATCGCCACCGGGCATTACGCCAGTATCGGCCGCCGGGAAGATAACTGGCAGATGTTGCGGGCACGCGATGAAAACAAGGACCAGACCTATTTTCTCTATATGCTGGGTCAGGAACAACTCCGCCACAGCCACTTCCCCCTGGGTGACCTGGAAAAGCCGGAAGTGCGAAAAATTGCCGAACAGGCTGGTCTGCCCAACCACAAAAAGAAAGACAGCACCGGTATCTGCTTTATCGGCGAACGTAAATTCAGCGAATTTCTCAGCCGCTATCTGCCGGCCAGACCGGGCCAGATGGTCACCCCTGAGGGGAGCGTGATCGGTGAGCACCAGGGTCTGATGTACTATACCCTGGGTCAGCGCAAGGGCCTGGGCATCGGCGGACGGGCGGACAGTGAAACCGATCCCTGGTTTGTCGTCGACAAGGATCTTGAGAGCAACCGGCTGATTGTCGCACAGGGACATGATCACCCACTGCTGCTGAAACAGGAGTTGGATGCGAGTCAACTACACTGGGTTGCCGGTTCTGCTCCGCCACTACCCGTCACCTGCATGGCCCGTATCCGGCACCGTCAGCCACTTCAGGCCTGCACCCTGTCACCGCTTGAAAACGGTCATCTGCGGGTCCAATTTAATAAAAAACAGCGCGCCGTGACACCGGGACAATCCATCGTCTTTTATCAGGACCAGGTGTGCCTCGGCGGCGGCATAATCGAACAGGCATATTAATGAAGAGTGACCGTGATAGATGCATCGCCCTGGCTGGTGTTTTCCAGGCTGCCAACATGGCAGCACAGATCGCCGAGCAGGGCATTGTGGATACCCAGTCGATGGAGGCCAGCATCCACAGCCTGTTCAAGATCGATGCAGACAGTGTGGATAACGTCTATGGTGGCCTGCAGGGCGTGGAATCCGGACTGCGCCTGATTCAACAGCAGTTGGGAGAAAAACGCACAGATAACGTTCTGGTCACCCAGTATGTCATCGCCCTGCTCCACCTCGAACGCAAGCTGAGTAAAAACAGACCCATGCAGCAACAGATCCAGGAGGGTATCAGATCGGCCGAAGGCAGGATCACTCATTTTCACCTGCTGCATACCAACATCATCGCCCAACTCGCGGACATCTATGCCCATACGATAAGCACCCTCAAGCCACGCATCATGGTCAAGGGTGAACCGCTACACCTGCAAAATCCTGACAATGTGAATCGAATCCGGGCGCTGCTGCTGGCGGGCATCCGCTCCGCCATGCTCTGGCGTCAGTGCGACGGCGGTAGATGGCAGGTGATCTTGGGGCGCAAAAAAATGGCAGAGCAGGCACGGCGGCTTCTGCATATTCTTTAGGAGTCTGTCGGACTTAACACTGATCTACTGCGGAAAAGCCGGATTTGGCCATATTTTCCGATCTTCCTCGTTGGATAGGTCCACTATTCGCCTCGAAAGATCAAAAAATCTGTCTCATTCAATCGCCTGGAGCGATTGACGTGCCAACCCCGAAGGGGTGGAGCACAGGGACGTGCGGAACAAATCGGCTTTCCCTCGCTACGATCGGTCAAGCCCGACAAACTCCTAGGCAACTGTGTGGGGAGTCACAGATCTTCTTACGCTTCGCCATGATCCAACGAAAAGTGGGAACGGTTCGATAACCCCCAGCTTCTGTGGCGTGCGACAATGCCGTAAAACCAACACCTGGAACTGATTGCTATGCAAAAAAGACACGTTCAACTGCTGATAGTTATGCTCTTGTTTTCACTCATGAGCCTCTCCGTCTTTGCAAACAGCGACGCGGGACAGGATCAAAGCCAGCCCTCCGCGGCGAGCGATACGGATAAAACCGGGGCATGGGATAAAACCCGTGAGGTGGGATCGAGTACGGTTCAGAGCGGTCAGGAATTTGGCTCAACGGTCGCGCAGAAGTCGAAAGAGGTTTATCAGACCGTCAAGGAGAAAGGAAGCGCGGCCGGCGAGGTAATTGCCGACACATCACGCAACGCCTGGAAAAAGACCAAACAGACCGGGGCACTGGTAGCTGAGAAGGCAAGCGAATTCGGCTCCAGTATTGCGGAGAAGTCAAAATCCCTCTACCGCCAGGCCACCCAACCTGTTGAGTCGGCCCCCAGACAGGATATCTGAGACAAATTTTCCTCTATCAATCACCCCCTCACACGCGATGTTGCGCTAGTGATCCGGGCAACCCACGCGGTTGCCTGTACTTTTGCGGCGCACTGTGACAGCTTCCGGATCAGCAAACAATCCTCCCCCGGCGAAGCCCGGGATCGCCTAAATTTGATTAGTGGCATTTTTTTGCTGCAAGTCAATTATCTGGCGTAGATACCCCCGTAAACTGCCAATAATTGTGTCATTTGACACAGTATCCTGAACAACACTCACTGTACGGCCAATATATCCGCTATATATAACCGAGTTGAGTTAAATCCAGAGACCCAGACCAGCAATGAATTGGCACAACCTTTCTTATCCTTATCACCCGGTTTACCTATTCCGATGCTGGGTCTGAAGTCCAGATTGCTGCTCACTATCGGTACGGTATTTCTGATCGCATTTGGAGTTCTCACCTATATTGACTACCAGGACACCCGCAAGGAGATCGCCGAATCTCTGATCAACGAAGCCCGTTCCATCCGTGGCATGATGGCAGCCACCCGCCGAGTCTATCGTCACCAGTTTATGACCAGCGGATTACCTCTGAATGAGAACACCATCGGCTTCCTGCCGGCGCACGCACTGAGCCGGATATCCAGGGAGTTTTCTAACTGGGTTACCACGGGTCTCTCATTCAACAACGTCTCCGACCGGCCGCGCAATCCGGACCTCAAAGCCGACAGGATAGAGATGGAGGCGATACAGCATTTCAGAGACAACCCCGGTCAACAGGAGCGAATGATCCCGTTTACGACCCCCGAGGGAAAATCCTTCTATCACTTCTCGAGTCCCATCTGGATCACCAAGGACTGCCTGAAATGCCACGGCAAACCCGAAGACGCGCCACCCGGCATTCGTGAGATGTACGAAGCATCCTATCATTACCAATTGGGTGATCTGAAAGGAATTTTCAGCATCAAACTCCCGGCCGAGGAACTGGAAAGACGCGCTATCAATCAGGTCTGGAACTCCAGCCTGAATTATCTGTTCGGCTTTTTCTGTACCTTTCTGGCGGTCTTTCTGTTGATCAGGCACACGGTATTGAACCGTATCACGGCCCTCACCTCGGCAACCCGACAACTGGCGGCGGGAGACTATACAACACGCGTACCCACAGCCGGAAGTGACGAAATCGCCCAGGTGGGGGCTGCCTTTAACTCCATGACGGAAGCGATTGCGGTCCGCACTCAGCACATGGAGCAGAGCGAACAGGCAGTGCGGGAAAAACAGCAGTTCCTGCAGGCGGTCATTGATGGGGTAATCGATCCTATCATGGTGATACGCAAGGATTATCGGGTCATTATGATGAACAGGGCTGCCCGAAACTGCCTTCCTGACGACGCGCCCAGGGATAAGATATATCACTGCTATGAGGCCTCTCATCACCGGAACACACCCTGCTCCGGCAAAGACCACCCCTGCCCGCTCCAGCAGGTGATGGATCAGGCGGCACCGGTCACCCTGATACACGAACATCACTGTGTCGGCATGAAACCAAGAATGTACGAACTGGATGCATCTCCCTTCTGGGAGAGCGACGGCACCCTGATCGGTATAATCGAAACTTCCAAAGACATTACTGATCAGTTGGCCACGGAACAGCAGCTGCGTGAAAACGAGGCGAGACTGAGCCACCTGGCACAACATGACGCCTTGACCGGTCTGCCAAACCGGCTGCTATTCCATGACCGACTGGAACACGCCATGCACAAGGCACACCGGACCGGACATCCGGTAGCGGTTCTGTTCCTGGACCTGGATCGGTTTAAAAACATCAATGACGGTCTGGGTCATGATGTCGGCGACGGCATGCTCAAGACGGTCTCCACACGCCTGCAGCGAGCCATGCGGGAAGATGACACAGTGGCTCGCCTGGGCGGCGACGAGTTTGTCATTATCCTGGAAGAACTACCCGATCCGGGCAGCGCAGCCGCTGTTGCGTCAAAATGTCTTACCACCCTGTCGCGGCGGATGGTGATCAATGGAATAGAGATTTTTCCCACTGTCAGTATAGGCATCAGCCTTTTTCCGGATGATGCCACCACGGTGGACGGGCTGATGAAATGCGCCGACACCGCCATGTATCGGGCCAAGGATGCCGGCCGCAACAGCTTCCAGTTCTATACCCGGGACATGAACGACCGGACAGTCAAGATGCTGCTGCTTGAGGGCAGTCTGCGTCACGCCATATCGAAAAATCAACTCTGCCTGTTCTACCAACCGAAATTTGATCTGACGAACGACCTGCTGGTCGGCATGGAAGCCCTGATCCGCTGGAACCACCCTGAAAAAGGCTTGATCCCGCCCTCCGATTTTATCCCCCTGGCGGAGGATACCGGCATGATCATTCCCATCGGCGAATGGGTGATACAGGAGGCCTGCCGGCAAATCAAGGCGTGGCAGAAACTGGCAATCGACCATCTGCACGTAGCGGTCAACATATCGGCCCGCCATTTCAATCCGATGATTATTGAGACCATTATCAAGGCACTCAATAAAAATCAGCTTGAGCCCCGGTTTCTCGAACTGGAGATAACGGAAAGCGTATTGATGGACAATGCAGATTCAGCCATTGAGATACTTACACGACTGCGAGAAATGGGGATATCGCTATCCATTGACGATTTCGGTACCGGTTACTCCTCCCTCAGTTATCTCAAGCGCTTTCCCATCGCCAGTCTGAAGATTGACCGATCATTCGTCATGGACATGACCGACGACAGCAATGATGCGGCTATCGTTTCATCCATTGTCGCCTTGGCCAGAAACATGGATCTTCAGGTAACGGCGGAGGGCATCGAGACCTCCCGGCAGCTGGAGCTGATCAAACACCTGGGCTGCGATCATGGCCAGGGTTATCTCCTGGGACGACCGATGCCAGCCGAGGAATTCGAACAGCGTTATCTGCTCCCCCTACATACTTAAGTGAAGGCTCAAACCCGCAAAAGTGCGCCCGTGCCGGGCGCATAAAAAAAGCCCCTGGGTGATCCAGGGGCTTTGCAGTTTCCACCCGAGAAGGTGGGATCAGGCGACGAATTCCACCCGATTGGCTACCGACTGGTAGGCCTCGATCTGATCAAAGTTCATGTAGCGGAAGATATCCGCAGACATGGCATCGATCTGATCCGCATAGACCATGTACTCCTCAACCGTCGGCAACTTGCCGATGATAGCTGCAACGGCCGCCAGTTCGGCGGATGAGAGGTAGACATTGGCCCCGGTACCGAGACGGTTGGGGAAGTTGCGGGTCGAGGTAGAGACTACAGTCGCGTTGTCTTTCACCCGTGCCTGGTTACCCATGCAGAGTGAGCAGCCCGGCATCTCCATGCGTGCTCCCGCCTTACCGAAGGTGGCGTAATAGCCCTCTTCGTTCAGCACATAGGCGTCCATTTTGGTTGGTGGTGCCATCCACAGACGGGTCGGTATGTCATGCTTGCCTTCCAGCAGCTTACCCGCCGCCCGGAAATGACCGATATTGGTCATACAGGAACCGATGAACACCTCGTCTATTTTCTGACCAGCCACTTCGGAGAGCTGCTTGACGTCGTCCGGATCGTTCGGACAGGCCAGGATCGGCTCTTTCACGTCCGCCAGATCGATCTCGATCACCGCCGCATATTCGGCATCGGCATCACCTTCCAGCAACTGCGGGTCCGCCAACCACTTCTCCATGCCTTCGATGCGCCGTTGCAGGGTACGTGGATCCTGGTAGTCGTTGGCGATCATCCACTTCAACAGGGTGATGTTGGATTGCAGGTACTCGATGATCGGCGCCTTATCCAGTTTGATGGTACAGCCGGCCGCCGAACGCTCTGCCGAGGCATCGGAGAGTTCAAACGCCTGCTCCACCTTCAAGTCCGGCAGACCCTCGATCTCCAGCACGCGACCGGAGAAGATGTTCTTCTTGCCCGCCTTGGCGACGGTCAACAGGCCCTGCTTGATGGCATAGTAGGGAATGGCATTGACCAGATCACGCAGGGTGATGCCCGGCTGCATTTTTCCCTTGAAGCGCACCAGCACCGACTCCGGCATATCCAGTGGCATCACACCGGTGGCGGCGGCGAAGGCGACCAGACCAGAACCAGCCGGGAACGAGAGACCGATCGGGAAGCGGGTGTGGGAATCACCGCCGGTACCCAGGGTATCGGGCAACAGCATGCGGTTCAGCCAGGAGTGAATAATGCCGTCACCCGGACGCAGGGCCACACCGCCACGGGAGGAAATGAAATCAGGCAGGGTGTGATGGGTGGTGATATCCACCGGTTTCGGGTAGGCCGCGGTGTGGCAGAAAGACTGCATCACCAGATCGGCGGAGAAACCGAGGCAGGCCAGATCCTTCAGCTCGTCACGGGTCATGGGACCGGTGGTATCCTGGGAACCGACCGTGGTCATCCTTGGCTCGCAGTAGGCGCCTGGGCGGACACCCTCGACACCGCAGGCACGGCCGACCATCTTCTGCGCAAGGGAGTAACCCTTGGTGCTGTCAGCCGCCGGGGCCGGTGATTTGAACAGGGTGGATGGATCCAGACCCAGCGCCTCACGGGCCCGGGCGGTGAGGCCGCGACCGATAATCAATGGGATACGTCCGCCAGCACGCACCTCATCCAGTAACACATCGGTTTTCAACTCGAAGCGACACAGCTCTTCGCCACTCTCATGGTTTTTGACCACTCCCTCGTAGGGGTAGACGTCAATGACATCCCCCATGTTCAGGTTGGAGACATCACATTCGAACGGCAGTGCGCCGGCATCCTCCATGGTATTGAAGAAAATCGGCGCGATCTTGCCGCCGAGGCAGAAGCCGCCAGCACGCTTGTTGGGGATGAAGGGAATATCATCGCCCATGTGCCACAACACTGAGTTGGTAGCCGATTTACGCGACGAGCCGGTACCCACTACATCACCGACATAAGCCACCGGATGGCCCTTCTGTTTCAGCTCTTCAATGAACTTGATCGGCCCAATGACTCCCGGCTGATCCGGAGTGATGCCCTCACGCTCCATCTTCAACATCGCATTGGCGTGCAACGGGATATCCGGGCGGGACCAGGCGTCCGGCGCCGGAGAGAGGTCATCGGTATTGGTCTCGCCGGTGACCTTGAACACGGTCAATGTGACCTTTTCGGCCAGTTCCGGCTTCTGGGTAAACCACTCTCCCTCAGCCCAGGACTGCAGAATAGCCTTGGCGTGGTCATTGCCGGCATCGGCCTTCTCCTTGACGTCATTAAAGGCATCAAACACCAACAAGGTGTGGGAGAGCGCCTTGACCGCGGTCGGTGCCAGCGCTTCATCATCCAGCGCCTCCACCAGCGGAGCGATATTGTAACCACCCAGCATAGTACCGAGCAGTTCGGTCGCCTTAACGCGGTCAATCAGGGGACAGTTACAACTTCCCTTGGCCACATCCGCCAGGAAGGCGGCCTTCACATAAGCAGACTGGTCCACTCCGGCAGGTACACGGTGGATTATCAGGTCCAACAGATAGGCTTCTTCACCAGCAGGAGGATTCTTCAGCAGTTCAACCAGCTGAGCGGTTTGCTCCGGATTGAGCGGTAGCGGGGGGATGCCCTCCGCGGCACGCTCTTCTACGTGTTTGCGATAGCTTTCTAACACCGAGTGATCCTCCTGGGTTGGCGCCTGGATCAGGCTCTGTTTCATCTAAATTTTCAAGGAATTAGCGTTCGTCATTTCAGGGACGATGCCTATTTATAACTCAAAACCGGGAAAAATTCTGCACTGCAGCAGAAATATTTCTCAAAAAGGTCCTGCATATTAGGACAACCGTCTGTTTTATCTTGGAGCAGATGTCGGCGATATTACCCCATCATGCCGGCATTAGCGAGCAGGCCGACCACGTGCTGTTGGGCAGAACTTAACCTTTGGTCACTACCGGGAATCGAATGGTATAATCCGCTGCTTTACCAGTCTTGGCTTTGAATAAACTAACGCAGGCGCGCAGAAATCCCATGGAACTCTCTACTTTAACCGCAATATCCCCGGTTGACGGTCGCTATGGCAGCAAAACCGTTGATCTTCGTCCTATTTTCAGCGAGTACGGACTGATCCGTGCCCGGGTGCAGGTCGAGGTCAGGTGGCTTCAGGCTCTGGCCGCCAATCCTCAGATCACGGAAGTGCCCCCACTCAGCGAGGAGGCCGAGACGGCACTGAACAGTATTCTGGACAACTTCAGTACCGCGGATGCCGGCCTGGTCAAGGAGATCGAACGCGAAACCAATCATGACGTGAAGGCGGTTGAATATTTCCTAAAGCGCAAAATTGCCGGCAACAGCGAACTGGAGGCGGTTAGCGAGTTTATACATTTCGCCTGCACTTCCGAAGACATCAACAATCTCTCCCATGCCCTAATGCTGCAACAGGGGCGCGAACAGCAACTGCTGCCGAAAATGGACCAGCTGATCGAGGCCATCCGCAAGCTCGCTCACGCACACGCCGAAATACCCATGCTCTCCCGCACCCACGGCCAGCCCGCCTCCCCCACGACCCTGGGCAAGGAGATGGCCAATGTGGTCTACCGGCTTCAGCGTCAGCGGGACCAGGTAACCAAGGTCCCGCTGCTGGGCAAGATCAACGGTGCGGTGGGCAACTACAACGCCCATATATCAGCCTACCCGGACATCGACTGGGAGCAGTTCGCACAACGCTTCGTTGAATCCCTGGGTCTGGTCTGGAACCCCTACACCACCCAGATTGAACCCCACGACTACATGGCGGAACTGTTTGACGCCACGGCCCGCTTTAACACCATCGTTATCGATTTTTCCCGGGATATCTGGGGCTATATCTCGCTCGGCTATTTCAAACAGCGCACCATTGCCGGCGAGGTAGGCTCATCCACCATGCCGCACAAGGTCAACCCGATCGACTTCGAGAATGGCGAAGGCAACCTGGGCATTGCCAATGCCCTGTTCAGTCACCTGGCGATGAAACTGCCGATCTCCCGCTGGCAACGCGACCTGACCGACTCCACCGTGTTACGCAATGTGGGTGTCGGCTTCGCCTACACCTCGATAGCCCTGCAGTCCATTCTGAAAGGCATCGGCAAACTGGAAGCGAATGCGGCGATACTGGCCAATGACCTGGATGGCAATTGGGAAGTGCTGGCAGAACCGATCCAGACCGTGATGCGCCGCTACGGTATCGAGAAGCCTTATGAAAAACTGAAGGCATTGACCCGGGGACAGCGCATTGGCGCCGATGAAATGCGCACATTCGTGGATGGACTGGACATACCCGAAGCGGCCAAAAAGGCATTAAGGGAAATGACACCCGGCAGTTATATCGGCAACGCCATCGAGCAGGCAAAAAAAATCTGACTATCTGCACTGCCTAGCCGAATGCCGGTAGCGCTTCAACTTCGCAGTATTGCGGATCGTCACCACTGGTGGTGGTTTAATCGCGGCTGAAGCCGCTCCTACAGCAGCGTAACTTTAGTAGGAGCGGCTTCAGCCGCGAAACATTACTCATAACGAAAAAACCGGGGCTGATTCAGCCCCGGTTTATTATCAGAACCTGGCCTTTTCAGGCCGTGCCCGGATTACTTCATCATCACATTGAACTCCACCCGACGGTTCATTGCCCGTCCCGCCTTGGTGTCGTTACCAAAGGCCGGTTGAGACTCACCGGCGCCACGCGCCTGAAGCTTGCTGGCATCTGCGCCCTGGCTGATCAGGTAATCACGTACCGAATTGGCACGACGCTCGGACAGGCCCTGGTTATAGGCATCAGGTCCCGAGCTGTCGGTATGACCGGTAATGGTAACGGACTTGACAGCATCGTTGCCTTTGAATTTGGCATAGCTGTTATCCAACACATCGGTGGAACCTTCCTTCAGTTCTGCACTATCAAAGTCAAACAGCAGAATGTTGTCGATCACCACCTTCTCCGTCTTGGCCATCGGTTTCATCATGATCTCACAACCATCTTTATCAACCTTAGCGCCCGCTTTGGTGCCCGGACATTTATCCAGATAGTCCGGCACTCCATCGCCATCGGAGTCGAGCGGACAGCCTTTGGCATCCACCGGTGCTCCCCGTGGGGTATCGGGGCACATATCCTTGTCGTCGGTCACGCCATCGCCGTCTGTGTCAACCAGGATAACGTCACCACAAGCCTCAATTTTCTCCTGCAAACCACCTGCGGTTATCCAGCACTCATTTGCACTGTTTTTGACAACGCCCTTGGATGCATCGATCGCATAGCGATTATGGTTATCAGCCAGCCCTGCTGTAGATATCGCCATGCCGCTGATCAAACCCAAGGGGGCCAGCATTGCGATAATTTTTTTGTGTTTGAATTGTGCCATCTTTTCCTCTCTATTATTAACTATGGCGCCTGATGCCCAGACGTCTTCTGCCTTGAAGTTTTGAATTGAACACATGAAGTATGCAGTTACTTCAACCTTGTCCTTTATCGGTTGCGTGTAAGAAGCTTGTCACAGCATCCGTGGAATATCCAGAGTACGAAACAATTTATTACAATTGATAATTTTCTTAATAAAAGCAGGGATATCTACTATTTACAGTTCATCTATACAGATACCCGTGACCCATAACATGCCCCACATATCCATGCTGAGTAAGGCTTTTATAAAGTCCAGTATAGTTGCTTCGGCTGAAATGTCCGGATAAACATACTCCACGGTGCCATCACTAGCCACAGCACTTCTTAAACTTTTTTCCGCTACCGCAAGGACAGGGATCATTTCTGCCGATCTTTGGCGACTCATTGATTTTGGTTTCAGGCAGTACCAATTCGCCATCAACAAAATACCACTCACCATCCACCTTGCTGAAGTTACTGCGCTCGTGGTGATAGCGGATTACCCCTTTTTCTTTAAATCTGGCGATAAACTCCACGACACCTTCGGTGTCCGGTTCCCCACCCCGCTCACTCTCCACAATCTGCAATCCAAGCCACTCGGAATTTTCAGCCCAGCGTCTGGTGGCTTCCACGTCATGATCATCACGATGATCCGGATGCAGACTGCTGCTGAGAAAATCAACTCTCCCCAATGCAAAAGCACAGTAACGTGCTCGCATCAGGTTCTCGGCCGTGACCGCCTTGCGTTCACCATTGATTACGGGACTGCAACAGTCAGCTGCAAGTTTGTTGGAACCACAAAGGCAAAGCGACATCTGAAAAAATCTCCTAATTCATGGACCATTGAATCGTTTAAGTATGCAGTTATCCGGGCTGCGATACCAGATGCGATTAACAGTGTGTGTTTTCCCATCCTGCCGCTTATCGGTTATATTGGGGCCCGTGGGTTCCATGTCAACTTGTCGCAATTGGTCGGCATTTTTCCATGGATAGAATAAATGGCTGACCAGTCAGTTGTTTTGGACAATCAAGAATGAAAAGAACCTACTCTCCTTATATCCTCGGTACGGTGATCCTTATTATCTCGATAGGCATTACGCTGCTGATCGCGATCAATCAAACCAGAAAGCATGAACAGGAGAGTAGAAACCAAACCCTTACCTATCTCAGTACCGTACGCGCCCGGCTGGAAGGCACCTTTAACTCCACTATTTACCTGAACCGCGCCCTGTCGGTAATCATCACCGCGGAAAACGGCATCAGCCAAACGAAATTCAACCTGATCGCTCGCGAACTCATGAACAGCAATCCCTATGTCCGAAATGTGGCTGTAGCGGAGGGGTATGTAATCAAACTCATGTATCCGTTAACTGGAAATGAGAAGGCAGTCGGCCTGGACTATCGAAAAATTCCAGCCCAGTGGAAGGCTGTGAAACGGGCCATCGAAACGCGACAGACCGTCGTGGCCGGTCCCGTCGACCTGGTTCAGGGTGGCAAGGCCTTTATCAACCGGACACCGATATTCAAATCGAGCTTCTCTGCCGAACCAGACTCGGGTGACTACTGGGGCATTACCAGCATGGTGATCGACATGAATGCGGTATTCGAGTCCGCGGGATTGCCCGATACCGGCTCAAAATACCAGGTCGCCATCCGCGGAAAGGATGGACTAGGCGCCGATGGTGCGGTGCTTTTTGGTGACCCCGCGTTATTTGAACAGCGCCCGGAACTGTTGGATGTCACCTTTCCCAACGGTTCCTGGCAACTTGCCGCCATCCCGAAGGGAAACAGCGACATCCTCAGTGAGGATCTCCTGTGGATCATGGTTACCGGTATCATCATATCCCTGCTACTGGCCATCCTGACCACCGTCATCTACAGCAATAATCTTCGTATCAAGCATATCGCGCTGCATGACCAGTTAACCAAATTACCCAATCGACTGCAGTTCAATGAACGGGTTACCCAGGCACTGGCCCACGCCCAACGTAATCAGGGTCAGGTGGCCATTGCCGTTCTGGACCTGAATAAATTCAAACCGGTCAACGACACATACGGCCACCTTGCCGGGGACTATGTATTGGAACAGGTGGCTAACCGAATCCGCAGTACACTGCGTCAGGAGGATGTTGTCGCCAGGACCGGTGGTGACGAGTTCACACTGCTGTTGGTTGAAATCAATTCCATGAAAAATATCAGCGTAATCGCAAGAAAGCTGACCGAGCGTCTGCTGGAGCCCTTTATCTGGAAAGGACGACAGATGAATGTCGGCGTCAGTATCGGGATTGCACTCTACCCCACTCACGGTGAAAATCTTACCGAGCTGTTCCACCATGCAGACATTGCCATGTATCACGCCAAGCATGATCCGGAAACACACTGGGTGCTTGCATCGCCGCCGTCAAACCAGCCTATTGGAGAGCAAGCCACTCTTCCGATCTGAACGTCTTTGCCGGCATCCCGCGGTGGCTGTTTTATAAGCCCAACTCCTTCCAACGCTTTGCTATTCGCTTTATGGAAACCGGATAAGCCGTTTTCAGTTCCTGGGCAAACAGGGAAACACGCAACTCCTCCAGTGACCAGCGGATCTCTTCCAGCCGCTCATCCACTGTGCCGCTCTTACGCTCCCGCTGATCGCGTTCCAACCACATCTGATACAGTGTCTGCATCTCCCGCAGCAGTTGCTGATCACGTGCGGCGGCGTGGTTGAGCTTGTCCAACCGGCGTTGCAAGGCCTCCAGGTAGCGAGGTATCTGGCGTAACTGTTGTATCGGAGTCAGCCTGAAAAAACCCTTGAATACCAGACGGTCCAGTTGTTGGCGCATATCGGCCAGGGAGGACATCCAGTTGATCTGGGTACAGGCGGCCAGCTTTTTTGCGACCTGTTGATACTGTTCGAGAATTTCACCCGCAAGCTGGATCACCGTGTTGGCTGTCGGTACCAGTTGCGGTTTACATAGATTGATACGCGCATTAAACGACTCGGCATCCCTGATCTCCGGCTGATCGGCAACGAATGTCAAATCCACAATAAGCGTTACCAACTCCTGTTCCAGATCGACCGCGTCGGCCTGATCCTGATCTGACAGCACCGGTGCCTTGGCATACTGCAGCCGCATCTTCTGCAGCTGCGGGATATTGCGCCGAATGTAGCGAATATCCTTGGCCAGCCGGAGCATCACCAGTCGTCCCACGCCAGCGCGGTGGGCGTCCCTGGCATGCTGTTCGGAATCCACTACGCGCACGGCCAGCCCCTGTTCCGTCTCCACCAGTGCGGGGAAACCGGGCAGTCTGATCCCGGCGCGTTGCAGCATGACTGATTTCGGCAGCGGAGCGAAGTCCCAGTCGGTCACCTCTTCACGTTCCAGGCCGGTTTCCGTGGAGGAGTGGAAGCGTGACTCACCCTGACTGGCGTGCTGCTTTTTCAGCGCCTGCAGATCACGCCCTTCCGCTATCGGGCGACCTGCTTCATCCAGCACCTGAAAGTTCATTCGCAGGTGCTTTTCGACCGCCGCCTCCTGCCAGGCATCCTCGGGGATATAGACTCCGGTCATCTTATGCAACTGTTCCGACAACTGACGGATCAACGGCTTGTCCGACGGGGTCATCACCTTAAGACAGGCATCTGCATAATCCGGAACCGGCACGAATGATTTACGCAACGCCTTCGGCAAGGATTTCAACAGGGCGATTATCCGCTCGCGCAACAGCCCGGGGACCAGCCAGTCGGTGCGTGCTTCAGGGACCTGATTAAGTACCGCCTGTGGAATCTTCAACTTGACGCCGTCAGTCGGGTCGCCCGGGTTGAAGTGATACTCCAGGGGTAGCCGCAGACCATCCATCTCCAGGGTATCGGGGTACTGATCCGCCACATCGCCGGCCGCATTGGCCATCAGGTCATCCGTTCGCATATGCAACAGCTTGGGCTTCTCCCGAGTTTCCTGACGCAACCATTTTTCAAACTGAACGGCACTGTAGATACCGACCGGTATCCGTTGGTCGTAATAGTCATACAGGGTCTGCTCATCCACCAGCAGATCACGTCTTCGGGTCTTCTCCTCCAGCAGATGAATCGAGTCGATCACCTGTCGGTTGTGGCGCCAGAACGGGGCCCGGGTATGAAAATCCTGATCCACCAGGGCCGAACGGATGAAAATCTCCCGCGCCTCGACCGGATTGATCGGGCCATAATTGACCTTGCGTCGAGGGATAATAGGCAGGCCAAACAGGGTGATACGGGTATAGGCGGCCACCTGTCCGCGCTTCTTTTCCCAGTGGGGTTCGGAATACTCCTGCTTGACCAGGTGCCCGGCGACCGCTTCCACCCACTCCGGCTGAATTCCGGCAACCGTTCTTGCATAGAGTTTACTGGTCTCAACCAGTTCGGCCGCCACCAGCCATTTGGGCTGTTTTTTAAACAGGGCTGAACCGGGAAAGACGAAAAAATGGCTGTTTCTGGCCCCCAGGTATTCCCGGCTGTTACCTGCCTGGCGCATGCCGATATTACTCAACAGACCGCTCAACAGTGATTTGTGTATCGCCTCATAATCCGCCGCTTTTTCATTTTCCCGATAGCCCATTTCATGCAGTTGCCCACGCAACTGATGATGGATATCGCGCCACTCCTGCACCCGGTTCCAGGAGAGAAACCGGCCCCGGCAATGGGCCTGGAACTTGCGCCGGGAGAGATGGTGCTGAATCTCCTCAAGATGTCGCCAGAGATTGAGGGTACCGAGAAAATCCGACTCTTCATGGCGGAATTCCCGATGTGCCTCATCCGCTGCCTGCTGCTTGTCCATCGGACGTTCCCGCGGATCCTGCACGCTGAGCGCAGAAGCAATTACCAGCAGTTCACTCAGACACTGATTTTCCGTAGCGGCCAGCAGCATGCGCCCCACCCGGGGATCGACCGGCAGACGGGACAATGCCCTGCCGATCGGCGTTATCCGCCTATCCGCATCCATCGCCCCGATCTCCTCCAACACCCGGTAGCCATCCCTGATCAACCGGTTGTCGGGCTTATCGACGAAGGGAAACTGTTCGATATTGCCGAAGCCAAGCAGTTTCATCTGCAGGATTACCGAGGCCAGGTTGGTGCGCTGAATCTCCGGCTCGGTAAATTCCGCACGGGCAGCAAAGTCCTCCTCGTCATAAAGCCGGATACAGATACCGGCAGCGACCCGGCCGCAGCGTCCCTTGCGCTGGTCGGCACTGGCCCGTGCGATGCGCTCCACCGGCAAGCGCTGCACCTTGCTGCGGTGGCTGTAGCGGCTGATGCGGGCATAGCCCGCGTCGATGACATAGCGAATTCCGGGGACGGTGAGCGAAGTTTCCGCGACATTGGTGGCGAGAATAATGCGCCGTTTACCTCCACTCCTGAACACCCGTGCCTGCTCGGCAGGTCCAAGCCGGGCATACAGTGGCAGCACCTCGGTCAGGGGCAGTTTGTGCTTGCGCAGATTTTCCGCAGTCTCGCGGATTTCACGCTCGCCGCTGAGAAACACCAGGATATCCCCCCGGTCGATACGCGACAGTTCATCCACCGCTGACAGGATTGCCTGCTGTACGGCATCGTCCCGTTCACCGCCGCTCTCCTCCTGGGGTGGTCGATAGCGCACTTCCACCGGGAAGGTGCGGCCGCTGACGTTAATGATAGGGGCATCCCAGAAATGTTTGGAAAAGCGCTCGGGGTCAATGGTCGCCGAGGTAATAATCAGCTTCAGATCACGCCGTTTCGGCAGCAGCTCTTTCAGATAACCCAGAAGAAAATCGATATTCAGGCTGCGCTCATGGGCCTCATCGATAATCAGGGTGTCATACTCATTCAGATAGCGGTCCTGCTGGATCTCCGCCAGCAACATGCCATCAGTCATCAGCTTGATGTGGCTATTGGGGCCCACCCGGTCATGGAACCGCACCTTGTAGCCGACCGAATCCCCCAGTTCCCTGCCCAGTTCCTCGGAGATGCGGGCGGCAAGCGCACGGGCCGCGATACGCCGTGGCTGGGTGTGGCCGATCCGCCCGAATATCCCGCGCCCCAGGCCCAGGCAGATCTTCGGCAACTGGGTGGATTTCCCTGAACCGGTTTCTCCACACAGAATGATTACCTGGTTTTGCGCGATCAGGTCGGCAATCTCCACCTGTCGTTCACTAATCGGCAGGTCCGCCGGAAAGCGGGGTTCAGGCCGAAGCTGTCGCCGCTGCTCCACCGCCTTCCGGGACTGTTCAAGCCTTGGCCACAGGTGCGCCAGATCGGAATCCAGGGTTTTTCCTTCACGCTGCTTCCTGTGCAAGGTTCTGATTCGCTTGCGCAATGGATGGCGATCCTGAATCAGGCAGCTATCCAGTAATTCAAGCGCGGGGATTGTCGACTCAACCTTCACAACAGCAGTCCGTTTAGCAGAAGAGCGGCTATTTTACAGATTTGTACTGATTGAACACACATCCCCCATACAGGATCCGTCCTGCCCGGAGATATTGATCCAGATCATTTTTTGGGTGAAATGTAGGGAAATACCTAAAGAAACGATCCGGCAAGTCGCAATAAAGAGAGGAAAAATCATCGAATCAACCTTCTCATTATCGAGACAGTGACTGACACAATCCGACATACCCGGGGATCTGTAAATGAAACAAGCCAGTAAAGCCTCTGCCAGTGGTCTCTCCATCAGCACCAAGATTGACCTTGCCCTGATTGTGCTGTTTCTGCTGATCCTGGTGGTCTCCGCCCTTTACCAGTTTAACAGTCAGCGTAACCTGGTGGAGCATCTGGTCATGGACCAGACCGAAACCCTGGCTGATTCCTACTTCGACAACGTCAACACCCTGATGCTGACCGGCGGCATGGCCAACAAGGAGATCTCCCGAAAGAAGGTGACTGCACGCGAAGAGGTGCTGGATGCCCGCATTATACGCGGCGAGGGGATCATCAAGGTTTTCGGTGCCGGCACCGAACAGAACACCATCAAGGATGAACTGGATAAACGTGCCCTGGCAGGTGAAAAAATCGACTCCCTTTATAAAGACGAGAGCGGACGCGTGCTGACCGTCATCATGCCGATGCGTGCGCAAAAGGATTATCGTGGCACCAACTGCCTGCTCTGCCATCAGGTACCCGAAGGTGAAGTGCTGGGTGCCGTGCGGGTGGATTACTCGCTGAAGAATCTTGACAATACGGTACTAAAAGAACTGTGGATGAATATCGGACTCAACTCCGGACTTTTGATTGCCGGGCTCTTGATCATCAGTTTCATCCTGAAAAAACTGGTAGTTTCGCGCTTGCGGCGGGTCACCGATGTGGTTCGCGCCATCGAGCAGCAATCCGATCTCAGCCTGCGGGCCGAGGTTAAGTCCAATGACGAACTCAGCCGGCTGGCGCTTGCCATCAACCTGATGATGGAAAAGTTCGGCTCCATCATCAATCAGGTCAATACCTCCACCCTGAAACTGGCCGAGGAGTCCGGGCACCTCACCGATATCACCACCCAGAGCATCGAAGGCGTACGGCGCCAGCAGTTGGAGAGTCAGCAGGTAGCCACGGCCATGACCGAGATGGAAGCCAACTCCAATGAAGTGGCCAGTAGTGCCGGTAACGCCTCCGAGGCGGCCAATCAGGCCGATGCGGAAGCGCTTGAAGGGGGCAATGTGGTGAACAACGCCATCGCCTGCATCAACACCCTGGCCGAAGATGTTAACCAGGCGTTTGATGTGATCCGTCAGCTGGAGTCGGACAGTGACGGCATCGGCAAGGTAGTGGAGGTGATTACCAATATTGCCGAACAGACCAACCTGCTGGCTCTGAATGCGGCTATCGAGGCAGCGCGAGCCGGTGAACAGGGTCGTGGATTCGCCGTGGTGGCCGACGAGGTTAGAACCCTGGCAACCCGCACACATAAGGCGACCCAGGAGATCCAGAGTATGATCGAGGGGCTGCAGCGCCAATCCCAGAATGCCGCCAACATGATGTCCCAGAGCCAGAAACGGGTGGAAACCAGTGTCGCCGAGGCGGCCCACGCCGGTGATTCGCTGAACAAGATTACCCAGTCAATCAACACCATCAGCCAGATGAATGAGCATATCGCCACCGCTGCCCAGCAACAGAGCATGGTGGCCGGGGAGATCAGCCGGAATATCACTGCCATCAGTGATGTCACCGGACAGACGGCTGATCACTCGGAACAGATCGCCCAGACCAGCAAGCAGCTCTCGGGACTGGCATCAGAACTGAAACAGGTGATGGGACAGTTCAAGGTGTAAGAACTGAACTGCGCCAGGCCTGAGGAAGATATCGGCATATCCTGCGCAACCCGCCCGGTTCTAGCCCGCCAGACTCTCCCGGGTAAGCAGAAAAAACTGCAGGACGCCCTCTTCCCCGTCCAGAGTCACTTCATGGCGATAGGCATCACCCAAACCGTCTGCGTAGGTGTGTGCCGCGGCAAGATTGGCCGCATAATGCTCACGCCGTTGTTCCACGGTAAAACATTGCTCGGGCTCAGCCGGGTTTTCTAGCGCATCATCCAGTGAAAACTCGATCGCCGATTGGGCTTGCTCACGGTGAGTCCAGAGGCCGGTGGGGGAATCGAACCGATATAGAGGTAAAAAGCGATAACCATAATCAGCCACAAACTCCACCGCCTCCAAGAGATAGGCCACCTCCGCCTCGTCAAACAGATAGTGAAAGCCGATCCGGCACCAACCAGGTTTAATGCCACAGTGCCCGTCGGCGATTACCGCCCTGAACTCCTCTGCCCGGGCATCATCGATACCCAACAGTTTGTGCCCATAGGGGCCGGCACAGGAGCAGCCGGCCCGACTCTGGATGCCGAACAGATCATCCAGCAGCGTGGTGATGAAACGCGGATGATAGTAGCGTCCACCCGGTCCTTTGAGATTGAATGAGACGATACCGATGCGCCGCTCCGGATCCGGATTGCCCATGATCTCGATATCGGGATGGTGGCCCCAGCGGTCGAGCGCCCGGCGAATATAGTCCGTCTCGCGCTGCTCGATCACCTCATGCCCCACCGCCTGTTTAATCTGAAACACCAGGGCTGCCTTGAGGGTTTGCAGTATCCCCGGTGTACCGGCATTCTCCCGGGTTTCGATATCCTTGATGAAGTCATGGCTCTCCGGTCCGACATAGTCGACCGTTCCACCACCCGCCACGCTGGGCGGCAATTCGGGATGGTAACAGTGGCGGTTGAACACCAGCACGCCGCTGGCACCGGGGCCACCGACAAACTTATGGGGTGAAATGAACACGGCATCCAGTGAGGCATCCCCGCCCACCTGATCAGGTTCCGGATTCATGTTGATCTCGACATAGGGTGCACTGGCCGCATAGTCAAAAAAAGCCAGGGCATCGTACTGATGTAACAGGGCGGCTATCTCATGCACCGGCGACTTCATGCCGGTCACATTGGAAGCCGCGGAGAATGAGCCGATACGCAGCCGCCCCGTATAGTCCGGCAGTTTCAGCAACCTTTCCAGATCCGCCAGATCGATACCCCCGTCCTCACTCAACCGCACCTCCACCACGGTCGCCAGGCTCTCGCGCCAGGAAACCTCGTTGGAGTGGTGTTCGTAGGGCCCGACGAACACCACCGGCTGGTGCGCGCGGCAATAGTCGGCAAAGGCTCCAGCCTGGGCATTCCCGGCAAAGCCCTGCAACAGTGACATCATGACCTGGCGGCTGGCCGCAGGCAGTTTTACACCCACCAGTTGTTGCATGCGATCAATGGCACCCGTGGCGCCGGTGCCGCAGGCGATGATGCGTCCATCCGGCCCGGCATTAAGCGCCCGTTTGATCACCTGCTCGGCCTGATGCAGCAGTTGTGTGGTGGTGCGACCACTGGTATCGTCCTCCGTATGGCTGTTGGCATACAGCCGCAAAATCCGCTGCAGATAATCCTCGATAAACCGCACTCCCCTGCCCGACGCGGTATAGTCCGCATAGACCATCAGCCGCTCGCCGAAAGGGGTCTGCAGGAGCGTATCCACACCAATAATCTGACTGCGTAAATAGTCTGGTTCCAGCCGTTTCATTCCCATTTCACCCATAACCGTTTTATCTGTACCTATCCTACACTCCTGTGTAGGGCAGTTGTTGCTCTATTAGTTATTTTCCAACCGCCCTGTTCCATTTTGTCGGAACCTGGGTGGTCACTGTCTATACTTCACAGAAGATCGTCAAATTGTTCAGACTGCATCGGGGGTGGGGAAAATGAATATCCAGGACCAGCTTCAGGCAACCATCGAGCTGTTGGTACAGAAAGGCAAAGGCATTCTTGCGGCCGATGAGAGTAGCCCGACCATCGCCAAACGTTTCGATGCTATCGGGGTTGAATCCACCGAGGAGCAGCGCCGCCGATACCGAAGCCTGATCCTGGAGACAGCCAATCTGGGTGATTATATCAGTGGCATCATCCTGTTCGAGGAGACCCTGGAACAACGCGCGGATGACGGCACACTGCTGCCGGAGCTGGCCACACGACAAGGCGTGGTGCCAGGCATCAAGGTCGACAAGGGCAAGGGACCGCTGGCCAATGCGCCAGGTGATGAGATCACCCAGGGTCTGGATGGCCTGGGTCAGCGACTGGAGGGCTATAAGGCACAGGGGGCACGTTTCGCCAAGTGGCGCAATGTCTATCATATTTCGGACAGCACACCGAGCCGACTGGCGATCGAGGCCAATGCCGAGATGCTGGCCCGCTATGCCGCCATCTGTCAGGCACAGGGCATCGTACCCATCGTCGAGCCGGAAGTATTAATGGATGGCGACCACGGCATCGCTCGCTGTGCGGAAGTGAGCGAGGCGGTGCTGCATGCCCTGTTTCACGCGCTGCACCGGCATCACGTGGTACTGGAACACGCGCTGCTGAAACCGAGCATGATCACGCCGGGAAAAAACCATGCACGCCAGGCAAAACCGGATGAGGTGGCCAGACAGACCGTGCGAATCCTGCGCCGCACCGTTCCGGCCGCCCTGCCCAGCATCAATTTTCTCTCCGGTGGTCAGACACCGGAGGAGGCCACTGCCAATCTCAACGCGATGAACTGCCTCACCCCGCAGCCCTGGGAGCTGAGCTTCTCCTACGGACGGGCGCTGCAACAGCCTGCACTGCAGGCCTGGAAGGGTGATCCGGGTAATGTGGCGGCGGCCCAGGACGCACTGTACCGACGTGCCGCATTGAATGGCGCAGCACGGCGCGGTGAGTATCAGTCAACGATGGAATCGGCAGGTGAATAAAGGAAGGGAGCATCCGGGACCGGAGTCAATCTGACGCCGGTCCCGCCACCACGTCAAATCCGGTGGTCAGTCGACCTTCAGGGTATTCAGCGCTTCCGCCCGCCTCTCCAGCTTTTCCAGAATCGCATCCAGTTGCGCCCTCTCCTGTCGGTTCAGAACTGCGATTAACTGCCGCTCCCGTTCCAGCGCGATCGGCACAATTTTTTCATACAACTGCAGACCTTTTCTGCTGAGCTTCAGCGAGGATTTTCGTTTATCCAGCTTGTCGAACGTGCGCAACACCAACCCCTTCTTGATCAGCTTGGTCAACGCCCGACTCATCTGCACCTTATCCAGATTGACATGGCTGCCGATTTCATTGGCCGATTGCGGCGGCCCATTACCCAGATTGGCAATGATGCGCCACTCCTGGGCCGAGATGTGAAACCGACTTGAATAGATCGAGGCAATACTTTGTGAAATATTGTGCGTCAACACAGAGAACCGGTAGGGCAGAAAACTGGCAAGTTTCATGGTAATACCTCGACCCGTGCCGCCGCTTACCCCGGTATATGTCCGGTCAAGGTCTCTTTATACGCCATATCCTTGGCCAGGATATGGGTGATGAGCCAGTCCTTGAGAAAGTCATGCACGCTCTCGGCAATGTAGTAAGCGGAGGCGCCGCCACTGTTGTAAACCATTTCAATGGAGGTCAGCCACTCTTCAAACTGCCGATGCCCCTGTATATGAGCCTCAAGGTCCGCATAGCCGGCCGCCCGCATCATCGCCTCTTCATCCCTGAAGTGTTCCCTGACATAACGTCGCAACTCGGCAAATACGCTGACGATCAAGCCGCCGGTACGCCGCTCCTCTTCCAACTGGTTGATAACCCGGATCAGCACCTTGTGCTGTGCATCCAGCCGGGGCACGCCGACACTGTAACTCTCACTCCATTCCAATCTTGCCATAGTCAGTTCCTTGCTACTGCATAAACGAAGGTAACCAGAGCACCAGGGCTGGGAACAGGATCAGCAGCGTAATCCGCACGACATCGGCCAGCAGAAAAGGTATCACCCCCCGACTGACCGTGCCCAACTTCAAGCCAGGTGTTGTTGCCATAATCACGAACAGGTTCATCCCGACCGGCGGCGTGATAAGACCCACCTCCACCACGGATACCATGATGATACCGAACCAGATCGGATCGAAACCCAGTGACTGGATAAGCGGAAAGACAAATGGCAGGGTCAGCAGCAACATGGAGAGCGCATCCATCACACAGCCGAGCAGGATATAGAAAATGATCAGCATGAGCAGAATGGCAAACGGAGCCCAGCCCAACTCACCCACATAGCCGACCAGCCGATGCGGCAGGCCGGTGGTCTCGACAAAATAGTTAAACAGTGCCGTACCGATCAGTATCATAAAAATCATGCCGCTGGTGGTGGCGGTTTCACCGAGACCGTCGAGAAATACTTCCCGGTTCAGTTTTCGCTTCAGCGCGGCCAGCAGGAAGGCGCCAAAAGCACCGATGGCGGCGGCTTCTGTTGGAGAAAACCAACCCATATAGATACCGCCGATGACCACACTGAACAGCAGCAGAACCGGCCAGACGTTGATTAATGCCTGAATACGCCCGCGCATCCCCACCCGCTCGTCGGCAGGCCCGGCTGCGGGGTTGACCAGGGTCTGTCCCCAGACCGCCAGCATATAGAGCAGCGTGGCGACAATCCCCGGAATAATCGCTGCCGCAAACATCTGCCCTATGGACTGTTCTGTCAGCAGGGCATAGATCACCATAATGACGCTGGGAGGAATCAGCACGCCCAATGTGCCTCCCGCCGCAATACTTGCCGCAGCCAGACCATCATGATAATTGCGCTTGCGCATCTCCGGCATGGCCACCTTGCTCATGGTGGCGGCCGTGGCCAAGCTGCTGCCGCAGATGGCCCCGAAAGCGGCGCAGGCACCGACCGTCGCCATGCCCAATCCACCACGGTAGTGTCCAATAAAGGCATGCACCGCTGCGTAGAGGCTTTTTGAGAGACCGGCTCGGGCGGCGAACACCCCCATCATGATGAACAGTGGTATCACCGATAGGCTGTAGGGAAAGACCGTTTCAAATGGGAGCGATCCCATGACAAAAATAACACTGTCAGGTCCATTGAGAATCAGACCACCAATCGCACCCACCGTCGCCATGGCAATGGCAATGGGCACACGCAATCCGATCAGCACAAACATCACCCCGAAGGCGACTAATCCAATGGCTGTTTCAGACATGGACAGTCACCGGGAAATAATCAGCAATAATCATGACAGGGAACGCTCCCCCAGCAGCGTTTTATAAATCGACTCACCACTCATCATCAGGGAAATCAGACTGGACAAGGCACAACCGTAGATCACCGGGACCCAATACCAGACAATTGGAATGCCGATTGTCTGGGAAACATCGCCATACTCCATCTGCATGCTTGCATGATTAAAACCAAACCAACCGAACGCCGCCATAATAACGGTACCCAAAAAGGCTGCCAGAGCCGAGATAGCGGCCCGTCCGCGATCACCGAATTTATCGGTGAAGATGGCGACCGCGACATGGCTGCGAGTGATAAAGGCGTAGGGAATGGACAAGAAGGCGGATGACAGAACAAGCAGCTGAACAATATCGATCGTACCCTGATAAGTGAAACCGAACAGCTTTCTGGCCAGGATATCGGCCGTGGTGGTAAATACAGCGCCCAGCAGCAGTATCATGCCACTCCAGGCCGACCATTTGCTGATCTGTAGCAGAGCGCGGTTCATTCGTTGAAACATAGTAACCTGTGCGTCGGTTTGAGCGGATGTGGTGATGGACGCCGCCCATCACCACAGCTGCAACTTACTTGCCTTCAAATTCGGCGACATACTCCTGAGCTTTCTTGTAAATTTCGCGGGCATCCTTGACACCCTGCTGCTCAAGGCTGGCGAGATACTTATCAATCACCGGTGCCAGGCGCTCCCGCCACTTGTCCCGCTGTTCATCGGTCAGGCTTGCTATCTCATTACCCTTCTTGACAGCGGCATCCAGGCCTGGCTGGTCCCACTGGTTCCACCAGTCTCCGAACTTGTTTACCAGGGTCTGTCCGGACATCTCATCAATCACCTTTCTGACATCCTCCGGCAGGGACCTGTACTTTCGCTCATTCATTACAAAATAGAACGATGTGGTATACGCCTTGGCGTCCAGATGGTAGTTCAACGGTTCGTAGAGCTTAAAGCCGTTCACCGCCTCCCAGGGAAACACGGTACCGTCTATCACGCCCTTCTCAAGGTTTTCATACACCTGGGTGGGTGGCATGCCGACAGGAGACGCACCCAGCTCTTCCAGCATCATGGAGATGGCGAGGGACGGTGCACGCAACCGCAATCCATTCAGATCCTCCATGGTGGTCACTTTTTTGCCGCGCGTATGGATCAGGCCGGCATTGTGCGCATGCAGCGCCAGCACCTTCACACCCTTGTATTCATCCGTCAGGTGATCCGGATAGAGTTTCCACAGGGTTTTACTCGCGGCATCGGCACTTTGAACCAGAAAGGGCAAATCGATAATCGAAGTTTTGGGAAGGCGTCCCCGCGGGATTCCGGAAAGACCATGTGCGATATCCACCACCCCGGCACGCGCCTGGTCCATCTGTTTGGCTACATGACCAAAGGATGAACCCGCCGGAAAAATCTGCACCTTCACCTGTCCGTTGGTGCGTTCTTCCAGCTCTTTGGCCCAAGGCTCCAGGAAATCCCGCTGAATCGGATGTGTCGATGGAAGAAAATGACTCATCTTGAGTTCAATCGGATTTGCTGCAGATGCAGCAAAACTGGTCAGAGTGGCCGCGATCAACAAGCCGGCTGTTATGGTTCTCTTTATCATGTGCATCCCTCCTCCAGGATCTGCTTGTCAAATGAACTTAGTTGCATATGCAACCTTTGTCAACAACAACAATCCACCAAAATAAAAGGGGTAATGCCGAACTATATCGACATAAAGATAGCTGGCCGCAGGTGCCAAGTGAGCAAACCCGCCGGTTGCTGCATGACGAAACAGGCCCTGCCGGACACCCAAAACACCAATGCCGCACTATCAGGATTGGCGTATCGATTGATCAGGCATCGGCTTTATTGATCTCACCAAGCTGACTGACTGCCTGTTGAAAACGCGCATCGATATCTGCCCGGTCCCCCTTGTTCCGGGCAGATTGAGTTGCCGCCGCATGAACGGCATCGGCATGCCGCCTCAAGACGCTGCGCTGCTGTTGATCAGAGAGTGTTGATGCAACGTCTCCGATCACCTCCAGCATGCGTATCATTACCGCGACGTGGCGGCTACCGGCCTGTCTGATCTGATTAAAAGCGATATCGGCAAGGCCTTCAAACTCCACCGCCTTTACCAGTATCCGGGGTTTTCCTCCAGTGTCCCGCCATATTCGTGGCTGTGACCCGCGCATTGCAACCAGTGCAATCCCCGAGCCAAGTTCCTCCACACATGACATTGCGGTGAATGGGTCGTTTATTCCCGGTGACAAAGCCCGTACGCCGATTTCAACAAGTTGTTGAAACGCAAACTCGATATCCTGAACCAGGGTACGTTTATTGCCAAATCGAAACGCATCTTGCAGGAGGACCAACTGATCCACGGGCACGCGTTCACGAGGGTACACTTCAAACAGGGGGGTACCACGAATGACGAACGCCCCCGGGCGATGATACAGCCGGATCAACAGATCATGTCGCTGTGCCCACTCCAGCAATTCCGCCTCTTCAATAGCCTGCAGAATACCCCGGTCACGCGCCGCTATAGGCATGGACGAGGAATCGATCATATCCATCAGGCGCTGCCATTCGGTTTCCTCGGACAATCCTGTCCCGGATCGCGCAGGCATCAGTCGCGTAACGATGAGTTCAAGTTCATTGCGTACATTGGCAATTATTCTGCTGGCATGGATGCTGTCGGCAATGTGATGAATAAAGAATATCAGCGTACCCACACTGAACAGTGCGAACGCCATGGCGGCGGTGGTGCCAAGCTGTGGCACGAAATTTCCCGCAACATCCGATTTCACAGAACGCAATATCAATATGCAAAACACAAAACAAGCCAGAAAAACGCCCAACGCAACCTGGTTATTGCGGTCGCGCATAAAATTGTAGATCAGACGTGGTCCAAACTGGGAACTGGCGAGCGTCAAAACCACAATAGTCATGGAAAATGTCAGGCTGACAATCGTGATCATGGCGGTGGCAATGGTGGAGAGAATCACCCGAGCAGATTCCGCCGTGCCCAGGAACAGCCAGGATGAGCGGGATGTCTGATCAAACGGGTAACGGTGATCGGCGACGATCAATAACGATGCCAACCCTATCGACAGCGCTACAATAACAGTTGGCAAAAACCAGTAACTGGAGCGCAACTGATCCCAAAGCTTGTAGAGCCGGGTATTTTTTAACGGTCCCACATGAGCCTCGGCTCCCGATAGATACCGGCATTCAGCCGGTGACAATAAACAGTGGTCTTAAGCACTTACCCGACAGGTTCAGCTACCCGGCCAATCGCCTTAACACAAAGTGTAATATTCCCCCATTTTCGTAATAGGCGAATTCATTGGGTGTGTCGATACGAATTTTTGCCTTGAAACTGATCATACCGCCACTTTCCCTGCGGGCGGATACCACAACCGATTCCTGGCCCTCGGTGATAGCGGGAATTGAAAAATATTCCGTGCCTTCCAGATTGAGCACATCGGCAGATTCCTCCGCCCTGAACTGCAGTGGCAAAATCCCCATGCCGATCAAATTGGAACGATGAATACGCTCGTAACTCTCGGCGATCACCGCCTTGACCCCCAGCAACGCCGGACCCTTGGCCGCCCAGTCGCGGGACGAACCGGTACCGTACTCTTTGCCGGCAAGCACAATGAGGGGTGTCTGCGCTTCTTTATATCGCTCTGCTGCATCAAATATGGAGAGCTGTTCTCCGGATGGGAAGTGGGTGGTCCAGCTACCTTCCGTTCCCGGCGCCAGTTGATTCTGTAGACGGATATTGGCAAAGGTACCGCGCATCATCACCTCATGATTGCCCCGTCGTGACCCATAGGAGTTGAAGTCCTGTGGTGCCACCCGGTGAGCCTGCAGATAGCGTCCCGCCGGGCTGTCGACAGCGATGGCGCCAGCCGGTGAAATATGGTCGGTGGTGATACTGTCGGCCACTTTCACCAGGCAACGGGCATCCTCTATCGAGTTCACGCCTGGACGCTTTTCTGCAATACGCTCAAAGAATGTAGGTAGTCGTACATAGGTGGAATCCGACCAGGCATAGCGTTCACCGGTCTCAATCGGCAGATTGTTCCAGATCTCATTCCCGGTGTAGACATCCTGGTATTTCTTCCTGAACATCTCCGCATCCAGCGAACCGGCCATCACTTGCTGAATCTCGCTACTAGCCGGCCAGATATCCGATAATGTCACCGGCTTGCCTTCGGGACCATGACCGATGGGGTCGTTATACAGATCGACATTCATGTTGCCGGCAAGGGCGTAGGCCACTACCAACGGTGGAGATGCCAGGTAGTTGGCTCTGACCTCCTGATGTATCCGCCCTTCAAAATTGCGATTGCCGGAGAGCACCGAGGTGACCAGCAGATTGCCGGCATTGATTCCCTGACTGATCTCTTTGGCCAGCGGTCCTGAATTACCGATACAGGTGGTACATCCATAACCGACCAGATAGAAGCCCAGCGCCTCAAGTTCCTCCATCAGGCCGGCACGTTGCAGATAGTCAGTTACCACCTTGGACCCAGGGGCAAAACTGGTCTTGACCCAGGGTTTGGCTTTTAATCCAAGCTTGCGTGCATTTCTTGCCAGAAGACCCGCAGCCACCAGAACGGCCGGATTGGAGGTGTTGGTACAGCTGGTAATGGCGGCAATCACCACGGCACCCTGTTCAAGATTGAAGGTCTCCCCCCGATAGGTGACTTCAACCGCACCGGAATCGCTCGGCGGGTGTCCACCCTCTTCATCAAAATCGGTTACATCGGCGGTGGCGGGTGCCTGTTGTCTGTGCTCCGAAAGAAGATGCAAAAAGCTGGCCTTGGCTTCAGTCAAGGGGATTCTATCCTGTGGCCGTTTGGGCCCGGCAATGGAGGGCACCACTTCCGACAGATCCAGTGTCAACAAAGCGCTGTAGTCCGCCTCAGGCGTATCCGCATCGTGCCACAACCCCATCCTGCGCGTGTAACTTTCCACCAATTGCAGCGTATGTTCATCCCTGCCGGTCAGTTGCAGGTAACGAATGGTCTCGGCATCTATCGGAAAGATGCCGCAGGTGGCGCCGTATTCCGGTGCCATATTGGCAATTGTGGCGCGGTCGGCAAGTGACAGGTTTGCCAGTCCGTTGCCAAAAAACTCAACGAATTTCCCCACCACACCAAACTGGCGCAGACGCTCGGTCACCGTCAACACCAGATCGGTGGCGGTTGCCCCTTCCGGCAGTTTTCCAACCAGCCGGAACCCCACCACCTGGGGTATCAACATGGTTATCGGCTGACCAAGCATGGCGGCTTCCGCCTCGATCCCCCCCACCCCCCATCCCAGCACACCCAAACCGTTGATCATGGTGGTGTGGGAGTCTGTTCCCACCAGGCTGTCCGGATAGGCCAACTGTTCGCCGTCACACTGCTTTGTAAAAACCCCGCGGGCGAGATATTCGAGATTAACCTGATGCACAATACCGGTACCCGGCGGCACCACACTAAAATTCTCAAAGGCCGTCTGGCCCCAGCGCAGAAACTTGTAACGCTCAAGATTACGCGATATTTCAATTTCCGTATTTTGGTTCAACGCTTCCGCCGTGCCGAAGTGGTCCACCATCACCGAATGATCGATTACCAGTTCCACCGGAGAGAGCGGATTGATACTGGCGGGAGAACCACCCAGTTCGACCATGGCGTCACGCATCGCCGCCAGATCCACAATGGCCGGCACACCGGTAAAATCCTGCAGCAGCACCCGGGACGGAACAAAGGCGATCTCCTGTGTTGGTTCGGCCTGTGGATCCCAATTGGCAAGGAACTCGACATCTTCATCCGTCACAAAGATCTCAGACCCGTGCCGCAGCAGGTTTTCCAGCAATATGCGCAGTGAAAAAGGCAGCCGCTCAATTGCATACCGCTTCTGTAGCTGGTCAAAAGGATATATGGTGTAATCTGTTTGCCCGACCGTCAGCGTTACGGCCTGCTTATACGAGGTACTCATCTCCTCAAGTCTCCCTGGTCTGAATTTGAAATGCTGCAGTCACCGCAGCCGGCTGTATAGTCAGAAAATGTTCCGATACTGTCGTAAAGTTTAGCAGCTGATTGAACGGCGCCGGGTCGCGTGCAGAAAAAGAGCCAAACCAAATAGAGACACGAGTACGATCACAACCGGGAATCGCCATGCCTTGCCAGATCGAAAGGCGGGATACGCCTGCATTATTAAAATTTGCTCCGGGCTGGAAATCCCAGATGCTAAGATAGGACTGAGATGCAAGAAATTGAAGAAAAGCAAGCACACCCCGCTCCCGCCCTGTTGACACTGGGCTGGAGGGAGTGGCTCATCCTGCCAAAACTGGGCATTCCACATATCAAGGCCAAGGTGGACACGGGCGCCCGTACGTCGGCGCTGCACACATTCTTTATCGACCCTTACAAGGAGCGTGGCCGGGACCGGGTGCGCTTCGGTGTTCACCCGCATCAGAGAGATCGAGAAACGGCGATCATCTGCACGGCGGATCTGCTTGATCAGCGGATGGTAACCGATTCGGGCGGGCATCGTGAAAATCGCTATGTGATAGAAACCGAAGCGATCATCGGCTCACTTAGCAAACAGATAGAACTGACATTGACCGATCGGGATACGATGCTGTTTCGGATGCTGCTGGGTCGCACAGCACTGCGCGGCGACTTTCTGGTCGACGCCGCACGCTCTTATCAGGCCGGCAAGCCGGACAACCCTTTATCAGAATAACCAGGAAACCGCCGAATGAAAATCGCCATACTGTCACGCAATGCCAAACTCTATTCCACCATGCGACTGGTGGAAGCAGCCAAGGCACGCGGACATCAGGTACGAGTGATCGACCCGTTACGTTGCTATATGAACATTACCTCTCACCGGCCATCCATCCACTACAAGGGCGAAACCCTGGATGATTTCGATGCGGTGATCCCGAGAATCGGTGCCTCCATCACCTTCTATGGCACCGCCGTACTGCGTCAGTTCGAGATGATGGGGGTCTACCCGCTGAATGAATCGGTGGCTATCACCCGGGCCAGGGACAAGCTGCGCTCGGCACAACTGCTGGCACGCAAGGGCATAGGGCTGCCGGTCACCGGTTTCGCCCACTCCCCCGACGACATCAATGACCTGCTGACCCAGGTCGGTGGCGCACCCGTTGTGATCAAACTGCTGGAGGGCACCCAGGGAATTGGCGTGGTGCTGGCTGAAACTCACAAGGCCGCTGAGAGCGTTATTCAGGCCTTCATGGGGCTCAAGGCCAACATCATGGTCCAGGAGTTCATCGGTGAATCAAAAGGCTCCGACCTGCGTTGCCTGGTGATCGGTGACAAGGTGGTGGCATCAATGAAGCGCCAGGCGCGGGAAGGTGAGTTCCGATCCAATCTGCATCGCGGCGGCTCGGCCACCCTGGTTCGCATCACCCCCGAGGAGCGCTCCACCGCGGTTCGTGCCGCGCGGGTCATGGGGCTCAATGTCTGTGGTGTTGATCTGCTGCGCTCCAATCACGGCCCGGTGGTGATGGAGGTGAACTCCTCACCCGGTCTGGAAGGGATCGAGAACGCTACCAACAAGGACATCGCCAATACCATTATCGAGTTCATCGAAAAAAACTGCCGCCCCTATCACACCAAAACACGAGGAAAGGGCTGAATGATGAGCAAACCGCTTCGGATCGGTGCAAGCGAGGTGTTGCCGGGGGAAAATCTCACTATTGATCTGCCCATTGCACAACTCTATACCCATACACCGATGACCATGCCGGTGCATGTAATCCGTGGCCGCAGGGAGGGACCACGGCTGTTCGTCTGCGCCGCCATTCACGGCGATGAGATCAATGGCGTGGAGATTATTCGGCGACTGCTCAGTCTGCCACTGCTGAAAAAACTGCGTGGTGATCTGATCGCAGTCCCCATTGTCAATGTCCCCGGGTTTTTACACCGTTCACGCTATCTGCCGGACCGGCGGGACCTGAATCGCTCCTTCCCGGGTTCGGAAAAAGGCTCACTTGCCGGCCGGGTGGCGCACCTGTTTCTGAACGAGATCGTGGCCCAGTGCACCCATGGCATTGATCTGCACACGGCAGCCATCGACCGGGCCAATATGCCCCAGGTACGGGCCAATCTGGATGATCCGGTTGCCGCCTCCATGGCGGAAGCCTTCCGCACGCCCGTAACGCTCAATGCCGGTCTGCGCGAGGGTTCTGTCCGCCAATCCGGGGCGGCCCTTGGGGTACCGATGGTGGTCTACGAGTGTGGCGAAGCACTGCGTTTCGATGAACACTCAATCCGAATAGGACTAAGGGGGATCGTGCGGGTAATGCGCCATCTCAATATGTTGCCGGCTTCACGACGGACCAGTATCAAACAGGCCTCGGTCATCACCCATGCCAGCGCCTGGGTGCGCGCCTCCCAGAGCGGCATTCTCAGGGCGGTATCACCTCTTGGGGCAACCGTGAATAAAAATGAAACTCTAGGATATATCAGCGACCCGTTTGGAGAGCGGGAGACCCAGGTGCTGGCACCATGGCGCGGCATAGTGATCGGTCGCACCACGCTGCCCTTGGCCTACCAGGGTGAAGCACTCTACCACATTGCCCGGCTCGGTCGGGACGAAATGGAACTGCTGGAAGACGCCATGCATGAAGAAGATCCCCTACCCTCGATCCCCTATCTGCAGGATGAGCCGGTGATTGTGTAGGTCCAGAAGAGAATGGAGCCATTCACAATGGTGGCAGGGCAGATAAGCCGAAAGGCACAACCAGCCTACATGGCTCGCTCAAGCGTTTAGTGCCCACCACCCTTCAGCGCACCAGCCAACCCCTCACACACCGCCTTGGCATCGCCAAAGATGAGTGAGCAGTTATCCTGGTAATAGAGCAGATTATCCACACCGGCATAGCCGGGATTCATGGAACGCTTGATCACATAGATCTGCTTCGCCTTGGAGACATCCAGAATAGGCATGCCGTGAATCGGGCTCGATGGATCAGTCTTGGCCGCCGGGTTGGTCACGTCATTGGCACCTACCACAAGCGCCACATCGGCAGTTGGGAACTCCGGATTAATCTCATCCATCTCCAGCACATGATCGTAGGGGATATCGGCTTCCGCCAGCAGTACATTCATGTGTCCCGGCATGCGCCCCGCCACCGGATGAATAGCAAACTTCACCTCAACTCCGCGGGCCAGCAGCAATTCCATAAACTCCTTAAGGGCATGCTGGGCCTGTGCTACCGCCATGCCATAGCCCGGTATGATGATCACCTTGTTGGCATCTTCCATCCAGTAGATAGCGTCTTCCACAGAAGCAGAACGGACACCCTTCTCCACCGCCAAAGCGGCCGCACTGGAAGCACCGCCGGATGAATCACTGCCGAAACCACCGAATACCACATTGATAATGGAACGGTTCATTGCCCGGCACATAATGTAGGAGAGAATGGCACCGGAAAAACCGACCAATGCGCCGACGATAATCAACAGATTGTTTTGCAGAGTGAACCCGGTTGCCGCCGCCGCCCAGCCGGAGTAGCTATTGAGCATGGAGATGATCACCGGCATATCGGCACCGCCGATGGGGATAATCAGGGTAAAACCCAGTACAAAGGCGAGCAGAGTCATCAGCGCCAGCGACACCACACTCTCCGTCATGCCGAAGTGCACGCCGAAGGCGACAATCACCACACCCATCAGGGCATTCAGCAGATGCTGGCCCTTGAAAATTACCGGCTTGCCGCTGATGATGCCCTGCAGTTTACCGAAGGCGATGACCGAACCACTGAAAGTGATGGCGCCGATCACAATACCGACCGCCAGTTCGGTCATCAGCACCGGATTCAGGGTCCCGGCTGCGGCGCGATTGATATAGGTGCCGATGGCTACCAGCACTGCGGCCATACCGACAAAACTGTGCAGTGCCGCCACCAACTGGGGCATAGCGGTCATTTTTACCTTAGACGCCAGTACGGCACCGATTACGGCACCCGCGGCAACACCAGCGATAATGAAGCCGTATGACTGTACTTCGGCACCCAGCAGTGTAGCCACGATGGCTAGTGCCATACCGGCCATACCGTAGTAATTACCGCGCCGGGCGGTAGCCGGGTGGGTTAAGCCCTTCAGGGCAAAAATAAACAGAATGGCGGAGACCAGATAGGCAAGTGCCTGGTAGTTGGCTGAAATCTGCATTGCAAACGGGCTCCCTTATTTCTTCTTCTTAAACATGGCGAGCATGCGATTGGTCACCAGGAAGCCACCGAACACGTTGATCGAGGCCAGCAAAACGGCAAAGAATCCCATAACCCCCGCAGCGGCGCTCGCCTCTTCAAGCCCGGTGACCAGAAGCGCACCCACAATAATGATCCCCGAAATGGCGTTAGTGAGGGATACCAGCGGCGTATGCAGTGAAGGGGTAACACCCCAGATTACGTAATAACCAATAAAGCAAGCGAGCACAAAAACGTAGAGTGCTACCAATGTATCAGGCATCTAACTGCCCTCCTGTTAAATTCAAACCGTGCAGCCCTGTATCCATGAGATCTGTCTTATGCTGATTGCAAGTGGCATTGATAACCTGCAACTCATGCAACTGAAAGCGTTATTCACCTATTCCCGGTATCGCTGTCCGTCGACTACTTCGACTGGGGCCTGACCAATGCCGCCTGGGTAATCTCATCCAGTTCAAAATCATTCAACACTGGCTTACCCTCTTCCACAGCGACCATGATATCGAGCAAATTGGCGATATTCTTGGCATAGAACGCACTGGCGTCCGACGGCATCATGGCGGGATAGTTGGTATGCCCCACCAGTATTACGCCTTCCTTGTTGATCACTTGATCCTTTTCCGTCAACGGACAGTTGCCACCGGTCTCCGCTGCGAGATCGACAATCACCGACCCCTCGCGCATCCGCTTTACCACTTCTTCAGTGACCAGAACAGGCGCGGGTCGACACGGGATCAGCGCAGTGGTTATCAGGATGTGTGCCTTGCTCAGCTCATCAGCCAGCAGTTGCTGCTGTTTCGCCTTGGCCTCCTCCGAGAGTTCCTTGGCATAGCCGCCTTCACCGGAACCGCTCTCGCCAATCTCCAGGTCAATCGGTTTGGCACCCAGCGAAAGTATCTGCTCCCGCGTCTCGGGCCTGATATCGTAGGCGTATACATCGGCTCCGAGACGGCGTGCGGTGGCGATGGCCTGCAGACCCGCAACACCGACACCCAGCACCACCAGCCGTGCCGGCTTGGCTGATCCGGCGGAGGTCATCATCAAGGGTAAAAAACGTCCAAAAAGGCTGGCCGCCTCAATCACCGCGCGATAACCGGCGATATTGCTCTGGGACGAGAGTGCGTCCATCGACTGGGCACGGGAGATGCGAGGCACCCGTTCCAGAGCGAGCGGCCGAATGTTTTTATCAAACATCGCACGCAGGATGTCATCCTCTTCACAGGTCTCGATAAAACCGACCAGCACCGCGCCATCGGTCATCATGGCGACTTCATCAAGATCCGGTTTACGCACTTTCAGCACGATGTCAGCCGCCAGCGCAGCAGCCCGGTCCACCAATGTCGCACCGGCCTGTTCAAATTCCGCATCGGTAAAATGCGCGGCTTCCCCGGCGCCCTTCTCGAGCAGCACTGAAAAACCTTTGGAAACCAGTTTTTTCACCACATCAGGCGTGGAAGCAACCCGCGTCTCCCCTGGCCGTGTCTCTCTCGGAACCCCAATTTTCATATTATTCAGCTTTCAGAAAAAACCCACAAAAAAGGTTAATTTATTAATAAAAACAGGCCATTATGTTTATTAAAATCACGCCGTACAAGCGGGAAATCTTATGGAATGCCAAAAAAAAATTTATCCGCACAGTACCCTTGACATGACCGACTACACAGCAGTCGAAAAAGCTATCTAGGGTGAGTGTAGTGGTTTTTTTCTTGACTTTCAGAGATTTTCGTCAATGACAAAAAGTAAGGATCAAAGCGATCGGACCTGCAGACCTGGGTATCCTAGCATAGCGCTATGACCGAACACCCGGCGAGCAGCTGCCAGCCATGCAAATACCCGGGCACACAAAATCGCGTGCCTCAACGAGAGCGTATCGCCTTGGCGATGCGTGATGAGACCTCTTCGATCGAATGGGTGGTGGTATCAAGTACCCAGATATTGTGTTTCCGGAACATCTGCAACGCCTGCCTGACTTCCGAACTGCAACGCTTCAGTGAGGCGTACTCACTACCCGGCCGCCGCTCTTCACGGATACGGTTCAAACGTGGCGGATCAATAGTCAGGGCAACCAGCTTATCCTTGTGTTTAAGCAGACTGTCGGGGATTTTATTCTGTTCAAAATCATCCGGTGTCAGAGGATAGTTAGCAGCCTTGATACCGAAATGCATGGCCAGGTAGAGACAGGTAGGGGTCTTGCCGGAACGCGATACGCCGATCAGGATCACGTCCGCCTGATCATACTTGTCCAGGCGGGCTCCATCATCATTCACCATGGCGAAGTTGATGATATCCATCCGGTCCTCATAGCTGTCGCCATTCAGCATGCCGTGACTCAGGCCGGTCTTGCCGGAGGGATTGACCCCAAGCTCCCGGCTCAAGGGCGCGATAAAGGTGTCGAACAATTCGATATAAAGGCAGTTTGAGCGCTTCAGAATGACCCGGGTTTCATACTCCACCATGGTGGCAAAGACAATCGGACGGGCTCCGTCCCGCTTCGCCACCATGTCGAACTGTTTGGCCAGTTTCCGAGCCTTCTCGACCGTGTTGATAAACGGCATATAGATCGCCTTGAATTCGATGGTCTGCTCGAATTGGGAGATCAGGCTGTGTCCCAGTGTTTCTGCCGTGATACCGGTGCTCTCCGAGACATAATATACCGTGCGTTGTCGGGTCATCTGCTTTCCGTAGGATTAAACATTCCGCTGGGGATCCTGTGCCATGGCAATGGCGGTGTCCAGCATGCGATTGGCGAACCCCCACTCGTTATCGAACCAGGTGACTACCTTGGCGAAGTGATGGTTGCAGACCTGGGTCTGGTTGCTGTCAACAATGGACGAGCGGGAATCATGATTGAAATCGCAGGAGACCAACAGCTCCTCGATATAGCCAAACAGCCGGCCATCCTGTTTTTCACTCAGCGCCCTGAGCACCTGGTTGAGCTCGTTGCGCGTGGCCGGCCGTTCGAGTTCCACCGAGAGATCCATCATCGAGACATTGATGGTGGGGACACGAATCGCCTGGGCATGCACACGGTTTTTGAGTTCCGGCAGTATCCTCACCACGCCTCGGGCCAATCCCGTTTCAACCGGAATAATCGACTGCAACGCGGAACGGGTCTTGCGCAGATCCGTGTCGTAGGCGTCGATCACCGGCTGATCATGCATGGCCGAATGGATCGTGGTGATCAGGGCACATTCAATACCGAAACTCTCCTGTAGCGCGTTCAGTACCGGAATAATGGCATTGGTGGTGCAAGAGGCGTTGGAGACGATGGTATCGGTCGACTGCAGCAGATGATCATTGACGCCATAGACAATGGTGGCATCCACATCCGGCTCCGCCGGATGGGAAAACAGCACTTTTCCGGCGCCCGCGCGGATGTGTCGTTCGGCATCCTGGCGAGACTTGAACACGCCGCTGCATTCGAGCACCAGGTCCACTTCAAGCGCACGCCAGGGCAATGACTCGGGATCAGGTTCGGAGAGCAGCGCAACTTTGTCTCCATCGATCAGCAGATGCCGCTCATCCCGCGTCACGCTGCCGGGAAAGCGGCCATGCGTGGTATCGTATTTGGTCAGATGGGTCACCACATTGAGATCGGCCAACTCATTGATGGCGACGATCTCTATATGGCTACGATAATAGGGCGACTCATACAGGGCTCGCAGAATACAACGGCCAATGCGTCCATAACCATTGATGGCAACTTTTAGTTTCATTTAACCGGATGCTCGATTTTAGGACTGGCCGATCAGTGCGGACCGCTGGCAATAGCTCAAGAAGGCCATATTTTCCCATATTCGGCGGCCATTTCCCAGCCGAATACAGATACCATGCCGCTCGGTGCTCAGCATGAATAATCGCTTCAAGGACCACTTCTCCAAAGATTCTACCGCCTACTCACAATATCGGCCGGGCTACCCACCGGACTTGTTTGAATATCTGGCATCCCTGACCAAAACCCGCCACATCGCTTGGGATTGTGCCACTGGCAGCGGTCAGGCGGCATACCAGTTGGCCGGGTATTACGACCGGGTTATCGCTACCGATGCCAGCAGCAGCCAGATCGCCGCAACGACATCGCACGACAACATAGACTACCGGGTCGCTACAGCGGAGCAGAGCGGCATAGATGATGCCTCCGTTGACCTGGTGACGGTCGCACAGGCTCTGCACTGGTTTGATCTGAAGGCGTTCTTCGACGAGGTAAGGCGGGTGGTCAAACCCGGAGGAGTAATTGCGGTCTGGAGTTACAACTTATTCAAAATAGCTCCAGGGATCGACCCAGTCATCGACAGGCTGTATCACGACACGCTGCAGGGCTATTGGCCGGAGGAACGGGAACGGGTGGAACGGGGCTATGGGGATATCCCTTTCCCTTTCACACCAGTCTCTACAATGCCGGTCTTCTCAATGACCGCCGACTGGAGCCTGCCCCATCTGCTGGGTTATCTGGGCACCTGGTCAGCCGTGCAACGAATGATCCAAGAGACCGGACATAATCCCGTTGAGCAGATCGGGCAAGCGCTGACCCGCATCTGGGGCGACCCAGACAAACCGCGCCCCGTGGCCTGGCCGCTGAGTATCAGGGTCGGTTACAACCCCTGATACCCAACCGCCATTCACTCAGGGCGTAACCGGATGGATGGTTCAGCCGCCAAGCAGGGAGGCGCGTTGGCGTCGGTTTTGTGATGAACGCCGGTTGCCGTTGGTTGCAGCCGGAGCCGACTGGCCCTGGCTTCTGGCCTCCGCAGGGCGTTGATGCCGATCGGTATTAGCCTTGGCAGCATGGTTTCCCGCCTTTCCCTTCACCGGTTCGGAGCGTTCACGCCTGACCGGTTTCTCCTGGTGGGTCTGCGCTTTCTGGCCATTGCCACGCTTGCGCGGGGCCTGCTGCTGCCTGCCGCGGCCACGATCACCGCCGCCGTTGCGGCCGTTCTTGATCGGTTCCGGCTTGATGCTGGGATCAGGCTCATAGCCGGCCAGAACTTCACGATCCAGTTCGCGATTCAGCACGCGTTCGATATCACGTAATAATCGATGCTCATCCACGCAAACCAGTGAAATCGCCTCGCCCTCGTTACCGGCACGCCCGGTACGGCCGATACGATGCACATAATCCTCCGGCACATTGGGCAACTCATAGTTGACGACATGGGGCAGTTGATCAATATCCAGCCCGCGCGCGGCGATATCAGTGGCCACCAGGACGCGGATCTCGCCCTGCTTGAAGCCGGCCAGGGCACGGGTACGTGCCCCCTGGCTCTTGTTGCCATGAATCGCAGCGGCACTCAGTCCATCCTTCTCCAACTGCTGTGCCAGACGGTTGGCACCGTGCTTGGTGCGGGTAAACACCAGCACCTGACGCCAGTTGCGCGAACCAATAAGGAACGAGAGCAGCTCGCGCTTGCGCTCGCGATCGACCGGATAGACTCGCTGTTCAACCGTTTCGGCTGCTGTATTTCTCCGGGCTACTTCAATCAGCACGGGGGCATTCAGCAGTTTATCCGCAAGGATCTTGATCTCTTGCGAGTAGGTGGCGGAGAAGAGCAGGTTCTGCCGATTCGAGGGCAGCATCGCCAGCACCTTGCGGATATCATGGATAAAACCCATGTCCAGCATCCGGTCCGCCTCGTCCAGCACCAGGATCTCCACATGAGAGAGGTCCAGGGTTTTCTGCTGGGCATGATCGAGCAGACGCCCCGGCGTCGCCACCAGGATATCCACCCCATGGCGCAGCTTCTCAATCTGTGGATTGATCTTCACGCCGCCAAACACCACGGTGGATTTCAGCGGCAGATGTGCTCCGTAGGTCTCAATACTCTCAGCGACCTGTGCGGCCAGTTCGCGGGTGGGCGTCAACACCAGGGCGCGAATGGGGCGGCGCCCCTTGCCCTGACAATGCTGACTCAGCAATTGCAGCAGTGGCAAAGTGAAGCCGGCAGTTTTGCCGGTGCCCGTCTGGGCGCCGGCGAGAATATCCTTTCCCTCAAGCACGACGGGGATGGCTTGACGCTGTACTGGCGTCGGCTCCGTGTAACCCTGTTCTGAGACAGCACGGAGTATTTCGGCGGAAAGGCCGAGTGAATCAAACGACATACGAATAAATGCTCCTGAATGCCTACCCTTCGTGGGGCCAGCCTAGGCAAAACGATGAAAGATGCTAAATCGAGGTGTTCCTGAAGGTGTTACCGCGATGGAGTTACGCAGACCGGAGTGCGTGAAGGCCGCCATTCTAGCCCTTTCCGCCAGAAACACAAGTAAATCCGTGGGATATCCGCACAGGGGCAGCCCACGGGAAGGTTTGAATTCAGGATTTACCCCGGCGGACAGGTCGGGTCAGCCGAACGGGTAACCCGACATGATCTTGTCACGGGCGGCGGTTCCGGCTTGTCGAATTACGCTACGCGAATCCGACTACCTGTCAGTCCCTCCCCTCAGCGGACAATGTTAGCTGTACAGCAACTGCGACCAGCGACCCTGCTGGGCCATCTGCTCCTTAAGCGCCTCCCAGTTTTCGCTGGAGCCCGCTGCTTCACTGAAGACATGGTCCATTGCCTTTTGAACCTTGGCAAGCCCTGCGACACAGACATAGGTATCGGGCTTCTGGATTAACGACCACGCTTCCTCAACATGCAGATCGAGTGACTGTTCAAGCGCCTCTGCATCACTCATCAGAGGGCGATTGGCCAGTGCGTTATAGGCGATGAAGGTTTCCTCATCAAAGAACTCTTTCAGATCACTGTTGTGGTCATTCATGTAGAGCATATCCATGCCGGTCCGGGCGCCGTAGAACAGTCGCACCTGGCCTTTCCAGCCCCCCTGCTGCCGATAAATGTGCTGCATGAAAGCCCGAAACGGGGCAATGCCGGTGCCGATGCCGATCATCACCAGATTGGCACGGTTGTCGGAGGGCACATTGAACGGACTTTTATAAGGCCCGGTCACAGAGAGGCTCTGACCAACCTGCGCATCGCAGAGAAAGTTGGAAGCAACGCCGGGATAACGTTCGCCATTCACCGGGTCGATATAGAAACAGCGCCGTACCAGAATGGAAAACTCTACACTCTCTTCGTTTGATCTGCTGCGATCATTGGCGATGGAATAGCGCCGCATATGGTACTTGTTACCAAACGCGTGCGGTCCGGGCACCACCACGCCAATCGATTGACCTTCACGATAGCGGAACGAGGGTTCATTAACCCGCAGCACGATATGCCGTACCTCATCCGTCGACTCCGGAGTGATACGCCGACTCTCGATGACCTCGGCCACTACCGCAGGACCCAATTCAGTTTCACTCATGCTCTTCTCCGTACTTTAATATTTTTGCTTGGAGCCTGTCGGGTTTAACACGGCTTTTCCTCGCTACGACCTGCCAAATCCGACAGGCTCGTGACTATCTTTTGCAACTCGAACCACCACTGCAGGAGCAGTTACCGCCGCATCCCCGCTTCTCCTGATAAGGTCCGAACTCCGGATGCCGACGGGCGAACTCTCGCGCCATCTGTTGCACCATGATCCAGCCGACCAGCACACCCATGATGACCGCACTGGCCAATAGTACCTTAAGCATGGGAACCTCCCAATCCGGCAAAACCCATAAATGCCAGCGACAGCAGGCCGGCCAGCATCAGGCCCATGGCCGCCCCCTGACTGACTGTGGGCAGTTTCGCCAACTCCAGTTTCTCACGCAAACCCGCCATTAGCATCAGGGCAATAGTGAATCCCACTCCAGCCCCGGTACTGAACGCCAGAGACTGAAAGAAATCATACTCGCGGAAAGTCTGGAACAGGGCCAGACCGAGAATGGCGCAGTTGGTGGTGATCAGGGGCAGAAAAATGCCCAGTGCCCGGAACAGCGCGGGGCTGAACTTTTTAACCGTCATCTCCACCAGTTGCACGGCCGACGCAATCACGGCGATATAGCAGATCAAACGCAGGAATTCGATCTCGAACTTCACCAGAATCCAGTTGATGCCATAGGCGGAGATGGAACTGACCAGCATCACGAACATGGTCGCAAGGCCCATGTTCCAGGCGGTCTCTTTCTTGGCCGATACGCCGAGGAAGGGGCAAAGTCCCAAAAACAGTGCCAGCACAAAATTGTTGATCAGCGCCGCATTGAGAAAGATGAATGTGAGTGAATTAGGATCCATTGGCTACGGCCCCCTCAGCGTTCAGCAGTTTCTGCTCCTTGCGCTGTTTCAGATAATCGAACAACAGTAACCAGGCCCCCAGTACAAAGAAACCGCCTGGCGGCAGAATCATCACCACCCAGGGTTCAAAATTGCTGCTGAAGATCTGCACACCAAGAATGGTGCCGGCACCAAGCAATTCACGCACCGTCCCGAGACAGAGCAGCGCGATGGTGAATCCGGTACCCATGCCGATGGCGTTAATAACGGACACCCCGACCTTCTGTTTCGATGCATAGGCCTCGGCCCGTCCGAGAATCACACAGTTGGCGACAATCAGTTGGATAAAGGCACCCAGGGCGTTGTACAGATCCAGGCTGATCGCCTGGATCACGTAGTCGACGATGGTCACAAAGGTAGCGATGATAATGATATAGGTGGCGATGCGCACCTGCTTGGGAATCATCTTGCGCAACAGCGAAACCAGCGTGCTGGACGCCACCAGCACGAACAGCGTGGCCAGTCCCATGGCAATTGCATTCATGGTGGAGTTGGTCACCGCCAGCACCGGACAGAGCCCGAGCAACATGACGAATACCGGGTTCTCTTCCCAGAGCCCCCTCATGAAGGTATCCAGGGTCACCTTCTCCTGTTTATTGGGCAGTACTGACATGCTTTCTACCTCAATTGGCCTGTCCGGCTCTTAATTCATCCAGATGCTTTATGATCAACGGGAACATGCGCTGCCCGCTGTCGTTGATCATGCGTCCGATCGCCTTGGAGGAGATGGTGGCACCGGAAATTGAATCGATCTCCCACTGCTCCCGTTTGGTCCCGTGCTTGACCGTGACAATGGTATTCTCCAGCGCGTTCTTTGCTTCGTTCAGCCGGGCATCCAGCGCTTCGAAGTTTTTCAAAAAATCCGGATCGAACGCAATCTTGTCCCCCAGCCCTGGCGTCTCCGCCATTTTCAGCACCTTGATACCGGTGACACACTGGCAGTCCTGGTTGTAACCGTAAAGAATTCGGATCACATCCTGATAGCCGGTAGCCGCCGCTTCCAGGGCAACACCCTTCAGCTCGCCCTTGGCGTCGTAGGCGGCATAGACCTTTTCACCCTTCAAGTCCTTCCCTCCCGCGTCGAACAGACCATCCGGACCGAGAATAAAATCCTTTTTACTCACCACGCCAGGTATCACCCTCGATACTGCCTGCTCAATGGCTATGCGCTTGTTTTCCTCAATAATCGGCTGGGTATACTGAAACACCAGCACCACCAGAAGACCGGAGAGCATGGCAATACCACCCAGGGTACGCAGCATGGCGAAGCTGGGGGTCTGGGGCTGAATCTGACTCTGTTCCGCACTGCTCATGACTCGGCCTCTTTACTGGTAGCGCCATAGATTCTCGGCTGGGTCACTGAGGCGATCAGCGGAGAGAGGGCATTGGCCACCAGAATGGCGTACATCACCCCCTCGGTGAGGCCGCCGAACTGCCGGATCAGGACGGTCAGGACACCGATGACAGCCCCATAGAGCCAGACACCCCGCGGGGTCATGGGCGAGACCACCATGTCGGTGGCCATGAACATGGCACCCAGCATCAAACCGCCCGACAGGATCACAAACAGTGGCGTCGGATAGATTGCCGGATTCATCAGATGAAGCGGACCGGATATCAGGGCGGTGGCGAGAAATATCGCGGCAGGAATACGCCAGTCCATCATCTTGCGGAAAGCCAGATAGAGCCCGCAGACAAAGATCAGCAATGCCGAGGTCTCGCCGGCGGAACCCGCCACGCTGCCGGTCAACAGATCCAGGGTACCGGCTGTGATATGTTCAAACTTCTGCAGGGCCAGCGGGGTCGCCCCGGTAAAACCATCCACGGCATGCGATTTCACCCAGAGTCCGGTATCCACCGGGGACATGAAAGGGAGCGCCAGTGTGGAGGGGATAAATTCGTAAAAACGCCCCGCCGCAAAACCCGGTGTCCAGGTGGTGATGGCAACCGGAAAGGCTGCCTGAACAAAGGCGCGCCCCACCAGTGCGGGATTCATGACGTTGTAGCCCAGGCCACCGAACAGCGACTTGCCCAGACCAATCGCGATAAAACCGGCCACCGCCGCCATCCAGAGCGGGAAGCCGGGTGGCAGGGTCAGGGCCAGCAGCAGGCCTGTGATGACTACGCTGAAATCCCCGACGCTGTTGGGCCGCCCGGAGAGCCGGCAAAACAGGGATTCGGTCAGGATACAGGTCAGGGTGGTCACCAGGATCAGCACCAGTGCACTGATACCGAACTGATAGACCGACCAGCCACACACCGGCAACAGGGCATACACCACATTGCGCATGATCTGCTCGACGGAGATTGCCTTCTTCAGATGGGGGGAAGTACGGATCTCGACAACTTTTTTCTGTTTTCTACTCATGCTCTACTCTGCAGGGGGCTTCCGGTCCCGTTCACTACTCAGGGGTGGTGGCAACCCGCCACAGCATCAACTCCACACCCTCGATTAAACATCTCGCTCACACCTAACTCGTGCAAACCGTTGCTACAATGGATATCCCCGTAGGAGCGGCTTCAGCCGCGAAGGGGGTCCCCGACCACGCACAGGTCGCAGCTAATGCAGCTCCTACATACTCTTCCGCTTCACGGCCTGCGACCATCCCTGGACAAATCAGGCGGCGGCAGCCCTGGCCTCCCGGTTCACCGCCTTGGCGATACGGAAATATTGGGTCAGCGGAATATTCGATGGGCAGACATAACTGCAACAACCACATTCAAAACAGTCGTTGAGATGAAAATCGGCTGCCATCACATCGTATTGCCGGACACTGGCCAGTTGACCCAGCATGGACGGATTAAGATTGATCGGACAGGCATCCAGACAGGCGCCGCATTTGATACAGGGATATACGGGCCGCTCCTGCTGGTCTTCCGCCTCTTCCTCAAACACCACCACGCCGGACAAGCCTTTGGTGACCGGCACATCCAGTGAGGCAACGGTCATACCCATCATCGGTCCCCCGACGATCACCTCGTTGGCCTCTGAGCTCGAACCCACCTGCTCCATCAGAAAACGCAGCGGCGTGCCGATCGGCACCAAATAGTTACCCGGTTTAGCAACCCCTGGACCCGACACGGTCACTACCCGCTCGATCAGGCCACGACTGCGCGGTATCAACTCACCCAGTTGCGCCATGGTACCCACGTTGTATACCGCCACGCCAATATCTACCGGCAATCCACCGGAGGGCACTTCCCTGTTCAGCAGGCTTTTGATGAGCATCTTTTCCGCGCCCTGTGGATATTTGGTTTCCACTGCATCACAGCTGATCGCCTCGCCTGCGGGCAGTTTATCCCGGATCGCTTTCACCGCATCCAGCTTGTTATCTTCGACACCGATAATGGCCTGTCTGGCACCGGTGGCGCGCATGATGGTGCGGATACCGGCAATCAGCCTGTCGGTCTGTTCCAGCATCACCCGATGATCACAGGTGAGATAGGGCTCGCACTCGCAGCCGTTGATAATCAGGGTCTCGATTATCTTCCCTTCCGGCGGTAGCAGCTTCACATGACTGGGAAAGGCCGCGCCGCCCAGTCCCACCATGCCACTGGCCTGCACCGCCTTGATCAACTCATCCCGGGTCAGCGTATCCAGGTCCTGATCCAGTCCGTACAGCACCTCCTGGGTCGCGGCCTCATAAGTCTCTATAACAATCGCCGGGGTCTTGGGGCCGGCGGCGGTGGGCACCAGATGGTCAATGGAGCGCACTATACCGGTTACCGGGGCGTGCATCGGGACTGAAACAAATCCGCCTGCCTCGGCTATCGGCTCGCCACGGACCACCTCCTGCCCCGGTTTTACCAACGCAACGGCAGGGGCACCGATATGCTGGGCAAGCGGTACATATACTTTCGGGGCAAACGGCAAACGCTTGATCGCCAGATGCGCCGTCTGCTCCTTGTGGTCCATGGGATGCACACCATGCCTGAAGGTCCGGGCGCGCTTGAATAGATTGAGTAGACCCATTCTCTCTCCGCTTATCTCAACAACCTGACCGATCGCTCGGTGTGACCGCCAGGCGGCCACACCGTTTCCCGGCACTTATTTCAACGCTGCAAGCGCCGCCTCGTAGTCAGGCTCATCGCCGATCTCAGGCACCAGCTGGGTATAGGTAACGGTACCGTTTTCGTCGACCACCACTACGGCCCGACAGGTCACCCCGCGCAGCGGACCGTCGGTGATCAGCACCCCATAATCCTTGGCGAACTGCTGATCATGCATCAGCGACAGCGTGACCACGTTCTTGAGTCCCTCGGTCTCGCAGAAGCGCCCCTGAGCAAACGGCAAGTCGGCAGAAATCACCATGGCCACCGCATCATCACGCGCGGCGAACGACTCGTTGAACCTCTTGGTGGAAATGGCGCAGGTTGGTGTATCCAGGCTCGGTACAATATTGAGCAGCCGCTTCTTGCCTGCAAAATCAGCCAGTCCCACATCGGCCAGCTCCTTGTTGGCCAGGGAAAATTCAGGCGCCTTGCTACCGACCGCCGGGAGCTCGCCACTGGTGGAGACAGGGTTTCCGTGTAAGGTTACTGTTGCCATGTTAATTCTCTCCTTTGCTGGTTGGGTTACTGGTACTTTGCCGCACGCTTTACCAGTTTATCGAGGTCTTTCTCATTTGGATTCCAGGGTGTGCCAGGATGCAGACAGCCTGCGGTACACTTCTCCGCCGCCTTGACGATATCCTTGAACGGCGCCCCTTTGGGATCAATGACAACGGCCAGTTTCTGATCATTGTACTTGAACACGTTGGGCGCAATATCGGTGCACTCATCACAGGCGGTACACTCCGGGGTCTCGATCCAGACCGGTTCATAGTCAGCAGGCGCAGCAGTGCTGGGAGCCGAAGCGCCATTACCACCACTGGACGATGCCGGCAGGTCCGCCAATGCTGAAATATCTCCGTTGTTGGCCAGGGCCAACAGGCTGGAGGTAAGTTTCTGGGCCATTTCGGCCTTGGCGCGATTGGCGATCTCAACCTCATCCACCACTTCACCGACACCGGCCAGGGAACGCAGCTGATACCAGAAATTACGCCGTTCCTCACAAGAGAGGACGATCTCCTGGGAAACCAGTACCCGCATCAGGCGGCTCTTTTTGTCCACCGCCCAGATATAGGGATACTGGCCTTCCCGATCATCATCATCCATGTCGAGGAACTCGTGCAATGGCACCATGTCGTCGTTCCAGGCATCCTGCGGCACCGAGCGGAAGTGCTTGCGGAAGCGGCCCTCGCTGAAGGCGAAGTCGGCAAAGGTGACCGGCAGCTCCATCCTGGACTCCTTGCCATTCTCATCCTGATAGTTGAGCTGGTAGGTTGGCCAGTCGGCATGCATGGCCGGGTTACCCTCCACGCTGGAGCACTCGCTGAAGGTAACACCGGCATCCGGGTCGTAGCGGAACAGCGGGTAGGCGCGCGACTCCAGGGCCAGCTTGGCCTGGTGCTCGGAGGCGTCGTCCGCCACTCCATGCTCCGGCTGACAGGTGGTGTAGATATTGAACATGGCCGGACGGCGGCTGTTAAGGCCATCAATGAAGCCTTCCAGCAGGTGGGTGACATTGGCCTGAGAGCTCTGCAGCACGAAGCTGGTGCGATGGGCCATGCCGATCACGCCCATCTCCTTGCGGATCTCGGTCTTGCCTTTCCACGCCTTGCCGTAAGGTGCCATGTCCGCCACCTGGCCGATAAAGCCTGAAGTACAGGACTGACCACCGGTGTTGGAGTAAACCTGGGTATCCAGGATCAGCACCTTGATCGGCGTCCCGGAAGCCAGGGCGCGGGAGAGGTTCTGGAAGCCGATATCGTACATGGCGCCATCACCACCGATTGAGACTACCGGCGGACAGAGCAGCCACTCCTCGTCGCTGAACGACTTCCAGTCAAAGTAGGTGAAGAAGTCGTCATGCACATCCGCATCATATTTGCCTTCCAGCTCCAGCTTGGCCTGGCGGATCACCTTGAAGCCCTGGGCCATCTTGGCCATGTGACCTTCGAAGATACCCATGGCCACCGAGGGGCTGTCCTGGAACAGGTGACTGGTCCAGGGGAACGGATAGGGATTGAACGGGAATGTCGATCCCCACACCGAGGTACAACCGGTGGCGTTGATAATACCCATAGTGGCGCGTCCCTGATTGGTATTGCCATCAGTATAGAGCCATTTCAGGTGGCGCAGCTTTTCCAGCAGCTGGGTGGCCCATTTGAGCCACTTCGGATCGACCGGTTCCACCACCTGCCCCTCCGCCAGAGTGGCGGAGAGATTGGTCAGGGTCAGGTCACTGTCCTTGTTTTCTTCGACCGCCTCGTTGATGGCGGCGGTATTGGAGAGATCCATGCCGGCGGCCAACTTCAGGCGGACATGGGTCTCCAGCCGGTTGATCAGGTCATCCAGCTCGGCGATATGCGCCTTCACCCGTGGCTGCATCAGGGCGGTGGCAGTACCGGTAAACAGGTGGATGGCGGTCTTCTCGCCGCAACCCAGACAGGCGCCGTCACCGGATACCATGGACTGGTAGTTGGTCTTGTCCAGCAGCAGGGTCTCCAGCGCACCAATCTTTTCGTTCAGATCATCGATACGGATGAAATCTGCATTGGTAGTGGGCAGATCCATCCAGAATTTCCAGTCCTGCTGCAATTTCTCGACTGCGGCCTCGGTCTGCAATTCGACCACCAGTGCGCCGTCGTCACAGACATCGACACACTCCATACAGCCCTTGCAGGTGTAGGGATTGACGGTAATGGAGAACAGACCGCCGGAGCCTTTGTTCTTCTTCTCCCGATTGCTGTAGTAGGGTTTAGTGACCGAGAACTCGAAACCGCCGATGGATTCCAGGAACAGTCCGAATTCACGCTCCAAACCGGCCTTTTTGGTCTCATCCAGCTCTGATTCGGCCAGCACTTCCAGTACCGCCTGATCCAACAGCCTGGAGACCACGGAGGCCTCACCCTGGGCGTCGATCAGAGCGCGCAGTTTCTTCTCCACGTTGCGGGTTTCACGTCGCAGATAGAGAGTCGGTGTACCCCTCTTCTCAATCCGTTCGATGGCGGTATTGAAGATATCGCTGATGGTATTGACCAGCCCGGGGATGGCACTGTCGGGACAGGCGGTGTAGCAATCACCACAGGCCGTACAGTTCTCCGTGATGAACTTCGGATAGTCGAAGCGGATCTGGGTCATGTCACGAAAGATGCCGGTAGCCGCCGGGATCAGGCTGGTGGCCATGAACGGATCAACCAGGTTTTCCGAACCCTTGCCACTCATGTAGAAAGAACCGGTCTGCTCCCAGAAACGATGTACGTCGGAAAGCCGGCCGTCACCCTGGGGCAGCTCCTGCAGCATCACAGGAATCTTCGCCGCCTTACGGATATCCTGCTGGGTCAGGCCGACCTGCTTGTTGGTGATCTCGCGGATCTCGTCGAAACCGCGCCGCACCACCCGCAGGTTGTCGGTGACCACGCGCTCGCCCTTGCCGCCAAACTTGTCACGCAGCTGTGTCTCAATGGCGTCAAACAGACCCTGCTCGGTCAGGTGTGCCCGTTCCAGCAGTGGCGAGGCGGCAAAGAAGGCTCCCTGGAAGGCGTTACCCTGCATGCGGAACTGCAGCTCCGCATCGGACGCCTCCTCCTTGGCGATCTTGAATCCGTCAACGAAGTAGACATGGATATTGTGATCAACAATGTATTTCTGATACATCACCGGAATCTGTGCCCACACCTCGTCCTCGGTTTCCAGATGGCTCTGAATGATGAAGAAGCCGCCCTCTTTCAATCCGTACAACGGATTAGAGTGCAGAAACACGTTCGGATCGGGCGAAAGCACCACATCCACATAGTGATATTCGCAGTTCAGTCGAATCGGCTCGGGAGCGGCCGACAGGTAATAGGTGGTCGGCTGACCTTTCTTTTCAGAACCGTACTTGGGATTGGCACGGATATCATAACCGAGCAGATCATACAGGGTCATCGCCAGGTTCTTGCCGGTGGTGATGGCACCCCAGCCGCCTACCGAGTGCATGCGCACCGTGATCGCACCCTTGGGCAGCAGGTCGGGATTCTCGCTGCCACGGATAGCCATCTCGCCAATATGGGGATAGGCATCCAGCAACTCCTGTTGACGGATCTCCGCCTTGGGATCAGTCGCTTCCCGAACAAAATCCACACCCAGATAGAAGAAGCGGCGCTTCTTGCCGTCCGGCAGCATGTTCTCGATCGCGCCAATCAGTCCTTCCGGCTGCAGATCACGCGAGCCCAGACCGTAGGAGCCGGAATAGAGCGCAGGTGCTTGGCCAGACTTATAGGAGGCGTATGTGGCATACGGGGGATCACCCGCAGTGATGCCGTTCTCGATGCACTTGGTCAGGGCAGCACGGATTTCGCGGATCAGCGGCAGGTCTTCCGCCAACGGTTGATCGGTACGCTCCAGCACCACCACGCCCTTGCGCCCCTTCAGCACCTTGCCGATCAGATCGCCCGGGAACGGCCGGTACATGGTGACATTGAGCACGCCCACCTTCAATTTGCGGGTCTCGCGCAGATAGTCCGCCACCACTTGCGCCTGCACGATCATGGAGCCCTGACCGGCAATCACATACTCGGCGTCGTCCATGCGGTACTGGCCAACCCGGTTGTAGCGTCGTCCGGTCAATTCGTAATATTCATCCATCACCTGATCGGTGATGCTGGAGATGTGATTGAAGAAATAGGGGCGCTGCGCAGCGACCGCCTGCATGTAGGCGTCCTGGTTCTGCACCGAGCCGGAGAGCATGGGGTTGTCCACGTCCCAGATCTCCGGGACACGACGGCGTTTTTCACCGTAGATCATCTTCTGCGCCGGTGTCGGGCAGCTGATAATGTCGTCGGGCCGACCACAGAATTCCTCGATCAGTTCACGCTCCGGCACCATCACAGGCTCGATCAGATGCGTAGTCAGGAAGCCATCCTGTGCCACTGCAGCCGGGGTCAGACTCAGCTCGGCGATCTTGCGGCCAATCAGGTTCAGGTCCGCCGCCTCCTGGGCGTCTGCGCCAAATACCTGGAAAAAGCCGGTGTCATCAATACAGTGGTAGTCATCATGACCACAGTGCACATTGAGTGACGCCTTGGTAATGGCACGGGTACCGATATTCAGCACATAGGGAAGGCGTTTGCCGACTGCCGCATAGAGCGACTCGTGCATGAATGCCACGCCCTGTGCCGAGGAGAAATTGGTCGCACGCAGTCCAGTCATTGCCATACCGGCGGTCACCGCGGCGGCGGCATGTTCAGATTCCGGTTCGACGAACACCAGCGGTTTGCCAGAGACGTTGATATGACCCTGGGCCACCTCTTCCGCCCAGTACTCACCCATCTGTGTGGAGGGGGTAATCGGATAAGCACCGGCAGCATCGGATGCCTCCCGCTCGCACATAATGACAGCGGTATTGCCATCCATTGCCATGCGGATGCCGGGATACTTAAACTGCTTTTGCTCTTTTTTACCGAACATGGACACTTCCTCTTCTGCTACATTTCGGGAACAGCCATCTCTGTTGGCAGCCCAACTGATGAAACTTCAACTACCCGATGGGCAGCATCTCTTTGCGGATAATCTTTTTGGCGTCTTTACCCACTTGATAACCACCCTGCTTATCAAACCAGACAATAGCGCCCGTCGGGCAGCGCTCTATCGCCACCCGGGATGCCAAATCATTTTTGCTGTAATCAATCACCGCCAGGTTGTTTCTGATTTCAATCAGCCCTTCCGGCGAATCCACTGCACATCGCTCACAGGCGGTGCAAATCACCTCGCACTCGTTTTCAGCTTCTTCACCTTTCTCCAGATTTTTGCAGGCGACAAACAACTGCTCGTTAATGGAGTGGAGTTCAAACAGGTCCTTGGGACAGACCTCGACGCAGTCGTTACAGGCAGTACAGAGATCTTCACTCACCACCGGCAAACCGTATTTATTCATACTAATGGCAGCAAAATCACAGACGTCGGCACAATCCCCCATGCCCAGACAGCCCCAGGAACAACCCTTGCCACCGCCGGAGACCAATGCCGCCGCGCGACAGGAGTTCATGCCGGCATAGCTGGCGCGGATGAATGCCACGTGACTGCCACCAGCACAGGCAAGCCGGGCAACACGTTTCTCTTGCGCACCCAGATCCACGCCCAGATAATCGGCAATCAGCTCATTGGTCTCTTTGGAATTGACTGTACATTGAGCGGGTTCAAAAGTGCCGTCGATCAGGCCTTCAGCAAATGGACGGCAGCCCGGGCTGCCACAGGCGCCACAATTGGCCCGGGGCAGGAGATCTTCCACATCATCGATACGAGGGTCTTCGTAGACAAACAGGCGCTTGTTGGCAAGCACCAGAATGGATGCGAGTACCGAACCAAGTACGGCCATAAAACCAACGGATAAGGCTATGCTGGTGATATCGGTCATTTATTCGGCCCTCAAGCAAAACTACAATTTATTGCCGTATAAAAAAATATAACGGTTTCAAGTTATACTATTTTTTTCCTTTTGATTTCAATCAGATGAATCCTTTTCACTTGAAACTATCGCACTCATTATCGCAAGTGCAGCAAAGTGTAGTGTAAATTGTGGTATTTGACAGGCCAATTATTTCAATGCTTACTATTAACATCAGCAATAAAGTAACCAGAGAGCACCATGGCATCGCCCGCCCCGATCTACTACAAACAGAACAGACTCAAACAATTACGCGCTTTTTGTCATGCCGCCCGAACCGGCAGCATCAGTGAAGCCGCCGACAAGGTTTTCCTCAGTCAGCCGACTGTTTCACTGCAGATCCAGGCATTGGAGCGGGAACTTGAAACCGTTCTGTTCGAGCGCCGTGGACCTAAAATACGACTCACTCCGGAAGGCAAGATCCTGTTTAAGCTCTCCCAACCTCTTGTCGAGGGCATGGATAAACTGCATGAAACCTTCATCGCGCAACAGGGGCTTCTTGAAGCCGGCGATCTGAATATCGCGGCGGGCGAATCCACTATCCTGTATGTACTGCCCGAGCCGCTGAAACAATTCATGGAGCAGCATCCCAAGATCAGGGTCAAACTGCACAATGTAACTGGCGGACGGGATGGCCTGTCCAGGCTGCGGGCAGATGAGGCGGACTTCGCTGTCGGCTCAATGCTGGACGTACCCGATGACATTATCTATAAACCGTTAGTCACCTACTCTCCTGAACTGATTGTTCCGATCGGCCACCCTCTGGCCGAGAAAAAAAGTGTCACTTTGAAGGATATCGTTCCCTACGGACTAATACTTCCACCGCCCAGCCTGACCACCTGGCGTATGGTCGATCTGGTGTTCCGTCAGCATGAACTCAAATTCAAGACCGGCCTGGAAGCCGGTGGCTGGGAAGTCATCAAGAAATACGTTGAACTTGGCATGGGGATCTCAATTGTTACCGACGTCTGCCTGACAGGCGAAGAGAAACTGGTGAAAATTCCCCTGAATGAATATTTTCCCAAACGAACCTACGGCATTGTGCTGCGCCGCGGCAAATATCTCTCGCCCCAAGCGAAACGTTTTATTGACATGATGGAGGCCTGTTACGATGGCGACGTGGCTGACGCAACAACCGATGCAGTAATCTAAAAAAACACATCAAATATGTATTATAACAACCTGTATTTAAAGGTGTTTTAAAAGAACAAAAAAGCGACTCTCATCGTCATTAACCGAGTGACATTTGTGTATATTTAGTCCTTGACTAGTGAACAAACCACGTGGAGAATGAAGCGAGTTAACGTAGATTACTGTTATCGGATGGTTTAACTATTCAGAGCAGGACAGAACTCGTATATGACCCTGGTTATCGGGTAGATGGAAAAGAATCTAGTCACGCTAGGATTTTCTCCATCTATCTGGAAGAGATAGGTGGTCGCACGATCACACACCGGCAACATACAAGTAGGGCCAGTGTTTTTTGTAATGCCAATAAAATTTGGCGCTGTTATATAGTACGAGGGTTATATGTCTGATTTAGTTACCGGTGTCGTTAAATGGTTTAACGATGACAAGGGATTCGGTTTCATTGAGCGCGAAGGCGGTTCTGATGTTTTCGTTCACTTCCGTGCAATCAATGGCACTGGTCGTCGCACACTGGCCGAAGGGCAAAAGGTCACGTTTGAAGTGACTCAGGGCCAGAAAGGTCCCCAGGCTGAAAACGTAACTATCGTCTAAGCTACTGATATCCGCTCACCGGAAGCGTGCCTAACGCTTCCGGTGAGCCAATTGAGTACACCGGTTTTTGTTGGACGCACGGATGTCTGCTGGTTCGGTTGTGCCAAAAAATCCTGCTATCCTACCTCCGCCTTGCGCTGCACCGGACCCGGGTAATAGCCGTTTTACTGACCCAGCGTCAGGTTTACTTCCAGTTGCTTGTCCCCAAACAGAATCCTCCGACGCAACAGTGTCAGTCTGGCGTCGTCCCCCGGTTTTTTCTTGAGCAGTTGTATCCGCAAGTCATTCGGAGAAGCAACCACCTCCCCGTCAAATGCCAGAATAATATCATCACGCTCCACACCGCCAAGTTCGGCGGCACTCTCTTTCAAAACTCCACTGACCAGCACCCCATTGTCCGCTTTCTCCATATATATCCCCATTACGGCCGCCGGCGGCAACTCGGCCGCTTCGGAAAAAAGCATGAAATCAGCGATGCCCGGCTCAATCTTCAGATCACCGCCCGGAAGCACCACTGCCGATGATACCTGCTGACGCCGCTGTATCCGGTTGGGAATGCCCGAACTGTGCATCAGGTGTCCGCTGCCAGCCAGGATCACCAGCTGTTTTTGTGGCTGTTCCATCAGATAAGCGGCGGCCCTTTCGGCCATCCCCTCATCCCACAGCAGTTGCACCTGCAGAAACCGTTCAAAGTCCTGACTGATCTCTTTACCGTGCTGATTGAAAATCTGCTTAAGCCGGTCAGTATATGCCTGATCCGAGTAATCAATATCGGCGGGAACCTGACCCCGCTCCTCTTCACTGAGCGATTTCAGACCTGCCTTCGAAACACGTCTCGTAATCTCACGCGGAACATTCAGGGCGATCACTGGAATGCCATTTTCTTTTGCGAAATTCAGGATGGGTCGGTAAAAACGATAATCGTAGACCCAGCGTTCGTACCATTCCGTCTTTCGAAGCATTTCTGCTTCGGATATTTTTCCGGCAATGTAATCGTCCAGATACTGCTGATAGGGTTGTTGAAACATCTCCATCCCGATCGCCAGATCGGCACCGGATTCATAGAGCGCCTCAATAACCGCCAACTGGGCCCGGTGGTGCGCGTAATTATCGTGTGACTCACCCACATAGACCACGCGCCGTGTTGCCAGCACCGGTGTCAAGGTTTTCAGATCCAGGGCCTGATGCAGGTCCAGCACAGTCGCAACCGCCGGGCGAGCCTCTTCCTGCTTGCTTGTTTGTTTGTCCGGGTGATAATCATGCCCACTGGCACTGCGCTGATTTACGGCGGCGTTGCCACAAGCAACCAGAAACAGCGACGAGAAGATCAGAGGAAGGGGCAAGGGACATCGTGTTATAACCATAACCGGCTCTCTTTGACTACAAGACATGCGATCAGACATAAAATATTCGGATTGATTCAACCGAGGTAGATAAATTGCGCATCACGCTCCGTCACGCACATCTCTTGGGAACTTGCAAGAGTTATATTATCAGACGAATAACACTCCTTCTGCTGCTGTTAGGTTCTGCCCCGGCCTTTTGTATTGACACAAATCAGCTGGTGCATCATCAACTGCAGATAGAGATCCTGCCTGAACAGGGACGACTGATCGCAACAGACCAAATCAGCCGGCGCACGGCTGATAGCGAGGTCGAATTCCTGCTGCATGCCGCGTTGACACCGGTCCTGCTTGACAGTGACGCAACCCTGATCGCCGAAGAACTGCTGGATGGGCCGGTGCCGATTCGACGCTACCGGATTCGAACCTCGACTCCCAGAAAAGATTTCTCCATTGCCTACCAAGGCACCATTACACACGAATTAACCAACGAGGGAGAACGCAGCAGCACCCGCCAATCCACACCCGGCCTGATCTCAAAAAACGGTGTCTTCCTGGCCGGGACCAGTTATTGGTACCCCCAGACCGGTAGCTCACCGGTTAGTTTTCATCTGCAAGTAAAACTGCCGGAGGGCTGGCGATCAGTCAGCCAGGGAAGTCATATCTCCGGCCACAGCGGCTGGCAAGAGCAGCATCCCCAGGAAGAGATCTACCTGATCGCCTATCCTTATCATCATTATCAACAGCAGGCGCCGGGACATCTTGCCGAGGTCTACCTGCGGCAACCAGACCCCGATCTCGCTAAACGCTATCTCGATGCCACCATTGAGTATCTCGCCCTCTATGAACGACTGCTGGGTCCCTACCCCTACGCCAAATTCGCCCTGGTGGAGAACTTCTGGGAGAGCGGCTACGGCATGCCCTCATTTACCCTGCTGGGGCCGCAAGTCATACAACTGCCGTTTATCATTCGCACATCTTATCCCCATGAAGTGCTGCACAACTGGTGGGGCAACGGGGTTTACGTGGATGTTTCATCAGGTAACTGGAGCGAAGGTCTCACCACCTATCTGGCAGATCATCTGTTGAAGGAACAAGAGGGCAATGGCGCCGGTTACCGCAGAACCACCCTGCAGAGCTACACCCACTATGTAGCGAGTCAGGACGACTTTCCATTGATCCGGTTTCGTGGCAATCATGGCCAGATCAGCCAGTCCGTAGGCTATGGCAAGACCCTGATGCTGTTTCACATGTTGCGGATGGAACTGGGAGACCAGCAGTTCCTCCACGGCCTGAGGCTGTTCTATCGCACATATCAATTCAAGGCGGCCGGTTTCGATGAGTTGCGGGATGCCTTTGAATCAGTCTCCGGTAGATCATTAAGGCGGTTTTTCAGCCAGTGGCTGACACGCACCGGCGCGCCGATACTAAAGCTGGCATCGGCCGAAACATCCGTCACACCGCAGGGCTACCGCCTGAAAGTCCGCATTGAGCAGACACAGCCGGAGACGCCGTTTCAACTCCATGTCCCGCTCTTTGTTCATTTTGCCGAGAGTGAGCAGGCGGTTCCCTATATCCTTGAGATGGACGAGCGTGCCGCCACGCTGGTGATCGATTCCGAGACACGGCCCCTGAAGGTCAGTGTCGATCCCCTGTTCGATCTGTTCAGGCGACTCGACCCCAGCGAGACCCCCAGCAGTCTGGGACAACTGTTCGGGGCAAAACAGCTGTTCGCAGTCGTACCTGACGCGGCAGATGCGGCGACGCAACAGGCCTATATGCGACTGATCAAACAGTGGCAACAGCGGCAACCTGGCCTCACCCTGCTGCGGGATAGCGCCATCCAACAGCTGCCGGATAGCGGGCCGGTTTGGATTCTCGGCAACAACAACCGCTTTGCCCACCTGTTCGAGCCACTACTCGCGCAACAAGAGCTTATCGGCAAATCGGGTACGCTGGCACTGACGCTGTCCCGGACACGGGGAAACCGGCAGACATTCGGCTATATTTCGACAGACAATCCAACCGCCCTGGGCGGCCTGGCAAGAAAATTGCCCCACTACGGTCGCTACAGCTACGCCCAGTTCAATGGCGATGAGCCTGTCATCAGCCGACGGGGCGAGTGGCGCCTGACTGACAACGCCTTATCCGTTCTTCTGTGGCCAATTATCGAAAAAGAGTATTCGCAGATTCCGGATCATCTGCCGCTGGCCAGGGCCAGCGAGTAGCCCGTGGGCCACTATTTTTTTGGTTTCCTGGCCAGAACGCCGAGTGACAACTTGCCTTTCCCGAACCTCTCCGTTGCATTATCCAACATCGAATAGAGGCGCCGCTCCCGCTCATCATTTTCCCCGGAAGCGAACAGGTCCAGGTTGGCATCCCCACCTTCCCCCCATTCCGAGGCACCCAAACCGATCAACCGAATGGGCCGATCAACGAAGGATGAGGTGACAAACAGTTCCCATGCCACCTGAAACAGGGTGGCGTCCAAATCACTGGCGACCGGGAGACGACGCTGCCGGGTATGGGTCTCAAAACCACCCAGTCGCAGTTTGAGCGTTACCACCCGGCATTTCAGCCCCGCTTTGCGCAGGCTTCTACCGACCTCCGAGGCAAGACTCCTCAGAGTCGCCCTCAGTTGATCCCGGTCGGATATATCCTGATTGAAGGTGGTCTCTTTCGAAATCGACTGCCGACCGCCCTGCACACCCACCCGGTCGGATGAGACCCCCCGTGCCTGGCGATAGAGGCTACCCCCCATCTTTTCACCGAAGTAACTGCTGAGCAGATCCAGCGGCATGGTACGTAGCTGCCGTACGTTTTTAATGCCCAGATGCTGGACCGTCTTCAGGGTGCGTGGTCCAACCCCCCGCAGGTTGGAGAGCGGCATCGGATCAAGAAATGTCTCTATCTCATCCGGTGCGACGACGATCAATCCATCGGGCTTGTCATGTTCTGAAGCCAGCTTGGCAATCAGTCGGTTAGGGCCGACACCAACCGAACAGCTCAATCCGGTCCGCTGCCAGATTCGCTCCTTGACCAGCCCGGCTATTGACCGGGGCGGACCGTACAGCCGCTCAAGACCCGAAATATCCAGGTAAGCCTCATCCACCGAAACCGGTTCTACGACTGGAGAGACGCTCTCCAGCACCTCCAGCACCTGACGTGACGCCTCCGCATAGCGCAGCATATCCGGTTGGAGATAGATGGCGTCCGGGCAGCGCCGGTAAGCCTCGGAGATCGGCATGGCGGAACGGATGCCGAATACACGCGCCTCATAGGAGCAGGTGGAGACCACGCCCCGTCGGCCAGGCTGGGCCCCGACCACGACTGGCCGGCCACGGCATTCCGGCCGGTCACGCTGCTCTACCGCAGCAAAAAAGGCGTCCATATCGACATGCATGATCCATCTGATGATCGGTCCTGTCATGGTCACGGCGTGGCCCGGGTAAATTTATCTCGATCCAAGGCCGATCCATAAAGCGCGCCGGCCACTACCACACGGATTGTAGCGCGCCGCTCTGCCCGGGAAAATGTTATCAGCCCCCGTTGGCGGGCCGTGTATAGGAAAAGTGGCTAGATTACGCAGAGTTGGCTTACAATGCTGACACAGCCGGTTCGATCAGAACAGGCGTCCCGACACGGTTTTTGTGCGGACGGCCGATCGGCCCTAAATTCCCGGCAGGTGGAGTACAGGAACAGAAATCCATCGGCCATCGTTCGATTCATCTGTCCAACGGAGTAGCAAGTTGTCTCAGAACAATACAACCAATAACAGTGAAAGCGGTGAGGAACCACGAGTCGAGCTTGAAACCTTCATCCCTTACCGTCTGTCCGTGTTAAGTAACTTTGTTTCCGGCAGTATCGCTACTATCTACTCGGAGCGATTTAACATCAGCATCATGGAGTGGCGGGTAATCGCTGTTCTCGGTAATTATCAGCCCCTTTCGGCAAACGAGATCTGTGAGCGCACCAACATGGACAAGGTACAGGTAAGCCGGGCCGTCTCCAGCCTGACCAAGTCCGGTCGGGTGCTGCGCAAAACCGACAAAAAAGACCGGCGCAAATCCCAACTGAGACTGGCTGCCAAGGGCATGAAGGTCTATCAGCAGATAGTCCCCCTGGCCCTGGAGCGTGAACGCCAGCTGCTCACCCCGTTCAACGCCAAGGAGATTAAGGAGTTTGATCAGCTATTGAGTAAACTGGAAGCACGCGCCCGCGAACTCTGCATTACCAGTTAATCCTCCCCCGCCGCCAGTCCCGGCGTCATGGGCGGGACTGGCAAACCATGCCGGATATCCCTGTGTATAAACATGGTGAATTGGTCATATCCGGCACTACAGGTCCTATCGATCATCATCCAGACTGAACCGCATCCCCCTGGCTAATAGCCGGCACCCACCAAACTTCCGGGTTAATAACTATACTTTCCCTCATGGGAACCCCCTGGTTCGGCCCATTTCAGGGCCCCTTAATTAGCCTACTTTTTTAGATGTTGTTATTAGTTGCTTTTGCAACTATATTTATCGCAACTGACATATGTCATGATTTACAGTTTCACCGGTAACTAATATTTCTCAAACCGGACAGATAGAAGGTATCTCTATGAGCAAGAAATTTGCATCCCACGCTGATGTCGACGAGAAAACAGTCTCATTCGATAAACTGGCCGAGGGCGTTTACGCCTACACCGCGGAAGGCGATCCCAATACCGGTATCATTATTGGTGATGACGGTGTGATGGTAATCGACACCCAGGCGACCCCGGATATGGCGCAGGATGTGATCAGACGCATCCGTGAAGTCACGGACAAGCCGATAAAATATGTAGTGCTTTCACACTACCACGCTGTTCGCGTGATGGGCGCCTCGGCCTACAACGCCGACCACATCATCGCCAGCCAGGCCACTTATGACCTGATTGTCGAACGTGGCCAGTTCGATTTTGATTCCGAGGTGGGCCGCTTCCCACGCCTGTTCCAGGGCGTCGAATCTGTTCCCGGGCTCACCTGGCCGAGCATCGCCTTTGAAAGCTCAATGACCCTGTGGATGGGCAAGCGCCGTGTCGAGTTGATGCACGTGGGGCGCGGTCACACAAAGGGTGACATCGTGGTCTGGCTGCCAGAAGAGAAAGTCCTGTTCAGTGGCGACCTGGTTGAGTTCGGCGCCACCCCCTACACCGGTGATGCCTACCTCTCCGACTGGCCCCAGACACTGGCCAATGTTCGCGCGTTGGGTGCCGAGAAACTGGTACCCGGACGCGGTGATGCCCTCACCACCCCCGAGACCGTCGAGGCGGCCATCAGCGGCACCCAGGATTTCCTGACCCAGATGTTTGAAAGCGTGAAGAAGGGGCGGGCTGCGGGAAAAGAGCTGAACGAAATCTACACCGAGACCTACCAGGTGCTGCAACCGCAATTTGGTGACTGGGTCATATTCGACCACTGCCTGCCATTCGATATAACCCGTGCCTATGACGAGGCCGGCGAATATCCGGACCCCCGCATCTGGACCGCCGAGCGTGACACCGAGATGTGGCATGCACTGCAGGACGCGCTCTGATTTGAGCCGGAAACACATCCGCCACGCAGACAGATAAAGGCGAAAAGCCAGTATAAAAGGAGGATCAACCAACCATGATGCAGACCCATCAGAACCCAGTCTACGAGTATGTCCACTCGGCCGATCAGGACGCCGTCACCCCGGTTCACCACCCGGTGATCGTGGTGGGCGCCGGACCGGTCGGCATGGCGGCCGGACTGGACGCTGCGGCCCAGGGCATCCAGGCCGTGATCCTGGACGACAACAATACCGTCAGCATCGGCTCTCGTGCGGTCTGTTATGCCAAGCGGGCCCTGGAGATTCTCGACCGACTCGGTTGTGGCCAGCGCATGGTGGACAAGGGCATCACATGGAACCTGGGTAAGGTGTTTTTCCAGGAAGACCAGGTCTACTCCTTCAACCTGCTGCCGGAGTCGGATCATCACCGCCCCGCGTTCATCAACCTGCAGCAGTACTACCTGGAAGAGTACATGGTTGACCAGATCCAACAATCCGAGAATCTGCAACTACGCTGGAAGAGCCGGGTAACGGCCGTCGAAGAGAAGGATAACCGGGTCGAGATCCGGGTGGAGACGCCGGAAGGCGAGTACAGCCTCACCTGTGACTACCTGATCGTGGCCGATGGCGCCAACAGCGGCATTCGCAAGATGATGGGCCTGGAGAGCAGTGGCCAGGTGTTTCAGGACCGCTTCCTGATTGCCGACGTGGTGATGGAGACCGATTTTCCGCCGGAGCGCTGGTTCTGGTTCGATCCCCCCTTTCACAAGGGCGGCTCTACCCTGCTGCATCGGCAAGCAGACAACGTCTGGCGTATCGACTTCCAACTCGGCTGGGATGCTGATCCGGAAGAGGAGAAAAAGCCGGAAAATGTCATCCCCCGACTCAAGGCGATGCTGGGTGAGGAGACCCAGTTCGAACTGGAGTGGACCTCGGTCTACACCTTCCAGTGCCGCCGCATGGAACAGTTCCGCCACGGTCGCCTGTTCTTTGTCGGCGACGCCGCGCACCAGGTTTCCCCATTTGGTGCCCGCGGTGCCAACAGCGGCTTCCAGGACACCGACAACCTGCTATGGAAACTGAAACTGGTGCTGGACGGCAAGGCGCCGGACAGACTGCTCGACAGCTACAACGCGGAACGGGTCCCGGCAGCCGATGAGAACCTGCTCAACTCAACCCGCAGCACCGACTTCATCACCCCCAAGAGCAAGGTGAGCCACACCTTCCGCGACGCCACCCTGCTGCTGGCCGAGGAGTACCCGTTCGCCCGCAACCTGGTCAACAGCGGCCGCCTCTCCATGCCATCGGTATACCGTGATTCCCCACTCAATACGCCGGACGAGGCAAGTTTCGACAGCGCCATGGCACCGGGCACACCCAGTACCGATGCACCGGTCAATGACGGCGACTGGTTTTTGCGGCTGATCAGCAATAACCGCTTCAACGGACTCTATTTCTGCCAGACAGACGGCTGCCTCAGCCGTGAAGAGCAGGCGACACTAAGCGCTCTGACGGAAAACACGGAAATCCCGCTCACTATTCTGGCTGTGGGACTCAGCCCTGACATCAATCAACCCGCCGGGGTCAACCCGGTGACTGATCCCAAAGACATGCTGAAACAACGTTTCGATGGCCAGCCCGGCACTTTCTATCTGTTCCGCCCGGATCAGCACATCACCGCACGCTGGCGCGACCTGGACCAAAAGAAGATCGAAACCGCCCTGAACCGGGCCACCGGCCGGAGCTGAAGGAGCACAACAGAGATGATCGAGACACGCAAACTGAATATCCAGCCGGCGCTCAGTCGCCCGGATGACTTCTATAACGCCCTGGTGGATATGCATCGGGACCTGAGTGAGGAGCAGAGTCAAATGGCCAACGCCAAGCTGATCCTGCTATTGGCCAATCACATCGGTGACGAGGAGACCCTGGAAGAGGCACTGAAGATTGCCGCTGAAGGGCTGAACTGACCGACCGACTTTAACACAACCGTCTAATTGACAGGAGCCACCTGTGGAAATCAAACAGATTCATCACGTCGCATACCGTTGCAACGACGCCAAGGAGACCGTGGAGTTCTATACCAAGAATCTCAACATGGACTTCCTGCTGGCCATTTCGGAAGACAAGGTCCCCTCGACCAAGGAACCCGACCCCTACATGCACCTGTTCATGGACGCCGGGATGGGTAATATCCTGGCCTTTTTCGAGGTACCGAACTCCCCGCCGATGGGCAAGGACCCCAACACCCCGGGTTGGGTACAGCACATCGCTTTCCGGGTAGAGGATGAAGCCGCCCTGATGGAGGCCAAGGCACAGCTGGAGGCCAACGGTATCGAGGTGGTGGGGCCAACCAACCACGAGATCATCAAGTCTATCTACTTCTTTGATCCCAACGGCCACCGCCTGGAGCTGACTGTCGTCACCGCGACCCAAGAGATGTTGGACGAGTTGCATGCCATCGCCCCCACCATGCTGGAGGAGTGGAGCAAGACCAAGAAAGTCGTCACCCACGCCTCCTGGCTGCACGAAAAGGAGTTCAAGGAGTAATCGCGGATTTACCGGCACCAAGACACATTGTAGGTTGGGGTGAGCGGAGCAAACCCCAACCTACAGAAAGGTCAAGTCGTTATCTGTGTTTATTCGCGGCGAATGTTTTATAAGACAACACCCGTTTCCCGGGTAAAAGGAAAAAACCATGAAACTGGCTTCACTGAAACAGGGGCGTGACGGCGTGCTGCTGGTGGTCTCCAAGGACCTCCGCCGCGCGGTACGTGCCGACGATATTGCACCCACCCTGCAAGCGGCACTGGATGACTGGAATGCAACTGAGCCAAGGCTGCAGGAGCGATATAAACAGCTCAATGCGGGCAGTGCGCAAGACTCCTTTACTCTGGACATGGCACAACTCGCCTCCCCCCTGCCCCGCGCCTACCAGTGGGCCGACGGCAGCGCCTATGTCAATCATGTGGAGCTGGTGCGCAAGGCGCGGGGCGCCGAAGTCCCCGAGAGTTTCTGGCACGATCCGCTAATGTACCAGGGTGGCTCTGACAGTTTTATCGGTCCCCGCGAACCGATCCGCATGGCGGATACCGCCTGGGGTATCGACTTTGAGGGCGAGGTGGCGGTGATCACCGGTGACGTACCGATGGGCTGTAACAGCGACCAAGCTGCCGGACAGATCCGTCTGCTGATGCTGGTCAACGATGTCTCCCTGCGCGGTCTGATCCCGGCCGAACTGGCCAAGGGTTTTGGCTTCTTCCAGTCCAAGCCCTCCAGCGCCTTCTCACCGGTAGCCGTGACACCGGATGAACTGGGCGAGCACTGGCGGGATGGCCGGGTCAGCCTGCCGCTACTGATCGATTACAATGGCGAGCCCTTCGGCAAGGCCAATGCCGGGGTGGACATGACGTTCAACTTTCCCCAACTGATCGCCCATGCCGCCAAGACCCGTCCGCTCGGCGCCGGCGCCATCATCGGCTCCGGCACCGTCTCCAACAAGCAGAACACCGAGTGGGGTTCGGCCATTGCCGAAGGCGGGGTTGGCTACTCCTGTATTGCCGAGGTACGGATGATCGAGACCATCAACAGCGGCAAGCCGGAAACCCCGTTCATGAACTTTGGCGATACCATCCGCATCCGCATGGAGGATGCGGCAGGTAACAACATCTTCGGCGATATTGACCAGCAGGTGGAGCAGTACGTCGGACCATGATGACACTGTACGACTACTTCCGCTCTACCGCCGCCTACCGCGTGCGTATCACGCTCAATCTGAAGGGGCTCGACTACCAACAGGCGCCGGTCAATCTGCTCAAGGGTGAGGATCACGGCACGGATTACCGGGCGGTCAATCCCCAGGGATTGGTGCCGGCACTGACTGTGGATAAGGCGGTGCTGCAACAGTCACTGGCCATCTGCGAATACCTGGATGAGGTGGAGCCGGAACCTCCCCTGTTACCGGGTGATCCACTGCAACGGGCACAGATCCGCGCCCTGGCACAGATGGTGGCCTGTGACATTCACCCGGTAAACAACCTGCGCATTCTAAAGTACCTGACCGGTGAACTGGGAGTCAGCGAGGCGCAGAAGTTGAACTGGTATCGCCACTGGATCGACGAGGGGTTCCGCCCGATCGAGCAGATACTGGAGAAAACCGCTCCCGACGGGCCGTTCTGTTTCGGCGAACGGGTGACCTTGGCGGATATCTGCCTGGTACCCCAGGTCTACAACGCGCGCCGCTTCGAACTGGACCTGAACCCCTATCCCCGCATCGTGACGATCGAGCAGCACTGCCTGACCCTCGACGCCTTCGAGCGGGCCAAGCCGGATAACCAGCCAGACGCACATTGAACCCGAGCAGTGCGCTGGTTATCTAATAATCAGTCCATTTAGGAATGTAGCCGCGAGGAGTGGTGCAAGGGTGCACCGTTTACGGACCTAAGGATGGAATGAACGCGAATGGGTGCAAATGGTTTCCAGGCTATCCCAACCTGTCACCGCCTGGGCAGGCAGGGTGGGCAAGCGAAGTGCATCCACCAGCGCGTGTAGGTTGAGTGAGCCTGCGAACCCTAACGAAGGGGATTGCACGGATCCACCGGGCGTTGGGGTTCGCTCCGCTCACCCCAACCTACCGAAGGGCCGAGTCGTCCACCGCGTTCATTCGCGGCTGATAATTTTTTCTCATGAATCGGCCAGCGGCCGGGAGGAGCAGCATGGGACAACTCTGGGATAACCCGATGGGAACCGACGGGTTCGAATTCGTGGAGTACACCTCACCAGAGCCGGAGGTACTGGGCAAGCTGTTCGAGCAGCTCGGTTTCGTCGCCATCGCCCGCCACCGTTCCAAGGCTGTCACCCTCTACCGCCAGGGCGACGTCAACTTCATCATCAACGCGGAGAAAACCGGCTTCCCGCGCTCGTTCGCCCAACAGCACGGCCCCAGTGCCTGCGCCATCGCCTTCCGGGTGAAGGATGCGGCACACGCCTACCAGATGGCCCTGGAGCACGGCGCCTGGGGCGTGGAGACCAAGGCCGGCCCCATGGAACTCAACATTCCCACCATCAAGGGGATCGGTGACTCCCTGATCTACCTGGTGGATCGCTATGGTGACAAGGGCAGCATCTATGACGTGGACTTCGTTCCCATCAAGGGGGTCGATCAGTACCCGAAGGGAGTTGGTTTCACCTACATCGACCACCTCACCCACAATGTCTATCGCGGCCGCATGGACGAGTGGGCCGACTTTTATGCTCGCCTGTTCAATTTCAGGGAGGTGGGCTATTTTGATATCGAGGGCAAGCTGACTGGTCTCAAGTCCCGTGCCATGACCAGCCCCTGCGGCAAGATCCGCATCCCGATCAACGAGAGCAGTGACGACAAATCCCAAATCCAGGAGTACCTGCACGCCTACCATGGCGAGGGGATCCAACACATCGCCCTGGGTACGGATGATATCTATGCCACGGTGGAGCAGCTGCGCCATAAGAAGGTGCCGCTACAGGAGACTCTGGATACCTACTATGACCAGGTGGACCAGCGGGTGCCCGGTCACGGTGAAGACCTGGAGCGACTGCGGAAAAATCGCATCCTGATCGACAGCGCCCCCACCGAGGCCAGGGCCTCCTGCTGCAGATCTTTACCAGCACCGTGATCGGTCCGATCTTTTTCGAGATCATCCAGCGCAAGGGCAACGAGGGGTTCGGCGAGGGCAACTTCCGCGCCCTGTTTGAATCGATCGAGCTGGATCAGCTGCGGCGCGGCGTGATCAGCGACGATACGGCGAGCCACTGACGGCTCTGTTATGATCCTCTCCAAGTCGCAAAAAAACCGCGTAGGTTGGGTGAGCGGCGTACAGGCACCGCGCATCCAGACCACGACAAAACCCGGGCGTCGCGCAACCCAACGCATCCACGGTCGTAAAATGGTGTGTTACGGCGCACTCCCATATGCATTCCCACACAGAGCGTGGGAACGAGGAACAGGCAGATCATGACGTTTTCATTTCATGCCTGATCAGTGCTATTCTTTTATTACGTTTACGTAAGCGTAAAGCATATTACCGGTGGAGATATCAATGGCAGAACTGCTCTGGCAGCCAAAACCCGAACAAATCGAACAGGCGAACCTGACCCGTTTTCGTCACTTCGTCAATCAGAAGCATGGCATCGAACTGGCCGACTACCCGGCGCTTTACCAGTGGTCCATCGACCAGCCGGAAGCGTTCTGGTGCGCGGTCTGGGAAGAGAGCGGCGTCATCGCCGAGACCCGTGGCGAGACGGTGCTGAAAGATGGCAACAAAATGCCCGGCGCCCGCTGGTTTCCCCAGGCCCGGCTCAACTTTGCCCAGAATCTGCTGCGCCGCCGGGATGACAGCGATGCGCTGATATTCCGGGGTGAGGACAAGGTGCAACGACGGGTCAGTCATCGGGAACTCTATAACCATGTCTCCCGGGTGGCCCAGGCGCTGAAGGCAGCCGGTATCGGCCAGGGTGATCGAATCGCCGCCTACCTGCCGAACATGCCGGAGACTATCATCGTCATGCTGGCCGCCAGCAGCCTGGGCGCCATCTGGTCCTCCTGTTCGCCCGACTTCGGGGTCAACGGCGTGGTGGACCGCTTCGGACAGATCGAACCAAAACTATTGTTCGTCGCCGACGGCTACTACTACAACGGCAAGACCCATGACAGCCTGGAGAGGATTGCCAAAATACGCCGACGCATCCCCTCTATCGAACGGGTGGTGGTGATTCCCTATACCCGGGACACGTTCGCACTGGATGCGATCGACGGCGCCCTGCCCCTGGGGCAGTTCATTGATGGTTATGCCGCACAAGAGATCAGCTTCGAGCAGCTGCCGTTCGATCACCCGCTCTACATCATGTTCTCCTCCGGTACCACCGGAGTACCCAAGTGCATCGTGCACGGCGCCGGCGGCACCCTGCTGCAGCACCTCAAGGAGCACCGCCTGCACACCGACGTGAAACCGGGCGACCGCACCTTCTTCTTTACTACCTGCGGCTGGATGATGTGGAACTGGCTAGTCTCCGGACTGGCTGCCGAGGCGACCCTGCTGCTATATGACGGCTCCCCCTTCTACCCGGACGGCAACGTGCTGTTCGACTATGCCGATGCGGAAAAAATGACCCAGTTCGGCACCTCGGCCAAGTTCATCGATGCCATCAACAAGGCGGGGCTGAAACCGCGTCAGACACACGATCTCGCCAGTGTTCGCACCCTCTGCTCCACCGGTTCCCCGCTGGTGCCGGAGGCGTTTGATTTCGTCTACGAAAACATCAAGCAGGACATGTGTCTCTCATCCATCTCCGGCGGCACCGATATCATCTCCTGTTTCGCGCTGGGCAACCCGGTGCTACCGGTCTACCGCGGCGAACTGCAGACCCGTGGCCTTGGCATGCAGGTGGAGGTATGGAACGACGACGGCAAGCCGGTGCGCGGGGAAAAGGGCGAGCTGGTTTGCACCAATCCGTTCCCCTCCATGCCGATCGGCTTCTGGAACGATCCCGACGGAGAGAAGTACCACAGCGCCTACTTCGACCGCTTCCCCAACGTCTGGTGTCACGGTGATTACGTGGAGCTGACGGCACAGGATGGCATCATTATCTATGGCCGTTCCGACGCGGTGCTCAATCCCGGCGGTGTGCGCATCGGCACTGCGGAGATCTACCGCCAGGTGGAACAACTGGACGAGGTGGTGGAGAGCCTGGTAATCGGCCAGGAATGGGAGGGCGATGTGCGGGTGGTGCTGTTCGTGCGCCTGCGGGACGGCCTGACTCTGGATGATGCCCTGATCGACAAGATCAGGAAACAGATCCGCGCCAACACTACGCCACGCCATGTACCGGCCCGGGTCGTGCAAGTCAGCGACATTCCGCGCACCAAGAGCGGCAAGATCGTGGAGCTGGCGGTACGCGAGGTGGTGCATGGGCGACCGGTGAAGAACAAGGAGGCATTGGCCAACCCGGAGGCGTTGGAGCAGTTCGCCAACCGCCGGGAGTTACTCTCCTGAAAACCGACCGGCGCCCACCACTAGGGTGGGCGCCGGTCCATTGCGCTCATAAATCCAAAGCTTACTGTTTATCGCATGCGTGCCATGCCACCCATTGGCCGCAGCTCGTCGGCGATCTTCTGCTGCTCGGGTGTCAGACTGGCGTAGAGTTTCTCTATGGCATCGGCCATTTCGGTCATTTGGCCAGCACCATTGCGCATACGCTCAACCCGCTCCGCCACCGTCATGCTCCTACCCGCTTCACGAGCTGCCTGACGTGCCTCCAGGCGCGAGCTCATCTTCTGCTTCATGCTCTGCTCAAAGGCTTGCCAGGCCGGCTCCTGTTCCTCGGTAATACGCAACTTGTACTTGATCATATCCAGGCCCTGCTCCATTCTGGCCGCAGGATCACCGGATCTGCCATGCCCAAAACCGTGGCGACCCCACTGACTCTTGCCCCCATCCTGCATACTTACCGGCCCCTGACCATATCCACAGCGGTCATAACGGCCATTGGCGGATACATACGAGAGCGACGCGAGGCTGATGCCAACCACGGTGACTGCTGTAAGAATAATCTTGCTCGAACGTTTCATGATTTACCCTCTCTGCTGATGGAGCGGCATACCCCCTCCTGTAGGCACTATGAGAACAGCCGAATGTAAGCTGCCAATTTCAAAAGCACGCCTTTTTGTAACCCTGAGTAACAACGCCCGGGCTGTTACACTCTGTTACAAAGTCGGCCACCCGGATACCGGCTGATCGGGTATAAAGAGCCAATGGAAAAACCACAACACATTCTGGTGGTCGATGACGACCAAGAAATCCGCCAACTGCTGCAGGCCTATCTGGAGCAGAACGGTTACCGTGTGACCACGGTGGGTGAAGGCAAAACAATGAACCGGGTACTGGAGGATCAACGTATCGATCTGGTGGTGCTGGATCTGATGCTGCCCGGGACCGACGGTCTGGAACTCTGTCGCAATCTGCGCGTGAAATCCAGAATACCCATCATCATGCTCACCGCCCGGGGTGACGAGATGGATCGTATCCTGGGGCTGGAAATGGGTGCCGATGACTATCTGCCCAAGCCGTTCAATCCGCGGGAACTGCTGGCCCGCATCAAGGTCGTCCTGCGTCGCAGCACCTCGCTTCCTTATGATCAGCCGGAGTCAACACCCCAGGCAATATGTTTCGCCGACTGGACGCTGGACCCGATAGCCCGCCACCTGGTGTCATCATCGGGGATCGTGGTACCCCTCAGCGGTGCGGAATACCGGCTGTTGAAAGTATTTCTGGAGCACCCCAACCGGGTATTGAATCGCGACCAATTGCTTGATCTCACCCAGGGGCGGGAAGCCGATCCCTTTGATCGCAGTATCGATGTACTGGTCAGCCGTCTCAGAAGACGCCTGGAAGATGACCCGAAGGAGCCCGGGATCATCAAGACGGTGCGCGGTGAAGGTTATGTGTTCACTGTACAAGTCAAGAGTAATGGCGCTCCGATATGAGGCTGCTCCCCCGCTCACTGTTTGGACGACTGACTCTGATACTGATTGGCGGACTGCTGTTGGCTCAATTTCTCAGTACCGGACTGCTGCTGAAAGACCGGGTCGATGTGATTCGGGAAAACACCGGGATACAGCTGATTCAACGGGTGGCCTCGCTGGTCTACTTGTTGGAGGATACGGAACCCAAGGAACGGGCGCGTATTGTCAGGGCATTCAGTACCCCGCAGTTTCGCGCCACGCTGTCCAATAGTCCCCTGCAACAAGGCGTAGATGCCGTGCCGTCAAATCACCTGGAGATGCTATTACGGCAGGCGCTGTCCGAACGCACGGAGATCCAGGTGGCGATCAATCCCATCCACGGCAGTCGTGATCGGGAAAGTTCCTTCTGGCGGCAGCGGAGTGAGGTATCTGACCGACGATATGTGGAATCCCGTCCGTCGCGATTTCGTCCCCCGAGAAGCGGATTTCAGGCCAGTATTCGGTTGTCTGACGGCAACTGGCTGAATATCCTGCGTCCGATCCCCGAAGGGGTGGAACAGTGGCCGTACAGGCTGCTCACTTATCTGGGTGTGCTGCTGATCTCCATCATCCTGCTCTCCTTGCTGGCGGTTCGTTGGGTTACCCGCCCCCTCGGCACACTGGCCGAGGCGGCACAGAATATCGGCAAGGACATCACCTATCCGCCGCTCAACGAAAAAGGCCCGCGGGAAGTCAGGAATGCGGTACGGGCATTCAATACCATGCAGGAGCGGCTGCGACGCTATATCGAGGATCGCAGCCGGGTGCTGGCAGCCGTATCACATGATCTAAAAACCCCCATCACCCGTCTGCGTCTGCGCCTGGCACTGCTGAAGGACGACGCGCTCCAGTCCAGGTTTGAGAAGGACCTGGATGAGATGGAGCAGATGGTGCTCGCCACACTGGATTATCTGCGCGGCACCGAGAGCAAGGAGAAACCGGTGCAGATCAGTGTCAATGCCCTGCTGGAATCCCTGCAGGATGATGCACAGGAGCTGGGCTGGGAGATGACCCTGACAAGCAGTAAAACGGCACCCTATACCGGACGACCGCTGGCCCTGAAACGCTGCCTGATGAATCTGATTGAAAATGCCGTGCGTTATGGCGAGGCTGCGGATATCCGCCTGGAGGATAGTCCGCAGAAATTAACCATCATCATCGCAGACCGTGGCAAAGGCGTACCGGAAGACGAACTGGAGGGACTGTTCAATCCCTTCTATCGCCGCGAGAAATCGCGTGCCCGGGAGACCGGCGGAACCGGCCTTGGACTCGGGATCGCCCGGAATATCGCCCGGGCCCATGGGGGCGATGTCATCCTGCGTAAAGGGAAACTGCATGGACTCGAAGCAGTGATCACCTTGCCCCGTTGATCAGGACGGGTTATTCGGAGGCTGAGAGCGATCCGTGCAGTGTCAGTTGCGGGAACGGGATCTCCCAGCCGTTTTCACTGCAGGCATCCACACACCAGCGTTGAATGGCGCGACGCAGCCGGTTATACAGATCACCCGCCTCGCCCTTGAAGTCCGCGATGATGGCAATATCCAGTGACGAAGTGTTCGCGGCTGCGAACTCCACCCGCAGATTCAACAACTGATCACCGTAGCCTTCCTGATGTATCCTTAGCGTCAGATAGTTCTGCAATGCCTCAGGAATAACTGCTGTAATCTCCTGTTGCAGGGCGTAACTGAGACCGATGACCTCCTTGATACGGAAATTGGTCGCCAGATTACGCGGCGATGCCGCCAGAAAATCCGCCATCTGATAGGTCACTCTGGCGCCACCCCGCTCCACCAGCTGAACCATTTCATGAGAGATACCGGTGACCTTGCCCCTGATCCCGTTGCTCAGAATGACCCAGTCCCCCTGACCACAGGGAAACCAGGGATCATCGGTTTGAGATGGACGCGATTTAAGATCGACCAGCTCGTCAATGGGTACCCGCTGGCTGATACCGGCCACCGGATTGACCAGCGTGCTGTAGACGTTGATCTGCTCTACCCGCCAGGGCAATCCCTCCATGAAGATCCGCTCGCCCTCGCGTACCGAGCCGACATTGAGAAACAGCTGTATCTGGCTCCAATAGCGTGGCAAGGTCTGCCTGAGCGCCCAGGCGATGCCGAACAACAGCAGTATACCCAGGCTGAACAGCACCCAGTCTTCCACCAGATAGAATACTGTCATGGGGCCAAGAATTGAAAACAGGACAGTGAGCATGCGGTGCAGCAGCTCAACCAGGCGAATCTTGAAACTGCGATGTTTTGCCCGAAATCCCGGGATATAACGCTGCATTACCTTGGCGCTCAGGCGCGACAAGAGGATGACGGAAGCCACCACCAGGAGTGCGATCGTGAGGTAGAGTCCGCGCTTCTGAAAAAAGGACTTCAGATAGCTCTGGGATGCCTCGGCAAACGATGTCTCAGCGGCATTCAGCTTATCCAGTTGTAACTGTGCCGCCTGCAGCTCACTCTGTATGAACGCCTGCTGCTTGGACCACTGCTCTTCCGTCTCCTGCAGGGTCTGCATCAGGCTTTTATTACTCGCCGCCTGTTTAAGTGTGTCGATATTGGCCAGCGCCTGGGTGATAACCGGCAGTTGCTCCTCGAAATAGTCAATTTTTTTCTTGAGTTCCGATTTCTTGCGAACCCGGGCGGTCATCTCCTTCATCTCGTCAATAGCGGGCCTGACCAGGGCGAACACCTCCTGTTGCAGATTGAACTCTTCCGTGACCTCACCCCGTAGCGTGGTAATATCGACACCCGCTGCGATATTCTCGAAATTCCGCGTGGTGGTTCGGAGGTCACTCTCCAGCTTTTCCAGCCGCTGCTTCAGGCTCGCCTTCTCGGCCTCTGACCGGGTGGACTGGAGCTCCTGGTTTAGTGTCCGGATATCCTTTTGCAACGCTTTTCTCAGCTCGACAAAAGAGCTCAGGGTCTCGATCGTGGAGGGTGCAACTGCTGCTTGCGGCTGTTGGGATTCCCCGTTGCTCTGCGCTAAAGCCGTCGTTGCAATCAGCCACAGGCAGCACCATCCAAGCAGGACGGAGGCGCTATATTTGAGCAGCTTGTTTTGATATTTCACCGCATGCGAATTCCGTATCAGAAGTTGAATCGTCTTGGAAGCGGAATCAATCCACTGAGTCCTGAGAGCATGCCTCCTGGCTTCTTTTGCAATGACTCCGCCTCTTCCTTACAAAACCACCATACCGGCAGTTACCGGTCAATCTTCATCCCGGTCATCAACATCCAGCTGGCCACTCATGCGGCGACGGATATGGGACCAGGAGAGTCCGGTGGCCATCACCGCAGAAATAACGACCAGCACGATATAGGTGAGCAGTGTGGTATTGCTGAGAGAAATGACCTGATAATGGATCAACGCCCAGACCAGGGTTCCGAAAAATGCCAACGCCAGCAGCGCACCGATCACGCCAAGAGAACGGGCGCTTGCACGTACATAGATCACCCAACCAATTAGCAATAATACGCCGGCCAGGGCAATCAGCGGATCGATTTTGGTCTCCGCTTCAGTCAGCCAGTGATACCAGGAGTAACCCGATGGATTGTAGGTTGAAAACACCAAAAGCAACGCCAGGATCCATCGAATCATGAATCCTGCAAAATTGAAACCGCGGTCCGCCATAGACTGTCCTTGAGAAAATTAAGACCGATTGCCGCCACCTTGTTCTGATAGCCGTGCCGGTCGACCAAATCAATGATAATTTATAACACAGAATTGGGCAGACAATCTGTCACTATTCCGGGGTGAAACTTGTCCTGCTGATGACGGTCGATTTAATCGGCTGGTCCTTTCTCCACGCCAGGCGTTTCTTGATGGTGTCGCAGAGATTGGCCTGTTTTACCATGAACTCGCCACCGATATGGGTAAAACCAAGACGCTCATAAAACCGCTTGACTCTTTCCACATCCGCTTCCGGAACACGCTTGCCATATTCCGGCGAGAGCGGAAAAGCCTTCAAGGCGATAATGCTGTCTTCCACATCCACCATTTGACCGATCTTTCCCATCAGGGCGCTGCCGATACACTGCCCCCTATAGTCCGGGTCAATCGTAATCTCGTTGATGTAGACCAATCCACTGCACTCCTGCTTCTTCATACTGCCATCGGCCATTTCCTGCAGATAGTGGCAGCCATCGTCACCGAACGCCGTCTGGGAAAACTCCGATAGCTCGGGACAGACCGAGTCGAGCAAGAGTGATTGATTGACACCATCCACAATCGCCGCCGCCAAATCGAGCTTGTGACCATGTATCTCTCCAACCACACGATCAGAGCCTGAGGCATCATCCCATACAATTGATTTTCCGGTAAATTTGAGCACATAGGGAGCCAGCTCAGGATCTGAGTCCGGCCTTAGTGAAAATTCAAATTCGAGATCGGGCATTGGATGCTCCAAAAACAACATATTAGCTAATACTTATACTACAGTATCTTCGGGGTGTTTTCATCGGTTTTTTGTTCAAACGTGACATATATTGAACAAATAGTACTTTATCTACTTCGTGACGGATCAACTTATCTGCGAGACTGCCGATATTGCTACCATTGCGCAAAAAACCGGAGGATACATCCATGTCAACCGCTGCCACTGCAGGCATGAAAATCGGCTCACTGCTACTACTGGTCACTGCATCGATCGGAATGGCCGACGACTTGAATAAAACTTCGGCGCAAAAAGCGGATACCAGGGTGATTCCTTTTGACCTCTACCGGACACCCGCCACGGTGACACCAACGGAAAGCGACCATGCTCTAAACTGTCTCGCCCTGGAACGTGAAATCACCGATCTCATGCCCAAAACCTATAGCTATAAACCGGACTTTTATAATGACCCCTACCAGGGGGCGGCAATCTGGATAGGCACCACGCTGTTTATGCCGGCCTATGCGATATCAGGATACGCCGGATATCTTCAGTACCAGGAGAATGGACGAATAATCTCGGCAGAGGAGCGGATCGAAACACTTCGACACCTGAAGGCACAACACCACTGTTTCGAGAGCTGACAGTACCTGCCTGAATTCAGGCAATGCGATTGAGCTGACGCGCCGCTGCCACCACCGCCTGTCCCAGCGAAAGCCCCCCGTCATTGGCCGGCAGCACGCGAGGACTCATTAGGGTCAACCCCTGTTCGCGCAGCTTGTGGCTCACGCCCTCAAGTAGAATCCTGTTCTGAAATACGCCTCCTGAGAGTACAACGGTATTCAACCGTTGTTGTCGGCAAAGCTGCAGCGCCGTCTCTGTTACCGCTTGGATCATCCCCAGATGAAATCTGGCGGCTATGACCCCCGATGCCACATCCCGCCGAAGATCCTTAAGCAAGGCGTGCCACAGTGGTTGCCAGCCCAGCACGCACTGCCCGCCAATCCATTCCATCCGGTATCCATATCCTGTTTCCTGCCCCTCCAAAAACTCATGGCCAATCAGGGCCTCCATCTCAATGGCGGCCTGTCCTTCGTGGCTCGCCTGCTCCCGGCAGATCCCGATAGCAGCGGCGACCGCATCGAACAGTCTGCCACAAGAGGAAGCCAGTGGTGAATTCAGTCCTCGCTCAAACATCTGTTGCAGGTTGGCAATCGGCTTGCTGTTGAGAAAGCGCACAATCTCCAGTTCGCCATAATCATGTGACAGACGATCCCAGGCGAATTCACTCAACAGGTGGGCGAGCGTATTGCGCCAGGGTTCATGCATCGCCTTGGCGCCCCCCAGCATAGCCGTGGGTTTGAAGTAACCCAGGCGTTGAAACTCACGATAATTGACTCTCAGGAACTCGCCGCCCCACAGGGCACCGTCCTCCCCCATGCCAAGACCATCAAGCGCAACACCCAAAACGTCCGCTTGATCCAAACCCCTGCCATGCTCCGCCATACAGCCGACTATATGCGCATGATGGTGCTGAACGGATTCCAGATGGATCTTACGCTCCTCAGCCATCTGCTGGCCCCACTGGGTCGAGAGATAATTGGGATGATAATCGACCACCACTACCGCCGGGTCATGTTGGAACAGTTGACCATAGAGTTCCAGGGAGCGATGGTATTCCTTGATGGTGGCGCCGTTCTCGAGATCGCCCATATGCTGGGAGAGAATGGCCTGGTTGTCCTTCATCAGGCAGAACGTGTTCTTCAGTTCACCACCCAGGGCAAGTATCGGTGGGGTTCCCCTGAACTCATCAGGCAAAGTGATAGGCGCAGGCGCATAGCCACGCGCCCGGCGCAATATTCTGGCATCACCGTCCATCACCCGAACCACCGAATCATCCAGGCGATTCACAATCTCCCGGTCATGCAGAAGCCAGTAATCGGCAATAGCCGACAGACGATCATGAGCAGCGTTATTCGAGATTACCTGCGGCTCATCCGACAGATTGCCGGATGTCAGCACAATCGGTCGCGCCAACCGCCCCATCAATAGATGATGCAGGGGCGTATAGGGCAGCATAAAACCAAGAGATCGCTGCCCCGGGGCGATCGCAGGCGCGAGCGTTTCGTCCCCTCCCTGCCGCAGAATCACAATAGGTGCGGCGCTACTTTTCAGCAGAGCCTCCTCCTGATCACTGACTTTGGCATAACGGCGAATCATTGCCAGGTCGGTCGCCATCAAGGCAAAGGCCTTGTGGTAGCGTCGTTTCCTTGAGCGCAGTGTCGCAACGGCCTGTTCATTCCCCGCATCGCAGGCGAGATGCACGCCGCCGATTCCCTTGATCGCCAGGATAGCACCGGAGCGTAGAAGTTTGGCCGCAAGCTCAAGCGGTTCCTTGTCACTCCCCTCATGCAACGCTTTGCCTGCGACATCTTCCAGCCAGACCCGCGGACCACACGCCGGACAGGCATTAGGTTGTGCATGAAAGCGTCGATCCGCTGGATCACGGTATTCTGCCAGGCAAGCCTTGCATTGTTGAAATACCGCCATACTGGTAGTCGCCCGGTCATAAGGGATCGCGCGCACAATGGAGAGTCTGGGGCCACAATGGGTACAGTTTGTAAACGGGTAGTGATAACGCCGGTTATGTGGTTGATGGATATCCTGCAGGCAGGCATCGCAGGTAGCCGCATCAGGAACAATACCGGTACGGATCTCGCCCCCCCTGCTTTCAATAATCTCAAACCGGGTGTATGCCGGTCTATCCAGCAATGCAAGCGGCTGTCGTTCGACAGCATCGATCTTGGACAGTGGTGGTGGTTGTTGTGTGATTAAATCGATCAGTCGATCTATCGCAGATTTACAGCCAATGGCATCGATCAGAACACCTTCGGCGTCATTCCATACCGCACCGAGCAATTTGCAGTGATTGGCAAAATTCCAGACCGTCGGCCTGAAACCGACGCCCTGAACCAATCCACGTATACGGATTCGCTCTGCATAGGGTTTGACGTTCATGGGTTAGTTGGGATCCGGGTCGGTGAAATATTGTACAAGTGTACCCCTACCCCCTTTTCGGGCGAAGTAGAAAACACCGGTTTTCCGGTATCTGCTTCAGTGATCCTGATCCTGACCCAGTCCCTCCAGAACCGCCTCAGCCAACTCTTCGGTAACAAACTTCGTCAAGGCAGCATTTGCCCCGCTGGCCGTGGCATACTCCTGACTGACGGCGCCTGCCAGCGAGGTATGGAGCAGTATATAAACCGAAGCGAAATCCTGATCCTTGCGCAGTTCCCGCGTCAGCGTGTAACCATCCATCTCAGGCATCTCGATATCCGAAATGATCAGATCAACAGTACGTCCTTCTGCATGCAGTGCGTGCAATAATTGCAGGGCCTCTTTACCGTCGTTGGCCATCACCGGATCTATACCAATCATCGCCAGAGTCTGGGAGACCTGCTTTCTGGCAAGCCCGGAGTCATCCACCACAAGGATCAACTTTCTGCGCAACAGCTCAAGTTGTTCATCCGAGAGGCTAACACCCTTTCCGGTGCTGTCCTTGGGAGGTGCAACCTCATTCAGCACGCGCTCAACATCAATCACCTCTACAATCTTATCGTCGATATTAATCACACCCGTTATGTAATTAAAGCGTCCAGACGAAGCCGGTGGAGGTTGTATGGCATCCCACCCAAGCGGAATTATCTTATCCACTTTTTTAACCAGAAAGCCCTGCAGAGAACGATTGAATTCTGAAATAATGATTGAACAATCGGCAAATTCCGCTACATCCTTGGTTGTAGTCATACCCAATGCACTGGAAAGATCAATTACCGGGAATGGCTGTCCACGCAGGCGGGCGATGCCAATAATCGCAGGATTGGCCCCGGGAAGTGTGTTCATCGCATGGTAGGGGATGATCTCCTTAATCTTCAGAACATTGATGCCGAATACCTGGCGACCAAAAAGGGTAAACAGCAGCATGCGCTGTTGTGTCCTGTTTTGATTTTTTTGCTGATTTGAATTTTCAGTAGTCACAAACAATACGTGTGTTATTGAGTTAACGACGACGATGGGCAGGAACCAACAGTCTCTCCACTCCACCATGCTTGAAATAGTCTAGCGACCGACCTCATCATAACTTGAACCCGGTTACTGTTTCATCGACCCGATTTATCCTAATACCACACTGGTAAAATGGGCGACCAGCGTATTCCAAGGCGCTGAATTTGATTTAGCAAGGGTGATTGCTAATTTAGTCTTGACGAAGAAATCATAAAATTATTGCGCGTTGTTTAAGTAAGGTATCGCTATTATCTGTAAAACTATTGAATATTTTTCATAATTTCCAAATAAAGTATTGGCAACAGTATTCAACTTTGGCAATATTCGATCTGTGGGATACTCAACTACCCGTCGCATTTCATACACTCTTATGGGGAACCTCAGATGGTCACGAAAAAAGCAAGAACCACAAAAAAACGCGTTGCTAAAAAAACGGCAGCCCGTGCAACAAAAACTACTGCCGCCAAGAAGGCAGCACCCAGCATCTCTCCTGTAGCACAACTAGAACAGTCAATTGCCAAATCACAAGCTCAACTGACCAAGCTTTACGAAAAAGACGCGGCACAGGCACAAAAGAGTGTAGAAAAAATCAAGGGCCAACTGGATAAGGCGGTAGCCAGACAGGCGGTACTGCGCGATAAAAAGAACGCTGCAGCGGAAAAGGCCACCACCAACCGTACCGCAGCCACAAAGAAACAGGTAGAAAAGTCACGCGAGGCGCTGCGTATCGCAGGTCAAAAGGTATCCGAGCTGCGTGAGCAGATGAAAAACGCCAAACAGGCTCTCAAAGAAGCAAGCGACACACAGAAGAAGTCTGCCGCGCAACAGAAGGCACTGGAAAAATTCGAAAGCGACTGGACCAAGGCCAATGCCCCCAAGAAGAAGCGGAAGGCAAGCGCCAAACGTCGTCCGCGCAAGACCGCAGCCCGGAAATCGGCAGCAATGGCTTCCGCCACCACCGAAACTGCGGCAAGCGAATAAAACACCAACGGGATGACGGGTCGACCTGCATCCAGACAGCAAAAAGCCCGCTCCCGAGATTGCACGGGGCGGGCTTTTGTATTGTCCACTGTCCTCTCTAACCAATCAGCCCCTAATTATCGGCTGACCTCAGCAGATTCAATACCTCTTCGCACTTCTCACGCATCAAGCGCATATCCCCCCGGGTTTCCAGGTTTAGTCTGACGACCGGTTCAGTATTCGAACTGCGCAGATTAAACCGCCACTGCGCCATATCAACACTGATACCGTCGGTGTAATCCACCGACAGCGCCTGCTCCTGATAGTGAGCCAACACCCGGGCGATAGCGGCAGCCGGATCACCGATCTGACTATTGATCTCACCGGGCGAGGGATATTCTGCGATACGATCATCCACCAGGGCCGACAATGGCTGCTGTTTTAGACTGACCAGTTCGGCAATCAACAGCCAGGGAATCATGCCGCTATCACAGTAGAAAAAATCCCGAAAATAGTGATGCGCACTCATCTCGCCGCCATAGACCGCATCCTCCTGCCTCATCCGCTCCTTGATGAAGGCATGCCCGGTTTTACTCTGGATAGCCTGACCACCATGCTGTTTCACAATATCCAGGGTATTCCAGATCAATCGAGGATCATGGATAATCCGGCTACCTGGATACTTCTCAAGAAAAGCCTCCGCCAGCAGCCCCACGATATAGTAACCCTCGATAAATCGCCCCTGTTCATCAAACAGAAAGCAGCGATCAAAATCTCCATCCCAGGCAATACCGAAATCGGCCTGATGCGACAGTACCGCATCGATCGTATCCTGACGATTGTCCACCAGTAGCGGATTGGGAATGCCATGGGGAAATGTGCCATCTGGCTGATGATGGATCTTATGAAAGGTTATCGGTATACCCAGGGAGGCGAACCGTCGTTCAATGACATCAATACAGAGACCAGCCACACCATTTCCCGCATTGACCACCAGATTGAGCGGATGGATCGCTTCGGCGGCTATATAACCCATCAGGTGATCGACATAGGCGTCCCGCGTCGATATCGGTTGGTACTCCCCTCTCTGGTTGGCAGGCATTTCAGAAAACCGGTTACGCCTGACCAGGGCTTCAATTTCATTCAGCCCGGTATCACCACTGATCGGCTTCGACTCCTCGCGTACCAGTTTCATGCCGTTGTAGTCTTTGGGATTATGGCTTGCAGTAACCACGATACCGCCATCCGTCTCCAGATAGGAAGTGGCGAAATAGATCTCTTCTGTGCCGCACAAACCGATATCCAGCACCGTAACACCGGCATCGCGCAGACCGTTGGATAATGCCCGCTTCAAGGCGTCGGTAGAGAGTCGCATATCCCCCCCGATCACTACTCTTTCTGGCTTTATATATTCGGCATACGCCCGCCCGATGCAATAGGCGATATCCTCATTCAGCGATTGCCCGAGCTGGCCGCGAATATCATAGGCTTTAAAACAATCGAGCTTTTGCATGAAATAGTCCTGATTTTTTTATTAAAATGATACCTGATTGCCTACCAGGCTCAGCCCTGGTCGAATACAGTTCGGTTAGACAGGTAATCAAAAAATGGTATGACGATGCCTTCAAACAATGCGTTAGCAAGATTACAAGGAACCACACCATTTTAGCCTATTTGACGCACGACTCCCCGCCTCCTTCCAAAACCTGTTGGTAAAGCAATTTTACGTGGACATCCCAACAGGATTCTCTATTATGACGTTAACGTTAAGGTAAATCGGAGCCGGTCAATGCAAGTAAAAGAGGCGCTGAAACAGAGAAAGGCTACCCGGGCCTTTCTGCCGCAGGAAGTCGAGAAAGCGAAGATCGTACGTATTCTGGATGCGGCGCGTCACGCCCCATCCGGAACCAACACCCAGCCGTGGCAGGTGGCTGTCGTGACGGGTGAAAAACGGCGGCGGCTAGGTGATCTGATGGAGACCGCCTTTCGCAGCGGGCAAGCCGGAGCAATGGAGTTTCAGTATTATCCGGAGGTCTGGGAAGGGGTCTACAAAGCGCGTCGCCGCGCCTGTGGACTGCAGATGTACTCGACTCTCAATATCAGCCGGGAAGAGAAACAACGTCAGCAGGACCAGTGGGCTGCCAATTACCGTGCCTTTGATGCGCCGGTGATGATGTTTTTCTTTATTGACCGGATTCTTGAAACCGGTTCCTATCTCGATTACGGCATGTTCATTCAGTCCATCATGCTGATGGCACTGGAAGAGGGACTGGCCACCTGCCCGCAGGCGGCCCTGGGCGAGTATCCGGAGATCGTTAAACGGGAGTTGGGTTATTCCGAAGAGAAAAAACTGGTGGTAGGCCTGGCGATGGGATACGAAGACACAAGTAATATCATCAACAGCTACCGCACACCCCGTGACGAAGTGGAGCAGTTCACGCGTTTTTTCGAGTAAAACTGCAAAGGCAACCATCTCACGCGCTCCTACAGCGAGATAGTTTCTACCATTACGGTAAAAAAAAAGCCCTGTGCGTAAGCGCAGGGCGTCTATTAAGTGCGTTAGTCCCGGGAAGGGGTTACAACGCCTGCTCCAACTCCGGCAGGGCCTGGAACAGGTCCGCCACCAGGCCATAGTCGGCCACTTGGAAGATCGGCGCCTCCTCGTCCTTGTTGATCGCCACGATCACCTTGCTCTCCTTCATCCCCGCCAGGTGCTGAATCGCCCCCGAAATGCCCACCGCAATGTACAGCTCCGGCGCCACAATCTTGCCCGTCTGCCCCACCTGGTAGTCATTCGGCACATAGCCCGCATCCACCGCCGCACGTGACGCGCCTATCGCCGCGTTCAGCTTGTCCGCCACCGCCTCGATCAGCTTGAAGTTCTCGCCACTGCCCATGCCCCGACCGCCCGAGACCAC
>NZ_ATZE01000034.1 GCF_000428045.1 Sedimenticola selenatireducens DSM 17993 | reverse complement strand
CTTCGAGGGGCTCAAGGAGCCGTCAGGCTCCGTAATACAGGCCGCTTCGAGTGGCTCACAGATAAAGCCCCCGGCTTTGCCGGGGGATACTTACTTTATGCGTTACTCTGTGACCGTTACAGATTCACAATATAAATATCTATTGCATTACAGTTTTCCAATTTATCCATCTGTGAGGCATCCTTCGAGGCCTATCTGTACTGGTTAATATGAAAAAATACGAACAAGTTGCCCAAACTCTGAGTGAACAGATAGCGGGTGGAATCTATAAAATGGGCGATCGCTTACCCTCGGTCCGCCATCTGAGCGGGCAGTTGGGCGTGAGTATATCCACGGTTCAGGAGGCCTATCTTCTGCTGGAACAGCGCGGTCTCACCGAGGTACGGCCAAAATCGGGGCATTTTGTCACCCGGCAACAGCAGCGGTTGCTCGATTTGCCGTCTACCCAGGCCTACTCGGCACACCCCAAGGAGACCAGTACCTGGGCCAAGGTGTTCCATGTGCTCTATCAGACGGAAACCGCCGATGCCCTCTATCTGGGCCGGGCGGTACCTAACCTGTCACTTGGCACCCTGAAGCCACTGCAGCGATCACTTGCCTCTCTGACACGACGCGGCGAACTGCGTGGCCTCTCTTACGACTATATTTTTGGTTGTGATGAGCTGCGTAAACAGATCACCCGCCTTGCCGTTGACTCCGGCTGCAATCTATCTTCCGATGAGGTCATCATAACTTCGGGTTGTCAGGAGGCGCTGGCCAGCAGTCTGCGTGCACTGACGCAACCGGGAGATACTGTGATTGTCGACTCTCCCAGCTTTTACGGTTCGCTCCAGGCGATAGAAGCGTGTGGCCTGAAAGTTTTGGAGCTGCCGACGCACCCGGAGCAGGGGATCAGTCTGGATGCAATGGAGTTGGCGCTGGAGCAGTGGCCGGTAAAGGCCTGTCTGATTACCCCCACGTTTAATAATCCGCTGGGATACACCATGCCGGATGAGCGCAAGGCGCGGCTGGTAGAGTTGTTGGCACGCTTCGATACGCCGCTGATTGAAGATGATATCTATGGGGATCTGGCCTACGACACCCCCAGGCCGCGCACCCTGAAGTCTTTTGACAAGGAGGGGCGGGTGATACTCTGCTCATCCTTCTCGAAATCTCTGGCACCTGGCCTGCGCGTTGGCTGGGTGGCGCCAGGCCGCTACGCCAGCCGCGTCATGCATATGAAATATATATCGAGTATGAGTTCGGCTACACTGCCCCAGTTGGCGGTGGCTGATTTCATCTCACGTGGCGGGTATGACCGCCATTTGAAAAAGGTTCGATCCGTGTATAAACGTGGTCGGGATTATCTGCTGGAGTGGGTTACCCGCTATTTTCCTGAAGGTACCCGCGCCTCCAATCCCCGGGGAGGATATCTGCTTTGGGTGGAACTGCCGGAAACGGTCAACTCAATGGCATTGACTACCGCCGCTATGGAACAGGGTATAGGGGTGGCGCCAGGCGAGCTGTTTTCCAGCACCGGAAAATATACCCACCATATTCGAATTAATTATGCGGATTGTCCAACTGCTAAAATGGAGAAGGGTGTAAAAATGTTGGGTGAGATAGCAGCAACCATGGATCAATCGGCATGAATCGATTTGAGCTCGATTGCACCATTATCTCCAGGATACTTGCAGACAGAGGACACCAGGTTCCTGAACCGGTGGAGTATCCTGAGGGATATTTTTCCGCACCTCCGGAACCCGCATCGGTGCTGATACCGCTGTTCAGGGATATTGACGGGTGGCGGGTTCTCTATATCCGGAGATCCGAGCACGAAGCTGACCGTCACAGTGGGCAGGTTGCCTTTCCGGGGGGAAAGCTTGATGCGGTTGATCGTGATGCCCACGATGCCGCCCTGCGTGAGGCCCAGGAAGAGATTGGCCTGGACCCGGAACATGTATCCATACTTGGTAATTTAAAATCCTATCGCACTATCAGTAACTACCTGGTAACTCCGGTAGTGGCGGAAATCAACTGGCCTGTTCCGCTGGTATTGGACAGCCGTGAAGTAAGCCGGGTTTTTAGTATTCCGGTTACCTGGCTGGCAGACCCGGCAAATCATCAGATTAGCAGGCGCGCGTTGAACAATGCCGATGCCAGCGTGCAAGTGATTCACTTTCAGCGTTATGAAGGTGAGTTGTTGTGGGGAATAACCGCCAAATTGACCGTTAGTCTGCTGAATCTTATTGGACTACTGGATGCCAGGCGCTAGAAACCTGCCGGGCGGGGCCATTTCCGACCGAGGGCGTTAAATTCGCCCGGTTTCCAAGATTGGATTGTCGGAAAATGCGTCTCTATCAAGCTCCTCCATACATGCTAACATTGCCCTCCTGACTAAAAGTGGCTTCTCCGCGCGCCGACGCTCATACATGAAAAACCTGACCCGTAGGTTTGAGAACTCATCACTTCCACTTGCCCTCAAGTGGTCGGTTATTATCGCCTGTTTTGTTTCTCTGGTGATGGGCCTGCTCGGCTGGTTTTTAATTAATCAACAGACCGCCACCTACCGCCAGCAGAATGAAGTTCTGGGCGGAGTCGTGGTTGACCAACTGGCTTTTGCTGCCGGTGAGCCACTCCTGGCCGGTGATGACCTCAGTCTGCAAGTGCTGGTCAGGCAGCAGGAGAAAAACTCCCTGATTATCGGCATGCAGGTGTTTGATCTCAAGGGGGCACTGAAGGCAAGCGCCGGCGTCTCGCCAATCGGCGATATTCTGTTCCTGCTTGGGCGGGACGACGGTCTGCGCCAGCTACCCTGGCGCACACCTTATGTAAATGCCGTCTCTTTTTTCAGTAGTATCAAGTTTAAGGATGTCGTCGCCGGGTACGCGGTGGTGAGTATTGATCAGGGTCCACTGGAGCGGCAACTCAATGCGCTGACCGGCGCACTGATAACCACCACTATCGGTTTGATAGTACTAGGGGCATTACTGGCATTCCCCTTGTCCCACAAACTATGTCAGCCGATTTATCAATTGGTGAAAGTGGGAGAGGCCATTGATAGCGGCGATACCCGAATGCCGATCACCATAGGGCGGAAAGATGAGATAGGCCGGGTCCTTGGTGCCTTCCAGCACATGGCAGAGGGCATGGAAAAAAAACGGGAAGTGGAACAGGCGTTTTCACGCTTTCTTTCTCCCACCATCGCTCATCAGGTGTTGAACCAGCCCGAAGGTAGTGAGTTAGGCGGCATTACCAAAGATGGTAGTGTACTGTTCTGCGATGTGGTTGGTTTTACTGAATTGTCGGAATATCTGTCGCCACAGGAAGTGGGGGCATTACTGAACCAGTACTTCAGCTACTTTTCCATTGCGGCAGACAGCTGCAATGGAACGGTGGATAAGTTTATCGGCGACTGTGTCATGATCCTTTTTGGGGTGCCGGAGTCGGATGCTTCCCATGCACTGCACGCGGTTACCTGTGGCGTGCTGATTCAGGAGATCGCTACCCGCATCAATCACCAGCGCTATAAAAAGGGATTGCCCCTGGTGCAGTTCAAAATTGGTATCAACAGCGGTCAGATGTTGGCTGGAAACCTGGGGAGCGTCGAGCGGATGCAGTACACGGTGGTGGGGGATACGGTCAATCTTACTGCGCGCATCTGCGATATATGTGCGCCGGATCAGATTCTGGTTACTGAGGCTACCCTGGCACAGCCGGGCGTCAAATCCTTGATCAAGAGTGTTCCCCAAAATACCGTAAAAGTTAAGGGGCGTCGCCAATCCGTAAAGACTTATCTTATTGATAGTGAATCATTTATCTCCGAGTCCATGTTTCAGGAAAGCCTCGACAAAATACTGCCCATGGAGGAGGTTCCGTGAAAATTCTGCCGATTCTGCTGCTCGTCGTCCTGCTCGCGGGTTGCAGTGCCATTACCACAACAGTCTCGCCAGTGACGAAGGCAACCTCTCCTTCGGTACTGGTCAAACAGGCGGAAACACTATACAAGCAGGAGCAGTGGCATAAGGCAGTAGCCCTTCTGGATGCAGGGGTTAACCAGTTTCCGGAAGAGCGGCGGATGGTTGAGTTGAGATCGGAAATAATTCGTGACTGGGAGATGCGGAAACGCAATAAGGAAGACTGGATTCTTGTCTATGAGACACTGTCGTTGAAGGAGAAGATCCCCTATCTGGAGGATCTGGCGACAATTGACCCAGAGAATTTAATTACCAAATCTCGCCTGCTTTTTTGGAAAAACCTGCTTGAATCCAAAGTTACCGGCTTGATTGCCTGCGGTTCAGTGCATCTGCATCTTGATCAAGCGCTTGCCGAAGAGTGCGCAACTCTGGCGGAAAAGATTAAACCGACCGAGGAGAGTGCGCATCTGCTCAAGAAAATCAAACAGTCCCATGCCGCGCAAAAACGCACGGAACGCTCTGAACAGGCTGTTCGGGAGAAACAAAACACAGCACAACAACGTGAGCATCTGATGAAACTTGCAAGGGCGCAGCTGTCTGATGATGCTATTCCTGATGCGATTGCCTCTCTTAACCGGCTGCTGGAGCTGGTACCGGATGACGCGGAAGGCCGTGCCTTGCTGGATCAGGTTATTCAATTACGCGATGAAAAGGTGACACGCCTGATTGCATTCGGCGATGCGCTTTATCGTGAAGAGCAGATAGAACAGGCGGTTTCCGTGTGGGAATCGGCAGAAAAACTCGATATGGGCCGACAGGATGTGGCCGCCCGGATTGATCGCGCCATGAAAGTGCTGGAACGGCTGCGGGAAATTCAGAAACAGCCCTAGTTCTAAGCCTGCTTCCTCACGCATCCACCGCCGGTCGATTGGTTGAACTGATATCACCTGACCAGAAGGCATTTCGCGGGTTCAGGAAGTCGCTCCAGGGGATGTAATGCGAACCATCGCATGAGAAATTCAGGCCGACCAGACCGTTGAAGATATTGATGGATCCAGAGCGTAAATAAACGGTTTCATCTGCCAAGCGTAACTTGGTGAATCCATCCAGTATCGATTTGATTTTATCCTGTGGTAAAACCGCACCGGACGGGTAAGGGTGCAGGGGATAGGCGAGGCAGATATCCGGGTCTATCAGCTCCTCCACTTCCAGCATCCGGTAACGGTAGGGATCATCCACCAGCCAAAGGGTTGCCCGGCTACTGGAAAAGTGAAGCTTTCCGTGGAATACCCCCCGCTGGGCAATCAGTTCTTCCATAATGGCCATTACTTCGTCGATATGGCTGTCCAGGACACTTTTAACCCTCGTTTGCTGAAACAGCAGGCCGCGAATCGAGGGGTCGCCCTTCATTTGTCGCCATTGATCCGGCTCGTCATACAACTGCTGGGTCAACGGGAGATTGCGAAGATCAAAATCGGCACCCAGCAGCCCGATGACCTGTCCCTCTCGTCTGACCAGTTGGATTGCCGTGATACTGGGGCGTCCTGAAAGCAGGCTGATATAGGCCTCCGAAAGGTGATAGTCGACGGCCGGATAAATACTATTCAGATAGGGCCGACTGGAACGATCCCGACCGAAATGTTCCGGAAAACGGCCGCTACCGTTGATATTGTCCGATATCTGAATTGCGTCGGTGCCCAGGGCGTAGATATAAGCGCAGTAGGGAAGTTCGGCGACGTGGGTTGCGAGTACTTGGTTAATCGATTCCCGTACGGGCCAGGCATCGCTGCAGGCGTCGGCGATGCGCCCGAGAATGGGACGGATCAGCTTGCCCAGGGCGTGTCGCTGTTTACTGATGCTTTTCTGTATGGGGCTGTTCATTACCGCTGTCAGCTAAAAAAGAAATAAGAAGAAGGCATATTCAAGGAATCTTGATCCCTTCCACATCAAGAAATGCGATAAGCCGGATAAGCGGTAACCCGATCAGGGAATTCGGGTCATCGCCCTCCATGCGGCTGAACAGAGAAATACCCAGTCCCTCGGATTTAAAACTACCGGCGCAGTTGTAAGGAGTCTCCGCATCCAGATAACGTTCTATCTGCTGTTTATCAAGTTTGCGAAAATGGACGTGGAATAATTCACAGCTTGCCTGTACCCCCCCCGTTGCCGCGTTATAGAGGCATAGGCCGGTGTAAAAAGTCACCCGTTTGCCCGACGCCAATGAAAGCTGTCTGATGGCATTGTCACGATTTCCCGGTTTTCCCAGTATCTGGTGGTCAATACAGGCCACTTGATCCGATCCAATCACCAGAGAATCCGGATGCCGTTTCGCAACGGCTGCGGCCTTCGCTTTGGCAAGTCGAATCACTAACTGCTCAGGGGTTTCCTGCGCCAGGCGCTGTTCATCGACCTCTGGTGCGTCGACGTCGAAGTCGATGCCCAGTTTTTCCAACAGGGCGCATCGAAAAGGGGAGGTCGAACCAAGAATAATTCCTGGGTTGGTTGATTTGTGTGTGGAAATGTTGCCGTTCATGGGGAGGGGTGAGCGCTCATTCGAGTAAATACTGATTTGCTAATGCTATCAAATAACCGCTTAGCAGGGGAGGAAATGTCCGACTAATGGATGCAAAAAAATTTGCAATGTTGCTGTCATATTGCAATGTCTTGACATTTTTAAAACCTATAGATACATTGAGAAAAAGCATTGGTTTTATCAATACATAACATCCATGTAGGATATACATATTTATTATCAATGAGTTATAAATCCACACGTATCGCATAGACTTGACAAGATAGCCCCGCATCCCATAGAAATGCTGACCGTTTTAAGTCTTTGCTAATATTGAACCGTCATGCTGTAACTCAACGGATTGAGAGGGCGGGACGAAGGGGTCGAAAAAATGCACGTATCCGATCTGCTGGTTGAGGGAGTGAATCTCATGCTGTTAGGCATGGGAAGTGTGTTTCTCTTTTTAACCGTTCTGGTACTTGCGATGAGCGGGGTGTCAAGACTGGTTGCCCCCTTTGCAACTGATGACACCTATCCGAATCCGCACCGCCAGCCTGTATCAACGCCGACCGAAGAACACAAGGAGACCATTGCGGTGATCTCCGCGGCAATCAGCCGTTATCGAAATAAACCATAAAACAGCGGTCTTAAATACCGTGCGGCAAGGCCGCTTCTTTACGCATCACTGTCTAGTTAAGCGAAACTCCTATGACCAATAACACTAAACTCGGCATTACCGAAGTCGTTCTGCGCGACGCTCATCAATCACTCTTCGCCACTCGTTTGCGGATTGAGGATATGTTGCCGATCGCGGCCAAACTGGATCAGGTCGGCTTTTGGTCACTGGAAACCTGGGGGGGCGCCACTTTCGACTCCTGCATTCGCTTTCTGGGTGAAGACCCCTGGGAGCGGCTGCGCCTGCTGAAACAGGCAATGCCGAACACTCCGCAACAGATGTTGTTCAGAGCGCAGAATATCCTCGGCTACCGGCACTATGCGGATGACGTGGTTGAGCGTTTTGTTGAGCGGGCTGCTGCCAATGGCATGGACATTTTCCGCATTTTTGATGCCATGAATGATCTGCGTAACCTGGAAACCGCTGTCAAGGCGACGCTGAAGGCGGGTAAACATGCGCAAGGTACCATCTCCTATACCGTAAGCCCAGTGCACGATACCGCTTACTGGCTGGACATGGCCAAGGGCCTGGAGGATATGGGGGCTAATTCCATCTGTATTAAAGATATGGCTGGCCTGCTGAAACCCTATGTCGCTTTCGATCTGATCAGCCAGATCCGCGAGGCTGTCTCAGTACCAATTGCACTGCACTGCCACGCTACAACTGGATTGAGTACCGCTACTATCGTCAAGGCCGCCGAGGCCGGTGTGGATATGGTGGATACCTCAATCTCCTCCATGAGTATGACTTATGGACATTCGCCGACCGAATCGGTGGTATCCATATTAAACGACACGGCGCGGGACAGCGGGCTTGATATCCATCTGCTGGAAGAGATTGCCGCCTACTTCCGCGAGGTTCGCAAGAAGTACGCAAAGTTCGAAGGCTCTCTAAAAGGGGTGGATTCCCGTATCCTGGTTGCCCAGGTACCGGGAGGCATGCTCACCAATATGGAGGGGCAGTTGAAAGAGCAGGGTGCGGCAGACCGGCTCGATGAGGTACTGGAAGAGATTCCCCGGGTTCGCAAGGATCTCGGCTATATCCCCCTGGTCACCCCCACATCACAGATTGTGGGCACCCAGTCGGTACTCAACGTACTCAATGGTGAACGCTATAAAAATATAACCAAGGAGACTGCCGGTGTCCTGAAGGGAGAGTATGGGGCAACGCCGGCGCCCGTGGACAGTGCGCTGCAGTCAAAGGTGCTTGAGGGGGCTGAACCGATCCGCTGTCGACCGGCTGACCTGCTGGAACCCGAAATGGATAAATTGACCCGGGAATTCCAGGCGATCGCTGAGGAGAAGGGTATAACGGTTGCAGAAAACCTGGTTGACGATGTATTGATCTACGCGCTGTTCCCGCAGATCGGTCTCAAATTCCTGGAAAACCGCAATAATCCGGATGCTTTCGAACCGGCACCGCAGACCGTGCAGCAGCAACCCGTGGCGACTCCTGCTCCACCCGCGCCCGTCGCGCAAGGAGCGGAATCTTACACGGTGACGGTCAATGGAAAGTCTTACAGTGTGACGGTTGCGGCCGGGGGCGAGATACAGCAGGTAATCCAGCATCAATCATCGGCTCCGGCACCCGGCACGACCGGAGAAGCGGTGCCGGCACCGCTGGCGGGCAATATCTTCAAGGTCAAGGTAGCGGTAGGCCAGCACATCAATGCGGGTGACGTGATCATGATCATGGAGGCGATGAAGATGGAAACCGAGGTAAGGGCGACTCGTGGCGGGATCGTGGAAAGAGTAGTCGCCAAAGAAGGTGAGGCGGTCCAGGTGGGTGATCCACTTGTGATCCTAAGCTGACATGAGCGGAGCAGAAGCACTCTGGCAATCCATGGGTATTGCCAATATGACCTGGGGCCAGCTATTGATGATGCTGGTGGGATGCCTGTTGATCTATCTGGCGGTTGCCCGGAAATTTGAACCACTACTGCTGTTGCCGATCGGTTTTGGCGCCATTTTGAGTAATATCCCGGAGGCGGGGATCGCCGATGCAGGCGGGCTTTTATACTATATCTATCACATCGGTATCGAAACCGGGGTATTTCCCCTGCTGATTTTCATGGGGGTAGGCGCCTTAACCGATTTCGGTGCGCTGATCGCCATGCCCAGTACACTGTTTCTGGGCGCCGCCGCCCAGTTTGGCATTTTTGCCACCCTAATCGGCGCCTTGACCCTGAATATGATTCCCGGCTTTAATTTCAGTCTGGCTGATGCCTCCGCCATCGCCATCATTGGCGGCGCCGATGGTCCGACTGCCATCTTCCTGGCTTCACGCCTAGCCCCGGATCTGTTGGGTGCGATCGCGGTAGCGGCATACTCCTATATGGCACTGGTGCCGATCATCCAACCCCCTATCATGCGCCTGCTGACCACGGAAAAGGAGCGGAGTATCGTTATGTCCCAGTTACGGCCGGTTGGCCGACTGGAGAAAATACTGTTTCCATTCACTGTCTTATTGCTATGTATCCTCTTTCTGCCCTCTGCCGCCCCTCTGATAGGCATGCTGATGTTCGGCAACATCTTAAAAGAGGTGGGTGTGGTGGACCGGCTGAGCCGTGCCGCCCAGAATGAGATAATCAACATTGTCACGATCTTTCTGGGTCTGGCCGTCGGATCAAAACTGTCGGCGGACAAGTTCCTGACGCTTGACACCCTCGGCATACTGGCGCTGGGTGCCATTGCCTTCTGTATCGGTACCGCAGCGGGGGTTTTGATGGGGAAAGCAATGTGTAAGATTAGCGGAGGTAAGATAAATCCACTGATAGGTGCTGCAGGGGTATCAGCGGTTCCAATGGCTGCACGGGTAGTGAATAAGGTTGGCCTGGAAAGCAATCACCATAATTTCCTGCTCATGCATGCCATGGGGCCGAATGTGGCGGGGGTTATCGGCTCTGCGGTAGCCGCGGGTGTATTGCTGGCAATAGTTGGAAATTGATCAGTCCAGATAACAAAGAATAGTATTCCTGGTGTAATGCCCGTCGTAGGGATGAGCGCGATACTATCCTATTGCCTGCACGCTAACATGGTGAATGCACGTTATTTTTTTGACGTTTCCCGGAACCCGTAATATCATTGCGCGCTTATGTCGTCGCGACTTCCTGAATTCATCGATCCCCGACGCCTTGCGAACCAGGGGGGCGGGTACTCCGGTACGGTGGAACTGGGTGATCTGCCCCGTTTAAGCGGGGCGCTCATGGATACTGGTGGTGTCGCTGAGTTCAATCTGGAGTTCTATAGGGACAACAGGAATCGCGCACGCATTAAAGGACAAATTCAGGCGGATCTGGTACTGGAATGCCAGCGTTGTCTGGGTGCAATGGTATTGCCGGTAAGTGCCGTACTTGATCTGGCCGTTATTCAGGTGCCGGAAGAAGCGGAACGACTACCGGAGTCCTGTGACCCGGTATGGGTCGAAGAGGATACCTTGCGACTGTTGGATCTGGTGGAAGATGAGTTGATACTTGCCATCCCCCAGGTACCAAGACATGAACCTGATGCCTGCAAGGTGGCCGGCGTCAATCCGGTCCAGGGAGAGACAGCGGATCAGGAACAGGAAGATGATGCGTCAGACAAGCCGAATCCATTTGCCGTACTGGCCGGGTTCAAGTCTGATAAATAGTTTAAATTTAATTGCTTATTGTAAATCAGGAGCTTGAACCATGGCGGTCCAGCAGAATAGAAAAACTCCTTCAAAACGTGGTATGCGTCGTTCACATGATGCACTGAAGGGTGAGACCCTCTCCATCGACCCAACCTCCGGTGAGACTCATCTTCGTCATCATGTCTCTCCTGACGGTTTCTACCGCGGCCGCAAGGTTGTCAGCGGTAAGGGCGAATAAACCCTCACACCGTGGGTAGTATGATAGTGGTTCCACACAACCGTCCTTTTGGGACGGTTGTGCTTTTTTGCGCCCGTAAAAGCAGTCTAAATCCCCGAGGAAATGCAGGTGAGTGATCGGATAACCATAGCCCTGGATGCGATGGGGGGTGATTATGGCCCTTCCGTGGTAGTGCCTGCCGCAATTGACTTCTTGAAAAAAGATCGGGATGTTGACCTGATCCTGGTAGGGCGGGAAGAGGCGATAAAAGAACATCTGCAGGGGCGTCGACCGGATAGTCGGCTGCGAATCATTGCCGCTTCCGAAGAGGTCGGCATGGATGAATTGCCGTCCAAGGCCCTGCGTGGAAAAAAAGACTCATCCATGCGCGTGGCCATCAACCTGGTGAAAGAGGGGCAGGCACACGCCTGTGTCAGCGCCGGTAATACCGGCGCTTTGATGGCCATTGCCCGCTTTGTCCTGAAAATGCTTCCCAATGTGGATCGCCCCGCCATCATTACCGCGTTACCGTCCATGACCGGGCACACCTGGGTGCTCGATTTGGGGGCTAATGTTGAAAGCAGTTCAGATCACCTGTTTCAGTTTGCCGTGATGGGCAGTGAACTTGTTGCTTCGGTCGACGAAGATATCCCCAATCCACGCATAGGGCTGCTGAATATAGGGCAGGAAGAGATCAAGGGAAATGATCAGGTGAAGCGGGCCGATGAACTGTTGAGTAACAGTTCGCTCAATTATATTGGATATATTGAAGGCGATGGTGTCTATACTGGTGAAGTCGATGTGGTGGTGACCGATGGATTTGTCGGCAACATCGCACTGAAAAGTGCGGAAGGTGTCGCCAAGATGATCGCTCACTACCTGAAAAGCGGCTTTAAACGCAATATATTTACCAAGCTGGCCGGTTTGCTAGCCATGCCGGTGATCAACGGCTTCCGAAAGAAAATCGATCCGCGACGATATAACGGGGCCAGCCTTTTGGGATTGCGTGGAATTGTGATCAAAAGTCATGGCGGAGCCGATGTGCTGGCCTTCAATCATGCCATCCACATGGCCAAAAAGGCCGTCCATAACAACGTCCCTGAGCGCATCGCCCATGGGGTCGAACGTCAACTTGAAAAAAGGGCAAGCGTGTGACCTATTCCCGCATTATCGGAACAGGCAGTTATCTGCCTGAGAAAGTACTCACCAACGACGACCTGGCAAAAATGGTCGATACATCAGATCAGTGGATCAGGGAACGCACTGGCATACACAAACGTCATATTGCGATCGATGGTGAGACCACTTGTGACCTGGCCGAACATGCGGCGCGAAATGCAATTGCGGCCTCGGGCAAAGATGTCTCGGATATTGACCTGATTGTGGTGGCAACAACCACTCCGGACCAGATATTTCCCAGCACCGCCTGCCTGTTACAGAGTCGTCTGGATATCCATGGTTGCGCCGCCTTTGATGTGCAGGCCGTTTGTACCGGATTTATTTATGCGCTGAGTGTTGCTGATAATTTTATTCGTGCAGGAAACGCCACTTGTGCGCTGGTAATCGGCGCGGAAACCTTTTCGCGTATTCTGGACTGGCAAGACCGTGGTACGTGCATCCTGTTTGGTGACGGTGCCGGAGCGGTCGTCATAGAGAAAAGTGATGAGCCGGGTATTCTCTCCAGCCATTTGCATGCGGATGGTGATTACGCGAATCTGTTACAAGTCCCTGAAGGTGTTTCCAAGGGCTATGACGTGGTCAGGCAAAACGCCGCCTTCGTCGAGATGAAAGGTAACGAGGTGTTCAAGATGGCCGTGAACACACTGGGTCGAATCGTTGATGAAACACTGGATAAGAACGGCATGAAAAAATCTGATGTGGACTGGCTGATACCACATCAGGCCAATATCCGCATTATTCAGGCCACCGCACGTAAACTGCGTATGCCGATGGAACAAGTCGTGGTTACTGTCCATGAACATGGTAATACCTCGGCAGCCTCGGTCCCGCTGGCACTGGATGTCGCGGTTCGGGACGGAAGGATCAAAAAGGGAGAAACCCTGTTGATGGAGGCCTTCGGTGGCGGTTTTACCTGGGGTTCCGTACTGGCAAAGTTTTAACGGATTCGTAACACGGTTGGAGAGAAAGATGCTTGAGAACGAAATTGCGCTGGTAACCGGGGCAAGCAGGGGTATCGGTGCGGCCATCGCCTTGGGACTCGGGGAAAAAGGGGCTACGGTCATTGGAACGGCAACTTCTGAAGCCGGTGCGGCCGCAATTACTGCCCGAATCAATGAGGCCGGTTTCAAAGGGGAGGGGATGGTGCTGAACGTCACCGACCCCGCATCCATTGACAGTGTGCTGAAGGCTATCGCAGAACGTTTCGGTGCCCCCGGCATCCTGATCAACAACGCCGGTATCACGCGGGATAATCTCCTGATGCGGATGAAGGATGATGAGTGGGATACCATTATGGATACCAATCTCACCTCGATATACCGGCTTTCCAAGGCCTGTCTCCGCTCAATGATGAAGGCGCGCAAGGGACGCATTATCAGCATTGGCTCCGTGGTTGGTTCTACCGGAAATGCCGGCCAGACCAATTATGCGGCAGCCAAGGCGGGCATGATCGGTTTCACCAAATCCTTGGCCCGTGAAGTGGGCTCACGTGGCATCACTGTCAACGCAGTTGCGCCCGGTTTTATCGATACCGATATGACCCGGGAGTTACCCGAAGAACAGCATAAAAAACTGCTTTCAGAGATTCCGCTGGCTCGCCTTGGCGCACCAAAAGAGATCGCTAACGCCGTGATTTTCCTCGCTTCATCAGCTGCGGATTACATCACCGGTGAGACTTTGCACGTCAATGGCGGTATGTATATGGGGTAAACCCTAATAATTATCCATTCATTCAACCATCATGGATCGAATGTATCGGATTGTTTTTACAAGTTTTTTTTATCACATCAAAAAACAAGAAATTAAAGGCCAATTTGCTTTGAACTTTTGAGGTTTGATGAATACAATACCCGTCGGTCGTGTGACAAGCCGACCATATTTTTTTACCGGAGGAATTTAAGAACATGAGCTCTGTCGAAGAACGTGTTAGGAAGATAGTTGTTGAACAGCTGGGTGTATCTGAAGATGAGGTGACCCTGGAAGCCTCTTTTGTGGACGATCTGGGTGCAGACTCTCTTGACACTGTCGAGCTGGTCATGCAACTGGAAGAAGAGTTCGGTACTGAAATTCCAGATGAAGACGCTGAAAAAATCACCACTGTTAAGTTGGCAGTTGAGTACATCAACGCACATAGCTGATTCACTCTCACCCGTCTAAATACAAGGCCGCACAGCCGTCAATAGCGACTGGTTGCGGCTTTTTGCTTTATTAAGGTCCCAATAGGGGGTAGATCTCAGATGTCTGAAAGAAGGGTTGTTATAACCGGGTTGGGTATGGTGGCACCGGTTGGACACACAGTTAAAGAGTCCTGGGAGAATATTCTTGCAGGAAAGAGCGGTATTCAGCCGATTACTCATTTCGATATTGAACCTTTCAGCGTCCATTTCGGCGGTCCAATCTATGGATTTGACGTGACCCAGTATGTTCCCAAGAAGGATGTGAGAAAAATGGATAAGTTTATCCATTACGGCATAGCCGCCGGCTCACAGGCCATTGAGGATTCCGGACTGGAGATCAACGATGAGACTGCCCCGCGTATTGGCGTGGCGATCGGTTCCGGTATTGGTGGTATCACCGGTATCGAAAACAGCTACCACGCCTATCTTGATGGCGGACCAAGAAAGATTTCACCGTTCTTCGTTCCCGCGAATATTGTCAACATGGTCGCGGGAAATCTCTCAATTAAATACGGATTGAGAGGTCCCAACTACTCCATTGTATCCGCCTGCAGTACCGGCACGCATAATATTGGTGAGGCGACCCGCCTGATTCGTCATGGCTATGTCGATGCCATGGTGGCTGGTGGCGCGGAGATGGCGACCTCGCCGGTCGGACTGGGCGGTTTTGCCGCTGCCCGTGCACTTTCTACCCGTAACGACGATCCTCAGGGTGCAAGCCGGCCATGGGATCGTGACCGCGATGGTTTCGTGCTCAGTGATGGAGCAGGCGTCATGGTGCTTGAAGAGTATGAAGCGGCCAAGGCCCGCGGTGCCAAAATCTATGCCGAGATCGTCGGTGTGGGCATGAATTCCGATGCCTATCACATGACAGCCCCGTCCGTGGGTGGTGAGGGCGCCAGCGAGTGCATGCTGCTTGCGCTTAAGGACGGTGGAATCAACCTGGAACAGGTGAACTATATCAATGCCCACGGCACCTCGACGCCGGCAGGTGACGTTGCCGAAACGCTTGGTGTGAAGCGAGCATTTGGCGATCACGCCTATAAGCTGGCAGTCAGTTCGACAAAATCCATGACCGGCCACATGCTCGGAGCCGCCGGCAGTGCCGAGGCGGTATTTACCGCGCTGGCTATTCGTGATCAGGTCGCGCCTCCCACCATTAATCTGGAAAACCCGGATCCGGAGTGCGATCTTGACTACGTGCCGAATACCGCCAGAGAAATGAAAATAGACGTGGCCATTTCCAACTCCTTTGGCTTTGGCGGGACCAACGGCACGTTGGTCTTCCGACGTGTTTCCGACTGACCTGCTGTTGGTCGGATTACCACTCCTTGTACAATAAAAAACGCCTACTGCTAGGCGTTTTTTATTGGCGGGGCTTTCAATCAGGGGCGGTTCCAACTATCTTTCCTGTCGATAGTCCCGTGAAACCCAATCAAGACACTCAAGAGGCATACGTTTGTTAATCAACGGCAAAACCGAAACCCAGGTTGAGGCAACTGATCGTGGATTGCAGTTTGGCGACGGATTATTCGAAACCGTCGCCATTAAAAACGGACAGCCCTGTCTCTGGCGACGACACATGGAAAGGCTGCTGAGTGGCTGTTCCCGTTTGGGTATTACACCACCCGACTCCAGCCAATTGTTTGACGAAGTCATCAAGGAACTCGGTGAAGAGCAGCAGGGGGTGATAAAGATTATTATCACCCGTGGGCCAGGTCGGCGAGGTTACCGCCCACAGCCCAATGGTGAGCCTACCCGTATTATCAACTGGAGCAAGGAACCGGTTTTTCCGGAACAGGTTTATCAACGTGGAATAGTGGCGCGGTTATGTGCAACGCGTCTTGGCTGGAATCCGGCATTGGCCGGGCTGAAACATCTCAATCGCCTCGAGCAGGTACTGGCCCGATCCGAGTGGCATGACCCATCAATTCAGGAAGGCCTGATGATGGATGCCGCCGATAGAGTTATTGAGGGAACCAGCTCAAATTTGTTCACCGTTCAGGATGGAAAACTCTATACCCCTGATCTTAGTCGTTGCGGTGTGGCTGGCGTCATGCAGGGTCTGGTGATTGAAGTGGCTGAAGAGCTTAATATTCCACTCATTATTACCGATATTTCACTGCAAGATGTTTGGGTGGCCGATGGCCTCTTCGTTTCCAATTCGCTTATCGGTATCTGGCCGATCCGGGAGCTCTCAGGGCAGGATTTTGCGGTAGATGCAATACCGGGAAAACTGATAGAGACTGTTTTGACACGGGGCTACAGCAATGAATGACCTCTTTTCCTTCTCTAAACAGGCCCAGATCCGGTAAAGTCTTACTGATGTTTTATCGACTACTTGGAATCCTTGTTCTTGGGGGAAGTTTTGCTTTCGCCTGGGTGATGATGTCACTCAATAGCTTCAGTGAGAATCCGATACTGTTGCCCGAGACCGGGATTGCCTACGAGCTTCAGCCAGGCACCTCGCTCTCCGCTGTTGCAAAGGACCTTGAACAACGAGGTTATTTGCAGAGTGCATTCTATTTCCAACTGATGGCCCGACTGGATGGCCAAGCCAGTAACATCAAGGCCGGGGAATACCATCTTCAGGCTGGATTAACGCCTAAATCATTGCTGGCATTGCTGGTTTCAGGGCAAGTCGTGAGTCACACTCTCACCCTGGTGGAGGGATGGAATTTCCAGCAGGTATTGGCGGCCATATCCGGGCATGAAGCCCTGAAAAAGACCCTTGTCGGTCTCTCCGATGAAGAGATCATGGCCAGGCTTGGATCTCCCGACATGCATCCGGAAGGGCGCTTTTTACCCGATACCTACCATTTTCCCAAAGGCACCACCGATCTGGACTTCCTGAAGCGTGCCCAGCGCGCGATGGAACAATTACTGGCGCGAGAATGGGCTGAACGGGAGCCGGATCTGCCACTCACCACACCCTATGAGGCACTGATACTCGCCTCTATTGTGGAAAAAGAGACCGGGCAGGCAGTGGAGCGTCCGGAGATTGCCGGTGTATTCATCCGCCGGCTCAAAAAAGGGATGTTATTGCAAACAGACCCGACGGTAATTTATGGAATGGGGCCGTCATTTGACGGAAATATCAGGCGTAGTGATCTGCGCCAGGATACGCCTTACAATACCTACGTCCACAGAGGCCTGCCGCCGACCCCCATCAGCATGCCGGGAGCAGATGCCCTACATGCCGTATTACACCCGGCCAAGGGCAGTAGCCTCTACTTTGTGGCCAAGGGTAATGGCTGGCACTATTTTTCCGATACGCTGGCTGAACATAACAAGGCCGTAAGAAAATACCAGCTTAAGCGATAGCAACATATGGCAGTCACCAAAGGAAAGTTCGTTACGGTCGAGGGAGGCGAAGGAGCCGGTAAAAGCTCCAATCTGGCCTTTATTCGTGATCTGCTGGAACAATCGGGTCTTGAAGTGGTTTTTACCCGTGAGCCGGGTGGGACCGCCCTGGGCGAGGACATTCGGGATCTTCTGTTGGGTCACAAACATACCGGCATGGCCAGGGACACCGAATTGATGCTGATGTTTGCAGCCAGGGCGGAACATCTGGCGCGGATTATTTTGCCGGCGCTGAATGCGGGTAAATGGGTGCTTTGTGACCGTTTTACCGACGCCTCCTACGCCTATCAGGGAGGAGGGCGTGGCATTGATATGTCACGGATTCAGGCATTGGAGGAGTGGGTGCAGCAGGGACTCAAACCTGATCTGACCCTGTTACTGGATCTGCCGATAGAGACCGGTCTTGATCGTGCGGGACAACGCTCGGAGCCTGATCGTTTCGAGGTGGAACAGCACGCCTTTTTCGAACGGGTCCGTTCAACTTATCTGGAAATAGCCAACCGGGATAACCAGCGTGTCCACATTATTGATGCGGCAGTGCCGCTGGTTCAGGTTCAAGAGCAGATCCGCGCCATCATGAATCAGTTTATACAGGCAGAACTCCATGGATGAGAATCTGTCAGTGGATGTGAAAGATGCCGCTGTGCTGCCTTGGCAGGAGGCTAACTGGGACAGGCTTTCCGCTGCGAAAAAATCGGGACGCATGCCCCATGCGCTCCTGTTGACCGGTGGCGTGGGACTGGGCAAATCCTGGTTTGCCCATCGCCTGGCAGCAGCTCTTCTATGTAACGATCCCCTGGAAGATGGCAGGCCCTGCGGTAGCTGTCAGAGTTGTCGGCTTCTACGTGCAGAGACACATCCGGATTTCACCTGGATACAGCCTGAGGAGCCAGGCAAGGCGATCAAGATCGATACCATCCGGGAGTTTACCCAAAAAGGGGCGCTCACCAGCCGCTCCGGTGGGTTCAAGTTAATCATCGTAGAGCCTGCGGATGCATTGAATACCGCAGCGGCAAACAGCCTGCTGAAGACCCTGGAAGAGCCGGTTGAGCGTACGGTTATCATTCTGGTAACTGCCAATGCCGGCCGACTGCCGGCGACAATTCGCAGCCGTTGTCAGCGCTATCATTTTGCGCCACCGGATGAAGGTACCGCGCTTACCTGGCTAGACAAACAGGTTCAGGATACCGCGAATTCCCGATTACTACTCTCACTGGCCTCGGGCGGCCCCTTGTTGGCGGTTAAATATGCCCGGGATGGCATCCTGGCAGAGCGCGCCAAGATGATTGATGAGCTGGTGGCGATGTTGCAAGGTACGCAGGATCCTATCCCCGTGGCCCAACGCTGGAGCAATCTGGAACAGGATGGCGTCGTCAAATGGTTCAGTGGTTGGGTGATAGACCTGATCCGGGTAAAGATTGCCGCGGAATCTGCCAATATAATTAATGTTGATCAAAGGGAGTGCTTGCAAGCGCTGGCGCGAAAGGTAAACTCTAAAAGACTGTATGCACTGATGGACCGACTGTTTGACGCAAACCGGACACTGGGTGCCCAGCTGAATACACAGATGCAACTGGAAAGCCTGCTGCTGGATTGGGCGGGCATTGGCGTTGAGTGAAATTGGTATGTCTGTAACGAATGCACCAGCGGCTCGACAAGGCATTCTCTCTTTGACCATCAAGGACAAGAATGCCCTGTACGCGGCCTATATGCAGTACGTCAAAAATGGCGGTCTTTTTATTCCTACCAATAAAAAGTACAGCCTGGGCGATGAGGTATTCATGCTGTTGACCCTGATGGAGGAGACAGAGCGCATACCCGTGGCTGGAAAAATTATCTGGATCACACCAGTAGGGGCTGAAGGTAACCGTGCAGCGGGTATCGGCGTCCAGTTCAGCGACCAGGATGGCGGTATGGCCAGAAACAAAATCGAGGGCTATCTTGCCGGCGCCCTTAAATCCGATCGTCCGACGCACACCATGTAGGCTTCCCGCCCGTCCACTTTATTCGATAGATTTAAGAGATCGTAATGCTTGTCGACTCTCACTGTCATCTGGACTGCCTGGATCTGGCGCCTTTTGGCAACAGCTTTGAGAAACTGCTCGAATCCACCCGTGAAGCAGGCGTGGGGCATATGCTCTGTGTTTCGATAGATCTCGAGAACTATTCCTCCATGCTGGCATTGGTCGAAGATCAGCCCGATATCTCTATTTCCGTTGGCGTACATCCGAATGACCGGGATCGCCAGGAACCCAGCCCCGAACAGCTGGCCACACTGGCCCGGCACCGAAAAAATGTCGCCATCGGAGAAACCGGGCTAGACTATTTTCGCAGCGAAGGTGATCTCGAATGGCAAAGAGGGCGTTTCCGGCGCCATATCGCCGCGGCTAAACTGTGCAAAAAGCCGCTGATTATTCATACCCGCGCCGCCAGGGAAGACACCATCGATATCATGCGGGAGGAGGGGGCCTGTGATGTTGGCGGGGTGATGCACTGCTTCACGGAAGATTGGGAGATGGCCAAACAAGCCTTGGACCTTGGCTTCTATATCTCATTTTCCGGGATCATCACCTTTAACAGCGCGGCCGACCTGCGTGACGTGGCGAAGAAAGTACCTGAAGACAGAATCCTGATCGAGACGGATTCACCCTATCTTGCACCAATTCCGCATAGGGGAAAACCCAATGTTCCGGCCTATGTAGGGTATGTGGCAGACAAGATCGCAGCCATCCGCGGACTCACACGAAAACAAGTAGAAACGCTCACAGCAGATAATTTTAATAGATTGTTTTTTACAATTTGAATATATAGTTAGGGTATATATTTAAACTATTTCTTAAGTGTCTTTGGCCGGGAGTTTTCGTCCAGTCCCACGTAAGTAATGGAGGCGAGGGCGACGCGTCCAACAGTGTGAGGATTCCTGTCGCGCTCGGCATAGACTTCAACCTTGACCCTTATTGAAGTATTTCCCATACGCTCCACCTCAGCGTAACAGCTTACCAGGTCACCCACATGGACCGGCTTTTCAAACTGAAAGTCATGCACGGCCACTGTCGCCACTCGGGTATCGGCTACCTGCATGGCGATAATGCTGCCGGCAATATCCACCTGTGACATTAACCAGCCACCGAAGATATGCCCTGAAGGGTTGGTATCTGCTGGCATCGCAAGTACTCTGACGGTTAACTGACGTTCGCCGGGGTTACGCTCTTCTATGGGGTATTTGCTCATAATATGTCTCACGTACTCACTGAAATAATATATCGTGTTATCCGATAGTACATTGTTATTAATAACTTAGTATTTATAGTTAAAGTTATTCATTGTTTATTATTTGATCCAGTATCCGAATCGCGTCATGGAGTTTCTGCTCTCCAGTATAAAAATGAGGTGAGAATCGAATGCCGCCTCCACGGAGTGCACAGATGACATGGCGTCTCATCAATTCCCGGTAAATCTTCTCGTGATCCCCAGCAAGCACCTTAAATGTCACGATTCCAGAGCGCCGCTCCTGGTCAGGAGCGCTGATTAATTCAAGTTGATTGTGTTCAGAAATCAACCGGATCAGCAGATCAGTATTACGCAGAACATTCGTCGATATCGTCTCAAGGCCGATCTCTCTTATGAGTGAGATACTACTGTTAAGTGCATGAATACCCAGCATATTGGGGCTGCCACACTCGAAACGACGGCCACTATCGGCAGGTGTGGTTTCGAGAGTATCGTAATTTCCGGCTGATTCCAGCATATGCCAGCCGAATTGGTTCAGTTCAAGATCTTCCCGGATATGTTTACCCGTATAAAGCAAGGCAACACCTTCCGGCCCAAGCATCCATTTATGGCCATCAGCAACGACAAAGTCTGCCTTGATCTGGTCGAGATCAAAGTCCAGGGCCCCGAGGCTCTGAATAGCGTCAACACAAAATAAGATGTTGTTTTTATTGCAATAATCACCGATGCGCTGCAGATCCATTTTCAATCCTGACGCATATTGAACTGAACTTACGCTAATCAGCCGTGTGTTTTTATCACAAGCCGCAAGCAGGGCGGCTTCAGGTTCCTGGCCACCGGTAGGTTCAATCATTCTGGCCGCTACGCCATAGCGTTCCAGGCTTTGCCAGACAACCCGGTTTGAGGGAAATTCCTGTTTCAGAAAAACCACATTCTGGCCGTTTCGCCACTCAATCCCGTGGGCAATGGTTGACAGTGCCTCAGAGGTGCTTTTTTGAATAGAGATATCATCAGAAGACGGCGCATTGATTAACCAGGCGAGATTTTCACGTAGCTGGCGTTCTGTATCCAGCCACTGCAGATAGTTAGTTGCGCCCAGGCTACTGTTTTCATTGGCAAATTGTTTAACAGCATCTGCCGTACACAAAGGCCAGGGTGACACGGCTGCGTGATTCAGATAGATAAGATCATCATTCAGCCCGAATAGATTTTGCGATATGTTCATTTAGACCGTCATTACCAATTTACGGGGTTTAAAGTGCAGAATAGCGGTCTTTTATATGATAAAGCCAGTCCGGGCGTGTTTTGCTGGGTATTATTGTATTGCGCATAATGTATATTATGTTAAATGATATGTCTGTGAAATTAACATTATTACGGATTAATGGCCCAGCGGTATAGCTAGGGTTTCATGACGACGAAAGCTTGTTATGCCACCAGACTCAAATGGGCATCGATGACATCCCAGGGGGCCTGTAAGGTGCCCGATTCCGTACGCTCCAATAAATCCACCTCTTCCAGTGCTCGGATGTCGCCATGGACATTCTTGTAGTCACGTGCCAGTGTCGTCGCTAGTGCCCGTACACTCATCGGACCTTCTTGGCGGAGGGTTTTCAGCACTTCCAGGCGACGTGGCGTAATCACGGCCAGCAGCATGGAAAGATCCTCAAAGTTCAGGTGAACTTCAGTTTCCGACTGTTCACCCCGTTCTGCCCGCTGCCAGGCGTCCACAAAGCGGTCGAATCCACGATCAGGGGCTTCAGTGCCAATATGGATATGCTGTTTAGTCATCTTGATTACCTCGCAGTTGTTCGATGTCGCCTTTAAAATCAACCATGAGTTGTTGTACGGATACCCAGGAGTAGGCCTCCTCGCGCTCATTCCCCTCGCCATCGCGATAGTGGCGGTGATCACCTTTACCTTGCTCGTTGTCGTATCGCACCAGACACTGGCCGGGTTGACCGTAATAAAGCCGGTATTTCAATCCATGAGGTCGTTCCGCATCGGGTGCTGGTAGCCGCCAGATCACCATTTCACGGATGGCACCATCGCGGTAGACGTACTTGTCCTTGAAAAGTAATTCCGCCTTCATATGGTAAACAATACCATATGGCATTTATCAGTGACAGCGGTGTTCAATTATATCCATGATATGGGATGGGGAGTAGTATATGCGGACGAATTTGGTGAGTAAGTATCCCCCGGCAAAGCCGGGGGCTTTATCTGTGAGCCACTCGAAGCGGCCTGTATTACGGAGCCTGACGGCTCCTTGAGCCCCTCGAAGGGGCCACTACACCAAGTTCAGCTGATCAATCCTGCGATCTTCTGCTTCTTGGTGTCGGATGTAATCCCTGATTACTTTCTCATCCCTGCCCACCGTCGAGGCAAAGTAACCCCTAGCCCAGAAGTGCTGTCCCACATAATTTCTCTTTCGACCTTGATAGGTGCGGGCTATGTGGATTGCACTTT
>NZ_ATZE01000033.1 GCF_000428045.1 Sedimenticola selenatireducens DSM 17993 | reverse complement strand
CCTACCCAGAGTTGCGAAGGCAAGAGACCCTCGATGACAACACAGGTCAGACCGGCATACCGAAAACCTGGCGTGCCCACAGTTTACGAGAACGATAGGGTGATAAGGACGGTATGTGCGCATGCTCATCAAGGCCAGAAGCCAAGAGTCGCTTCGATAACAGGCCGGATATATGGTAGCAACTTGTCCCTGCCATCGAGATCTAATGCCTTGCAAATGGGGAGGAGACCATATATGGGCACGCTGTTGGTGCCCACACGGACGCCGGCGCTCAGTCCGCCAGCAGCTCAAAATCGTGGCTGATCTCCACCACCTGCCCCAGCATGATTGACGCCGAGCAGTACTTCTCGGCACTCAGCTTCACCGCCCGCTCCACGGCCTTTTCGGTCAGACCGGGTCCCGCAAGCCGGAAGTGGACGTGGATTTTGGTGAATACCTTCGGATCAGTTTCGGCGCGCTCGGCCTCCAGATCCACTTCGCAAAGTGTCACCTGGTTGCGTCCCTTGCGCAGAATATGCACCACGTCGAACTGGGTACAGCCGCCCAAACCCAGCAGCAACATCTCCATCGGCCGAACGCCCAGGTTACGCCCGCCAAAATCAGGGGGACCATCCATCACCACGGCATGCCCGCTGCCCGACTCACCCACCATAAGGGTCTGTTCGACCCATTTTACCCGTGCTTTCATCACATACTCGCAGTTTAATAAAGGTTTGCAGACTAGCATAGATCGACAATCAGGAGGAGCTAACCTAGAATCCTAGGTGGAACGTTTCATTCCCAGTCCTTAACAGAAGGTCGCACATGAGCATTATCAAGCCACCAGAACAGGAACCTGCTTTTCTGAAGCCCTTTCTGTCGTTCTGCCACAGACGCCGCTATCCAGCCAAAACGGATATTATCCATCCGGGCGATCGGGCTGATATTCTCTACTACATCGTGGATGGTTCCGTCACCATCCTGATTGAGGATGAAGATGGCAAGGAGATCATCCTAACCTACCTCAACAAGGGTGATTTTATCGGCGAGATGGGACTGTTTCTCTCCCAGTCCAATCGCAGCGTCCTGGTACGCACCCGCTCCGACTGCATGCTGGCAGAGATCAGCTACGCCCGACTGGAGCAGCTGTTTGACGGCGAACTCCGCGAACATGCCAAGGATATACTCTATGCACTGGGCGGCCAGCTGACCCAACGCCTGATCCATACCAGCCGAAAGGTTGGACATCTGGCATTTCTGGATGTCACCGGTCGGGTTGCCGGCACCCTGCTGGAGCTGTGCAAACAACCGGACGCCATGACCCACCCCGATGGCATGCAGATCCGCATCACCCGCCAGGAGATCGGTCGGATTGTGGGCTGTTCACGGGAGATGGCCGGGCGCGTGCTGAAGAACCTGGAAGAGCAGGGCCTGGTTTATGTCAAAGGCAAGACTATCGTGGTATTCGGCACACGCTGAGCATCCATTGGCGGCCGAAGACATTCCTACCGGGTAGCCTCCAGACCGAAAAAATGCCCACACACGGCCTGAACGGGGCCTATTTGATCGCAGTCTCCCGTTTCAGGTCATCCGGTGTCCCGAAGCTTTTATCCGGACCCGCCGATATTACCCGATACTTCTCTGCCTCTGGCTCAAATCGCAATGCGGTTCCCCAGCCATCCAGCATCTCCTGCTCACCGATGTTCAAATCCTGCTGTAACCGCTCCAATGTCACCTGGGCGGGATTGAATCCCGAGCCATACTGAATCATCCATACCTTGATGGAGCGGTTGAGCTGCTCCAGCCGGCGATTGGTCGCCGCGCGCTGGGGATTGACCGGAATGGCGGGAGTTGTAGCAACGACCGGTGCCGGGGGCTCCTCCAACAGCATTGGCAACAGCAGACCAACAGCCACCACGACCACCGCAATCAGTCCACCGGCGAGCCAAATCAGACGTTTCCGTTTTTCCCGGGCTGCATCATCCCTGGTCTCGGCAACCGTGCTTCGCTCAAAAAAGGTACCGACATTTTCCGAATCATCATCCGGCTGGTAGGCGGCGCGCTCAGTAGCCGCAGCCTCTAACACTATATCCTCGTCCGCCACCTCGGGCTGGACTATTTCCATCGGTCGAGTCCGGTCATCTTCCGGGGTCAATTCAGGCAAATCCAGTGACAGCGGCTCATCGAGAGGCGGCGATTGTTCATCTGTTGGCGAAGACGCCACTGCATCCACCTTTTCGGGGATGCGATCGACAGGTCGTGCGGACGGCCCTACCGGCTCGATTGAACACTCGGCGCCGCGCGCCCTGATCTTCTCCAACAGACGCTCGGCCTTGGACTTTTCCAATGCCTTATTGATCCTGAAGCGATCCCCCTGGATCAGGTGACCCGCCTGATCCAGGGGGATTTTGAGCAACTGAGCCAACGCATGCTGCACCTCAGGGTGTTTGAACCCCTCGAGCAGCTTGCCACTGAATACGAGTCGATAGTTCGGAGTAGCCATCACTTATTGGTTATTATGATACCGGGAGAAAAAACAGCCTAAGGCTAGCACATGAAATCCAGTTGATTCCACTAAGGAGCCTCTGGTTAAGCCTGGACGAAGTAAATTGTGAGCCGGAATGATCAGATTCAAGGCGCAAGATACAAGTTCACGACTGGACCAGAGGCCCCCTAAGAATCCTGTAACACCATCATCAGCAGCACCACGCCATCCACACCTACCACCTTCACCCGCGACCCTGCCGGGCAGTCGTCACCCCGGATCTTCCAGATGCTGTCATCGACCTTGATCTTGCCCTGACCATTCACCACCGGTTCGCTGAGGGTAAATATCCGATCAATATACTGCTCTCCCCGACGGTTGAGTCGCGGCTGATCGCTTTCGGTTGGATGCTTCAGCAGATAGAGCCGCCAGGCCACGATACTGATGACGCTGAACAGGGCAAAAACCAGTATCTGGATCTCCCAGCCAAGCTCCGGCATCAGCAGCATGACCAGCCCGACGATGCCGGCGGAGATAGCCATCCAGAGAAAAAACGCGCCGGGCGAGAACACTTCCAGCACAATCAGAATGACCGCCAGCACCCACCATTGCCAATAGGTGGCGGATTCAAACAGCTCCATCACGGTTCACTCCGGCCCGATCTGCCGGCCGCTTCCCGGGCGATCTCCGCAATACCGGCCACCGACCCGATCAGGTTGGAAGCCTCCAGCGGCATCATGATCACCTTCTGATTGGGAGCGGAGGCGATATCCTTCAGCGCCTCGGTGTATTTCTGGGCGACAAAGTAGTTGATGGCGCTAACGTCTCCCTTGGCAATGGCCTGCGAGACCATCATGGTCGCCTTGGCCTCGGCCTCTGCCAGACGCTCTCGCGCCTCCGCCTCCCTGAAGGCGGCCTCCCGCTCACCTTCCGCCTCAAGAATGGCCGCCTGCTTTTCACCTTCGGCCTTGAGAATCGCAGCCTGACGATGACCTTCTGCTTCAAGGATCTGCGCCCGCTTCTCCCGCTCGGCCTTCATCTGGCGTGCCATGGCATCCACCAGGTCCCGTGGGGGCGAGATATCCTTGATCTCGATACGCGTCACCTTGATACCCCAGGGCGTAGTGGCGTCATCCACCACTGCCAGCAGTTTGGCGTTGATCTGGTCACGCATGGAGAGCAGCTCGTCCAGATCCATCGAACCCATCACGGTACGGACATTGGTCATGGTGAGATTGAGAATCGCGTGGGTGAGCTGACTCACCTCATAGGCCGCCTTGGCCGCATCCAGGATCTGGAAGAAGACCACTCCATCCACGGTCACCATGGCGTTGTCCTTGGTGATCACTTCCTGTGAAGGGACATCCAGCACCTGCTCCATCATGTTCAGTTTGGCCCCGACACTATCCACCAGCGGGATAATCAGATTCAGGCCGGGGCGCAGTGTCTTGGTGTAGCGACCAAAACGTTCCACCGTGTACTCCATACCCTGCGGAACCCGCTTGGCACCGAGTACAACAATGACGATCGCCAGCACCAGTACCGCTACAGCAAAGAGTTCCATCGAGCATCTCCATTGTTTAATTCCCCGGCCGAGTATACTACCCCGGTCGCGCAGAAGGTACGAATATTGATTACCCATGCCAGGGTCATGTCGCAGAGTGCGAATGGGTATAAATCAACCTGACGAATCCCTATCCCGAAGCAGTCAGTCGCGGTAGGATAAAAGCAGACAGGAGCAACACGAAAAATCTGATAAAAAGGCACTGCCCCGGTTATGTACCGCAGCTTTGGGAAGAAGCGACAAACCTCCAAGCCGAATCAGCACATAGACCAACTGGGACATGAGCTAAAAAAACTCAAAAATTAGCCAGATTCTATAGAGGCGGCTATTCAGCCTATGAAGCACCGTCTATATGAAGGAGACCGAATGCGACGCCTGACATTCTGCCTGTTACTGCTTCTCGCCCCCCCATTTACCCCGGCAGCGGCTGCGGAAACCCTGCCTACCGATAGCGCAAGACTGACCACCATCCCGCGCGAATACCGGCTGGACGGCGTCGTTGAGGCGATCAACCAATCCACCATCTCGTCACAAACCAGTGGACAAGTGATGGAGATCCTGGTGGATGTGGATGACTTCGTTGAGCAGGGGGCGGTGATCATCCGGCTCAAGGATACCGAGCAGCGTGCACGACTGGACCAGGCCGAGGCGGAGTTACAGGCGGCCAACGCGGTATGGCAGGAGGCAAGCCGTGATTACGAACGCACGAAAGAGATCTTCCAGCGCAAGCTGGTGGCCCAATCCGCCATGGACAAGGCAACCGCCTCCCTGAAGGCATCCAAGGCCCGGCAGGAAGCCGCCAGCGCGGCCCTGAACCAGGCCAAAGAGCAACTCGAATATACCCGTATCCGGGCCCCATACGCCGGCATCGTCACCGAGCGGCTGATCGAGACCGGCGAGACCGCCTCACCGGGCCAGCAACTGATCAGCGGCATTTCACTGGACCAGTTGCGCGTCTCCGTTGACGTACCCCAGAGCCTTATCCCGGCCATTCGACAACAGGCCAGCGCCCAGGTGCTGCTGCCCGACGCCAGCAGCGTGGCGGCCACTGCGGTGACCATTTTTCCATTTGCCGATCCGGCCAGCGGCACCTTCAAGGTTCGCCTGCAGCTCCCGACCGAGATAGCGGGACTGTTTCCCGGCATGCTGGTGAAAACCCGTTTTGAGATCGGCAAAACGCAGGAGTTGCTGATCCCTGCCGCCAGTGTGGTCTACCGCAGTGAAGTCACGGCGGTCTATGTCATCGACAAGGACAACACACTCTCGCTGCGCCATATTCAGACCGGCCACAAGCGCAACGGCAACCTGATCGCGGTACTCGCGGGACTGGAGGACGGAGAGCGCGTCGCCCTGGACCCCGTTGAAGCGGGCAGTCGGTTGAAACTGCAATCCAAGGGATCGGCAGATGAGTAGGCTCGGCATCTCGGGTCGCATTGCCGAGCGCTTCCTCTCCACCGAAATCACTCCGTTACTGGCCCTGGTGGGACTGCTGCTGGGTCTGTTCGCCATCCTGGTGACACCGCGCGAGGAGGAGCCACAGATCAACGTGACCTTCGCCGATGTCTTTATCCCGTTCCCCGGCGCCAGCGCAACCGAGACCGAAAACCTGGTGGCCACACCGGCCGAACAGGTACTCTCGGAGATCGATGAGATCAAGCATATCTACTCCATCTCCCGGCCGGGCATGGCGATAGTCACCGTGCAATACCAGGTGGGCGTGGAGCGCACCGACGCCATTGTGCGGCTCTACAACAAGATCTTCTCCAACCAGGACTGGCTGCCGCCGAACCTGGAAGTCGGACAGCCGATCATTAAACCCAAGGGGATCGACGATGTGCCCATCGTCACCCTGACCCTGCGCTCGGATAACCCCGCCACCGGTGCTTATGAGTTGGGACAGGTGGCGCACGCCATTGAGTCGGAACTGAAGCGGGTGCCGGGCACCCGGGATATCTACACCATCGGCACACCGACCCGGGTAGTCAGCGTCCGCCTCGACCCGGAAGCCCTGGCCGGTTACCGGATCGACCTCAACCAACTGCGACAAAGCCTGCAGGCGGGCAACAGCGTGCGGGATGACCTGACCATCACCCGTGACAACCGGGAGGTCCTGGTGCAGGCCGGCAGCTTCCTCACCAACAGTGCAGAGATCGGTGATCTGGTGGTGGCCAGCCATGCCGGCAGACCGGTGTTTCTGCGCGACGTGGCCGAGATCAGCCAGGGTCCGGACCAACCCGAACAGTATGTCTGGCTGGGCGCCGGTGCCGGCGCGGCCGACAAGTTGCTGCTGGATGGCACCACCCCGGCGGTCACCATCGCCGTCGCCAAGAAACCCGGCACCAACGCGGTGGATATCAGCAACGCGGTGATCCAGCGCTTTGATCAGCTGAAGGGCACCTTCATCCCCAGCGACGTGAAGGCCACCGTCACACGCAATTACGGCGAGACCGCCGACACCAAGGCCAAGCAACTGATCAGCAAGCTGATCTTCGCCACCGCCTCGGTGGTGCTGCTGGTACTGTTGGCCCTGGGTTGGCGTGAAGCATTGATTGTCGGCGCGGCGGTGGTGGTGACCCTGGCCATCACGCTGTTCGCCTCCTGGGCCTGGGGCTTCACCCTCAACCGGGTCTCCCTGTTTGCCCTGATCTTCTCCATCGGCATCCTGGTGGACGATGCCATCGTGGTGGTGGAAAATATTCATCGCCACCTGGCGATGGGCAGCCGCAATCTGCTGCAGGCGATACCGGCCGCCGTGGACGAGGTGGGCGGACCCACCATCCTGGCCACATTCACGGTAATCGCGGCGCTACTGCCGATGGCCTTTGTCACCGGCCTGATGGGACCCTACATGAGTCCGATCCCGATCAACGCCAGCCTGGGCATGTTGATCTCCCTGGCAGTAGCCTTCATCTTCACCCCCTGGCTGACCCGCAAGGCGCTGGGCCACATGGCCGGGCAGGACCACGCACAGACGGACGCGGGTTCCGCCAACCCGCTAATGCGGCGGATCTTCCAACGTGTCATGCCACCGTTCCTCGCCGGAGGACGGGGGCGGGCCATGCGCTGGCTGCTGCTGTTATCCGTATTGATCCTGATCGCCGGCTCCCTGGCCCTGGTGGTGAATCAGTCAGTGGTGCTGAAAATGCTGCCGTTTGATAACAAATCGGAGTTCCAGGTGATGCTCGACATGCCGGAAGGCACCAGTCTGGAAAAAACCGCCCTGGTGCTGGACAGCATGGGCCGCTACCTCGGCGGTGTCCCGGAAGTGACCGACTATCAGGTCTACGCCGGCACCTCCGCACCGATCAGCTTTAACGGACTGGTCAGGCAATACTACCTGCGCAAAGGCGCCCACCTGGGGGACATCCAGGTCAACCTGGTGGATAAGAAACTGCGTGAACGCAAAAGCCATGAGGTAGCCCTGGCGGTGCGCGCACCGCTGCAGGAGATCGCCCGCCGCTTTGACGGCAATGCCAAGATCGTGGAACTGCCGCCCGGACCGCCGGTTCAGTCCCCGTTGGTGGCCGAGGTCTACGGCATCGACTATACCGGGCAGATCCAGCAGGCAAAGGCGCTGCGCGGTCTGTTCGAAACCACGCCGGATATCATCGATGTGGACGACTCGGTGGAGTTTCCCTCGGAAAAAATCATCCTGCAGGTGGACCGCGCCAAGGCGGCGCGACTCGGCATTGCCCAGTCAGAGATCACGCGCACCCTGGGCATGCTGCTGACCGGTGAGGATGTCAGTTATCTGCACGGGGAAAACCTCAAATATGCCGTGCCGATCCGGGTTGAATACCATCCAGGCGACAAGACCGACCTGACCCAGTTATTGACGCTGCCCCTGCGCGGTGCCGGAGACCACTGGATCCCCCTGTCGGAAATCGTCACGCCACTGCAAAGCCAGCGCGCCCACGCCATCTACCACAAAGATCTGCTGCCGGTGGTCTATGTGACCGGCGATATGGCCGGGACCGCCGACAGCCCGCTGTATGGACTGTTCGCCATTTCGGACCGATTGAAAGCGGCCGACGGGCTTGAGCAGTGGTTCCTGAGCCAGCCGGAGAACCCCTACGAGTACAGCCTGAAGTGGGACGGCGAGTGGCAGGTCACCTATGAGACCTTCCGCGACATGGGTATCGCCTACTCGGTGGGTTTGCTGCTGATCTATCTGCTGGTGGTGGCCCAGTTCCGCTCCTACCTGGTACCGCTGGTGATCATGGCGCCGATCCCGCTGACCCTGATCGGCATCCTGCCGGGCCACGCCCTGCTGGATCGCCAGTTCACCGCCACCTCGATGATCGGCATGATCGCCCTGGCCGGTATTATCGTGCGGAATTCCATTCTGCTGGTGGACTTCATCAATCAGCAGGTGCGGGAAGGCATGGCGCTGGCGGAGGCGGTGGTGTTGTCGGCGGTGGTACGGGCCAAGCCGATCATCCTCACCGCGCTGGCGGCGATGGCCGGAGCCTTCTTCATCCTGGATGATCCGATCTTCAGCGGCCTGGCGGTCTCCCTGATCTTCGGCCTGCTGGTCTCCACTCTGCTGACCCTGGTGGTGATTCCGGTGGTCTATTACGCGGCGATGCAAAATCGGATCGGGCAGATTACAGGATCACCGTAGCCCGCAGGCTGGGACGAGGACCGAATCCCAACCTGCGCGTCCAGCACAACCACCACCCAGCCGGACCAAGATACGGAACCGGCATAGGGCGGGCCATGCCCGCCCTATGGATGGCGTGGCTCCCCTGTGTCTGGATGCGCCTACCCCGCCAATCGTCCAAAGATGCGGAAGCCGGCCAGGTAGGTGCCGACGGCCGAGCCCAGAGTACTGAACAGAAACACCAGCAGGGTGCGGGAGACCCGGTTGCGCCACCAGCCGCGCACCTGGGTGGTATCGTGCTTGAGGCGGGAAAAATCCCCCACTTCCGGTTTGCGCAGATAGATCTCCATGGCGGCCGTCACCATACCGGCGCCAACCGTGGGATTCAGCGAGGTGATCGGCGCCGCCACAAACGCCGTCAGAATCGTCAGCGGATGTCCGGCTGCGAGTAATGCACCCAGGGCCGACAGCACACCATTGATCAGCACCCAGTCCATCACCAGTTGCCAGCCCAACTCCGGGCTGCGCATAAAGCCGATCACAAAGCCAGTCATCACCAGCGCCACGATCAGCCAGGGAATCAGCTTGGGCCAGCGGCTGGGGGAGGGCAGGTGATCCAGTTTCTTGATCTCCCGGGCCGGTCGTTCCATACCCGCGTCCAGATAGGCCTGGATACCCTTCAGATGGCCGGCGCCGACCACCGCCAGCACCCGTTCTGGCGACTGCGCCTGCAACTCCTGCAGCAACCGCGCAGCCATGTAGCGGTCCCGCTCGTCAATCAGTGGCAGAAACAGATCCTTGCGGTCCTCGGCAAACTCGGCAAAGGTGTGCTCCAGCACATCCCCCTCTTTCAGCCCCTCGATATCCGCCTCGCTCACCTCATCGCGGGAGATCAGGCTGCCCAGTAGCCCGGCGAACAGCCCGAAGCGCTTCCACCAGGGTACGTTGTGCAGCACCCGCTTCAGGGTGACGCCGATTTCACGATCAATCAGCAGCACCGGCTTGTGATGCGCCTGGGCGTGGCGGATCGCTGCCAGCTGTTCCGCGCCCGGCTCTATATCAAACTGTTCGGCCAGCCGCTGCTGATAGGCGCCCAGCGCCAGGTTGGCCGCCACCATGCTCACCTTGCCCTCCCGGATCACCTTGAACAGGTCCATGCGCGAGAGGGCATCGGGATCGAGAATGGCGTGATAACGGCTGGGACAGAGCTCCACCGCCACCGCATCATAGCCCCCCCCGTCCAGTAACTCGCGGACCTTCTCGGCGCTGGCGCGCGAGACATGGGCGGTCCCCAGCAAAGTGACCTGACTATTACCAATCCGGACCTCGACCAGAGGCTCCTGTTCCGCGTGTTCTGACATTAATTTTGGCTCCCTGACAAGCCGCGCATCATACCCCCTTCAGCAGCGCTTTGTCTTTCCCGCAACGCCCATTCATGCTCCTGGTCTCATCCCGGTCCGGCCAATCGGTGTATAAATGGCCGCGTACAATTTTCCACTGATCCGGGTTACACTGCCGACACGAGATTAAGGAGTGAAACATGACCGGAACCGCCCTGAAAACCACCCTCATCCTGCTGACACTGAGCCTGCTCACCGGATGCAAGACCCTGAATCTGATGCAGGATAAAAAAGAGGAGACACTGCAGGACCGGCTGAAGGCCTACCAATCGACCGTACGCTGGGGTTACCCGGGACAGGCCTACAACTTCCTGCGCCAGGATATCGCCGCGAAAACCCCGGTTCCCACTAACCTGAACAATGTCAGCATTACCGATTACAAGGTGATCCGGCTACCCGATCTGGTTTCGGAGAACCAGGCGGCCCAGACCGCCGTCATCGGCTTTATTTTCGATGACCGTCAGGTGGAAAAAACCATCCAAGACCAGCAGCTCTGGGAGTATGACCCCGAGGCCGAAACCTGGTTTCGCATTAACCCGATACCCGAGTTCCGCTAGTGTCCGAAACGAGCCGACCGGCCAACGGTGGCCGCATACTGCTGACCACGGCGGCCTTTGTCATTGTGGTAGCCGGCATGCGCGAGGCCCAGGGTGTGCTGGTGCCGTTTCTGCTCTCAGGATTTATCGCCATTATTGCCGCCCCGGCGCTGTTTTTTCTGCGCGCCTACCGGGTTCCCTCGGTGATCGCAATCATCCTGGTGATCCTGGCGATCGCTTCCATCGGACTGCTGCTGGGGGTACTGGTGGGCAATGCAGTGGATGACTTCTCCTCCCAGCTGCCCAGCTATCAGGCCAAGCTGAAAACCCTCACCGGCGAAGGTCTGCAGTGGCTGTCGGGGATGGGTGTGCCGGTACCGGAGCAGATCTTCTCCAAGCTGCTCGATCCGGCCAAGGCGATGTCGATGGCGGCGCAGGGACTCAGCAGCCTGGGCGGACTGCTGACCAACACCTTCCTGATCCTGCTGACGGTGGTGTTTATCCTGCTGGAGGCCTCCAGTTTCCCGGCCAAGCTGCGGCGCATCCTGGCCAACCCGGAGCAGTCGTTCCCCCACTTCGACCAGTTTATCGACAACATCAAGCGCTACATGGTGATCAAGACCGGCACCAGCCTGCTCACCGGCGCAATTATCTATCTCTGGCTGCTGGTGGTCGGGGTGGATTACCCGGTGCTGTGGGGCGTGATCGCCTTCTTCCTCAATTTCGTGCCCAACATCGGCTCCATCATCGCCGCCATTCCTGCCCTGCTGCTGGCGCTGGTGCAACTGGGAGCGGGCGGCACCGCCTGGGCGGCGCTGGGGTACCTGCTGGCCAACAATCTGGTCGGCAACGTGATCGAACCCCGCTTCATGGGCAAGGGCCTGGGACTCTCCAGTCTGGTAGTATTTCTTTCCCTGGTATTCTGGGGCTGGGTGCTGGGTACTGTCGGCATGTTCCTTTCGGTGCCTCTGACCATGACCATCAAGATCGCCCTGGACAGCAACGACGATACCCGCTGGCTGGCCATTCTGCTCGGCCCCGAGGTCGAGGATGAACCCGAGCGCACCAAGCCGGGCGGCTTGCTTGGCTGGCGGCTGCCCCATAAACGAGAGACCGACGAGTAGTATCCCTATGCCATTGAGATTCAGCACTTTCCCCGGAAAACGGGAGCGCCACCTGCTGCGCAAACAGCACAACCCACTGTTCCCGGAAAACCAACGCACCATCAGCCCGGCGCAGCTTGAAGAGGCCCAGCGCCTGGACCATGAGGAGCTGGTGGAGTTCATCAGTGCATTCCGTGCCCTGGTCCATGAGGCGATGCGCCTGCCAGATAACGCCGACAGCGAGCTGATCCTCTCGATCAAGGAACGGCTGGACCAGACCTATGAACAAGCGGCCCGCATGGTGGATGATCAGCATGAAATCCAGGCGGGGGTCGAGAAACTGGTGGCGGTGGTGATGCAGGCGGTTAAGAAAGGGGCAGGCAACGATGCTGTAGCACTGCAGGAACTGGCCGACGAGGAGGCCGCGCGCACCGCCCATTACGCCCTGCTGACCTATCCGCTGGTGGCCGACCTGCTGGATCCGGACTCGGTGATCGAAGCACATGAACTGCTGCCCAGCCTGCTCTCCGCCTCACCGGAAGCACTGCAGGCGGCCTGCTCCCTGTTCGACCAGGCACAGCTTGAAGCGTTGGCGGAGTCGGGAAAACAACTGCTGGAACAGACCGCCGACATTCCGGAAGAAGCCAAGGCACGACTCCAGGAGCTGGCGCGGCACCGGGACAATTGACCGGGGTTTCAAAAGGCTCTGTCCCAGTTAACTGTTGCCTGAGAAGTGGCCTTTTTGCAGGAGCAGGTTTATCCGCGAAATTCGCGGCTGAAGCCACTCCTACCGCTACGCTTGGCCACCGGAGAGGGGTTTAACCTGCAGGAGTCCCGCCCCGGGCCGAATTCGCGGCGAGGCGCCGCTCCTACCGTTACGCTTGGNCNCNGNNNNGGGNTTAACCTGCAGGAGTCCCGCCCCGGGCCGAATTCGCGGCGAGGCGCCGCTCCTACCGTTACGCTTGGCCGCGGGAGAGGGGTTTAACCTGGAGGAGTCCCGCCCCGGGCCGAATTCGCGGCGAGGCGCCGCTCCTACCGGGCGAATCGCCAAGCCAAACCAAAACAAGACCAACAACTAATTGGGACATAGCCTTTCAACACCGTAGGGGCAACGACCCGTCTCTCAGAGCAGCACCCGTTCGATGCCACCCTTCATCACCCGCTCGACAAAGCCCTGTTGCCAGTTTTCACCCAGCCGATCGCGCACCAGCTCCTCGACGATATAGGAGACCTCCAGTCCGGTCTCATCCTTGTAGCGGTTCAGCCCCTGGGTACAGGCGGGACAGGAGGTGAGCATCTTCACGTTGCCGTTGACCGCGCGTTCGTTGCCACTCAGGGCCTTGATCCCCTGCTCCAGCTCCTCCACCTTGCGGTAGCGCAGCTGGCTGGCGATATCCGGCCGCGCCGTACCCAGGGTACCGGCCTCGCCACAACAGCGGTCGGACAACAACACCTTTTTGTCCATCAGCCTGGAGGCCACCTCGGTGGGGTTGTACTGCTTCATCGGGCTGTGGCAGGGATCGTGGTAGAGGTATTCGGTTCCGCTTGCATGCTCCAGCACCACCCCCTTCTCCATCAGGTACTCGTGGATATCCAGCAGCCGGCAACCGGGGAAGATCTTGTCAAACTCATACTTCATGAGCTGGTCGATACAGGTGCCGCAGGAGACGACCACCGTCTTGATATCCATGTAGTTGAGGGTATTGGCCACCCGGTGGAACAGCACCCGGTTGCCGGTGGTGATCTCCAACCCCTTGGCATGCTGACCCGCCGCGGTCTGGGGATAACCGCAGCAGAGATAGCCCGGTGGCAGCACCACCTCGTTGCCCAGCTCATAGAGCATGGCGATGGTGGCCAGTCCCACGTCACTAAACAGCCGCTCGGAGCCGCAGCCGGGGAAATAGAAAATAGCGTCCGACTCGTCGTTGACCTTTGCCGGGTCGCGGAAGATCGGGATCATGTCGCTATCTTCGATCCCCAGCAGGGCGCGGGTAGTCTTCTTCGGCAGCTCCACGCGGATCGGCCGACGCACCAGCTCCACCACCAGTGCCTTCGGCTCCGGCCGGCCGGTGGTGGCGTGGGGAATCTGCTTGCCGCGCCCCAGCATACCGGCACGCCTGAATAGCGCATGGCCGAGTGCCAACCCCTTGAAGCCCCACTCCAGCATGCCCTTGCGCAGGCTGCGGATGGTACGGGGATCGGTGGTATTGAGAAACGACATGGCCGCCCAGGTGCCGATATTGCGGCGTTTCTTGCCCTGCTCGGTGAGTATCTTGCGCATGCGCACGGTGACATCACCGAAGTCGATATCGACCGGGCAGGGGTTGAGGCATTTGTGGCAGATCGTGCAGTGGTCCGCCACGTCGTTCATCTCTTCGAAGTGGCGCAGGGAGATGCCGCGCCGGGTCTGCTCCTCGTAGAGGAACGCCTCGATGATCAGGCCGGTGCCAAGGATCTTGTTGCGCGGCGAATAGAGCAGATTGGCGCGCGGCACATGGGTCATGCAGACCGGCTTGCACTTGCCGCAGCGCAGGCAATGCTTGATGTCGTCGTTGAGCTCACCCAGCTCGCTCGCCTCCAGAATGATCGCCTCCTGCTGCACCAGGCGCAGGGACGGGGTGTAGGCGCCGTCCAGGCTGGAGCCGGGCATCAGCTTGCCGCGGTTGAAGTGGCGCTCGGGATCGACCCGCTCCTTGTAGGCGACGAAGTCGCGCAGCTTGTCGGCCTCCATGAACTGGATCTTGGTCAGGCCGATACCGTGCTCACCGGAGATCACTCCGTCGAGGGATTTGGCCAGCGCCATGATGCGCTCCACCATGCGTTCGGATTCGTGCAGCATCTCGTAGTTATGCGAGTGCACCGGGATGTTGGTGTGCACGTTGCCGTCGCCAGCGTGCATGTGCAGGGCGACAAACAGACGCGCATCGCGGATCTCGCCATGGATGCTGTTGAGGCGTTCCTGCACCGCCAGCATATCCTGACCATCGAAGATCTCGTTCAGCCGTGCCGCCACCTCCTTGCGGTAGTTGTGCACCAGATCGCGCCGCAGCATCATGTCCAGCAGGCTGTCGCCCGCTTGCCGTTTGGCCAGCTCCTTCTCCCGCAGCAATGCGGTGAAATCTTCCGCCGGCGACTCCAGGTTGGCCAGGATCTGCTGCCAGCGCTGTTCGGCCGTGGCCACTACCTCGCAGGCGGCATCCCGCTTGGCCCGCAGGATGGCACGGCTCTCTTCCGACTCCTCGTACTCCTCCGGCAGCCGCAATTCCGGCATGGGCCCGCCCAGGTAGTTGAGCACCGCGCGCATGATCTGCAGTTTGTTGCTGATCGACTGCTCGATATTGATCTGCTCAATGCCGCGGCTGTACTCCGCCAGCCGTTCCAGGGGGATCACCACATCCTCGTTCACCTTGAAGGCGTTGGTGTGGGCGGAGATGGCGGCGGTGCGGCTGCGATCGAGCCAGAAGCGGCGCCGCGCCTCGGGGCTGACGGCGATAAACCCCTCGCCCTCGCGGGCATTCACCAGCCGCACCACTTCAGACGCAGCTTTCGCCACCGCGTCCTCGTCATCCGACACCAAGTCGGTGATCAGCACCATCTTGGGTCGCTCACGGCGCGGCGCCTTGGTGCTGTACTTGACCGCCTTGATATAGCGCTCGTCCAGGTGTTCCAAACCCACCATCTCAACCCCGTCGGTGGCGCCGATGGTATCGCGGATCTCGATAATGGCCGGCACCGCCCTGGAGAGGTCGGAACCGAAAAACTCCATACAGACGGTGCGCACATGATCCGGCATGCGATGCAGGATAAAGCGGGCCGAGGTAATCAGACCGTCACAGCCCTCTTTCTGCACCCCGGGCAGGCCGGAGAGGAACTTGTCGGTCACGTCCTTGCCCAGTCCCGCCTTGCGGAAACTGGCCCCGGGCATCTCCAGGAGCTCCGGCTCGCCGACCCGGGTTTTACCATCCGCCTGGTAGCGGGTGATACGGAAACTGACCCGCTCCTGTTCATGTATCTTGCCCAGGTTGTGGTTCAGCCGCTCCACCTCCAGCCAGTGGGAGTCCGGCATTACCATGCGCCAGGAGGCGAGGTTATCCAGGGTGGTACCCCAGAGCACCGCCTTCTTGCCGCCGGCATTCATGGCGATATTGCCGCCGATGGTGGAGGCATTTTGCGACGTGGGATCGACAGCGAAGGCGAGGCCATGTTCGGACGCCAGGTCAGAGACCCGCTTGGTCACCACGCCTGCACCGGTTTCGACCGTCGGCACCTGACCCTCGACACCCGGCAGCTCGCGATATTCCACCTCGCCCAGCCTTTCCAGTTTTTCGGTATTGATCACGGCACAGTAGGGATCGAGGGGAACGGCCGAGCCGGTATAACCGGTACCGCCGCCACGCGGGATGATGGTCAGGCCGCTTTCGATACAGGCGCGCACGATAGGCGCCACCTCCTCTTCCCGGTCCGGGCAGATCACCACGAACGGTACCTCAACGCGCCAATCGGTGGCATCGGTGGCGTGGGATACCCTGGCCAGACCACCGAAATCGATATTGTCTCGACGGGTAATTTTGGACAACGCCCGGCTCACCTGTCGGCGCAGATCCTGGTTGCGTTGAAAACAGGCCGAGAACTTTTCTACGGCGACCCGGGCAGCGGCCAGCAGCCGGATGGCATCCTCGTTGCCGTTGGTACGCGCCTCGAACTGATCCAGCCGATGCTTGAGGGCGTCGATCAGGGCGCCGCGCCGCACCGTATCCATCAGCAGGTCGTCCTGCAGATAGGGGTTGCGCACCACCACCCACATATCCCCCAGCACCTCGTAGAGCATACGGGCGGAGCGGCCGGTGCGGCGACTGCCGCGCAGCGTTTCGATCACCTGCCACATCTCCTCGCCCAGGAAACGGATCACGATCTCCCGGTCGGAAAACGAGGTGTAGTTGTAGGGTATCTCGCGGATACGCTGGGGTTCGATTGCGGGGTCGGCCATAGGATCTATCAACTCTGAAGGAAGAGTTACTCGCGGTGTCAGCAGTTAGGGTATGCACAGCGCCATCTGTACAGGTGAGGCGTCCATTTTAGCCCAATCCGGACTGAAACAGTAGGTCTTCTGTTCAAGCCACCCGGAAGGAAACCTTTGAAATTGCAGGGTAAGTTTGGGCTGTTCACGGAACCAGAGTTCTCAAATCCGGGAATATATTCACTCCCAGGACACGCAGACAGGAAGGGCTCCCTTAAAACGGTTGCCCTGGACGGTGAAGGCCGCAAGACTTTTTATGCCTGGGGCCCTGACGGGGAAAACACCCAGGCCACGGGCGACTAATCAAACATGCCTTCTGTTGTTAGAATCGACCATACAACAGAGGAACTTTTCCATGACACAAGCTAAAGCCGTCTTTCTCGATACCGCCACCCTGGATATGGGCGACCTGGATCTCAGCACCATCACCACTACGCCATTCGACTGGCGACTCCATCCCACCACCGCCGCGGAACAGACCCTGGAGCGGGTCCGCGATGCCACCCTGGTGGTCAGCAACAAGGTGGTACTGGACCGCCCGCTACTGGAGCAGTTGCCGGAGCTGAAGCTGATCTGCGTATCCGCCACCGGTACCAACAATGTAGATCTGCAGGCTGCGGCCGAGCGTGGTATCGCCGTCACCAATGTCACCGGATATGGCACCGCCACCGTGGCCCAGCACACCTTCTGCCTGATTCTCGCCCTGACTACCCGTCTGCTGGAATACCAGGCGGCGGTGCGGCGCGGTGACTGGCAGCGCAGCGACATGTTCTGCCTGATGGATTATCCGATCCGCGAGATTGCCGGCAAGACCCTGGGGATTGTCGGATACGGCACCCTGGGCAAGGGCGTGGCGCGGATTGCCGAGGCGTTCGACATGCAGGTTCTGCTGGCCCAGCGCCCGGGAGGCAAACCGCAAGCCGGACGTCTGCCGCTGAACGAGCTGTTACCCCAGGTGGATATCCTGACCCTGCACTGCCCACTGACCCCGGAGACGCAAAACCTGATTGGCGCCACCGAGCTGGCATTGATGCGTCCGGACGCGCTGCTGATCAATACCGCCCGGGGCGGCATAGTCGATGAGCGCGCCCTGGCAAACGCCTTGAGAAAGGGCGCGCTGGGGGGTGCCGGGGTGGATGTGCTGACCAGGGAGCCGCCGACGAATGACCAACCGCTGCTGCAGGCCGACATCCCCAATCTGATCGTCACCCCACACAACGCCTGGGCAAGCCGGGAGGCACGGCAACGCCTGCTGGATGGCGTGGCGGAAAACATCAGGGATTATCTGGCGGGCGGCTCCGCCAATCGGGTCGAGAGCCGTTAGGGAACAGGCAAGTTGACGGCAGGTCCGGTAGACGCCGACCTGCCACTATCGGTCAGGGGAAATCGGCCCCCGCCTCATCCACCGACAGCATCCGTTCGATAGTGCAGGCGATGGAGAATCCGCCATCGCCCGTCGGCGTGCAACGAATCACCTTCGCCACGGCATGCAAGGGGGGCGTGATCGCCTTGCCGGGCTGAATCTCCACATTCAGGGTCGCCCCGGAATCCACTTCATGCGCGGTGCGCAACTGCACACCGCCGGCGCTGAGATCCTTGACCGTGGCATTCTGAACGCTCCCTGCGCCATCCACCCGGTATCGCGCCGCACAGTCCACTGCCATACGATAAAAGTCCCGTTTTTCTGAATACTCCTGCATCGGTCACCCCTATGGATTATTGTTCAAGTCCCCGGCCTTGCAAAAACGGCTGCCAACCGCGCCGCAGTCCTGGTAGCCCAACATCAGTAAAAAAACAGATTATCCCTATGGGTCGACCAGTTTTCCCGATACTGAAGGGCATGGGTGGTTTTTTTCACCCCGACCCGACCGGGCTTATGGAAACCGCGTCCGGCAAGAGCGGCATCAGCCGCTCCCAGGATGCCGCAAGCCTGACCGACAGCAGCCGTTTACGGGCAGTCATCGCGCATCAGCGCCTCTGCCTGCGCCGCCGTCAGATAGCGCCAGGGCAGGGGAACCAGGGCGGGAACCCGTTCCCGATAAAGGCGGTAGCGGGTCCCGTGATAGACCAGCAGCTTGCGCTCTTCGAGGCGCGAACCGAGCATGAAATAGCCGGTGATCATCAGACTGGAGATCAGAAACACACCGTCCATATTGCGGGTCCAGATAATGACCAACCCAAGAGAGTACCAGGGATGGCGCACGAACCGGTGCAGCGGCGAGATGTAGAAACGCTCCTGGTCCTCGACCCGCCTCTCCCGTTCGCGCCACTGCCGCAAGCCGATGAATTCACTACCGTCGTAATAGCGCAATGACCAGACGAAGCCGCCCATTGCCGCCAGAGCCAGCCCATTGCTGATCCACCAGCCCACACCTGTCCACTGCCAGAGCCAGTCGCCATGCCAAAGGTAGATGAGCAGCAGCGGCGGGATCAGCAAAACGGCCGAGAGCAGGTTGAAGGCCAGCCTGTAGAGCGGCATCTGCCCGGGCCAGCGCCGCGCCACCCAGCGCTTCAGGCCCAACGAAGCGGTAAAGGAGTGCAACAGACCATACAGCACCCAGACGGCGCAGGTGAGCACAATCTGCTCAACAGTGAGGCCCAGCCCGGTCAATGGGTGAACTTGCCTATCTTCAGCAGTTGCGCCTCCATGATCTCAAGTTCCCGGGAACCGGATACCAGCACTTTGGGGTTCGGAACAAAATCAAGTTTCGGATTGAGCCGTTCATAGGGCACTGAATTCAGGATCATCTTGATCGCATTGAGCCTGGCCTGGTGCTTGTCATTGGAACGGATGACGGTCCAGGGGGCGTGGGTGGTATTGGTCTTGCGCAACATCTCGTACTTCACATTGGTGAAATCGTCCCAGCGCTCCTGCGCCTGCACATCCACCTCACTCAGTTTCCACTGCCGCAGCGGATCATTTTTCCGCCGGTCAAAACGGCGCGCCTGCTCATCCTTGGTGACACTGAAATAGAGCTTGATCAGGACCGTGCCCTGACGTACCAGGTCCTTTTCGAAGCCGCTCACGCCACGCATAAAGTTTCGATACTCTTCATCGCTGCAGAAACCGAACACCGGCTCCACCATCGCCCGGTTATACCAACTACGGTCGAACAGCACCACCTCTCCACCGCGGGGAAACTGCTGTACATACTTCTGGAAAAACCACTGGGTCTTCTCTTGTTCGGTCGGCTTACCCAACGCCACCACCCGGTAATGTTTTTCGTTCATATAACGTGTCACACGACGAATCGTACCGCCCTTGCCAGCGGCATCCCGGCCTTCGAACAGGATAATCATCCGGGTGCCGGTGGACTCCAGGTACTGCTGCATCTTGATCAGCTCGGCCTGGTAGGGCTTGAGCTCCTCCTCCCGTTCAAACCGCTTGACGGCTTTGTCACCTCTGGTCTGCAACGCCTCCAGTTCCGAGCGCAGCGTGCGATTTTCCGCCTCCAGCTTTTTCAGTGCACCATCTGTCAGCGGCGCCGACTCCTTTTTCATCTCCAGTACATTCGGTTCAGTCACGCTGTCCGCAACTTTTTTATCCTGACCTTTCTCTTCCGTCATCGCCACTTGCTCCATCGCAAACCTAACCCTTCCGAGCGTAAAAGCCCGACCTCTGCTTTGATAGTACGCTCCGATGTCGCGCGCTGCATGCAGTGCCGGCAGTAAAGCGTGCTTCCCTTGAGCCATATCAACCGCCACCGCCTCATCGGCACCGCGCAAGGAAGTTCCGGCCTCAGAGCTTGTAGGCGGACTCCAACTGCTCCCGGGTCAACACCCCATAGATCCGCCGAATACCGGGGGCGGTCATGCGCTCCACGTAGAGTGCCTCAGCCCCGCGATTGAGCCTTTCCAACGCCTCTTGCAGGGTGGCCTGGAGATAGATCGGCGCCACATCGACGCGCTGCCCGGGGATCTCCAACAGGTCTATCTGGCTCACCGTGATACCTTCCTCGGTTTTCAGAAAGCGCACCAGATCCACCGCCGGCATCAGCCCGACCGGTCGCTCATCCCCCTGTATCAGCAACCATTCCGGCTGGTCCCGCAACAGCGCCTCAGCCTTGTCACGACTGATCCGGCGATCCGGTCGCACAAAGCGCTTGTGCATGACGCTGGCAACACCGGCCCGTCGCAGCGCCAGCATCACCGGGTTGGTATCGTAGTCCTTGCCGATCGCCCGCATCAGAGTGAGGAACAGCGACTCCTTGCGGAACAGTTCGCTCACCGTGAGCCCCGCCACGACGATCACCAGCATGCCGGGCATGATGGTCTGGGGAGAATGGGTCAGTTCCATCATGGCGGTCAGCGCCGCCAGCGGCGCCTGCAGCGTGGCCCCCATCATCGCCCCCATACCGAGCAGCGCATAGAAGCCGACATCCAGCGTTTCGTGATGAAAGACATGGGTGGCAATCTGACCGGTGAGACTGCCCAGGCAGCCACCCAGGAACAGCAGCGGGCCGATATTTCCACCGGGAACACCCAGACCAAGACAAGCCACGGTGGCCAGCACCTTGGCCACCAGTATTATCATGAGAAGCGTTATTCCCAATTCACCCAGCAGGGCGCTGTTAACGGTGTCATAACCAATCCCCATGGCCTGGGGCACCAGAAAACCGACCACCCCCATCAGCACACCGGCGGCCAGGACGCGCCGCCAGAATGCCACCCGGGTTACCCGGGCCGTGGTCATCTGCATCAGTTGAATAAACAGCGCCGAGAGTCCGCCGACCAGGAGCCCGAGCAACAGCACTACCGGTATCTCCGCCAGCGACGGCAGGGTCATGGGCGGAATCTCGAAAGCCGGTGCATTGCCAAACGCGGCAATGGAGATACCGGTAGCCGTTACCGCCGCCAGAATGACCGGGATGAAGCTGACCAGGGAATATTCCATCATCACCACTTCCAGGGCAAAGATGACACCCGCCAGGGGCGTATTGAAAGAGGCGGCGATGCCGGCCGCGGTGCCACAACCCACCAGGGTACGGATACTGTTATTGGGCAGGAACAGCCGCTGCCCCAGCAGGCTGCCGGCCGCCGCGCCCAATAGTATATGCGGCCCCTCCCGGCCGACCGAGTGGCCGCTGATAATCGCAGCGGCCGCGCCGACAAACTGGAGCACAAAACTCCTGAAGGTAAGGTAGCCCTGGTGATAGGCCATTCGCTCCATCACATAGGTCACCCCGAGTACCGTCTCCCCTTTTGCGTACAGGTGAAAGAACAGGGCAATGATCAACGCCCCCGCGATCGGCAGCAGAAAACGCAGCCAGGGGGAGAGGGCCTCGTAGTTCTCGGGTAGTCCATCGGCCAGAAACCCCGCCTGAGTCTGCTCCACCACCATCCGGAACAGCACAATCACGGTACCGGCGAGCAAGCCGGTCAGCAGGCCCAGCAGGGAGAGCTGCAACAGGGCGTCATGACGGGCGAGATGGAGCCGCAACTGCTCCAGCTGATCCCCGGACCAGAGGTGAATCCTTTGCTTCAGATTGTTTTTTCTCATTGTGTTATAGATTATCCGCCATCAACATAGGCGCCGAATTCAAAACAGCCATCCGGCAATGGTGATACGAAAAGCCCGCCGGACAACCCCTGAACAGGAACAGCGGTATGCAGATCAACGAGCCGGAAAAATATCAGACTGCCACAGAGTTGGAGATTATTCAGCAACATCTCCCGATCCAGGACAAGCTACTGCTTGAGCTGGGCTGCGGACGCGCCTGGATGACCCGTCAACTGGCGGAACGCTTTCAGCCCCGCCAGATCATCGCCACGGAAGTCGATACTATACAACATGGGAAAAACCTGCTGATCGATGACCTCCCCAACGTCACTTTTACTGCAGGCGGCGCGGAAGCCATTGACCTGGAAGATAACAGTGTCGATGTAGTGATAATGCTGAAATCACTGCACCATGTACCGCTGCCGCTGATGGGCCTGGCCCTGTCCGAGATCGCGCGGGTGCTCAGGCCCGGTGGGCTGGCCTATATCTCGGAGCCGGTCTACGCCGGCGACTTCAACGAGATACTGCGCCTGTTCAATGATGAAAAGCAGGTGCGTGAAGCCGCTTTCGCGGCCGTGCAAAACAGCGTGGCAAAAAATGAGTTGCTACTGGTGCAACAGATCTTTTTCAACGCCCCCGGCAGCTACCGTGATTTTGCCGAGTTTGATGAACGAATGATCCAGGTCACCCATACCAACCATCAGATTGACGAGGCCCTCTACCGAAGAATCCGCAACGCCTTCAACCGCCACATGGACGAGGACGGTGCTCACTTCCTCAAGCCCTCTCGGGTCGACCTGCTGCAAAAACCGGGATCATAAGGCGCCCCATGGAGGGGTCGACGGCCGCTCCAGCCAAGGGTAACGCACCCGATTGTAGGAGCTGCTTTAGCTGCGACCTGTGGGCCGCTGGAGAAGCATTTGCGGCTCAGGCCGCTCCTTCGACTCGATGCACAGACAACCCCTTTTTTTCAAAGTTTTTTCCTTAATCAGTTGTTCCTGATATACATCGATGATAAATTAAACGTTAATCATTCTTATTGAGATATCGCTGTCATGGATGCCGCCGTAGCCGCTGACAATATTGTTACCCTGGACCATGTTCCTACCGGGGCACAGGCTCGCATCAGCCGAATACAGGGGGATAAGGGCTTGGCCAGACGTCTGCTGGGTCTGGGGCTAAGGGTCGGCTCGGAGATTACCGTCCTGCAACAACGCCGCCGCGGCGTGGTGGTGGCCAGTGCCGGTACCCGGGTCGCCCTCGGCAGCAGTGTTGCGGATAAACTGCTGATGCAGCCACTCGACCAATAAACGCCAATCCAAGGCCGGAGCATCCGGTCACCGGAGGAGACCGTGCTCACCATCGCCCTGGGCGGCAATCCCAACTGCGGCAAATCCGCGCTGTTCAACGCCTTCACCGGCATCCGGCAGAAGACCGGCAACTGGCCCGGTGTCACGGTGGATCGCAAGGAGGGACGTTTCCAGCTCGCCGGCAGTGACGTGGCCATTATTGATCTACCCGGCATCTACTCGCTGGATGCCTCCTCCCTGGACGAACAGGTCACCCGCGACTACCTGCTATCCCGTGACGCGGAACTGATCATCAATGTGCTGGACGCCTCCAACCTGGAGCGCAATCTCTATTTCAGTGTGCAGTTACGGGAGATGGGGATACCCATCGTTGTGGCGCTCAACATGATGGATGTGGCGCGCAAGCGCGGAATAGAGGTGGACATCGAACGGCTCAGCCAGGAACTGGGGTGTCCGGTGGTACCGGTGGTGGCGGTCACGGGCGAGGGCATGGACGCACTCAAACAGGCCATAGACAGTCTGATCGGACAGGACGGGCAGGCGTTTCAGGTGACCCATGAGGACTGCGTGGAACAGGCCATCACCGAGATCACCGGCCAGCTCGACGAAGTGCCAGTCGCTGCCAACCGGCGCTGGCTGGCGCTGAAACTACTGGAGAATGACGCCCACGCCTTCACCCTGGCGGGGGAGGAGATACGCCCGCTGGTGGAGCAGTGGCAGGAACGTATTCGCGACCGCGCCGGTGAGGATGCGGATATTCACATTGCCGACGCCCGCTATGGTCACGCCCATGTCCTGGCGCAGCGGGTACTGCGTGAACAGGGACGGGTCGGGCGCAACCTGTCCGACCGGATTGACAAGATCGTCCTCAACCGGGTCGCCGGCATCCCGATATTCATGCTGCTGATGTACCTGATGTTCATGTTTACCATCAACATCGGCGGCGCCTTCATCGACTTCTTCGACATGGCCGTGGGAGCGGTTATGGTGGAGGGGCTGAATCACTGGCTGGCCGGCCTCGGCTTGCCCCAGTGGGCCCGGGTGTTTATTGCCGACGGCTTTGGCGGCGGCATCCAGGTGGTCTCGACGTTCATCCCCATCATCGCCTGTCTCTACCTGTTTCTGTCGGTGCTTGAAGACACCGGCTACATGGCCAGGGCGGCCTTTGTGATGGACCGCGCCATGCGCACCATTGGCCTGCCGGGCAAGGCGTTCGTGCCACTGATTGTCGGCTTCGGCTGCAATGTGCCGGCCGTGATGGCAACCCGCACCCTGGAGAACCAGCGGGAACGCAAGCTCACCATTCTGATGAATCCCTTCATGTCCTGTGGTGCGCGGCTGCCGGTGTACGCCCTGTTCGCCGCCGCCTTCTTTCCCAGCAATGGCCAGAATCTGGTGTTTCTGCTCTACCTGATCGGCATATTGATCGCGGTACTGACCGGCATGATCATGCGCCGCACCCTGCTCTCCGGCGAGAGCAGCGGTTTCATGATGGAGCTGCCGCCCTACCATCTGCCTACGCTGAAAGGAGTCATGCTGCGTACCTGGGATCGGGTCAAGCTGTTTATCCGCGACGCCGGCAAGGTGATCGTGGTGATGGTTCTTGCCCTGAACGTGCTCAACTCTATCGGCAGCGATGGCGGCTTCGGCAACCAGGACAGCAACCAGTCGGTACTCAGCGAGATGGGCAAGTCCGTGACACCGCTGTTTGCACCTATGGGAATCAAGGAGGAGAACTGGCCGGCCACGGTGGGTATCTTTACCGGTGTGTTGGCGAAAGAGGTGGTGGTAGGCACCCTGGACTCGATCTACACGCGGCTGGCGGAACAGGATGCCGGCACCACCGGGGAAGCACCCCCGTTCAATCTCTGGACCCGCCTGGGCGAGGCGGCGGCCACTGTCCCGGACAATCTCGCCGCCATTCGCGACACATTGCTCGATCCGCTGGGGCTGGATGTAGGCGATATCAGTTCACTTGAAAACGCGGCCGCGGCGCAGGCCGTGAACAGCGGCATCTTCGGCGCCATGGCAGCCCGCTTCGATGGCCAGGCAGGCGCCTTCGCCTATCTGCTGTTCATCCTGCTCTACTTCCCTTGTGTGGCCACGATCGGCGCCATTGTGCGTGAAGCCGGTGGCGCCTGGGCCCTGTTTGTGGCTGCCTGGACCACCGGTGTCGCCTACACCACCTCGACCATTTTCTATCAGGCAGCAACCTTCGGCAGGCACAGTGCCAGTTCAGCGGCCTGGATAATCGGTCTGAGCCTGTTCATCACCGCCGTCATTATTGGACTGCGCATCTGGGGCAGCCGGGATCCGCAGGCACAGCCGGCAACCAATAAAAAGGCCACCGCCTGATGCTTGCCGACATTAAACGTTATCTGCAAAACCGCGGGCCGGTCTGTCTGTCCGATATTGCCCTGCACCTGGGGACGACACCGGATGCGGCGCGCGGCATGCTGGAGACCTGGATACGCAAGGGCAGGGTCCGGCATCAGCAGCTCAACGCCGCCTGCGGTTCCAGCTGCGGCAAATGCCGGCCGGACAGTATGGAGTTTTATGAGTGGAGAGATGAGAAATCCGCTGACTGAGCTCAGCGCGTGGCCACCCCTGTTTTCTGTCCACCTGCTTTAGGAGCGGCGCCCTCGCCGGGAATTCGGCCCGGGTGCGAACCGGCATCGTCGGATCACTCGCGGCTAATCCAACCTCCCAGTCAGGCAGGATGGGCGAAGCGCAGCGTGCCCATCATCTCCCATCGGGTTACGCCGTCGGCTAACCCGTATATGGTCTCCTTCCCCTTTCCAAGGCTTTTTCTCGTTGATGGCAGAGATAGGTTAGCTGCCGTATATCCGGCCTGTTGATGAGGCCTTGTCGCCTCTGGCCTTGATGAGCGGGTCCCTATCGATCTATCGGCATGGGATGCCGTCGGATTAGCCAGGTTTTCAGTACGCCGATTTGACCTGTTGTGTCATCAACTCCCAATTGCCCTCGCAACCCGTGGAAAGGTGCCTGCTACGCGATATCCCTATCCGGGGAGGCATCCCCGCTACGGCGCCCGCCTCATGCAGGCCGTACCTGATAAACTTCGCCCCGCGTGACCACCAGCCAGCCAATGCGTGCCTGCTTGTTGGCCAGGGCTACCACGGCCTTGTTGAAACCGCGCCGCTGCACCAGACGCTGTATCCAGCGGCTCAAGGCATCCGTCTTCTTGTCGGCATGCATGACCACTGAGCGTGCCCCATGAATCAATAATGACCGCAGCATTTTGTCCCCCTTTTTGGTGAGCCCCAGCAACAGCGGCTTACCCCCCCGTACTGTGTTGGCGCGGGACAATCCCCAGGGCGGCCGGCCGATACGTCACGGCCCCGACGAAACTGCCGGCCATCCCCCAGCCAGTTGCGAAATACGCTACTCACCACCGGCCCGAATCCCGGAATACTCATCAGCCGCTGATATACCTCATCCTCCTTCACCTGCTGATTGATCAGCCGGGTCTGCTCATTGATCAGCTGCCGGCGTATCCGGTGGAAACTCTGCCGGTCCTGTTCCTCCTGCGTTTTGGGGGGCACTGACCGAATCCGTCCCTGCAGACACGCCTCCGCGATGGCTTCAGCATCGTTGTAATCGT
>NZ_ATZE01000032.1 GCF_000428045.1 Sedimenticola selenatireducens DSM 17993 | reverse complement strand
CATAATATGACCTTCTTCGATCAGACTCTCCTTTTGCTTTGCCAATCGATGAAATACTTCACCAAGCTCTTTGCGTATTTGGCCAAAAAGCACTTTCCTACGATATTTCGGGATGAACACGATATGGTACTTACACTCCCACCTCGTGTGACTTAAACTTTCTACTCGTCTCATGGTTTCTCCTTTGCGTGTTGCTTGGCGGCTCACGCTTTGGAGTTACTATGAGACTCCCGTTACTGTCAAACTGCTAATGCCTCCCCAGCAAAGCTGGGGGGTCTCTTATATTTGTCTAGAAGCAATATGCCAACGCCTTTGCACGTCACTTGTGGCGTATTTGCAGTATTTATCAAATATCCCGTTCCATGGGCAGTATCTCCATTTGTTGTCCTTTAACACAAATAGACCGGGTAACCCCCCGATGTCTGCACTTGATAATAAGAGACAGGAGACCTGTTACAGCATACCCGTCAATAATACTTTGTAATTCACGGCACATTAAAAGTGTGCATGTCATGCCAGACCCGAACGCCAAGATCCATCTTGGCGCTCGGGTTATTTATAATCAGCTTTGATACGAAACTATACCGGTGGGCGCCGCCCGATAACGAAAAATACCAGCGCGAGAACCAAACCGACAACAAACAGAATCCAGGCAATATTCACCGCGGTACCGGCAATACCTGAGAAACCCAGTAGTGCCGCAATGATGGCAATAATTAAAAATGTGACTGCCCAACTTAACATATTGATCTCCTTCGGCCCTGTGTATTGCTTGCACAGACTTCATGAGGATAAAGACCGGCATAGACCGCATCCGTAATTAATATTGATTACACTGACTCACAATCCCTTTTCAAAATCGGAGACTTCTTTTTCCGCCTCCTCCCTGGCTTTGCCATACAGCTCTTGTACCTTTCCAACAAGACGCTCTCGCTTACCTTCAATAACGTCAAGTTCGTCATCCGTCAGCTTGCCCCATTTTTCCTGGGCTTTGCCTTTGAATTGCTTCCAGTTACCTTCGACTTGATTCCAGTTCATTTTCAATCTCCTAAGGAGTGTGTTTGAGTAACCTTCAATTATTGGCACTGATATGGGAGTTACTGACGCTGTACCGGTGCCGGTTACTTGGCTCAAAATGAGCCGCCCTGGTTGCGTCATATATAAGTCGCTGCAACAGTCATACCAATAGACCAGGTCATTAATATTCAAGGGTATTTAATGATGTGTCATAAATCAGCCGCAATTTACAGGGTGTGTCCACCCGATAAATGGGGGTATTCGCCCAGTTGTCTACGACATCGTTCTTGCCGTTATGGACAATGATATCGTCACTGGTTTCTCAGGGCTGGTAACACCCGATCCATCCACAGAAAATGAAACCGCTGTTCGGCAGTATTGGTAATGCCCCAAACCACCCGACTGACACCACCGGGTGGAAATCTACTTAACACCGGATTTATGAAGCTATTGGTCTCAACAGATCCTGATAGGCGTGCCAGGAGGCATAACCCAGCACCGGGATAATCACTATCAGACCAAGAAACAGCGTCAGAAAGCCGATCAGGCAGAGGCCGGCAATCAGAAGTGCCCAGAAGGTCATGGCGGCAACATTTTCCCCTGATGCCTTCCAGCTTACGAAGATCGCATTGAAAGTATCAACGCTCTGATCGACCAGCATTGGAATTGAAATGACACAGATCCTGAATACCAGTGCGGCGAGTATCGCACCCAGTCCAATATAGACAAAGAGGAAGGGCAGGTTTGAGTAAAAGATCGATAGGGATTCAGTACTGCCTCCCAACGTAGGGAGCATTTGATGGAGCACACCTGCCAACATCAAATTGGAAAGCATTACCCAGTTGATGAAAACAAGCATCAGGATAATACCCATACCACTTATACTGCTCATGTTGTAATACAGGATTCGGCCCATTTTCTCGGCCTGGGAGGCATTTGACAACTGCCGCTGCTTGGCGTCTGCATAAAGGCCGACAACCATTATTGGCGCGATCAGTAAAAAACCGGCACACAATACCGGCACCAGGTACAACATGCCGATGGAATTCAAGCCAAAAGTCATCAGCAGACCAGTGATGGTCACTAACAGGCCATAGATCACCCCTAATACCGGACGTTCAACAAAATCCCGCCAGCCCGCGCGTAACCAATGTAGTGGGCGCGTCACCGATATCGAGTGAATGGTGTATTTTTGCCTGGGTGTTTCGGAAGTTGATAGTTGATAAGTAGTCATGAGTAAGCTCCCTTTCCGTTAACCTGACTGTAACTAGGCAAGTAATACGCCAATACAGATGTCAGCCACTTCGGCAAGGGAGAACTTGCCCGTAAACCGGAAGTGTTCTTCGCTTTTCAACCCACAATATCAATTCAATGCATACCGTAATGATTATGCCGGATACGGGTTAAATACACCCCGCGCGGCTTAATACACCCTGGACCACGGGGGATTTAACCCGTTTCATCTGAACAATGTTTCCTTCTGAAATCGCTCAGGCAAGCAGGGACATTGTTCAGATGAAGACAAGGAGTCGATCAGGTCATTCAGTAATTTTTCTTTTCTTCCGCTTCTTCGTTAATGGCCTCTCCGGCCGCTTCAATATCCTTACCCATACCCGCCGTTGTATTGCAACCTGTCAGGGCAAACAACGTTGCGCTCATTACAACAAGAATAAGAAAAGTGGCGCTTATCTTCGACAGTAATGTTTTCATCAGAATATTCCTCCTTAAACAGCCGTTATGTCACACAACAATTTTGTGATTTTTGTTGTGGTCCCATGGTAATAACAGCAACTCGCATGCCATATCCATGCTTTAATCGGCGTTGTCTGACTACAGTCGTTCGGTAAATCGTCTGCCTGCTCTTTTTGTATCAAGAGAAACCCTCTTTACTGACACAGTAGTTATGCCATGGTAGTTTAATTTCCATAGTCATCGACTTTGATCTTCCCCTGGAATACACGGTATTGAAAACCATTATAAAAAATCATAATGGGGATCAACAGTCCTATACCGGCAAGCATGAACAGCAGCGTATTATTTGATGCGGCAACATTTGCCATCATGACGGATGGAGGAATAAGAAACGGATAGAAGCTGGACACGAGTCCGATAAAGGCGAAGATAAATATACCGACACTCCAGAAAAATGGAGTGTGTTCATAACCCTTGTCTATTGCACGTAACAGCATAAGAAAGCTGCCTGCGGCTGCAATGGGCAATGGAGCAAGATAGAGTAATGTCGGCCATTCAAGCCAACGCTGCGCAATATAATCAAACCGCATCGGTGTCCATAGAGAAACAATAAGACTTATTGCCACTGTCAGCCATGCGGTGATTTTTGCGACGCGACGTGCGTGCTGTTGCAGCCGACCCTGGGTTTTCATAATCAGATAGGTGGCGCCTAGCAACATATAGCCAAACACCACACCGACAGCGGTCAGCACCGCAAACGGTGACCACCAGTGCCAAACAGTGCCATTAAAAGCCATTTCCTCAACGGGAATACCACCAATCAGCGCACCCAGTGCGACACCCTGCATGGATGCGGCCAACAGACTGCCACCACCAAAACAGTAATTCCAATACTGTTTGTGCCGGGCATGTGCACGAAACTCAAAAGCCACTCCGCGAAATATCAACCCAAATAACATCAGAATGATTGGAATGTAGAGTCCATGTAAGACGATTCCATACACCGCCGGAAATGCACCAAAAAGAGCCCCTGCAAAAACCACTAACCAAGTCTCATTGGCATCCCATACACTGCCCAGGCTGGCCATCATCATGTCACGGCGCTGCTCACTCCTGGCAAACAGTGAAATAATACCGATCCCCAGGTCAAAACCATCCAACACCACGTACAGCACCAGGAACAAACCCAGGATACAAAACCAGATATCACCAAGAGACCAGCTCGATAATTCCATCACCCGGCCTCGCATTGGTCAGAATGTTGTGACGTGGGTTGCAGCGCCATATCTGGCCCAGCCTCCAGGATACGTCGCGCAAATACTATAAAGGTCGCCAGCAAGATTGTATAAATTACAACATACCCGACCAGACTGGCGGCAATCGTTGCCGCCGGTAATGGAGAAGCGGAGTCCACAGTCCGCAACAGGCCATAAATGGCCCACGGCTGTCTGCCGACCTCACGCACAATCCATCCACATTCAACGGCAATATATCCAAGCGGAATGGCCGCCACCCACAAACGCAGCAAGCCTTTCCGGGAGCCTATATGGTGGGAAGACAGATTACCCCGGTACCACAACCAGAGCGACCAGCCGGCAAGGAAAAAAAGGTAAAAACCGATAACCACCATAATTCGGAAGCTGTAGTACAGCAATGGCAACGCCGGTGGCTGATCCATACGTGGAAAGTCACGCAGTCCCTTTACCTCACCATACCGCTCCTGCGTGACCAACAGGCTCAGGGCATTGGGTATCTCGATACTCCATTTGTTGGCCTGTGCCTCCTGATCCGGCCAGGCCAATAGCGACCATGCAGCTCCAGTATCTGGTGGATTGGTTTGCCAGTGTGCCTCAACAGCGGCCGCCTTGATCGGCTGCTGTTCGAACAGTGCGATACTGCTGCTGTGTCCCAGCAGTATCTGCAGGGGAGTGACAATCAAAACTCCGAGCAATACCAGGCGAAAGCTCTTGAGGAAAAAAGCGCCCTCTCTCCGCCGCAGAATATACCAGGCTGAGATACCACCAATCACAAAGAGTGTCGTCTCGAGACAGGCCAGCCACATATGAGAAACCGCGATTGGCATATTTGGATTGAATATCGCCTGGGAAAAAGATTCGATTACAAAACTGCCGTCGACCATATGGCCACCCGCCGGGGTCTGCATCCAGGCGTTCGCGGACATAATCCAAAATGCAGAGAGTGACGCCCCCACTGCGACCATTGCAGTCGAAAATAGATGGATGGCGGGCGAAACCCGATTCCACCCAAAGGCCATAATCCCAAGAAACCCGGCTTCCAGCATAAACGCCATGGTCGCCTCGAAGCCGAGTACACTACCAAAGAATCCACCGGCGGCCTTTGCGAAAGGCGCCCAGTTGGTACCGAACTCGAATTGCAACGGCAGTCCGGTGACTACGCCGATTACGAAATTGAGCAAAAACAGCCGTATCCAAAAGCGCAGATGGCGGTAATAATCCACATCACCTGTTTTTAACCACAATATCTCAAGCAACAGCAGGAACAGGGAAAGACCAATACTCAATACCGGCCAGATGATATGAAACAGCGCAGTGAATGCAAACTGCAAACGGGCCAGTAACAGTGAGTCGGTCAACAGTTCCATAAGCTTAACAATCTCCGCCTACTGGTACGACAGTGTTAATGATTGGCGTCGAGCCTATTTTTCAGGTAAACCGCATGTATGAATTGCCGGCAGACGCGGAGTAATGCTGCAGCTTGCAAGCAGTCCGATTCCACATATCGACATTACATTGCAGCTTTAGCAACACAACAACCGACCGATAATGCACATGGCCACTTACCTGCCGGCAATAACTGAAATAGGTCGCAGTGACTCCACCTGGTCGCCAATCAGCTTGAGCGTAATTAACATGGGAACTGCCATCAAGGCTCCCAGAACGCCCCATAACCAGAACAGGAAAACCACGCTCAGAAAGACCACCAGTGGATTAAGTGCCAGCCGTTTGCCCAGTATTAAGGGGGTTACAATCTGGCCTTCAATAATCGTCAAGCCGATAAATGAAGCCACTACCAGCACGGGAACAGCAAAACCGTCAAAGGTAAGTAACGCGGTCGCACCCAGCAGGATAGCCGTTGTCATGCCACCCAGGTAAGGAATGAAATTAAACAGCGCAGCGGCGGCTCCCCACAACAGGGGATTGGGCATTCCAAATGCAAACAGCACCGCGGCGACTATGATGCCGAGGCAGAAATTAATTAGCGCAATGGTGGCCAGGTATTTGGAGACTTCGCCCTCCAGAATCGCCGACAACGCCAAAAACTGATGCCTTGCTCCATGTTCATGAAGCAATCGGGCAATTCGAAACAGCACTATTCGCCCCCAGGAGAGCAGGAAATAGAGCAAGAAAGTGACCATTACCGTACCCGTAACCAGACCCTGGGTATTGGCATATAGCACCTCACGAAAACTTAGCTCACTGACCTGTACCGTTGGTTTTGGATTCACCGATGCGATACGGTCTACTTGCTCGGCAGTCTCACTCACCACCTCGACTGTTTTCTTGATCGGGTAGATTTTTAATTCGAGTTGTCGCAGAACGCGTGGGGCATTTTCGACCCAATTACTCACCGGCGCAACAGAACCTGACACCCCATAACTGAATCCCGCCACCATGACCAGCACGATAACACCCGCACCCGCTGGTCTGGGTACATGTAACTGTTCCAACCACCTGACTACGGGCGCCAGGACCAGGCTGAGAAGAAATGAGAGTGCCACAGGAATCAGGAACTTCTGCGCTACAGACAAGGTATAGACAACCGCCAGCGACATCAGACCAACCAGCAGTTTGGCCTCAATACTGAGTCCGGAGAGAGTGCTTGTGTGGTCGCTGCCGGTGGATGCAGTAGTCATTGAACGGCTGACCGGGGTATCAACGACTTCGTTTCGATCGTCATACCGAACATCAACTTCTGAATGTTTATCCGTATAAGTCAATGTCGGCCTCGCTCTTATGTTCCGTCTTTCAACTGTGAATGAATAATTTGCAACAGTGGTAAAAGGAAGCTGATTGATGGTAACCGATAGCCCCTGCCGGACCTGGGTGCGGGACGAGAATTCAGAAACCAGCCAACTCCCATTCCCAGGATAAACCCCGTAGTCAATCCCGCCGGAGAAGCCGCCAAAGCACGCACCGATCGATTTAAACCTACCCGCGCCTGCACTGCGCTTAACTTTGCCCTGTTCGCCTTTTCTCGCTGGGCACGGATTTGCGATTCACTTGGAAACATCAGACTCATCCAATCCCAATACATGCCGGGTGCCGGCAAAACCAATGCGCACAACAGCTCGATGCATCAGCCATACAGCAAGGCCCAGAATCATGCCATTGGCTGCAGCTAAAGTAACCAGCGAGGCTATCAAACTCCACCCTGATGCAAGCAACCATAAAACTGAAGCGGCCAAAAACAATCCCCACATACTGAATACAGCAAGCACAGCCATCACAGCCATGGCCAGAACAACCCCCAGCATCAATCCTGAATACCTGGTTTCAAGCGTAATGAGTTCCAGTAGTTCCGTAATCTGTCGACGGCTACTCTCTAATACATCAGCCAATGCATCACGCAGCGACCCGGATTTTGGTTTTGTAGCACTGTCTGCCGCTTGCACCGAAGTACTCTCAGGTTGTTGCATCAGTCACTCAACGGCGACTTGCCAGTGAGCCGATAAGGATACCCAACGCCACCGAACCACCAACCAGCGCCCAGGGATTGTCATGCGCTATCCTGCTGATACCGCCTTTCAAATTCCGTGCCTTATCTTGCACTTCCGCACCGCGTTCATGCAGCTTTCGCTCAAACTCGTCGCCCCGATCGGCGGCTTGATCAATACGTTCATGCAACTCTTCGGCAACCCGACGGGATATCGTCTCCTTGTCACTTTGGTGGTTTTGTTTTTCTGCTGAATTGGACTTGCTCATAACATACTCCTTCGGTGACTGTTAGGAATCTTTATACCGGCACCGCCATCCCTGGCCCTGTGATCAATCCTGTGATTTCCCGTTATTCCACTAACTGCCTTTAAGCTCATCTGTTACGGACTTCACGCCCTTAACATTGCTGGCGATTGCGATGGCTTGCTTGCGTTCGAAATCACTATCCACATGACCGCGCAGGCTGACTACACCGTCTTTCGTATCCACATTGATATCGGTGCCATCTACCGTACGGTTATACAGCAGTGCCGATTTTACTTTGGTCGTTATCCAGCCGTCGGTAATCTTTTGAGCGGCCTCTTCGGTTTTACGTTCGGCCGCAACATCCAACGGTACTTTCTGTTTGTCAATCTGCAGCTGGTTTTTCACCTCTCGGACATCATTGGTATTGCGTGCAATCTGCTCGGCCAGTTGTGATTCAGCATCCGATTTCACATAACCGGATAACATGACGACACCATCGTGAGTTTCAACGGTGATATCCAGTCTGTCTGTGTTGCTGTTCCATAACAGCTGGGACTTTACTTTGGCTGTCACGTTGGCATCCTCAACCTTGCGCATAAAGCTACGCTCTGTATCTTTATTGTCTTTTTTGACCGTGCCGTCTGAGTCAACCGGGTTGGGATTGACCTTCAGCTGATTATCCACTTCACGGATGTTTTCAACGCCCAGAGCCAGCTCTTCAGCGAGATCACGCTCAACCATATCATCGACAGTACCGCGCAACGTCGCCACTCCATTGTTTACCTCAATGTCGATATCAAAAGGGTTAAGATGACGATTGAGGGTATAGGTTGTGGCGAGTGATGCTTTGGCCCATAGGTCAGAAGAGCTGTCTTTGCTTGTGTCAGCCAGTAACGGCGTACTGGCGGTGGCTAATGCGATAGCACAAGCGGTTACAATCGCTTTTATTGGATAACGCTTCATAATATATGTCTCCATAATCTAATTGTTCAGTTTGTCATCCCTGGCGGAACCGACGCATTATTACTGTGTCCGCTCAGCCGACTACGTATTGCATACCTTTCCAGTAGATTAACCACTGGATGGATGCCGGTACGTCTGGTTGGACTTGGGATGTATCAAGCAGAATAAGTGCCAACACTTATTTATCTAATAAATCAATATGTTATATATTTATCAACAACCGGTGATATCACCCATCGGGTGATACCGCCCAATTACCGGAGAGACAAATCACCCAAAATAATGAGCATTGAAAAGAGTAACGAGAGACATTGTAAACCGGCCGCGAATGGCCTCTGTGGATGGTTATTGCTGAAGAGTGACGATGTCGTGTTAAGCGCCGTCCGGGAGTTGGATATCATATTTATTGATACGATAGCGAAGCGTGTCGCGAGTAGTATTGAGCATTCTGGCTGTCGCGGTAACATTGTGCTGATTCTGCTCTAATGCGGCACAGATAATAAACCTGTCCATTTCATCCAGCCCCATGGAACCATCAAGTGGCACATGTATAAATTGATGATCCGGTGTTACCGCATCGGGGCCGGAGAGTGACCCCCCGGGGACGGTGACGCTCTCCTCAGGGGCATAAATTTCTGGTTGCAAATGCAGCCACTGAACAGGCAGTTCATTGGTGTCTGAAAACAGCACGCAACGCTCTATGACATTACGCAGTTCCCGCACATTACCCGGCCAACTATGCGCCTTCAACTTCTCCCAGACCCTTTCGCCGATCACAGAAACACTCTTACCCGACTTTGCATTAAACTCAGCGATAAATAACGGCACCAGCTGTTCCAGATCAATCACCCGCTCACGTAGCGGTGGAACCCGCAACTGGTAGACACTTAACCGGTGATAAAGATCTTTACGAAATAACCCTTCTTCAATGCAAGTAAGCAAATCACGGTTGGTCGCCGCTATCACTTGCACATCTACCTGAATCTCCCGGTCACCGCCTACCCGGCGGAACTTTTTTTCTTCCAGAGCCTTAAGCAGCTTGGACTGCAAGTCAACAGGCATTTCTGCAATCTCATCGAGGAACAATGTACCGCCATCCGCCTGTTCAAAAAGACCTCTTCGCCGTCCTTTGGCTCCGGTAAAGGAGCCGGCTTCATGGCCGAACAGTTCAGATTCCAGAAGGTCTTTCGGCAGTGCCGAACAGTTGACTTCAACCATTGGTGCGTCTTGACGTTGTCCGCTGTAATGCAGAATCTTGGTCACAACGCCTTTGCCCGTGCCAGTCTCTCCGCTGACGATCAAGGCCGAGATGGGTGTATCAATCAGTTTTCGCAAAATCGCCCGTATCTGCTCGGCGGCACTGCTTCGGCCGATAAAACTTTCCACGGTAAAATGACGACTGCCGGTTTCCAACTGATCATACAGGCGTCGTTGGGCAATGGCGCTGCGCATTGCGCCGCTGATCACCAAATCCAGCCGCTCGAAGTCCACCGGCTTTTCCAGAAAATCATAAGCACCCAACCGTAGCGCGCGTACCGAATCAGCAACGCTGCCGTAGCCGGTGAGAAATATCCACTCGCCAACAATTTTGTTCTGCTTTACCTCTTCCAATAAATCAAGTGAATTTCCATCAGGAAGATTCATGTCTGCGAGTACGACAGGGGGGAGTAACCCCTTATCAAACAACTTGCTTCTTGCCAGCCCCAGTTGTTCAGCTAATTCCACACGCCAGCCTACCCGTTCAAAGTGGCGCTTAAGCTCGGCACCCAACAGGGGTTCATCTTCAATAATCAGTATCGTTTTAGCCATTCTTATTACAGGGCATTGTCAGAGTCACACAAGCGCCGCCCTCCTCCTGGTTACTCAGATGGACTTCCCCACCGAAATCGCTAATAGTTCGACGCACCATCACCAAGCCTAGCCCAGTGCCATCAGAACGCCCAGTGTGAAAAGGCTGTATTCCTGTATTTAGCATCGATGCGGAGAACCCGGGACCGCTGTCCATTACCTTGACTTCAAGCAAATCACCCTTTTCAACAACCCGCACAGTTATTTTTCCGGGTGTTTCATTCAGTGCCTGACCGGCATTCAAAATCAGATTTAGCAGCGCCTGACGAAACCGATTGCGCGGCAACTGACATGTCAGTTGTTTATCTACCTCATGAACTAGCGTAATCTCTCTTGAAAGTTGGAATTTAACCAGCGAAATGAGGCTCTTCAAATCCTCATGAATATTTACACTTGTCGGTAACTCCGGTCGTTGTCTTGTCTGGTCCAACAGATGATTCAGTTGCTGGTTAACACGCCTTACCTCGCTCGCAACCAGGTCGATACGCTCAGCCAAATCCTCATCCGGCATGTCACCGCGTATATTATCCAGGGCCATCTGTACACCTGTCAGTGGATTACGCAGTTCATGGGCAATACCCGCAGCCATTTCGCCCACTGCTCCGAGCCGTTCGGCCTGTGACAGCCGATACTGCTGCTGTAACAGCAGATAACTTGTGTTTCGCACCTCGGTGGCCAGGGTGTCCTCCCGTTGTTGTTGTGCAGACTCCAATATCTTTAACCGCTTCGCCATATGGTTATATTTTTCTATTATTCCAGACAGCATCGGATCTGCATCTTCGACTTCCAATTCGGAGTAATCACGCCTTGTCAGCAACATCATCTGATCAGTGAGTTTACTTAACGGCAAAACTATGCGCTGACGTACCATTGCCCATAGCATGACTGAAATAATCAGAAACCCGAATGCAAGGCCGATCGCAAAGCGTTGTTTCCGCTCGGCATTCATATAAAAAGAGGAGATCAATGACTGATGCGCATTAAGCTCCTGGTTGAGGGCGCTTCGCATCGCGGACATGGATTTTCTTAGCGCAACCTGATCCCTGCCATCAAAAGCTTCCAGTTGCGTCAGGGCATAGTTGAGTGCATCTGAGGTCGGTTTTGCCAGACTGGTTCGAAATATGATCAGGTCGCGAAGTTGCTCTGTTTGCCGCGCAGTCTCATCAGGGTCCAAAAATCCACTTTCCGAGTCAAGGAGATTAACCAACTTTGTGCGTATATCAAAATCGGCAACTTCAAGCATTCTCAGATAGTCCATATGCTGCTGTATTGGCTTTATACGCGCTGCATAGTCCCATGCGCTATAGATCAGAAGTCCCTGGCTGACAAAGAGCAGAAGCAGTGCAACTCCCGACAGCAGCCAGACGGAGCGCATCAATAAATACTGGACACTACGCATTTAAACGCCCGTACTCCTTTTGCGATTGGTTCATAGTGATCACACGACATGATTAATACACACCACACAACAGAGATTCCCTCGCTGCGAAGCAGTAGTGTAGGAACAAACCTAGCCCGACCAAAGAAGGCAGCCCATAGCTAATATATGCTGCTATCCAAGTAATAACAGCAAAAACAGGGCCATAAAACAATATGCGCTCAAATGCCAAATTTTCTGTTCGCAGAGGAATATGACCAAGTGTAACGGGTTCTATGCCCCGCTATTCCGGGGTGATATGACCCGCTGCTGAGCGATGGATGGATAGTTGAAACTGTATTGTTTTATCAGCGGTTTAGCCTGGCTTGTCGATTGGCGCTATTTATAGGGATGCTCCACCCGTGACTGCCGACGAGGCGTCTAACCAAAGCCTGATTATTCAGTCCGTTCTTCCTCTGGCTTCAATGAACTGGGCCGGCTAAGCAGATAGGTTGCAACCGCCATCATGATCATGGCAACCACGAAGTTAATACCTGCTGGCAGACGGCTGAAACCGATCACATAGACAAAACTTGTTCCCATGGCCAGTACGATAAACAGTTTCGCATGCATCGGGATGATCCGGTGCTGATGCCAGCGCTGCAGCGCAGGACCAAAAATCCTGTGCTGGTAGAGCCAGTGGTGTAGCCGGGCCGAACTTCTGGAGAAGGCCCAGAGCGCCAGCAACAGGAAGGGCGTAGTAGGCAGTACCGGCAATACCACTCCCAGCATACCCAGACCAAAAAACAGCCAGCCCAGTGCAAGATAAACCACACGGGCGGCTCCGGTCTGCTGTTGTGGACGCTGTACAGGCATAGAGGACATTGCTACTTGTATCGATACAGTCGCCTATTGAAGCAAATGCACGGGCCGCTGTCGACACAATAGCCAGGATACGGCTTCTTGCCTGCCATGACCGTCGATTCCACGCCGCTGTTATCTGCCGGCAGCCCCGACACGTATCCGATAAACACTACCCTCAATTTTGTTCTATGGTATTGATCAGGCAATTTGCACCGGGTGAAAAGGTCCAATTTAGCCAACATGCGTTTGGCCACACAAGCATGGAAACCAGCCACGCAAAAGAGAACAAGGAGACCGCCATGACTCTTATTCTGACATCCAGCGCTTTTGAGAATGGCAGCGAGATCCCAACTATCTACACCTGCACGGGGGAGGACCGCTCTCCACCGCTCTCCTGGGACAACGTCCCCGACAGCGCCCGCAGTCTGGTATTGATTGTTGACGACCCGGATGCGCCCGATCCCGCTGCACCGAAGATGACCTGGGTGCACTGGCTGCTCTATAACCTGCCGCCCACCACAGCCGGTCTGCCCGAGCGGGTCACCAGGGCCCAGCTGCCGGCCGGTACCCGTGAGGGTCTCAACGACTGGCATCGCACCGGTTACGGCGGTCCCTGCCCGCCGATTGGCCGGCACCGATACTTCTTCAAACTCTATGCGTTGGAAAGCATGCTCGATGACTTGAAACAGCCGACCAAAAATCAACTGGAGGCGGCGATGCAAGGCCATATCATCACCCAGGCGGAGCTGATCGGGACGTATCAGAAGCAGGCGTGACCTGTGTCCCTGTCACGCCGCAGCGACATGCAGCAGATGCTGGCCGACATCAACAGTGAAGTGGGCTATACCCGCCACCTGATCGGCAAGGCGTCACTGGACCAGCGGCTCATGGACGCCATGGCCCAGGTGCCACGCGATGAGTTTGTTCCGGATGAAATGAAAAAATTGGCCTTTGACAACGGTCCGCTTCCGATCGGTCATGGCCAAACCATATCCCAGCCCTATATCGTGGCACTGATGACCGATCTGCTGGTACCGGAACCCGATCAGTCTGTGCTTGAAGTCGGCACCGGCTCGGGTTACCAGACAGCGGTGTTGTCACTGCTGTACCACAAGGTGTACAGCATGGAGCTGATTCCGGAACTCAGCAAATCCGCCAGCCAGCGGCTGGCACGGCTGGGTTATACCAATATCCAGCCATGCTGCGGCAACGGCTATCAGGGCTGGCCGGAACATGCGCCCTACCACGGCATACTGGTCACTGCGGCGGCTCCGTACATACCCGAGGCCCTGAGGGAACAACTGGCGCCCGGCGGACGGCTGGTCATCCCGGTTGGCTCTTTCCGTATGTCCCAGCAACTGCTGCTGGTAACCAAGGATGCGCAGGGTCATACCCACACCCGCGACATCCTTAGCGTCGCGTTCGTGCCGCTGGTGGACCAGTCACCGGCAGCGTTTGACGAGTAACAGACGGATGGCGACACCAGCACTCCGGCTCCACTTGCGCTTCTACGAAGAGCTGAACGATTTTCTGCCCGCCAAGAGGCAAAAGATTGAATTTGTCCATCACCACAAGAAAACCGGCTCGATCAAGGATCTGGTCGAATCACTGGGCGTCCCGCATACCGAGATAGACCTCATTCTCGTGAACGGCCAGCCGGTGGATTTTCACTACCAGGTGCAGGACGGTGATCGAATCAGCGTCTACCCGGTGTTTGAGGCCCTGGACATCACCCCGCTCACCCATCTGCGCCCCCGCCCCTTGCGTACCACCCGTTTTGTACTGGACGCCCACCTGGGCCGTCTGGCCGCCTACCTGCGCATGCTCGGTTTCGACGCCCTGTATCGCAACGACTATGACGATCCCACCCTGGCCGATATCTCAGTAGCACAGCATCGCATCCTGCTCACCTGTGATCGCAAGCTGCTGATGCGCAGACAGATCACCCACGGCTACTTCGTGCGCTCCCGCCAGCCCCGCCGGCAACTGCGGGAGGTCATCGACCGCCTCGACCTGCACAACCAGTTTCTGCCCTTCACCCGCTGTCTGCACTGCAACGGCATGATCCGGCCGGTGGCAAAGGCGTTGATCCAGGATCAGCTGTTGCCCCACACCCGCGCCCATCAGGAGCTGTTCGGGCAATGCGAACAGTGTCACAAAATTTACTGGAGAGGGACCCACTATCAGCAGATGCGCCAACTGATTGATGATGTCATACCGCAGGGATTGTCGATGCGGTGAGTGCCGGGTGCTTCGAATAGGGCCACGGGTAATGGGAAGTTTGTATATGCCTCTAGCGTCGCAATGCTCCCACTAACCCCCCGATTTTATGACAATCAGAACCTGAAATGGCCATTCCGCCCCGTCAGTCGCATACCCTGTTCCACCCCGTCATGGCACTCCCGCCCCACCTCGAGTGTCTAAGCCTGTTGATAAAGGGGATTTACAACGCCGTTGGGAGTTGTAATGAAGAGAGCGCTAATCCCGCTATTGGCAGCAGTAGCGCTGCTACTCCCCACTTGGGCTGCCGCACAACACTCGGTTGAGGACAACACAGTCTCAGCGATTGATCCAATCCTGGTCCGGCAAGGCGATTTTGCCATCCTGCTGTTTGAAGCCCTCGGCCTCGGGGAGGTCGAGAGCGAGGAGGAGGCGGAAGATCGGCTGAATGCCGCGGGTATAGCGCCAGATGATGGCTGGATCGTCGACTACCCCATAACACCGGATATTTTGGCTGAACTGGCTCTGGCCATTGGCGAGGCGGCCGATACCGGGCGAATAGGGATCCCCGGGGATGAGGCGATCGAGGCGTTGCAGGACCTCGCTGCCGAACTCGGTCTCTCCATTCCAGGCGAGTTGGGGCCCCGCTACACCGAGCGCTACGTTTACGATTCGGTCGGCGATTGCAGTGGCACCACGATCAGACAGTATTACGATAATTACGGTCCGCCGGTAATGACCTACTGTCGCCCCCCGTATGATTTTGACTACCTGTATGGCTGGCGGCCCTATGGGAGTTGGTGGCAAGGCCACTATTACCCCGGATACTACCTCCTGCACCGATTCCACCTGGTGATACATGTCGACAGCAAGCGTCCACACCATCGGCGACACCCCGTCAAACCACAGGCCAAATCGAAGCTCCAGCATAAAAATACCGGCCCACACGCAGGGGTCAGACATCTCTCCAACCGCAATAAACCTGGCAAGGAGCGGGCCAGACACCGGCGCGATCACGCAGCCAAACGGACCGGAGAGAGACAACAGTTGCGACAGCGGGATTTTCCGGCTAAACAAGACCTCCCTGGCGAGCGGCGCCTTGTTGAAAAGGGCACAACGAGGGGAGTGCGGAAAAATGAGCACTACCGTGCGAATCAGGTCCTCACCGTCCGCCCGCAGGTGGCGCCGGACGCCGCCCCCGGACAGCGCAACGCCCACAACCGGAACCCGGTCCGGAACGGGAACCGGGGCAACAGCCCGGACAAGTTCCGGTTCACTGAGCGACAACGCATGCATCCCGAAAAGCCGCGAGTGGCTACCAAGTCCGCCAAAACAGGCAGACAGAACCAATTCGCTAATCCACCGGGGGCCAAGCGACCGGCGACGACGAAATCAATACCAAAAAGAAATCAGCTCGGTAGCGGCAGGCGGCAACCGGATGTACTGTCCAGCCGCCGTTCGGCAACGCTTTCGGAGCGAAGCGCCCAACAGCGTCGCCGCGCCTTGGGTCGCCCCGCTTCCGCGGGCGGGCAGAACATTCGGCCACTCACCGGCACGGTCAAAAAACAGCCCCTTAGATCGGTACGCAAACACCCGCAAGGCAACAGGGCCGTCACAACCGGTCGGGCCAAAAACAACCATCAGCGCCCGACCCGGATCAAAAGCCGGCGTAGTGACAACGGAAGCATGGCCCTCCAAACACAAACCCGCGCCCGCCCATCAACCAAGGCGCAACGGCAGGGAGCCGGACGTCTATCAGGGGAGCGCACCAGCAAGAAGTAGCGGGGGGAAATATTCGACGCTAACCCGGCCTAACTTGACTCCGGCCCCGTACGTCCCTCCAGCATCGGGATATCCTCGGTTCTCGCCCATCCCCAATCGTCGAACAGCACATACAGCGCCGGAATCACCAGCAGCACCAGCACCGTGGAGGTAAGCAGACCAAACACCACCGAGATCACCAGTGGCTTGATCGCCGCGGATTGGGTGCTGGTTTCCGCAAGCAGGGGAAGCAACCCGACAATGGTCGTGGAAGATGAGATGAGTATGGCCCGCAGGCGATCGCGGCTGGCCTGCCCTGCGGCCTCCGCTGCCGAAAGGCCCCGTTCCCGATGACTCTTGATGAATTGGATCAGCAGAATGGCATTATTCACCACGATGCCCGCCAGTCCGGCCGCACCGATCAGGGACGGCATCGAAAGGTAATAGCCCATCAGCACATGGCCCCAGACGGCACCGATAAAAGCCAGCGGAATCGACAACATCACGATCAACGGCTCAACATAGCTGCGGAACTGGAAGGAGAGAATAACAAAGACGCCCACCAGTCCGATGAGCAGACCGCGGCCAATCGATCCCCCGGTTTCGGCTGACCGGGCAACCTGCCCCTCGAAACGGACATCCACCAGTGGGTGACGCGCCTGGAAATCCGCCAGCCAGCTCTTTTTCAGGTCGGCCACAATCCCCTGGCCGCTGCTGAGGCGCGCATCCACATTGGACTGCACGGTAACGGTACGTCGGCCATCAATCCGGATAATACGCGACCAGTCGCGCTGCTCGTGCATCTCCGCTGCCTCACTCAGCGGCACCCGGCTGCCGTCCGGCAGGGTAATGGTCTGGTCGGCCAGGTCGTCAAAACTGTCCCGGTCGCCCGCTGCCTGGCGTACCAGAATCTCTACATCATGATCACCGATTCGCTGGGTGTCGGCTATCTCACCCAACCACGCCGCACGCAACTGGGAGGCAACCGCTTCGGCGGTCAGTCCCAGCCCGTGCGCCCCTGCGGCCAGCGAGAAGGTCCGTTGTGGCTTGCCGGGGCGAAGATCATCAATGACGTTGTAGGCGGCCGTGTAGCCGGCCAGGTACTCCGCCGCTTCCACCGCGGCGCTTTTCAAGGCTTGCAGTTCCTCACCCTGCAGACGTATTTCAACCGGAATCCCGGAAGGCCCAAAGCCCGGCTCCTGGATGATCAGGCTGTGGATGCCGGCTATTTCGCCGATCTCCTGACGCCACATCCGGGTCAGATCGTCAAGCGTCACCGTCCGTCGCTCCGCGGTGAGCAGATCGACCATGACAGTCGCCACATGCGCGCCGGCTTCGCCCACGCTGGGATTGTAGTTGAAGCGTACCTGGATGGCCTCAACCAGCGGTGCAGCATCGGGCTGTGCCGGAGTAAGCCGTTGGTCGATCAGTCGCATGGCCGCCTCGACCCGTTCCGCCACCACCTCGGTGCGTGATAAAGGCGTACCCTGGGGCATCAGGATCCGTGCCTCCAGTACATCTCCATCAATGTCCGGCATTGCCTCGCTGCCAATATGTCCACCGGCCATAAACCCGACCGAGCCGAGCATCACCACCAGCATCAGGCCCACCACCACATGACGCCAGCGAACCGCCATGTCAGCCGTGCGACCCACCGATTCACGAAAAGCGGCAAAGCCGCGCTCGAAAGCGGCGCGAAAGCGCGAGTCATGACCTGCCTGCAGTTGCGGAATACTGCCCTTGATATGGTGGGGCAGAATCCAGAACGCCTCGATCAGGCTGGCCGCCAGCGCGGCTATCAACACCACCGGCAGCACCTCAAGCACGGCGCCCAGCTCTCCGGACAGAAAGGATAACGGCACGAACACCGATACCGTGGTCAGAAAGGACGACAACACACCAGACAGCACCTGACGCGTCCCGTTGTCCACGGCCTCCAGGGGCGACTTCTGCTCACCGGCATGGGCAACAATATTGTCGGTAATGACCACCGCATCATCCATGACGATGCCGATCGCCATCAACAGTGCAACCATGGTGATCATGTTCAGGGATAACCCGGTCACTCCCATCACGAAGAAGGCACCCATGAATGCCACCGGCAGTCCCAGTACCGCCCACAATGCCAGCCGGGGACGGAAAAACAGGCCCATTACCAGCACCACCAGCACCAGCCCCATCAACCCGTTGTTGACCAGCATCTGCAGCCGATCCCGGACAATACTGGTCATATCCTGGGTCAGATGGAGACGGACCCCGCTGCCCATTCTCTGTCGTTCTCGCTCTACCAGGTCCGTGAGTCCGTCCATCACCCGCAGGGAGTCATCACGCAGGGACTTGCTCACCTCCAGCACCAGTGCCCGTTCGCCATTGAAGCGAATCTTCTCCTCCTCCGTCTCGCCCACCTGTTTCAGGCTGGCGATCTCCCCCAGGGTCAACTCGCCCCCTTCACGGTCCGAGATCATGACCAGATGCTGCAACTCATCCAGTGAACGACGTTGATCGGTAAAGCGCAGCTGAACATCCCGCTCCCGGGTCTCCAGGGTACCCAGTGGCATATCGATATTCTGTTGCCCGACCCGGGCGGCCAGATCACGTGCCGAGAGCCCGTACTGCCCCAACACCTCACGGGACGCCTCGATCTGCCATTGTCGTTGCGACAGCCCGTGGATGGTGACACTGGCAACACCGGGGAGGGCCATGATGCGTTCCTCAAGCAGAAGCGCATAATCCTCCAGTTGATGCAACGGCATGTCACCGGCGACTGCTACCGCAGCCACCAGATCGCTGCGGTGCAGTTCGCGCACCACCGGTGCCTCGGCGCGTGCGGGCAGATCGGTAATGGCGTTGACCTCGGTATCGATATCATTCAGAAAACGGATCGGGTCGCCGCCCGCCTGCATGGTCGCCGTGGCGCTGGCCACGTTATCCTGGGCCGCGCAGATGATCTCATCGAGATAGTCGACACCCTTGACCGCATCGTAGAGACGCTTGCAAATGGAGTCCTCAACGTCGTCTGCGCCGGCGCCGCGATAAACCACCTCAATACTCACCTCGACGGGACGATAATCAGGAAAGGTTTCGCGTTTCAGCGACGGGGCAGCGAACAGACCCATGGCCAATAACACAATCAGCAGCAGGTTGGCTGCAGTGGGATGACCAGCGAACCAGCGGATCACAACGACTCACCCCGGGCCTGGGCCTGCAGGCGCTGCTCCAGGCTCTCATCACGCCACGGATTTATCGCCATGCCATCCAGCGCCGGGACCGGATCGTCCACGATAACCCGGTGTCCCGGAGCGAGTCCGCCACTGATCACGGCAAGATCATTCTGTTCGAAGGCTACCGACACCGGTCTCCGTTCGAGCTTGTCATTGTCGCTAACCCGGTACACCTCGTTGTGGTGCACCGCGGCCACCGGTATCACCAGCAGCGGCTCGCGATTCATGGCCGTGAGATATACCTGCACGTACATGCCCGGCTGCATGTGCGGATGCTTGGACGGTGTGACCCTGTCGTAAGGGTTATCCACGACCACCACCACCCGCGCGGTGCGGGTGGCCGGGTCCAGGCCACTGGCCACGCGCGTGACCCGTGCCGGCCAGCGAATCTCCTCTGCCCCCGCCAGCCGCACCTCGATATCAATGGCAGAAAAGTCCACCAGTTCACTGATATCCAGGGCATCCGCCGGAGGGGTGGTGTGCTGTACGCTGCCCATCAGCCGGCGCAACATCGGCAGTGGTATGTGGGTTTCAATCTCAGCGGCCGCGATGCTGTCGCCACGAAACAGCCGCTGACCTGCGGTCGCATACTGGTGAAGCTCGATTTCGACCTCATCAATACGCAGATCATAGGGTGCCACGAAACGAGTATCCGCGAGATCCTCCCGGGCCTGTTCAAGCCGCGTTCTGGCACGTTCCACCTGGGCCTGCAAATAGGCTATTCGGGTAGGCAGCAGTGCCAGCTGGTTCTCCAGCGTCGCCACGGACTGGCGCTGCGCCACCGTGGCGCGCCGTTGCTCATCACGTTGTGACTGCGATACCGTACCGCTTTTCGCCAGCCGCTCGATACGCGCCAACTCCTGCTCGGCCAGGGTGAGTCGCGTCTGTTCCAGCTTCAGCAATCTTTGGGTATTCTCTTCCTCGGTATCGAGTTGCGACAACTCGGCTGACAACGAGGCCAGTTCCGCCTCGGTATCGGCAATGGCCAGTTTGTAGCGACCCGGGTCCAGCGCCAGCAGCAGCGTACCCTTGCGCACCAGGGTGCCACTCTCCAGATTCGGGTGTCGCTCCACCACACGACCTGGCACATTGGCCACCGCCTGCCAGGAATCGGCAGCACGGGTCACACCATAACCACGTGCTGCCAGCTGAAATTCCATGGGCTGTACAGTGATCACGGTTAACTTCGGAACTACGGCTTCAATCTCACCATGGGTGGGAGACTGGCTGTTCATTATGAACAGCACGACCAATCCCACCCCAACCAGCAAGCCAAGCGGGATAAAAAACGCTCGCCCCCTGCTTCTGAATAAACCCACTATCCCAACTCCTAACTGATTTGACACATAAGATTAAGTGATACGATCCATGGCATCGTAATACTCGCCTGTGTAAAAACAAGCCACCATTTATCAGACGCTGATCGCTGAGGTGTTAGCGGGAGTAATCGACAACCAAAATAACCTTTTATATTAAACATATCTGGCTGGATCGGCCGGTAGCATAGAAAAGATCGCATGGACTGCTTGCAGTACTATCTGAACAACGCCTATTCAGGCGGTGTGCCTTGGTAAAAATCACACAGTACCGTAATGGCCTCATCAGCACTGTCAACAATAGAAAATAATTTTAGATCTTCTTTGTCAATCATCCCTTCTTCTAGCAAAAAATTAAAATCTATTACTCGACTCCAGAATTGTTGGCCAACCAGTACAACTGGCATTGTGGCCACTTTTTTTGTCTGCATGAGCGTAAGCGTCTCAAACAGTTCGTCGAGGGTTCCGAAACCACCAGGAAAGGCAACCAGGCCGCGGGCACGTAGCAGAAAATGCATTTTTCGCAGACCAAAATAGCGGAATTGAAAACAGAGTTCCGGTGTCACAAACGGATTGGGTGCTTGCTCGTGTGGCAGAGTGACATTGAGGCCTATGCTGCGCTCACCTGCGTCATAGGCGCCTCGATTTGCCGCCTCCATAATGCCGGGCCCACCACCAGTTACCACGACAAAATCGCGGCGTCCCTCCTTTTGAAAACGGCGCGAAACGATCTTGGCAAAATGTCGTGCCTCGACATAGTAACGCGAGTATTCGAGCTGTTTTCTGGCACGGGCGATCTCCGCTTTCAGAGCTGGATCTGCGCGCCTCTCCAACACCTCTAATCTCGCCTCTGCATGATCCGGTGGTAGCAGACGCGCGCTGCCAAAGACAACGATCGTGGAGCGGACGTTGTGCTCACGCAGATAGCGTTCGGGTTTGAGCAATTCCAATTGCAAACGCACCGGTCGTAAATCCTCACTTGCGAGTAATTCCTTATCTTCCTGCGCCAGACGATAAGAAGAACTCTGCAATATCTTCCGCAACAATCCCGCCTGTTCACTCTCTGAGGACATGTCAACAGCCGGAATACGATCCCGCTCTGATTTCATAGCTGAAGATCACCGGTACGCAGTTTCAGCGCCGCAACGCCGAACCAGAGCATGGCCAGGACCATGGCGAAACCGCCCGCCAGCACCAGCAGTGGCGGCAGCCCAAAGGCCACTTCGGAGAGGATACCAAGCGGCATCAGCATGCCGGCCAGGGTCAGCCAGGAGATCCATTTCGCCGATTCGGGCGCAACCGGTAGCCGCAGCAACAGATAACCCACCAGGATATTGATAATGGCAAACAGATTGCCGTGGACATGTGCCAGACGTGATTCGAAATGCTTGCCAATGGCATAATCAGCAATCCACTGCTCCTTGCCGGGTGCGAAGTCGCGCAGGTAGATCAGCACAAATCCGTATACCATGAAGCCGGCCAGAAACAGAAAACCGGTCGCAATATTCTTCTTGCCCTGCATGATCTTCTCCTTGTGTTATTAATATTAAGGTGGTGTTACTCACAACAACACACTGTGTTCGCGTCTCCGGATAGTGTGGCGCAGATGATGGCGCATACGACCGACACGTGTGATTCCGTTGGCGGAGATGATGAGCGCGCCCGACTGCAAACACCGGTACAATCACGTTGCCTGTTGCTTGTGTAACCTGTTCTCCACTACCTGCACCAGTTCATTCAGTGTCGTCAGCAGGTTCTTATAAGCAATTACCCTCGGTGGACTTGATTACCAATAGCTTCGCCTTTTCGATCAGTGTCGGAGCACACCTCTCGCGGCAACAGCTGCCGCCAGGCGATGAACGACACTGCGGTCAACACCAGCGTGCGCAGGCTCATGGCGAACAGGGTGCGGGACTCATAGGCTCCACCCGAATAAATATGGGCTTCAAAGGCGGCAAAAATAAGCGCAGTGGCAGCAGTGATCGCGATCGTGAGCCATACCGCCCAGCGCTTTCGCATCCACAACCCGACACCAGCGATCACATAGCCAAAACCGGCGAGAAAGTTAAACCAGAGCACGAAGGGGACATAGTGTCCTGCAGCAAGCCGCGCCGGGCCATCAAAAAACAGCACCGACCCGCCCTCTTTGAGGGTAAGCAAGCCGAACAGGATCGTAAACAGGAACACCAGACCAAGCCACCAGGGCTGTGGCCAGTTAAACCATTTCATGGATTTCATCCTCCAATAAGGTCTATCGGATCAACGGAATACAACGACCAGGTTGCATCCTCAAATAACAGCGACATCATATACGCCACGCCCGCCTCTTTATGTCCGTGTGATGGCTCGAATGAAATCATGTGCGCCTTGATTACACGGAGTGCCTTGTTGACGTCCACTCCACCCTTGGGGATCAGATGAAGATCGGCCACCCCACTGTAGAACCAATCTGAAAAAAGCCGGTTCCATTTGGTATTGCCAAATTTGTATGGATCAGGAATCGCAGCGTATGGTGGCAAAAATCTGCTGGTTGAAAATAACAGTTCAGACATGGTGATCTGATCAAGCTGTTCCGGCCCTAACAGAACCGCTATTGATTGATCGTTTGACCTATCTGCATTCCTGGTTCCGATACATTTGGTTGTCATTGCCATCTCATCAATTCCATTTATCCGATTCTGTCCTCTCTGGAATCTACAAAATATATTGATATAACTATTCAGCACTCGGCAGAGACATGGAAAACCGTGGTTTCCAGCGGATGAAACGAATCGCCTTGATAGAGACCGATGCACATCGCTGCGGTTGGCACATCCAACATTCCTGGATTATCGAGACCCCTGGATAGTTGCCAGTCAACGATGACTTTTGAACTGGCAACTGCAGACCGCTCTTGTCATCGGCCACGCCCACCGCCGCCGCGACCACCTCTTCCCATACCCCCGCCGAAGCTGCCTTGGGACTGACGCTGCTCGTACCCATAACCGTAGCCGGATGAACCAAACTCCGTGCGGGAACGTTCACGCACCAACTCACCCCGCCCACGGTCGTTGTCTTCGTTAAAGCGCGTGCGCTGACCAGCGCCTGGCTCCAGATTTCGATTATCGCCAAGGCCAAGGTTTTGCCGTTCCTCTTTACTCATATCCTGAGTCCGTGTGCGTAACTCCTCGCGATACTGCTCCCGCTCCGGCTCGCTCATATCACGGTTTTGGTTACGCATCTGAACCAACTCCTCAGTTGTATATTGACTATAATCGGCTGCCTGCGCAGCAAAGGATGTCAGCAATCCAGCCGCCACAAGCGATAGCACCCGTGAGGAACCCATACAAATAAAGCCGTATCTCTGTTTCTGATGGGTTGATTTGTTTGTCATTTTTACTGCTCCTAATCAGTTGGAATCCGCTGCCACTCCCACCCGCGGGCGTGCAGCCATCTTGAAAGCCATGATCGATTGAATCTGTTTCCGGGATATTTCCGCCAACGCCCAAAATGTTTCAAAGTGTTTCAGGGAAACGGCGGTGATCACATGACCTCCCTGTGTTGTGAAAACCGGCTATGCAATTCTCTGTCCCCCACTGGATCAACCGTATTGTTTCCACTGTGCTCTTCCTGCTCGGATTTCAGCTTGATCAATGCCGTCCTCGCGCCTCGGACATACAAGTGGTCTGCCCCGAAGTCGTTCTCCAGCAATCCAAGCACCAACTCGAACTGCGGTCTGGCTTCCTCCAGCCGTAGTTGCGAAAGGTATTCATTACCAAGCTCATAGAGCCTGGCGGCAATTAACAGGCGCTTTTGTGTGGGGGCCGCTTTCCAGTCCGCCAATACCCTGCGGTAAAGTTCATCAGCCTCATTCTTCCGATGCCGGCTGACATAGAAATCAGCCAGGATATGCTGTGCAGTGGCGATATCCATGCGGTCTGGCCCTGTATCCGCCTCCAGGATATGAATCAACCGCTTCAGCAGTTGCTCGGTTTCGTCAAATCTTCCATCATGCATGACCAATCCTGCCAGATCCTTCAGACGCGGAGCTATGGACGGGTGCGTATTGCCCAGGATCTGTTCACGGATAGACAGACTCTCCCGCCATATACGTTCGGCTTGATCGTAATGCTGCTGGGCAAGATAGATAGTCCCTAGATCATCCATCAGCGAGGCAGTGCGGATATCCTGAGTCCCCAGCTCCGCCTTCGTCAGTTCCAGACTCCGTAACTGATACGCTTCCGCCTCCGCAAATGCTCCCCTGTTAAAGGCCAGACTGGCGGCAACGTACAGGTACTCGGGGTTTGATGGCTGCAACTGCAGAGATTCCTGAACCAGCAGTTCTGCAGTGGTAAAGTCCTTCTGCTCTATGGCCATGATTCCCAGTGAAAATGCAGCCGCAGCGGCTTGCTGCCTGGCATTTTTTCGTACCCTCTCTAGTAGAACGACAGACGGCGTCGAGGCGTGTTTCGCCATAGCTTCATCCGCAACATCTGCCTCCCCTGAATCCAGCTGTGCGGCCTGTTTGTCCATAATGACACTGGCTGCCACCGACCCGGCGCCGACAAATAACAGGTAAAAGAACAGTATCAGGCAAACTGCCCTTGTGGTGATTTTGCTTTGCATACCCATATATCTCTCTCCGATTAATCCCTATAAGACGCTTAAAATCCTGATCATGACCCAACGCCCGCGGCACTTGTCGTCCGCGCATTTGCCCGGTCATAGAAACATTTGATCGATACATTCAGCGATGTACCGGGTAGCGTGAGATTGGTGATTACCTCAAGCTGTCCGCTATCCGTTCTAAGGTGGTATCGTTGCAACAGGGTGGGTTTGCTATCCTGTGTGGTTTCGATTACCAGTACATCACCCTCCCAGCCTGCCGTGGTCACCGCCTGTGGTACGGAACTACTCGCAGATACCGCCGCTCCGCGAAAATCCGTGAAGAGTCGTTGCTGCGGACCGCCATCCACGGAAATCAGCAGCATGGGGTCTGCATGGGACAATTCCAGTATCTCGGCGCTACTGATCAGGACACGGACTTCGCTGGCCGAGGCCGCCGGCATACCTCTGGAAGCGCCCCTGCCCCTGCCCCTGCCACTGCCCTGACGCCGGGCCTCCATGTCACCGCCTTTACCGCGCCCGAAACCGCCCCCCATACCCCCACGCATACCTCTCGACTCTCGCATCATCTCCCTGGCTTCCTGCAGCTTGGCCTCCGGATCATCACTTGAGGCCTTGTCCAGTCGCCAGGTGCCGGAGAAGTCCGGTGGCGACCGGTGTTCGCCACTGATCATGTCAATTTCATCAGCCGAGTGAGCCGGCAAGGCAAGGCCCAGATAGAGCAAACTGGTTATGAAAAACGTCCTATTCATCTTGATCATCCTGTGGGTTAATTTCCGGAAGCTGTCACACGAAGGCTCCGGCCATCTTTTCGTACTGGAATACTCGATGCCGGGTGTTTCAGAGAGATTTCCGCTGGCGGCGAATATGTAACAGTGTGTTTCACAACGATTGATTGAATGGGCATGGGTGATGGAAACCCGATAAACTTGGAAGATGGAAAACAGATCCGAACACCTGCTGATCGTGGACGATGATCGTGCGCTGCGCGACCGGCTGTCACGTTATCTGGTAGAACAGGGATTTCGTGTCACGGCGGTTCCGGATGGACCGGCAATGGACAATTTTCTCGCGAAACAGACACCAGACGCGGTAATCCTGGACCTGATGCTGCCGGGCGAGGATGGACTGAGCCTGGCGCGCAGGCTGCGTGCCGAGGGTGACCTGCCGATTATCATGCTCTCGGCGCGCGGCGAGGACATCGATCGCATTATCGGCCTGGAAATCGGCGCCGACGACTATCTTGCCAAGCCGTTCAACCCCCGTGAACTGCTCGCCAGAATCCGCGTCCTGTTGCGCCGCCATACGGCAGCTGTCAGCAAGGCGCCAGAAATAACGCATGCCTTTGGTCCCTATCGCCTTGACATCACGGGGCATGAACTCACCCGAAACGGGGAACCAGTACCGCTGACGACTGCAGAATTCACCTTGCTGCGTGTCTTTGCTGAACACCCCAACCGGGTCTTGAGTCGCGACCTCTTGATCGACCTGATCAAGGGTTATGACCGTTCACCCTTTGATCGCTCGATCGATGTACGTGTCACCCGGCTGCGACGCAAGATTGAGGATGACCAGGCCACACCACGCTATATTCGTACCATCTGGGGAGAAGGGTACCTGTTCGCTCCCAAAGGTGAAGCGCAAGGATGAAGAACCTTTTACAACGCTGGTGGCCGAAAACCCTCTACGCAAAGACTTCGGCGACACTGGCGGCTACAACGTTACTGTTCCTGCTACTGACTTTGATCACAATCGGCTACTTGATTGTTATACCGGTTGCCAAGCGTTCTGCCGAGGATCTCGCAGCACTGATGATGGTATCAGCGCAAACCTGGGCCGAGTTGCCGCCGCAGACACGTCCGGATTTTGAACTGGAACTGGAACTCAATCACGGCCTGTTCATGTACCAAACCACCTCGCCGCTGCCCGGTGAAGAAACCCGGCTGCTTCCCTATATTCACTTCCTGCAGGACAGCCTCACCCGGCGCAGCAACCAATCCATCACTATAAAGCAGACTATTTCTGACGATGGAACCCGCTGGTTTTGGACAGACATCCCCGTCAATGAGCGGGTAGTACGTTTTGGATTTACGCTTGCACGGCTTGGTCCACAGCCACCGTTGGCGGCTCTGATCGTCTTTACCCTTGGCATAGCACTGGTGTTGCTGACAGCGCTTTTGCTGGTGCGCCGCCTGACACGTCCACTGGCACGTTTTGCCAAAGCTGCGGACGAGATCGGCCGCGGCGTTACACCCAAACCGTTACCGGAAGCGGGTCCGGTTGAGCTGTTACAGCTTGCCCGCACCTTCAATCACATGGCACTGCAGGTACAGGAACTGCTGGCAGATCGCACGACCATGCTCTCCGGTATCGCACACGATCTGCGCACGCCTCTGGCGCGCCTGGGTCTGACCCTAGAAATGCTGAGACCCCAAGCGGATGCACAGCTGGTCGCAGAGGCCACACAGGATATCCAGGAGATGGAGCATCTGATCAGCCAGTACCTGCAGTTGGGGCAGGAGCTGGCAGGTGACAGCCCGGAACCCATTGATATAAGAGATATCATCGACCGCTGCGTCATCGATGCACGGCGCATGGGTACGGATATCGACTGGACTCCGGGTGATCCATGTCTGCTCACCCTGCAGCCGCTGGTGCTGACAAGAATCCTTGCCAATTTGCTGCAAAACGCGGTGCGTTATAGCGACGGCCTTGGGGTTGCCGTTGAATACAGACGAACCCCGGAGGGGTGCGTGATCAAGGTACTGGATCGGGGGCCAGGCATTCCGGAAGCGGAGCGTGAGACTGTATTCCGACCCTTTTACCGTCTGGACCCTTCCCGTAGCAGCAGCAGCGGCGGCAGCGGATTGGGGCTCGCCATAGCCCGGCAACTGGCGCAGTTCCACGGCTGGCGTCTTAGCCTGGTTGCGCGACCAGGTGGCGGTACCGAAGCTTGTATCGAAATACCCGCTTTTCAATCGCCGGCTTAATCCGGCAATCTGACACACTATGTCTGCTGGATACTCAAACTGGCGAGACCTGGAGCAAACACAGAGCATATCGAAATACATGGTCCGGTCACTGCGAAACGGGTGCATGCCATGCCGGCTGGATTACTTACTGCATCATGCCGGAGAGCCGCAATGCTTGGGATCAGTGTCGAATACCTGGCTGGCTTTTTAATCACTGCAAACTAGACTCCCTTTAATACCTGACGGCCTTTAGGTGCTGCTGATCCTTAGTTCATAGGGGCTCATCCGGACTCCACCTTACGGTTCGGTGGTTACCGGTGGATTGTACCTGCTAGCAAACCGGCTACCTTATAAATGCTTGACTCCTTCATTGGAACTTAACCAAGTGATTATCCGAAGCATGCGCGAGTGGCGCCAGGGACTGTGTATTCAATACGGCATCGCATGGGAGAGTGATGAATGGAATTTGTTACCGACTATAGCCTGTTTCTGGCTAAATCGATCACCGTTGTATTGGCCATTCTTGCCATTACGGGGGGCATCATCGCGCTCGCCGGTCGAGACAGGCCTCTGGGCAAACAGCGTCTTGAAGTCAAATACCTGAACCGGGAGTATGACGACATGGCGCATACCCTGAAGGCGGCGATGCTGCCAAAGAAGGTGTTTAAACAGATCCTGAAAACGCGAAAGCAGGAGATCAAGCGATCCCGGGAACAGACACCCGATGACCCGTCAAAAGATAAAAAGAGAATATTCGTACTGAATTTTCACGGTGACATCCGCGCTTCTGCAGTGGCCTCCTTGCGCGAAGAGATCACCGTCATCCTGACCGTGGCAAGGCCGGCAGACGAAGTCGTGCTGCGTTTGGAGAGCGGTGGTGGCCTGGTTCACGCCTACGGCCTGGCGGCCTCCCAGCTCATGCGGATCAAGGACAAGCAAATCCGACTGACCATAGCGGTAGACAAAATCGCCGCAAGTGGCGGGTATCTAATGGCCTGTGTGGCCGATCACATCATTGCCGCACCCTTTGCGGTGGTTGGTTCCATCGGTGTATTGGCGCAGTTGCCAAATTTCAACCGTTTCCTGAAGCGGCACGATATTGATTTTGAGCAGTTCACTGCCGGAGAGTTTAAAAGAACGGTTACACTTTTTGGTGAAAACACCGACGAGGACCGAGCCCGGTTTCGGCAGGAAATCGATGAGACCCACCGGCTGTTCAAGGCATTCGTAAAGACCCATCGGGATCTTGATATGGCTACCGTGGCGACCGGGGAGCACTGGTACGGGACACGCGCCCTGGAGTTGAAGCTGGTGGATGAACTATGCACCAGTGATGATTATCTGCTTGACGCCAGCAAAACAGCAGAGCTTTACCAGGTCAGCTTCAAACCAAAAAAGCCCTTCATCGATCGTTTATCGTCATTGGCATCGATATTGGACAAGGGGCATATGGGGCGATACAGGAGCGAGGTTGGGATTCACGAAATAAAGTAACTTTGTAACCCTACCTGATTACCCACCAGTTATTTGAAATTACCGCCGGGTAGGGGCGACCGGCACCCTATACCTCAAATCCACGTTGCGCCAGGGCTTCCCCGGTAAATTGGGCCAGCTCCCGAAACAGTGGCTCCACCGCAGCCTCCCGCTCCGCGGGGGGCAGTCCCAGCAACGCCTCCAGGGAACGCTCCAGCGCCGCCGCACGGACCGGGTCGGCATGGGGTGCCAGATGCGCCAGCAGCAACCGGTGGGCACCCTTGTGCAGCATGGCCTCCAGTCCGTCGAGCATCTGACGGTGGCTGGTGCCCTCCCATATAGCCAGGATCATGGCCTCACGCAGCCAGCGCTCCACCGGATACTCCGCTAGTACCCCCAACCCGCCGTGGACTTCCATGGCCCACTTGGCCGTGTCCACTGCCAGTTCGGCCGTCCAGTACTTGCCCAGGTGGGCCAGCAACCGGAACAGATGGTAGCGCTCTGCATAGGGCGGAGTCTGCCGCCAGACATCATCCAACAGCGTGACCACCTCCCAGGCCATGGCGAAGGCTGCCACGAGGGCATCTGCGCGCTCCCGAAACTGCCGGGCCAGCAGGGGGTGTTCGAGGATCGGCCTGTCAAAGGCCACCCGCTCGCGGGCGAACTCCAGCGCCTCGGCCATCGCCCGCTGTGCCAGGGCAACGCTGGCAATGCAGTTGGCCACCCGAGAGACGTTTAACACCTCCAGGATCAGGTAGACCCCGGTCTCCGCCGGACCCAGCAGCCAGGCCTCGCTGTCGCGCAGTTCCACCTCACCGGTGGGCACCGAACGGGTGGCGATCTTGTCCTTGAGCCGACGGATGCGATAATTCAGGCGACCGTCTTCCGTATGACGCCCCAGCACGAACAGCGCGAGTCCGCGCACCCCTTTTGGCGCACTCTGGGGGCGGGCCGCCACCACCGCCACTTCCGCCCCCACGTTACTGGCGAAATACTTGTCACCAGTGAGCCGCCAACGGTCACCAGCCGGTCGCGCCACGGTCGCCACATTGGCACCCAGGTCGGAGCCACCTCCAATCTCCGTCATCCAGGTAGCTCCCTGCCAGTTCTGCCCGTCCTTGCGCAGCAGAGGGGCAAGGAAACGCCGTTGCAGCGCCTCATCGCCATATTTGGCCAGGGGCATGGCAGTGGCAAGACTGACCGTATAAGGGCAATAGAGTCCGGCATCGAAGAAGGCGGTCACATAACCCAGCAGATAGGCGTGCCACAGGGACCCGCCCTCCCCGAAGCCTCGCCAGATCACTCCCTCCCGGTAGCCACGCCCCAGCATTCGCCGGTAGTCGGGAGCGAACAGAACCTCGTCCACCCGTCCGCCCTGACGGTCAAACAGGCGCAGCCAGGGGGTGCCGTTGCGATCCACGGACTCGGAGATGGCCATGCCCTCAGTCACCCACCAATCCTGATAACTCCGCAATGACTTCTCGCGGGGAAGTTCACCCAGCCGGGCCATCAGAAACGCCACGGGCGACGTTAGTTGCTCCAGGTTCATCGTCTTCCCTCCTCATCCAAGTTCGGGAAACCCAACAATGTCCTCTTAATTCAGTCTACAAACAGTGTCGACCTGATCTTCAACTCTTCCACCCTGCCGTGGGCACTGGCCCTGCGTCATAACCTGATGATTCTGGTGTAGGCATGACCGGTCAGTCAGGCGGACGTGGAGGACAACTTCAAGGCTGTATCCAAGTATAGGCTGCATAAACACGCTGTTTCCCGGTGACTTGAGGGGTTTGCCGCTTCCCAGGACGACCGTCAGTCCAACCTTCGAGACGATGTCTGTCAGCACAATTGTCCAACTCATCACACTCTCAGGCCGAACGGCCATACGGTATTTGGGGAACGAACAGAAAGTGATAGCGCGAAAGTTTAATCACGATCTGATCGAGCATGGATATCGCTCTTTCCACCGTGTTATTTGAACCAGGCGGTGGATACTGGTCTGATGCCCAAGCCAGATCGCTTTCGGGGAAAGCTCAATTGAAACAACTCTATTGCTACAGACCTCAACCATGCTCGTGCGGTTGTGCCGGTGGCAACGATACACCCGCAAGAAGCAGGGAAACCGCTACTTTTGGATCCACCTCGCTGGTGGTCACTACTTTGACGCCCCGACTGGCCATACGCCGGCTAAAGCCATCACCACAACCGGCGGTGACCAGTACGTCGAACTCATCAATCGGATGCCTGTCGCCGCGAAACTCATGCATCGACATCGCTTTGGGCAAGTCGAGCCGTTCGATCTCTATGATATTGCCCCGTTCATCCTGCGAATAAATAAGGAAGCGCCTCGTCTTGCCGGCATGACCGGTAATGGTCTTGAAATTTTGACTTGTCACACCGATTTTCATCGTTCTCTCCCGTTAGCCTTCATTTTATGGTTGCGCTTTCCGTTAGATATACCAACGGAATACTCATTAATTGTGATTTTAATCAGATCCAATTAGCCGACACATTGCGAACCATCAATGACCCTGTATTCCAGGCGGCTTATCCCGAAGGAAGCTCCATTCCCGCCTGGCCTTCGGTCGGATAACCGTGATCTCACCTTCGGCGTATAGCTCCTCACAGATCGATTTCTTCCATACCCGAATCACACCCACCCTATTCTGGTCGCGTGCTGTCTCATAGAAATTGGGTAACTGGAGCAGGCTGAGTTTCAGAAAAGTTTCTCGCACCCTGGCCGTTTGAAAACAGTTCGAGTTCTTCTCAATGGATTGCTTGGATATAAAGGGATTAAGCGAGCGGTGAAGCGCTTTCATTTGTGTTCCGGCTGGGTCAGGGACTTGTTCCGGTTCTATCACCCGCGCGCAGGGGTTTGTGGATCAGGCATGGGAGTAATAGATCGAACCACGTTTGAAATGACGGGATTGGGTTTACATAGCTGGCGTTGACCCCATGATCAGACCCTCACTGATTGTAACGGTTAATCGTAACAGTCAGGTATTTAGAGCGACTGAAACTGCAAAAACCACGACCAGCAAGGCCGCTCGGATGGACTCGTTGCTGCGTGACTCACCCCTTCGAGGCGCTGGCTGGTCGAACCGAAGGGTTCTCACCAAAACCTCACGCCCCTGATGAAACAAAAGGCCCCGATAAACGGGGCCGGTTTGCCTGGGTTGGGGACCGCTCGGGATGGATTCGTCGCTGCGCGACTCACCCCTGCGGGGCGCCG
>NZ_ATZE01000031.1 GCF_000428045.1 Sedimenticola selenatireducens DSM 17993 | reverse complement strand
TGGCAGCGTTACGCATTAAAATCCTTGTTGACATACTAAAAACAGTATATATACTATATATGGTATGTGGCAAATCTACGAACACCGGAAGGTCCCGAGGCAGCTGAGTAAGATTCCAAAGGAAATCTTGCAACGTTACGAAAAATGGAAAGATATAGTACGACTATCTGGACCTGACGGCTTAAAGCTCATCCGCGGCTTTAATGATGAGGCCTTGAAGGGGGATTGGAAGGGATTTCGCTCGTCGCGACTAAATCAACAATACCGAGTAATTTATACAATTGAACGCGACAATGTTCTCGTAAAAGTTGTAGAAGTAACTCCTCACGACTATCGGAGGAAATGATATGAAAGAGTACCAAAAAGCCAAGAAGACTACGGATGTATCGGTTGGTGATTCTGTTCGCATTATCCGTGAACTACAGGAGCTAAGCCAGAATCAATTAGCCGTATTGACCGGTATTCCACAATCTACTCTGTCAGCGATTGAGAATAATCGAGTGAGCTTGGGTGTTGAAAGGGCGAAGGTATTAGCGAAAGCGCTACGCTGCCATCCTGCCGTGTTGGTATTTCCAGGCTGGGAGCTTGATGATAGTAAAGCAGCGTAACCAGTTGCACCAGCCGATACGACACCGCTGCGCGGCGGCTTCCGGCTGTGCAAAGCGTTAGCTGTAATAGAAATCATCTAGAAATCTTATGAGCCATAGCGAAATACATCGATCACATCGAGTAGGGTGGTTACGCGCAGCAGTACTTGGTGCAAATGACGGAATTGTATCTACTGCAAGTCTTATTATTGGTGTTGCCGCTGCGAGTACCGCCCATGAAGGCATCCTGCTCGCTGGAGCTGCTGGTTTAGTTGCAGGCGCGATGTCTATGGCTGCTGGTGAATACGTATCGGTTAGCTCTCAGTCAGATACTGAAAAGGCAGATCTCGCAATTGAGAAAAAATCGCTGGAACAGGATGTTGAGTTTGAAAAAGAGGAGCTCGCAAAAATATACGAACGCAGGGGGCTTGAGTCGTTTCTGGCTAAGCAAGTTGCTGAGCAGCTAATGGCTCACGATGCACTTGGAGCGCATGCCAGAGATGAAATAGGAATTTCGGAGAGTGTTAGCGCCAAGCCCGTTCAAGCGGCGTTTTCTTCGGCAGGTACTTTTACAGTCGGTGCCGCACTTCCGTTAGTGGTGGCATGGGTTGTACCAGGTAGCCAACTTATTCCTGTTGTCGCAGTGTTCTCGCTGGTGTTTCTCGCCCTCCTTGGTGGTATTGCGGCGCGCGCAGGCGGCGCGTCAATTGCTGTAGGTGCCATCAGAGTTACTTTCTGGGGTTCACTTGCAATGGCGCTAACAGCAGGTGTAGGTCGAATATTTGGTGTGGTTGCATAATGTTGCATTTATATACGGTGCCCATGTCTTTAGGCACAGCTAACAATTGGGTCAAGTTGACGCGAGAGTTCCTGCGGTTTGGTTGACACCCTGAACTAACTGTTCAGGAGCAATCAATAATGCCAAAACCAGGACCAAGAACAACATACAAATATAGCGAGGAGTTCAAGGCCAAAGCAGTACAGCTCAGTCACCTTGAGGGTGTGCAGGTTAAGGAGGTTGTCAATAGGTGGGTGTCCGCTATCTCGCGTTATCTCGATCTCGCTGGCAGCATATCCGGACAACAAACCCGATTGAATTGGTGTTTACCACGGTACGCTTGAGAAAGACGAAAACCAAGAACTGTGGCAGTCGTAAGACGACCCTGACTATGGCTTGGAAACAGATGACAACGGCGCAGAAGAAGTGGCGATGATTACGAGGCTACAAACTACTAGCTGATGTCGTCGAGGGAGTGATATTCAAGGATGGCGAACGAGTAGAAACGGATCAATCGCAGGATACGGCTGAATTGGTCATACACCAGATTTGACTATAGATCTGCAGCCAGTTGCTGCCACGTTAAATGCCTGTAACCAGAAAGTCTATCGCGGCAACAATGTCATCTCTGCTTGAAGAGAGTGAGCCTTCCTTCTTATTGAGGAAGTTGGCGGATACGCTTGTGAGCTGGTGAGTAAGGAGAGCAAATTTTTTATTTTTAATTTTTACAATGGGGCAAAGGTTATCGGGGTATCTCTTGTCGGATTTACTTATAGGCGTTAGCGGAATTACTACCCTGCTATTAAGCGTATCGAGTAGGCCATTCTGAATATCGACAAAATAGGGGTATGTCTTGTTGGTGTCGCTGTCCGTATTAACGTAGAGGTCGAATTGATCCATCAGAATACCCTGTGCTTGTCAGAGAAAAGACCATTTTGTTCTGCAAGTTGATTGCAGGCTTCAATGGCTTCTCGGTTATCCTCTAACCATTGCTTGCGCCTTTCTTGGCGCACCTTTTCAGTTAGCGCCTGCTCAAGTGTTGCTGAAAGGTTTATGTTTAGGTTGCGAGCCTCTTCTAGTAACTCTTTGTTTATACTAAGATTAGTGGCTTTTTTTGGGGCTTTGCTGTCAATTACAGGTTGCATTATATTCGCTCCCAGGATAGTTTATGCGCATAGTTAATGCGCATAATGGTAGTTGGGCGCTTTTAACAAGTCAAGCAACCAGGCGGCTTCGCCGCCGGTTCTTTCCGGGTTATACGTAAAAAATGAACAACACCGATAAATGGCTGAATCTTCGGCACAGCATTAAGTCTTGCCAAAAGTGCGAGGGATTGAATTCTAAGGAACTCGGTACTGAAAATGCGCCTGGCTATGGAAATACTAACTCCCGAATCATTTTTATTGGCCAGTCTCTTTGCGGAAAGCCCTGCATAGAAGCCCAAATCCCCTTTACTGGTGGTTCTGGAAAATTGCTTGATCTAGCGTTTGAGCAGGCAAATATCGAGAAAAAGGACATTTACATAACCAATGTTGTTAAATGTCACCCGGATGGAAATCGCAAATCCGAGCCACATGAAATCGCTAATTGCAGTCCTTACCTCGAAAAGGAATTGTCTTGGTTATCTCCAAAAATCATTATTTGCTTAGGAAAAGACGCATGGACGCACATCAACCCAACTGTATCCCGTCCTTGTGTGAAAACAATGCACTCAGCGAATTCAGTCACTCACGTACACTTTGTTTATCACCCTTCGTTCATTATGAAAAAGCCCAAGGCCGTACGTGAGGAGTACATCCGGAATTTGTCCAAGGTCATCGTGGAAGCAAATACATAATGAATAAGGTTGGATCGTGAGAACGAAGCGAGCCACGATCTGAACCGTTTGTTGGAACAAGCGATTCAAGTCGCTCTGATCCTAACCCGAAAATCGGCGCGCTTTTTGTGGCCTCGCTTCGCTGGATTTTACCGCAAAAACCACACCGCTTTTCAGGTCCGGTCACCGCTAGCGTTATATGTAAAAACCAACTATCGAAGTCAAATCCTTCACCCGGAAAGTTTGCTGGTTAAGGAGGTGATCGTGACGCTGGACATACTCCCGACTATGCGGTCAGGATAGGGCAAAGAGGACCGAATAATAACTTCCTCTGACCGGCAAGGACAATGTCAGCCTCCCGAACCACCAGCTATGGAAAGACTAATGGAAGATATCAAGCGCCATCCCATATCCCTGACCGAAGTGATCCGTGCCCGTAAAGCCGTTTACAACAGACTCACGCCTTCGCCCTTATTAGAATACATAGGGCTGTCTGAATTGATTGGTGCGAGCGTCTACGTAAAGCATGAAAACCATCATCCAACAGGGAGCTTTAAAATTCGTGGCGGTGTTAATTTGATGTCCCATCTAAAGGCTAGGGATGTAAAGGGGGTCATTACGTTTTCTACGGGGAATCATGGCATTTCAATTGCCTGTGCCGCTTCGTGGTTTGGGGTCGATTCAGTTGTGGTTGTCCCGCAAAATAACAATCCGGCAAAAAATAGAATGATCCGGCAGTCCGGCGCCGAACTGATTGAAGCTGGTGGTACTTTTGAAGAGGCGGCGAATGTAGTAGAGAGTTTGTGTGAAAGCAGGGGCCTATATTATGTGCATCCTGCGAATGAGCCACATCTGATTAATGGTGTTGGTACAGGGTTTTTGGAAGTGATAGAAGATTTGCCTGACGTTGATGCTGTCATTGTACCGATTGGCGCGGGGAGTGAAGTCGCTGCCGCGATAACAACTCTCAAGAATATTAATCCGGGAATTGAAATTTATGCGGTTCAATCTTCCAGTTCTCAAGCGGCATATCTTTCCTGGAAGAAGGGAGTGATTGTCGAAGCTCCAAATTCAACTTTTGCCGGCGGCTTTGCAACCGGGATAGCCTATGAACTGCCATTCAGTATTTACAAGGAAAACCTGGCAGACTTTGTCGTTCTTTCGGAAGAGGAGATTTATCAAGGCATCGCACTGGCAGGTTTTTACACACACAATCTGCTTGAGGGGGCCGGAGGCGCGCCGATTATGGCGGCGTTGAAATTGAAAGATAAATTGAAAGGGAAGAAAGTGGTTTTACAGTTTAGTGGCTGTAATGCCTCTTCTGATGAAATCAGGCGAGCTTACCAACACTCGTACTTTTCTAGTGGATATAAAAAATAACGCCGTGGACTCGCCAGGCCTTCTGCAAGTTCTGGCGTCGACCAGGGTATATACCCATCGGAGGTATCAGCTTGAACGGACCAGACCCGGAAGATAAGGCGCCAATGAAAGGTTTTCCCCAGGTTGGCTACTTGAAGAATTTTATTTCTCGCGAAAACATCATTGTCGGTGACTATACCTACTATGACGACCCGGAAGGTCCGGAGCGGTTCGAGAATAATGTCCATTATCATTTTCCATTCATCGGCGACAAGCTGAAAATTGGCAAATTTTGCGCCATTGCAAAAGACACCAAATTCATAATGAATGGGGCAAATCACAAGGTGTCCGGATTTTCTACCTATCCGTTTCAGATATTTGGCAACGGGTGGGAGCGGGTAATGCCGAAAGCGGGAGACCTACCCTACAAAGGTGACACTGAAATAGGTAGCGATGTGTGGATCGGGTATGACGCTACCATTATGCCGGGAGTCAGGGTGGGTAGTGGTGCAATCATCGCCAGCAAGTCGGTCGTTACGAGCGACGTGCCGGCTTATAGTGTTGTTGGTGGTAATCCTGCAAAAGTGATCAGGTATCGTTTCGATGAAGACACAATCAGGGAACTACTGGCGATCTCCTGGTGGGATTGGAGTGCAGAGAAAATAACTTCAAATCTCGAAGCCATAGTTGGTTGTGATCTTGGCGCACTTAAAAACGCAAAAGAGTTTTAATTGGAATAACTCAGGTCTGGTTAGTGGCGTAGGTCAATTGTCAGTGGTGGGACATTTTGAGTGGCAATCCCCCATCGCTTTTTGACGCCGAGATGTAGAATTGGATGGAGAGCGGCATCGGCAGTCATCGACTATTATTTGGTCTATGGCACAGAGGAGACCCGTTATGTCCATTACAGTGGTAAATGACTACGACTTCAAGCCGGACGGTGACGTATCAGAGGCAAAATCGGCGGCGGCAGAGTTGGTAGAGTATTTCAAGGCAGCAGTTCCTGGAGTTCAATTGTCGCTGTGGCTTGAAGATCGAGACAACCCGCTTCATCACTATCATGTCACGGTATTCGACTCGGTGGCCGCTCTCGAACAGATCCGAGAGTCCGAGGCAATCAAGCGGTTTGTCGATCGCCTTTTTCCCCATATTGCGCATAGCACCTATATATCGCCGGTGACAGATGTCTGGTTAGCAGATGGATCGGGGGTTAAGCCTGTCGCCTATCCGTAACGCTCGCTGTTTGGTCAAGGTGCCGTGGAAGCCAGCTCTTTTGCTCTCCCGTTGGTAAAGTTTCACGGATGCGCGTGTAGCGAAAGGAGGATTGCCAGTGCGACCAACTTCCATCTTGGCAGGTAAGATTTTACCCTGAAAAGATATCCGGTGAAGACCATTCAGCGATCAGGTTGGTTGTTTTGGGTGTCAACTGATCAAGAGGGGCGACAAGCAGCCCCATGGGTTTTGATGGCGGCATTATCCTTCTCTAGGCCGAGGAGAGGATCCCGGTCGATTGAAGTAGCGAAGTCGGGTATATTCAAATACATTGAAATCTTCTATAACCGCTTACGTAGATGCGCTGTTTTGGGCTGCATCAATCCGGCAGAATTAGAGTGCAAGGGGTATTACCCATTGTCTACCTGTTGCGGATAAGCACACTGTACGAAATCACAATCATGAGTCAGATAATCGGATGAAAAATATTGAGTATGCGATCAAGGGATTAAGGGCACCGTTTTTTAAATTACTGAACAAGGATAAGGAGAGCTTTCTTTGTCCTATTTGTAATTATGCAGGTCCATTTAAGGACAAAAATGTAAGACTGCATGCCAAATGCCCGAAATGTGGGGAGTTGGAAAGAGCAAGGCTTCAATATTTGGTTCTTGAGAATATATTTAAAAGTATTGATTGTTCTTCCCAGAGTATTTTGCACATCGCGCCTGAAAATGCGTTTAGAAAATTGTTCAGGAGAAAATTTAAAACTTACGTATCAGGTGACCTGTATCGTAAGGATGTAGATAAAAACTTTGATATTCAAGACATACCTTTTCCAGATGCCAGCTTTGATATGGTTTTTGCTTCTCATGTACTTGAATATCCAGATGATGACATGAAAGCGATATCCGAGTTCAGAAGAGTTTTGAGGACTAATGGTATCGCCGTATTGCCGATCCCCTTGGTACATGAAAAGACCAGAGATAGAAAAGACAGAGATAAAGTAACAAGGATGATGCATGAGGCAGGTTTGGATTATTTTGCCCGGTTCGAAGCGGTCTTTACAAAAGTAGAGATCCATAAATCGGAAATGTATCCCAAGGAGCATCAGCTATTCGTGTATCGGGGAGGCGGCGGCGAGGGATATCCCTTGGCAGTTGGTGATGGATGGTATTCTGATGTTGTACCTGTTTGTTATGTTTAGCTGGGCCTGAAGAACAAATGTTGCCGGACCTTTGCTTGCTGCACTTGCTCGGTATGCGGTTATATTTACGGGGCGATAATTGCCGAACTTGTCGAGCTATACTAGAGGCATCAGGTCACTTGGCCGCGGCGGTAAAAGGTAGTCACCGCTCATCATTTCCCGCAGGTGGGTGACAGTGGTTGCAATCATGTTAGGGTCTTGAAAATGGCATCGGATAATTCTACGAGTAAGCTGGATCGGGTCGTTGCGGACGCCAGACGTGCCCGCGAGGAGCGGGAAAAAGGTTATCGTGAGCGGGCGCTGAAGCTGTATCCCTGGGTATGTGGCCGGTGTGCACGGGAATTTACCCGCGATAACCTGCGGGAGTTGACGGTGCATCATCGAGATCATAATCACGATAACAATCCCCCGGATGGCAGCAACTGGGAGTTGTTATGCATCTATTGTCACGACAATGAACACTCACGCTATATTGATTCGGAGTATGGTGATGCCTCGGCTGATGCCCAGAAAAGCAGCGCAACCCATAACCCGTTTGCCGATCTTGCGTCCCTGCTGAAGGGTAAAAAGTGACAGTGGCTCTCCTGGCTTTGGCGGGGCGCGACGAGTCGGATTTCAGATAACCCTTACGCTGAATTAGTCGTTTATTTCAACTATCTCTTGCTCGTTCTTGGGTATGCTGGTCGGGTTCGCCAGTTGTACCCGGTTCCGCCCGGATTCTTTGGCCAGGTAGAGTGCATTGTCCGCTTCCTCGAGAAGTTGTTCGGCAATCTTCAGTGTGCTGTCACCGCTGCCTGATTGCAGGGCCGAAACTCCGATGGAGACAGTGACCTCGACGCTTTCACCGCCATGTATGGCAATCGGTTTGGCCTGGATTCGGTGGCGTATTCTTTCGGCCAGATTGCCCGCCTCGGTGGCATCGGTCTGAGGCAGCAGCAGGGTAAACTCTTCGCCGCCATAACGGGTGGCGATGTCGGACAGGCGCAGACACTCCTTAACCCTGAGTGCCAGTTCGCGCAGTACGCTGTCGCCGGCGCCGTGTCCATGCAGATCATTAATCTGCTTGAAGTGGTCGGCATCAATGAACAGGCAGCTCAGGGGGTGCTGGTAACGCAACGCCCGGGTGACCTCTTCCTCGAGTCGGCGCTCAAGATAGCGGCGGTTGTGCAGGCCGGTCAGGGCGTCGGTGAGTCCGGCGATCACCAGATGCTCCCGGTTGGCGGTGTTCTCCAGGCAGATGGCGCTGATGGTGGCCAGGCGGTTGAGGAAGTCGCTGGCGTGATGGCGGGTGAAGCGATTGGGATCGTGGCTGCCAAGGCCAATGAAGCCGACCAGCTTGCCGCGTCGGATCATGGGCAGGATGGCGATGCTCTGCAAGGTCTCGGCGGCAGGAAACAGGATGGCGTGTTCATGGTCCAGGTAGGGTCCGAGCCAGGGGGCCTTGTAGCGGGCATGTTTGGGCGAGAAGGTGGCGATCTCATCGACGAAACGGATATCGGCCAGACTGTCCGGTTCTATTCCTGAATGGAGCAGCAGGTGCCTGAGTTCATGGTCAGGGTCATGCAGTATCAGCTGGATGTTGGGCAGGTCGAATGAAGATTTCATGCCATCGACCAGGCAGCCGAGCAGCTGGGGTAGGGATTCCGTTGCCAGCAGGGTCAGTTCGCGGTCGTGGAAGCGTTTTAATACCTCCTCGTTGTGGTTGGCCTCGCGGGTGAGGCTGTTCAACCGTTGTCGTAACTGGCGGTTGATGAAGGCCAGATCCGTCGGCGAAGGGTTGGTAGGCGTTTTTGGCATGCTGATAACTGTCGACCATCCAGGGTTGGGCGTTAGTTTTTCCATGTACATAATACCCGGTGCAGCGGTTTGTGCCAGTAACGGAATGTGACAATATTATAAAAAGGAGTATCAGGGATGAGACATCGACAGGGACGGAATTGCCTCAAAATGCGTAGCCAGGCCGCTATAGTTGGGGTTTGGGTCACATTTTTAATCAGCACCATGGCCTCGGGGCCGGTTGTTTCGGGAGTGTTTCGCTGTCCCGATGGTCCCGATGGGGTGATTTTTCAGCAGATCCCCTGCGCCCAGGGCGTGGAAGTTGAGCTGGATGTCCGCACCACGGAGTGGGTGGCGAGTCCCCGGGGGCGGTCGGGCCAGGGGCGGGGTTCCGCCAAGGCGGGTTCCAGGGACCAGGCCGCACTGGGAAGGGCGGCTCGTGCAGAACGCAAGCAGGAACAGGCATGCTGGAAAGCTGGCCAGCGGATTGAGCGGATCGAAGCAGAGCTGCGCCGAGGATACAAGCCCTCACGGGGCGAGCGGTTACGCCAACAGCGCCGTGAACAGAGTGACTATCTGCGGGAGTTTTGTCGTTAGGCTTCTTGGGGCTCCCCTGCCATGTAATAGGGCGCGCCCTGTGAGCCCAGCGCATGGAGTTGAGGCACCGGTTACCTGTGCCGCAGTCTTTCCCGGGCCAAAAACAAGGCCAGTTGTGATCTGGCCTCGGTAAAATCTGCCTGCGCCAGCAGTTGATCGAAATCGCGTAGTTTCCACGGGATCACTTCGATAGGTTCCGGTTCATCGCCGGGAAGGGGGTGCGGATAGAGATCCCGTGCCAGCACGATGTGGGTTGTGTGGTAGATGTAGCCCGGAGCGACACTGACCGAGTTGAGCAGTTCCAGCCGTTTGGCCGCATAGCCGGTCTCCTCCTGCAGTTCCCGGTTGCCGGCGGTGAGCGGCTCTTCACCCGGTTCTATATGGCCTTTTGGAAAGGCAAGTTCGTAACGGTTGACCCCTGCGGCATACTCGCGGATCAGCAGCAGCGTCTCGGCATCCAGCATCGGCACCACCAGCACTGCGCCCTCCTCGGAGCCGACCACCCGCTGATAAGTGCGCTGTTGGCCGTTGGCAAACTCCAGATCTATCTCCTCGATATGAAACACGCCGGTTTCGTTGAGGGTGCGGCGATTGCTGATGCGGGGCGGTTTAGGCATGTTGGTTTCTTCTGTTGCTATGCGGTCGGGTTCCACTGTAACTTTACCCCATGATTGACTGGAACCAAATCGACACGATCCTGCTGGATATGGATGGCACCCTGCTGGACCTCCATTTCGACAACTATTTCTGGCTGGAACATGTGCCCCGGCGCTATGCCGAGAGCCGCGGTTTTTCACTTGAGCAGGCAAAAGCCGAGCTGCTTAGCCGATACCAGAGTGTTGAGGGTACCCTGGAGTGGTACTGTGTGGACCACTGGAGCCGCGAGCTGGGATTGGATATTGCCCTGCTCAAGGCGGAGGTAGATCATCTGATTGCAGTGCATCCCCATGTGGTGGATTTTCTGGAATCAGCGCGATCCTGGGAGAAGCGGATTGTTCTGGTGACTAATGCCCACCAGAAGGCGCTGGCGCTGAAAATGGAGCGCACCAAGCTACAGGGCTATTTTGACGCCGTGGTCTGCTCCCATGACCTGGGGCTGCCGAAAGAAGAGCCAACCTTCTGGGATAAGTTTCAGCAGATCGAGCCATTTGAAAAATCACGCGCGCTGTTTGTCGATGACAGCCTGTCGGTGCTTGAGTCGGCCCGGGATTACGGCATCGCTTGGCTCATCAGGGTGCTAAAACCCGACACCCGTGGCCCGGCTCGGGAATCGGAGGGATTCATGGCGATAGAGGATTTTTCCGCTATCCTGCCGGGCTGACCGCAGATGCCATTGGTGAATGCGCCTGCCGGCTCATCCTCCTACATAAATGCGCAAAAAGGTGGACCAGCGCAGCCCATCCGGCACGTGCACCCGTAGGAGCGGCGCCCCCGCCGCGAATTCGGCCCGGGGCGGGCCTCCTACAGGCGGATTCTTGCAATAACCGGGTAAATGTTCAAAGGCAGGGCGGATAAGCGCAGCCCATCCGGCACGTGCACCCCTAGGAGCGGCGCCCCCGCCGCGAATTCGGCCCGGAGGCGGGCCTTCTACAGGCCGATTTTTGCAATAATTGGGTAAATGTTCAAAGGTAGGTGGATAAGCGCAAACGCATTCACCCTATCGGGTGGTGGGATCAGCACTTACCCCAGCTTTTGAAGCGTTTCCTGCAATAGCTGAGCAGCTCCGCGTAATTGCGGAAGTGGAGCTCGAAGCCGTCCTCGGCCGGGGCGTCATATTCGCACCAGTCGTTGTCGTAATCGCGACAGATCTGCGGTCGTTCGTTATAGATGCCACAGGCACCGCCCGGCTGCAGGTGTTCACAGCGTCCCAGGAACATCAGGTACCAGTCACCCTCATCCTTGTAAAGCTCCACGCCCTGGTGGGAGACCTGCCACAGCAGATGGTCGAAGTCGGCCTTGGAGCGCGGTGCAACCCCCAGTGCCTCGGTGGTATAGGTGCAACAAATGGATTTGAGGCAGCGGCTGCACTTGTTGGTGACGGCCAGATCCATTTTTTATTCGGTATTGCTGGTCTGTTTCGGCTTTCTTCTGCGGCGACGTTTTTTCTTGGGCGCCTCGGTGCCGGCTGCCTGGGATTTGGCCGGTGCTGCGTCAGTCCGGCGGGCGGGTCGTTTACCGCTGCCGCTGTTACGACGTTTGTCCCGTTCCGGGCGATCCGGGATGATCCGGCTTTTCGGGTCGACCTTGAACAGCAGTTCCGTGGTTACCGGCTCCATCGGTATGCGATGGCCGATGTAGGCTTCAATATCCGGGAGGGAGAAGGCATGGGTCTCACAGGCAAAGCTGATGGCATCACCGCTGGCACCGGCCCGGGCGGTGCGTCCGATACGGTGGACATAGTCCTCTGCGTCGTCCGGCAGGTCGAAATTGAATACGTGTGATACGTCCGGAATGTGCAGGCCGCGGGCGGCCACATCGGTGGCAACCAGTACCGGCAGCCGGCCTTCCTGGAAGTCGCTCAGCAGGCTCATGCGCTTTTTCTGCGGCACGTCACCGGAGATTACCGCGGCGCCGATGCCGTTGCCTTCCAGATAGCCCCAGACCAGGTCGGCCCCGCGCTTGGTGTTGACGAAGACGATGGTGCGATGGGCGTCCATGTTTTTCAGCAGGCCGAGCAGCAGCGAGATCTTCTCGTCATTGGCGGTCATGTAGCAGGTCTGCTTCACCTTGTCGGCCGTCACCTTGTCGGTTTCGATCTTGACCGTGGTCGGGTTGTTCATGTGCTCGTAGGCCAGTTCCAGTACCCGAAACGAGAGGGTGGCGGAGAACAGCAGGCCCAGCCGCTCCTGTGGTGGTGGGCAGCGCCGCAACATGAAGCGGATATCCTTGATGAAGCCGAGGTCGAACATGCGGTCGGCCTCGTCCATGACCACTACCTGGGTAGCCTTCAGGTTGTAGATGTTCTGCTTCAGGTAGTCGATCAGGCGGCCGGGGGTGCCGATCAGGATATCGACGCCGTCTTCCAGCTGTTTGCGCTGCTGCTCATAGCCGGTGCCGCCGAAAACCAGTCCCAATGTAAGGCCGGTATGTTTGCCCAGGACCTCGGCATCCTTGTGAATCTGCACCGCCAGTTCGCGGGTGGGGGCCACAATCAGTGCTCGTGGCTGATTCTGTTTGCGTCCTTCGGGCGCCGGGTTGGTCAGCAGATGCTGGTAGGTCGCCAGCAGGAAGGCGGCGGTTTTGCCGGTGCCGGTCTGCGCCTGTCCGGCCACATCCTGCCCTTTCAGGGCAATGGGCAGGGTTTCTGCTTGAATGGGGGTGCAGAAGGAAAAGCCAGTATCTTCAATGCCTTGTGCGAGTTCTTTACACAGCCCGAAGCTGTCAAAACGGATATCCGTGAGGTGTTTGTCTGTCATGGTGCGCTAGGATACAGCAATTTACTGATGGTTTGGACTTGAAATGGTCAAAATATTGGGATCAAATAGATCCCTGGTTTTGGAGATTCGAACAACAACAGATCCCAGATGTAACGATAAGCACCGGTGCAGCCCCGTACTTCGTGGTGCGATATCCCAACCGAATTTTGTGGAGAATGCTAGTGAGTGAACAGATTGTTCATGTGACCGACGATAATTTTGAGGCGGAAGTGTTGAAGTCAGATCTGCCTGTGCTGGTGGATTACTGGGCTGAATGGTGTGGTCCCTGTAAGATGATTGCCCCGGTGCTGGATGAGATTACCGGTGAATATGCCGGCAAGATCAAGGTCGCCAAGCTGAATATTGACGAAAATCCCAACACCCCGCCCCGCTACGGCATTCGTGGTATCCCCACTCTGATGTTGTTCAAGGATGGTGAAGTAGAGGCCACCAAGGTCGGTGCTGTGTCAAAATCCCAGCTGATTGCATTCATTGACAGCAATCTCTGAAACAGATCAAAACACAATTAATACTGGACGTACTCCGGGATGGTGCTAGAATTCGCCTAATAGCCCTCCCGTGAGTGCTAATACCAAGAAACCAATCACCCCAGAGCGATATCCCAATAACTCTGTTCCAAACGGGAACCCAAAGCCCGTTCCGTTCTTTTTTCAATCACGCATAACATCATGAATCTCACCGAACTTAAAAAGATGCCGGTTACTGAACTGGTCGAACTCGCCCAATCCATGAAGCTGGAGGGTATGGCGCGGTCCCGCAAACAGGATCTGATCTTCGCCATCCTCAAGGCGCACGCCAAGAAGGGCGAGGATATCCACGGCGATGGTGTCCTGGAAATTCTTCAGGATGGTTTTGGCTTCCTGCGCGCAGCGGACAGCTCCTACCTGGCGGGGCCGGATGACATTTACGTCTCCCCCAGTCAGATCAGGCGCTTCAACCTTCGCACTGGCGACACCATCTCCGGCAAGATCCGCCCCCCCAAGGAGAGCGAACGCTATTTCGCCCTGCTCAAGGTCAGCGAGATCAACTATGACAAGCCGGAAAACGCCAAGAACAAAATCCTGTTCGAGAACTTCACGCCGCTGTTCGCCAATGAGAAGTTCAATCTGGAGAAAGGCAACGGCAGTACCGAGGATATCACCGCGCGCACTATCGAGCTCTGTGCGCCGATCGGCAAGGGCCAGCGCGGCCTGATCGTCTCCCCGCCCAAGGCAGGCAAGACCATGCTGATGCAGAACATCGCCCAGTCCATCGCCTACAACCACCCCGAGGCCCAGCTGATCGTACTGCTGATCGACGAGCGCCCGGAAGAGGTGACCGAGATGGCTCGTTCGGTGCGGGGCGAGGTGATCTCCTCCACCTTCGACGAGCCGGCGGCTCGCCACGTCCAGGTGGCTGAGATGGTGATCGAGAAGGCCAAGCGTCTGGTGGAGCACAAGAAAGATGTGGTGATCCTGCTCGACTCCATCACCCGTCTGGCGCGTGCCTATAACACGGTGATCCCGTCATCCGGCAAGGTGTTGACCGGTGGTGTGGATGCCAATGCGCTGCACCGTCCCAAGAGATTTTTCGGCGCGGCGCGCAATGTGGAAGAGGGCGGTAGCCTGACCATCATAGCCACCGCTCTGGTGGAAACCGGCTCGCGCATGGATGATGTGATTTACGAAGAGTTCAAGGGCACCGGTAACATGGAGATTCACCTGGATCGGCGCATTGCCGAGAAACGCATCTTCCCCGCGATCAACATCAATCGTTCCGGTACCCGCCGTGAAGATCTGCTGATGAAACCGGATGCGTTGCAGAAGATGTGGATCCTGCGCAAGATCCTGCACCCGATGGATGAGCTGGCGGCGATGGAGTTCCTGTTCGACAAGCTCAAGGACACCAAGACCAACGAGGAATTCTTCGCCTCGATGAAGGGATGATGCCCAGATCAGCGGGTTAAGTAGTGATAACAAGGCTGCCTCTTAGTAAGTAAGGGTGGCCTTTTTAATGGCTTTGTCCCAATTACGTGTTGGTGTTGGTGTTGTTTTGGCTTGGCTTGGCGATTCGCCCGGTAGGAGCGGCGCCTCGCCGCGAATTCGGCCCGGGGCGGGCCTCCTGCAGGTCAAACCCCTCTCCGGGAACCAAGCGTAGCGGTAGGAATGGGTTCAGCCGCCAATTTCGCGGATAAATCCGCTCCTACTAAAGACGGCCGCTTCTCATGCAACAGGTAAATGGGACATAGGATTTTTAATTGTCTGAATGGAAGAGGATCAATATCAACAGAGCGGTCCGACTAAAGTTTGCCTAAGCGTCGTTCCAATTGACGATAGAGATTGATATATGGATAGCCGCTCGAACAGACCGTTGTCACCGACCCACGCCATGATCCTGGCTGCCGGACGCGGTGAACGTATGCGCCCGTTGACGGACATCACCCCGAAACCGTTGTTACGGGTGGCGGGAAAGCCACTGATTGAATATCACATTGAGGCGCTGGCCAGGGCCGGTGTCCACCGGCTGGTGGTAAACCACGCCCATCTCGGCGAGCAGTTGGTTGATTTTCTCGGGGATGGAGCCCGATGGGGCGTTTCCATTGCCTATTCGGCGGAACCGGTGGGGGCGCTGGAAACCGGGGGCGGCATCTACCACGCCTTGCCGCTGCTAGGTGATGCGCCCTTCTGGGTGGTGAATGGCGATGTCTGGACCGACTATCCCTTTTCGCCACCACAAATGCCGGCCGATTCACTGGCTCATCTGGTTATGGTGGATAATCCCCAACACAACCCTCAGGGTGATTTCATGCTTGCCGATACCGGTCTGCTGTCAGACGCTGGGGATGCGTGCCTGACCTACAGTGGTATCGGCGTTTATCGGTCAGAGCTGTTTGCCACGTGCGCTCCTGGCGCCTTTCCCCTGGCGCCCCTGCTGCGGCAGGCGATGGCTGCCGGCCGGGTAAGTGGTGAGCATTATGCGGGGCGGTGGCTGGATATTGGTACGCCGGAACGTTTGCAGGATCTGGATGCGGAAATTCGGGGGCGTGATGCTGCAGGAGCTTGAGTCCCTGCCGGAAGGCCTGCTGGCCCTGGATGCCCAGGAGTTGGCGGCTGCCCTTCGCGCACCCACGTTGATCCATCTTCAGGGCAGGCAGTCGCCGGCCCTTTTTGTCTCCGTCCTGATGCACGGTAATGAGACCACCGGCTGGGAGGCGATACGTCAGCTGCTGAGTGACTACAGGGTGGGTGGTGGCAGCCGGGAGCTGCCGAGGTCACTTACCCTCTTTATAGGCAATGTGACGGCTGCCGCCGAAGGAGTACGCAGGCTGGATGGGCAGCCTGACTACAACCGGGTCTGGCCGGGCGGCGATGACCGGGAATCCCCGGAGGCACAGATGATGTGCCAGGTGGTGGAGCGCATGCAGTCACGTGGTCTGTTTGCCAGCGTTGATGTGCACAACAATACCGGTATCAATCCCCACTACGCCTGCATCAACCGGCTGGATCACCCGTTTCTCCACCTGGCCGCCCTGTTCAGTCGCACGGTGGTCTACTTCACCCGGCCGACCGGAGTCCAGTCTCTGGCCATGTCCCGTCTCTGTCCGGCGGTGACCCTGGAATGCGGCAAGCCCGACCAGGCCCGGGGCGTGACCCATGTGCGGGAGTACCTGGATGCCTGCCTGCATCTGTCAGCGCATCCGGATCACCCGGTGGCGGCCCAGGATCTGGATCTGTTTCACACGGTAGCCACCGTCAAGGTGCCGGAGTCGATCAGTTTCGGCTTTGCGGATGCTGATGTGGATATCTCGCTGGCACCGGATCTGGAGCTGTTGAATTTTCGTGAATTGCCGCGTGGTACGGCGCTCGGGCGAGTGGCAGAAGGGCTGGGCACCGGACTGACGGTGCTGGATGAGCAGGGAGCAGAGGTGTCCGATCGGTATCTGGAGGTGTCCGATGGGGAACTGCGCCTGCGGTTGCCGGTGATGCCGTCGATGATCACGCGGGATAGCCGGGTGATCCGCCAGGACTGCTTCTGTTATCTAATGGAACGTTACAACGATCATCTTCTCTGAGCCGACATAGGCGGGTCGTTACCCCGGTCCGGCTTTTTTCTGTCTGTTGCCCTTGACTCTGGATAAATCGACCCTATTATTAGCACTCAGTCTCGGTGAGTGCTAACAGTCTCGCCGGATAATAAAACACCAATTTGTGTAAACAGCCAAATCAGGAGAAATCGGTAGATGAAAATTCGTCCGCTGCAAGACCGTGTGGTCATTCGTCGTATGGAAGAGGAGCGCACCAGCGCTGGTGGCATCGTCCTGCCGGACAGTGCAACCGAGAAGCCGGCCCAGGGTGAAGTGATTGCCGTCGGTAACGGCAAGGTCCTGAGCAATGGCGAGTCTCGCCCACTGGACGTCAAGGTCGGTGACAAGGTCCTGTTCGGCAAGTACTCCGGCAACGAGGTGAAACTCGGTGAGGAGAGCCTGCTGGTGATGCGCGAAGAAGACATCATGGGTGTGATCGAGGGCTGATTCAGCACCTCAGAGCCACTTAAATTTACTGAATTTCAAAGGAATACGTATCTATGTCTGCAAAAGAAGTGAAATTTTCCGATGACGCGCGTCAGAGAATGCTGCGTGGTGTCAATATCCTGGCCGACGCCGTAAAGGTCACTCTGGGTCCGAAAGGCCGCAATGTGGTGCTGCAGAAGAGTTTTGGTGCACCCACCATCACCAAGGACGGCGTCTCCGTTGCCAAAGAGATCGAGTTGTCCGACAACTTCGAGAACATGGGCGCCCAGATGGTGAAAGAGGTCTCTTCCCAGACCTCCGATGTGGCCGGCGACGGCACCACCACGGCAACCGTGCTGGCCCAAGCCATTGTACGCGAAGGCCTCAAGGCCGTTGCCGCCGGTATGAACCCGATGGATCTGAAGCGCGGCATGGAGAAGGGTGCTGCTGCGGCCGTCAAGGCTCTGGCCGAGATGTCCAAGCCCTGCGCCGATGACAAGTCCATCGCTCAGGTGGGTACTATCTCCGCCAACAGCGATGAGAACATCGGCGGCATCATTGCCGAGGCCATGCAGAAAGTGGGTAAAGAGGGTGTCATCACGGTTGAAGAGGGTTCCGCCCTGGAGAACAGCCTGGATGTGGTCGAGGGTATGCAGTTCGATCGTGGCTACCTCTCCCCCTATTTTGTTAACAACCAGCAGAGCATGTCGGTGGATCTGGAAGATCCCTACATCCTGCTGCATGACAAGAAAATCTCCAATATCCGTGATCTGCTGCCGGTACTGGAAGCCGTCGCCAAGGCCGGCCGTCCGCTGCTGATCATTGCCGAGGACGTGGAAGGCGAGGCGCTGGCCACCCTGGTGGTCAATACCATCCGCGGCATCGTCAAGGTCTGTGCCGTCAAGGCCCCCGGTTTCGGTGACCGTCGCAAGGCCATGCTGCAGGATATCGCCATTCTGACCGGTGGTACCGTGATTGCCGAAGAAGTGGGTCTGACCCTGGAAAAGGCCACCCTGAACGAACTGGGTACCGCCAAGAAGATCCAGATCACCAAGGAAGAGACCACCGTCATCGATGGCGCCGGTACCGAGAACGACATCAAGGCCCGGGTTGAGCAGATCCGTGCCCAGATCGAAGAGACCTCTTCCGATTATGATCGTGAGAAGCTGCAGGAGCGTGTTGCCAAGCTGGCCGGCGGTGTGGCCGTGATCAAGGTGGGCGCCGCAACTGAAGTCGAGATGAAAGAGAAAAAGGCCCGCGTGGAAGATGCCCTGCATGCTACCCGCGCTGCAGTTGAAGAGGGTGTGGTGCCTGGCGGCGGTGTCGCCCTGATCCGTGCCCTGGCGGCATTGAAGGACCTGACCGGTGACAACCATGATCAGGATGTCGGTATCAAGATTGCCGCTCGCGCCATGGAAGAGCCGATGCGTCAGATCGTGAGCAATGCCGGTAGCGAGGCCTCCGTGGTCGTGAACAAGGTGGCTGAAGGTGAAGGCAACTTCGGCTTCAACGCCTCCAACGGTGAGTATGGCGACATGGTCGAGATGGGTATCCTGGATCCCACCAAGGTGACCCGCACCGCGCTGCAGAACGCCATCTCCGTTGCTGGTCTGATGATCACCACCGAGGCTATGGTTGCTGATGAACCCGCCGATGACTCGGCTGGTGGCGGCATGCCGGATATGAGCGGCATGGGCGGTATGGGCGGTATGGGCGGCATGATGTAATCGCTGTCCCGGAGCTATCCGCTCTGATCAAAACCCTGCCGGGCGCTGCCCGGCAGGGTTTTTTTGTTTCGTCCCAATTTTGTTTTGGTGTTGTTTTGGCTTGGCGATTCGCCCATGGAGGGGTTTATACCGCAATGCACACGACTCCATGGATGGCGGCGATAGAGCGAAGCTGGAGGCCAGCGCCAAAGGATGTGCGTGAGCGGATTTGCCCGGTCGGAACGGCTTCAGTTGGTAGGTCGAATTAGCGACAGCGTAATCCGACAATCAATTCACGCTCCCGGTACCGGCGACCTCGTCGGGTCGTGCCTTCGGCTAACCCGACCTACACAGCTGTAGGGCAACCATAGGGGATGCCCCCACTCGCGGGCATTGCCCGGCGAAAAAGCGCGTACGCATCCGCCATTCACCTTTACCGGGAGTGGCGGTACGATGGGCGGTGCCCACTTCCGTGAACAATCCGACCAACCAGATTTTTGAGAAACCTATGCAGCCGTCTGAACACCCCGCACAAGAAGCAGAAAACAAATGGCGTCACTGGCAGTCTGTATCGCCTGAACAGGGTGCCGAGCTCTGTTCGGTGGCGGGATTCGAGGCGGAGTTGCTGAGGGTATGGGAAGGGAGTGACTTCGTTGCCCAGCACTGCCTGAAGCAGCCTGAGTTGTTGATGTGGCTGCAGCGTTCCGGAGTACTGGCGCACAGCTATAGCGACGGAGAATTGGATCGCCTGCTAGGTGCCAGGTTGGACGAAGTGGCGGATGAACCGGCATTGCACCGGGAGTTACGGCGTTTTCGCAATGAGCAGATGGTGAGGATCATCTGGCGTGACATGACCCAGGCGGCACCGTTGGCTGAGACTCTGGAGGATCTCTCGGCGTTGGCCGATGCCTGTGTATCGCGGGCCCTTTCCCTGCTCTACACCTGGCTGACTGAGAAGCAGGGCACACCCCGTAATGCGGCGGGTGAGCAGCAGTATTTGGTGGTGCTGGGCATGGGCAAGCTGGGTGCCTGGGAGCTTAATCTCTCTTCCGATATCGATTTGATTTTTGCCTACCCGGAGCCGGGCGAGACTGACGGCGCCCGCCCAACATCCAATGAGCAGTTTTTTATCCGTCTCTGTCAGCAGTTGGTCAAGGCGCTCAACAGCCAGACTGTGGATGGTTTTGTATTCAGGGTGGACGCCCGGTTGCGCCCCTTCGGTGATGCGGGGGCGCTGGCCTTGTCATTTGATGCCATGGAGACCTACTACCAGTCCCATGCCCGGGAGTGGGAGCGCTACGCCATGATCAAGGCGCGGGTGGTGGCCGGTGATGCGGCAGCGGGTCGGGAGATCATGGCCATGTTGCAGCCGTTTATCTATCGCCGTTATCTTGATTTCGGCGCCATCGAATCGATCCGTGACATGAAGCGGTTGATCGGCCGTGAGCTGAAACGCAAGGGCATGGCCGACAACGTCAAGCTGGGTCCGGGTGGTATTCGTGAGATTGAGTTTATCGGCCAGGCGTTCCAGCTGATTCGCGGTGGCCGGGAACCCGAACTGCAGATCCGGCCTATTCTGCCGGTGTTACAGGTATTGGGTGAGAAGCAGCAACTTTCTCCCGAAGAGGTTACGGAATTGACCGAGGCCTACGGCTTTCTGCGCTTGGTGGAGAACCGAATTCAGGCGTGGAAGGACCGGCAGACTCATCTGCTACCGGAGAGTGAATCCGGCCGCCTGCGTATTGCCCGCGCCATGGGGTATACCGACTGGGGGCAGTTCTTTGCAGTCTTGGAGCGGCATCGGGTCAAGGTCCAGTCCCACTTCGATAATGTATTCGCGCTCAGCGAGGAGGTAACGGCCGATTTGCCGTTGCAGGCGGTCTGGGATCAGGAGCTGGATGATGAGCAGGCCGCCGGACGGTTGGAACAGTCAGGCTTCAGCGAGGGTGCGGTAGTGCTGTCCCGGCTGGAAAGTTTTCGTCAGGGACACGCCTGTCGCAGCCTGGGCACCCGTGGCCGCCATCGCATGGAGCAGTTGATGCCGGTATTGCTGGAGGCGGTGGCGCAATCTCCGGCTCCGGATGTGACACTGGAGCGGATACTCCGGATTATCGAGTCGATTGCCCGGCGCACCTCCTATCTGGCTCTGCTGGTGGAAAATCCCACCGCGCTCACCCAATTGGTCAAGCTGGCCGGTATCAGCCCCTGGATTGCCCAGCAGGTGGCCCGGCATCCGCTGCTGTTGGATGAAATGCTGGATCCGCGCAGGCTCTATACCCCGCTTAAAAGGGAGCGCCTGGAAGCGGAACTGGCAACAGCCCTGGCCGCCGTCGACAAGGATGATCAGGAGCAGCAGATGGAGCGGATGCGCCAGTTTACCCAGAGCAACATGTTGCGGGTGGCAGCGGCCGATCTCACTGGCGTGATTCCGCTGATGGTGGTGAGTGATTATCTCACCGAAATTGCCGAGACCATTACTTGCAAGGTGATGGAGCAGGCGTGGGATCTCCTGGTCGCGAAGCATGGCCGGCCCAGCAATGTCAGTGGGGATGGAAATGGCTTTGCGGTGATCGGTTACGGCAAACTTGGCGGGATTGAGCTGGGCTATGGCTCCGATCTGGATATGGTGTTTCTGCATGGCAATGACAACCCGAACCTGATGACGGACGGCAAACGCCCGGTGGCCAATGACCTTTTCTATGCCCGCATGGGTCAGCGCATGATTCATATGTATACCACCCGCACTCCGGCCGGCACGCTGTACGAGGTAGACATGCGCCTGCGTCCCAACGGCAATTCCGGCATGCTGGTCAGTTCGCTGGAGGCATTTGAGGAATACCAGAAAAACGCCGCCTGGACCTGGGAGCATCAGGCGCTGTTGCGGGCGCGGGCGGTGGCCGGTGATCCGGCGGTGATCCAGCAGTTTCAGCGCATCCGCCGTGAGGTGTTGTCGCGCGAGCGCGATCCGGAAAAGCTGCGTGCGGATGTGCGGGAGATGCGCGAGAAGATGCGTGGGTCGCTGGATAAGAGTAACGGCCAGCAATTTGATATAAAGCAGGGTGTCGGCGGTATCGCCGATATTGAATTTATGGTTCAATACAGCGTTCTGCGCTGGGCGTACAAACACCCCGATCTGCTTGATTGGACAGATAATATTCGTCTGCTTGACTCACTCGCACGGCACCGTCTGTTTGAAGGGGAAGTGGCGGAACTGCTGGCTGAGAATTACCGCGCGCTACGTGCCGTCTATCATCGCAAGGCGTTGAGTGAGCTGCCGGGACTGGTTCCTGAGGATGAGTTGTTACGGGAACGGGAAGCGGTGCAGGCGTTGTGGCAGCGGCTGATGCTGGCGTGACTGGCCAGGTCTTGAGGTTGTGGTTCTGTTCCAGGTGTTGATGCCTAATGCCATGCCCTGTAGGAGCGGTGCGCCCGCCGCGATAATCGACCCTATGGTGGTGCGCTGGCCAATCGGCCCGGGGGCGGGCCTCCTACAGGTGGGGCAGGAGCGGCTTCAGCCGCGAAATTAGCGGGCAGACTACGCTGTAGGGTGGATAAGCGAAAGCGCATCCACCACGGCAATGGTGGATGCGCCTACCGGCTTATCCACCCTACGAAACCCAGGCAGCCCCCTGTCGGGCAGATAGCTGATTATTTACAATATTGAGTTGAGTGGAGAGAATAAATGGCAAATTTCGCGGACCGTGACGGCTGGATCTGGCTGGATGGCGAGATGGTGCCCTGGCGCGAGGCCAAGGTGCATGTGTTAACCCACACCCTGCATTACGGACTGGGGGTGTTCGAGGGGGTCCGCGCCTACAAGACGGAGCAGGGGCCGGCGATTTTCAAGCTGGAAGAGCACACCCGACGGCTGTTTCAGTCGGCCCACATCATGGGCATGAAGATGCCCTACGACGAGGCCACCCTGAACCAGGCCCAGGTCGATGTGGTGCGGGAGAACGGGCTTGATTCCGCGTATTTGCGGCCGCTCTGTTTCTACGGTTCCGAGGGCATGGGTATCCGTGCCGACAGCCTCGGCGTGCATGTGATGATCGCCGCCTGGGAGTGGGGCGCCTACCTGGGTGAGGATAACCTGAAAAACGGCATCCGCATTCGCGTCTCCTCCTATACCCGCCATCAGGTCAACTCCATGATGTGCAAGGCGAAGGCGACCGGTAACTACATCAACTCCATGCTGGCGCTGCAGGAAGCGGTGAATGATGGCTACGATGAGGCGTTGATCCTGGACGCCAGCGGCTATGTGATGGAAGGCTCGGGTGAGAACTTCTTCCTGGTCAAGGATGGTGTCATCTACACCCCGGATCTTACCTCGGTGCTGAACGGCATTACCCGCAAGACCATCTTCACCTTCACCCAAGAGCTGGGAATCCCGATTGTTGAAAAGCGCATCACCCGGGATGAGGTGTACATTGCCGACGAGGCGTTCTTCACCGGCACCGCGGCCGAGGTGACCCCGATCCGCGAGGTGGACAACCGTACCATCGGCAACGGTGGCCGTGGACCGATTACCGAAAAGCTGCAGACTCTCTATTTCGATCATGTGCATGGTCGCCGGGCCGAGCATCCGGAGTGGCTGACCTACGTGTGAGCGCTCCTCAGAAACAGAAGACAGCTGTAGGTCGCGTTAGCCGAAGGCGTAACCCGACCGATAGAGCGGGTGCGTCGGATTACGCCGTGCTAATCCGGCCTACGATCTTGCGAACCGCATCCTACCAGTCCGGAGGCTGGTGACGGGCACGCCCGATTGCCCGAGGTCGGAGTCAATATTGCCAGGTTTTTTGGATTTCATCACGACGCAGCGGATTCAGATTTGACTCCCACTCTTCAGCAACAGAAAGCGCGCAGCGGCAAGCCGCTGGTCATCTGGCGGCTGACCGATGGCAAGCCCGGACATGAAAACCAGTCCCTCGGTCTGTGTCTGGCCCTGGCCCGACAACTGAAGGTTGATCGGCACGATATACCGGTAGGCGGCCGGCTGGGCCAGCTGACGCAGTGGCTGAGCGGCTGTTTTCCGCCAGGCCGCCAGTTGCCGTCACCCGACCTGATCCTGGGGGCGGGGCACCGGACCCACGTGGCGCTGCTGGCCGCACGGCGGGCTTTCGGTGGAAGAGCCGTGTTGATCATGAAACCCTCCCTGCCGCTTAGCCTGTTCGATCTCTGTGTGATCCCGGAGCATGACGGCGTGACTGGAGACAACGTATTCGTCACCAGAGGTGTGATGAACACTATCTCTCCCTGTAGGAGCGGCGCCCCGGCCGCGAAACAGCCGGCTGGAGAAGTTGCACCAGAGCGGGGTGACGCTTCGCAGGCACTGATCCTGCTGGGCGGAAACTCACCCCACTATATCTGGCGGGATGAGGCGGTACTGGAGCAGCTCGGGGCTATTGTACGGCAACAGCCCGAAGTGCGATTTGTCCTGAGTGACTCCCGCCGCACACCGGCAGGCTGTATGGATAAAATGGCCGCCCTCGAATTGGCCAATCTTACCTTGATCCCCTGGCAACAGACCGGCCCCGGGTGGGTGTCCGGGCAACTCGACTTGAGTCGCGCCGTCTGGGTCAGCGAGGATTCGGTCTCCATGGTCTATGAAGCCCTAACCTCGGGTGCGATGGTGGGGTTGATTACTCTGGAGCAGCAAAAAACCGGTCGTATCAGCCGCGGTGTGGAGCGGCTGATCGAGGGCGGCTGGGTGATGCCTTTCCGGCGCTGGCAGGAGACAGGCGCGTTAGCCGTGCCGCCGGGCCGCTTCAACGAGGCAGACCGCTGTGCCGATTGGATGGTGGAACAATGGCTGAGAAAAAACTGACCGTCCTGCAGATGCTGCCTGCGCTGGAAGGTGGCGGTGTGGAGCGGGGTACGCTTGAAGTGGCTGAGGCCCTGGCAGGCCGTGGCCATCGGTCACTGGTGATCTCCGCCGGCGGGCGCATGGTGCAGCAGTTGGAGGCGGAAGGGAGTGAGCATTTCTGCTGGCCGGTGGATCGCAAGACGCCCTGGACCCTGCGGCTGATCTGGCCATTGCGGCGTTTTCTGAAAGAGCAGGGCGTGGATATCCTGCACTTTCGCTCACGGGTTCCGGGCTGGGTTGCCTACCTGGCCTGGCGGGGTATGGACCGGCACTCGCGTCCCCGATTGATCTCAACTGTACATGGACTGCACTCGGTTTCCGCCTACAGCGCGGTCATGACCAAAGGCGAGCGGGTGATTGCGGTGTCAAAAACTGTCCAGCGATATATTCTGGAAAACTACCCGTCGACCCCGCCGGAGCGAATCAACCTGGTCTATCGTGGGGTGGACCCGGCGGCTTTTCCCTATGGATACAAGCCGGCAGACGAGTGGCTGACCAATTGGTATAAAGAATTCCCGCAGCTGCGGGGCAAGAAAGTCCTTACCCTGGCCGGCCGTATTACCCGACTGAAAGGCCACCATGATTTCATCGGTCTGATCCAAATGCTTATCGAAGACGGTATGCCTGTGCACGGATTGATTGTCGGGGGCGAAGACCCCAGAAGGTTGGCGTACGCCGAAGAGTTGCAGGAAAAGATATCCAGCCTGGGTTTGCAGGGTGACATCACTTTCACCGGCAATCGCTCGGATATACGTGATGTGTATGCGGTTTCCGACCTGGTGCTCTCATTATCAACCAAGCCGGAGTCGTTCGGCCGCTCCGTATTGGAGGCGTTGAGCATGGGTGTCCCGGTTGTCGGCTATGATCATGGTGGCGTTGGCGAGATACTGAAGGCCCTGTTTGTTGAAGGACTGACTCCGTTGTCTGATATTGACCAGCTAAAGAACAGGGTCAAAAAGTTGTTGAACTCAAGGTGTTGTGTGGAAAAGAACAAGGTGTTTTTACACGCTTCAATGATTGAAAAAACCTTGGCGATTTATGCGGAGTGCTCACGATGACCGCATTGTTTCTTGTGCTGGCAGGTGCCGCGCTGTTGCTCTTTTCTCATCGCTACGCCTGGTGGCGTCCCGCTGTCGATTATCATCGCCCGAGAATCCTGATGTATCACATGGTGTCCGATCACCGACCGGGCGCACGCTTCAACAAGTTGCGGGTGAAGCCTACGATGTTTGAGCAACAGGTGCGCTGGCTGAAAGAGCATGGCTGGCACTTTGCGACCATGGGCGAACTGATGCAGAACCGTGCGTTGCCGAAAAAAACTGTGGCGATTACGTTTGATGATGGCTATGAGGATAATTATCTGCAGGCATTTCCTGTTCTGAAAAAGTATGCTGCAAAGGCGACGCTGTACCTGGTAGTCGACCGCTTTGACCGTGACTGGTCCACCAACAAGAAATCCCATCATGACAGCGGCGAATTGATGCAGGAGCCGAAGCTCACCGATGTGCAGGTCAAGGAGATGCTTGCCTCAGGATTGGTTGAGCTGGGTGGTCATACCATGACCCATGCAAACCTGATTCGACTGGATCGCGAAGATAAGGTCAGAGAGATTGTGGCTGCCAGGACGGAACTGCAGGAGAGCTTTGCACAGGACATCAGCAGTTTCGCCTACCCGTTCGGTATTTATGACGCGGAGGATGTATCCATTTGCGCCGATGCCGGCTTTTTATCTGCCGTGACCACGGTGGAAGGTATAGACCGGGATCGGTTTTCCAATCCTTATCTGCTGAAGCGGGTAAAGATCAGCGGCAAGGACTCCATGTTTGCCTTCCGGTTGCGCATGAAAACCGGCCTGCGAGGCTGGAAGCGATGAGGGTCTGTGAAATCATGGCTGGCAATGAGGATGGCGGCCTTGAAAATCATTTTATCGATTTGGCCAATGCGCTTGTCCGAAACAATGAAGTGCATGTAATCGCGCATGCCCGCTATGCGGAGAGGTTTTCAAATGAAGTCAATTTCCATCCGTTGGACTTGAGCCGTAGTAGAAAAAACCCGCTTACGCTTTATCGCTTGCTGAATATGATCAAGGCTATCAGGCCTGACGTTGTGCATGCGCATGCGAACAAGGCGGCGGCAATGGTTACGAGTTTGCGACGCTGGATATCCGCTCCCTGCGTAGCGACCATCCATAGCCTGAAACGCAATACCGGCATGTTTGAGCATTTTGATCACCTGATTGCCGTCAGCAAAGGTGTCGCGCGGGGGATCAGAAACCAGTCGGTGACGGTTATCTACAATGGTCGCAACCGATGTTCCGAAATCATTCAACGGTCGACCGATGTTGCGATGGAGGCAAGGACCATAACCTGTATTGGTCGCCTGGTGCATGTCAAAGGGATTGATGTACTGTTAAAGGCGTTCAGTAAAATCGACAACCAGCGCGTCCAATTGCAAATCGTTGGGGAGGGTGATGCCCGGCATCACCTGGAGTCCCTGGCGGACGAGATGGGGTTGGGCGAACGTGTCTCGTTTTTGGGGAACAGGGAGGATATCGAATCCCTGTTGGCGGAAACCGACCTGGTGGTTATTGCGTCGCGACGCGAAGGCTTTCCCCTGGTCTTGGTTGAGGCGCTGCTGTGCCACAGGCCCGTAGTCTCTACACGAGTACCGGGGGCAGCAGAAATCCTGCCCCAAGAGGTGTTGGCGGATATCGAAAACCCGGATAGCCTGGCGGACCGATTGAGCTGGTCTCTGGCCGATGCGCAGCGACTTGAGAAAACCTTTGTTCCCGTGTTCAAGTTTGCTGAAGCAGCATTGACACATGACCATCAGGTGTCGGCAACCGAAGCGGTGTTGCAAGATGTAGCACGAAGAGGGAAGTTATGCGCAAGCTGACGGTGTGGTGCCTGAGCGATGGTGTTCCCGGACATTTTAATCAAACCAAGGGACTCATCAAGTCGCTTGAGCATGGCTTTAGAGTGGAGATGCTATGGATTGATAGCAGGCTCAAGGCCCCTCCTCTTAGAAGGTTGATGCGAAAACTGTTAAACAGTAATACACAGCGCTATGCCCATTGGATTGAAAAACTGTATTCTACAAAAATAGCCGTGGAAGGGGATATGCCTGATCTGATTGTTTCCACCGGTGGCAATACCGCCTATATCAATATCGCGCTGGCACATAAGTACAAATGCAAAAACTTCTTTATCGGGTCACTGCGTGGTCTGGATGCATCGCTGTTTACCAGAGTGTTTACTATTGAGCCGGTCGGCGCTGCCAACAATATAGTCATGCAGCTGGCGCCCACGCCGGTCGGCTGGTCTGAGTTGGAGGCCGCAGGCAAGCAGTTCAAAAATAACAGCAGCGATCATTTATGGACCATGCTGATAGGCGGGAGTACCCGGGAATACCGCTATGGGTCGCGTGACTGGTCTGATATCGCGGATTCCATGAATCAACTGGCAGCAAGGCATCATATAAAATGGCTGGTGACAACATCGCGCAGAACAGACGATGCGGCCGAGAAAATACTTCGCGAGCAATTGGATCCAGCTATTATTGCCGACGCAGTCTGGTATAAGACGGAACCGCGTAAAATAATGGCCGCTTACCTCGGTGCGGGTGAACAGATATTTTGTACCGAAGACAGTTTGTCCATGCTGACCGAGGCGGTCAGTGCCGGAAAACCAGTCACCTCAATACAGCCTAAAGATTTTAAACCGGAAATCAGATATGAAAATGCGCTGTGTAGGCTGGTTGCGAAAGGTTGGATCAGCAGGGTTCCGGCCAGCGACCTGCTATCCAGAGAATACGCTGAATCCACGAAACATACAGAAGATCCAAATATTCAGCTATGGCGGCAGATAAGTGAGTCACTGGATCTGTTATCCAAATCGTTGTCATAATCGTGGCGTTGCAGATGGGGTGATACAGGTGGCGACTAGGTATGGCTGTCTCCTGACAGATCTGGTGCCCAGGGCGGTGACCATACGATGTGACATTTATATATGACACGATCATTCGCAGTATGATTGATTAAAGGGTAGTCGGGGTATGAGAATCAGTATTTTAAACGATACCAGCAAGAATTCGAACTGGGGTTGTGCAGCCACAGTCCATGGCTTACGCCAGTCCTTGGCAGACGTGTTCAATCCTTCTGTCATGGACAGTATTGAATTACAGCCGCTCCCATATAAAAAAATAAAACTGCTGCGCAATCGCTCGGTAAGTGCGGTCGCCAGATGTCTGGCCGACCCGCAACACACAACAGGGCAATTGGCCGCCCAACTGGAAAAGCTCAATTTTAAAAATACGGACGGTCCGTTACCGGATTTATTGGTTTTAAATGGCGAGGGGGGCATTCATTCTAAATCAGGACATCTGATGCGATTCTTGGGTGTCGCAAAATTGTTTAAGGAACTCGGTGCCAGGGTGTCGGCTGTCAACCAGTCTGTTGACCTGGATGTCAATAGTAGAGAAGCCAAAATACTAGGTATTGTGTACCGCGCCCTGGATTTTGTAAGCGTGCGTGAACCAATATCCCTCAGATTGTTGCAACAGATTGGTGTTCACGATGCGGTGCTGGTGCCGGATGCCGCGTTTTCGGTGACGCTAGCGACTCAGGATGAAAAAAATGAGGTGGCATCCCGGCTGGAATTGCCCGAACGCTACGTATGCCTGACTGGTTCATCCGATATCACAAAAAGATCGGGCAACATATTTCTTAAATTATATGAGTGCCTCAAACAGGTATCCGGTCTGCCTGTTGTCATGATGGCCAGTACCAAGACGGACAAGGCACTTGCAAAGATTCTGCGGGCACATGATCCATCGGTAATGGTTATGACTGATGCCTATGATTATCGCAGTGCTCTGGCGGTTATCTCTGGAGCGGATCTATTGGTCGGTGGACGCTTCCACCCGAATATCTTTGCCGCCAGGGAGGGAACGCCGGTTGTGCCATTTAAAGGGAATACGCATAAAATGGAGGGCCTGATGGAGCTTCTGTCTTATCCAATTGATCCGATCGACTGGCATGATTTGGCGGATTGTGAGACACAGATAAAATATGCGCTGAATGATCATCAGGCATTGGGGCAATTATTGGCAGTGAATAGCGAGCAGCGTGCTGATGAGGTTATTCGGCTTGCGGTATAGTCGATAACGTAAAATATTTTTGCACATATGCACGTAGTCAAACACTATTCGTCATCTGACTCGATTGCCACAAGAACAAGGTCTGTACAAGCGGAAGTTTCAGGTGGCGTGATTCTCCTTTGAAGGTCCAGGCGTATACAAGATGCTGGTTAAAAATAAAAATGCATAGAATGTGTGGTGGCTATATAGATACCAATTAACCCACATCACTGTCAGCCAAAATATAGGGAAGGCCACGCGAAAAGCTCGCAATGCATCGGTAGAGTGCCAGCCCTGCCACAACATATAGCCAAACATTGCCATAAATAGGGTGCCGCCCAGCAGGCCAAATTGCACCAGCATCACCAAGTACATATTGTGGGGTTGCGTTATATGCGTCTGATAGGCGCTGCGTTCATTTGCACGCGCATAGGCATCCAAATAGCTACCCGTGCCATGCCCAAACAACGGAGCTTCCAGGAAAGCATTGAAATAATTTATGTTGAGTGCGATGCGAATGCCCACTGAGCTGTTTTGTCCACCCTCTTCAAAATGCATGACCTCCTCGATGGCGAGGTCGGCTCTTTCCTGAAATACGGGTATAAATTGATAGGCCGAATAGAATAAAAGCGCGCTCGCCAACACAAATGTGACTACCCCGTTTAGCCAGCGCCGGCCAAAATACATCATTAACAGTACAAACAGTAGGACGAAAAAACCCACTTGCCCCCCTCGGCCGCCCGTGATCGAAAGGTTAACCAGCACCGCAACCAAAAATCCAATCACAGCTAACAAACGCCAGCGATCTTTTGGTCTATCAAACAGTAAGAAATGGACGAGCAATGCTGCCGTCAGTGATGCGTAAATCGTATAGTAGGGGTAGGACATAAAAGGCGACGGAATAGCATCCGTGGCTTTGCCAAACGGTGCTATAACGCCTAGCCAAAGCAGATACGAGGTCAGCTCACTCAATACCATTCCCAATAAAAATGCCGCGAGCAAAAACGGTACATTTTCCCGTCGCATGTACATCATAAAAAACGGTATAAGCAAAAACTTCCATCCGCGTGAAAAGGTTTGCCCCGCCATGTCGGTATCGCTTGTCCATAAAAAACCCACTATATGTAAAGCAACCAGGGCCAAGGCTATATAACTCAGCGGTTGCCCCGCCACCAAGGCGAGGCGTGCTTTATAACGCCGCTCCAGCAAAAACAGCAACAGAATAAAACCTAGCGAGATACTGACCAGGGCTGGTGAAAATGAAAGGCTAAAGCCCAGAATCCCCAAAAACCACAGTGCCGTTTTATCAAAATCAAATGTTGTTAAAAAGTCATGGAGGCGGAACGTCATTTCTACACCTTTTTGCGCGGCCTTATCGGGATAAGAATTTCTAAAAAAGAGGGAACTTTACATGCAGGTTGCCCGCATGCCAAGCGAGTCGTTGTGAGAAATATCGATTGCGGTATTGCACTTTTCCTGTTGATGAAAATGGTGTCACGGTTGCATCTCATTTGAAGCATTCTACTGTCCCGCGCTGTCTTTGCGACTTTTCTGCCGGTCGCTATGATGATTTCTAAAATTGTGGATCTGCAGTGGCGGATGATGACTGGTTTGTTGTCGGTCCACTATTAATTGCGAGTAAGTAATTGAACACTCACTGCTTCCTTCCCCTGCTTCATGATATTTTCAGTAAACTGCAGGTTCCCCGGCTGGTCGCGTCTTAAATCGTCGGTGAATCCAGAAATATTGTTCTGGTGCTTCCAGGATCGCCTGCTCCAGCAGGGTATTGAGGTGCCGGGTATCCTGTTCGTCATTACCGGCACCAAATCCTTCGAGTGGGGGGTGCACGGTAATAACATAGGTGCCATCAGCCTGACGCCTGGGGAAATAGGCGATTACCGTCGCCTTGCCCATGGCGGCAAAGCGCGAGGTGGCGGTTATAGTGGCGGCAGGGATACCGAAGAATGGGATAAACAGGGCATGATCCAGGCCGTAGTTCTGGTCATAGGCGTAGAAAATCGCCTGTCCACGACGCAGGCAGCGAGTCATGGTTCGGGTGTTGTCCCGTGTAAGCAGGGGGCCTAGTCGACGTTGGCGGGCTCGCAGCAGCAGCAGGTCCGACAGCGGGTTTTTCATGGGACGGTACAGTGCGCCGGTTGGGTTGTGCAGGCCCAGCATGTGTCCGGTCAATTCCATCATGCTGAAGTGTCCGGTGACCATCAGTAGCCCTTTGCCGCTTTCACGGGCTTGTTTAATGTGTTCAAGGCCGGCAATCCTGACCCGGCTTTTCAGTTCATCATCACTACCCCACCAAGATAGGGAGGTTTCGAAAATCCCCATACCGATCGCTTCAAAATGTTTTTTCAGCAGCTGTTGTTGTTGCTCGGCAGATAGATCAGGAAAGCAGAGTCTGATATTGGTGCGGGCAATATGTGCGCGTCGTGGTAACAGGTATCGCGCGAGTCGGCCTAGTTGTCGGCCGATACTCAATTGGATGTTGAAGGGCAGTAGACTGAGCAGTCTGAGGACTCCCAGTCCGATCCAGGTGGGCCAGAAACGGGGGTGAATAAAACGTTGCCAGGGGAATCTGTCTTGCTGTGCAGTTTCGGTTGTCATGCGGTGTTTATCCAGCAGAAAACTGGAGTTGATGGAGTTTTTTGTAAAGACCGCCTTGAGCGAGCAGTTCACTGTGGGAGCCGGATTCAACAATATGCCCATCTTTCAGTACCACGATACGATCGGCGTTTTCGATGGTGGAGAGTCGGTGCGCGATGGTGATGGTTGTCCGGCCCGATCTGAGTCGATCCATCGCCTCCTGGATCAGTTGTTCGGATTCCGTATCGAGGGCGGAGGTGGCCTCATCGAGGATCAGGATGGGGGCGTCCTTTAGCAGGGCGCGGGCAATGGCCAGGCGCTGGCGCTGGCCGCCGGAGAGTCTGACCCCGTTATCCCCGATGGTGGTGTCGAGTCCTTCCGGCATCCGCTCAATGAACTCCAGGGCATTGGCGGCACGGGCCGCTTCCCGGATCTGCTCATCCGTGGCTTGGCTGTTGATGCCGTAGGCGATATTGGCGCGAATGCTGTCGTTGAACAGGAAGACATCCTGGGACACCAGGGAGACGTTGGCACGCAGCACCGATAGAGGCAGGTCACAGATATCGGTCTGGTCAATCAGGATCTGGCCGCGGCTGGGCCGGTAAAACAGGGGTATCAGGCTGGCCAGGGTGGTTTTGCCGCTGCCGGAGGGGCCGACCAGCGCAATGTTTTCACCCGGTGCGACCTTAAGCTGGATATCGCCCAGGGTGGGAGTTGCCTTATCCTCGCTTTGCTCCCTGTGCTCCCTGTGCTCCCTGTGCTCCCCATAGTGGAACTCCAGGTCACGCCACTCCAATAATCCATTAGGTGACGGCAGATCGATCTTGCCCTGGTCCGGCTCCGGCTGCTCATCAAGCAGTTCAAATACACTTTCAGCTGCGGCAAGTCCCCGTTGCAGTTCATTATTAATGCTGGTGAGCTTTTTCAGCGGCGACAGGATCATGGCCATGGCGCCAAAGAAGGCGACGAACTCGCCGACGGTAAAGCTGCCGGTCGCCGACTGTTGGGCTGACAAGTAGGCCAACAACGCCAGACCACAGACTGCCAGCAGCTGATTTACCTGAACACTGCTGTTGTGAGCAAGCGCCGCCTTCATTTTGAATTGGCGTACCTTGTTGGCCGACTCGAAGAAGCGGCTTGTCTCATGTGCATGGCCGCCGAACAACTTGATTACCTTGTTGCCGGCGATCACCTCCTCCAGCACATGGGTCATCTCCCCCATGCGTTTCTGCAGCGAGCGGTTGATTATGCGTAAGCGCTTACTGACTACACGGACGAAGAATGCCACGGCGGGGATTAACGCGAAGGCGATCAGCGTCAGTCTCCAGTTGAGGTAGAGCATCAGGCCCAGCAAGCCGAGTATGGCCACCGAGTCCCGGACCAGGGTGACGATCACGGAAGAGGCCGAGCTGGTGAGCTGTTCCACATCGTAGGTCACCTTGGATAGCACCACGCCGGCCGAATGATTGTCATAAAAGCGGGTGGGCAGGACCAATAGCTTTTGCAGCATTAACTCCCGCAGATTGAGCACCACCCGGGTGGCCACAGACTCCATGGCAACCGAGCTGACAATAGTCGCCAGGCCCTGGATCAGGGCCAGACCGATCAACATCAGGGGTACCAGGATGATCATTTGTGGATCTTTTTCGACAAAACTGCCGTCCAGCAAGGGCTTCATCAGATAGGGCATGGCGGGCTGGGTGGCCGCCAGTACGATGGTTCCCAGGATGGAAACCAGGAATATCCGCCAATGCGGGCGGACATGTTGCAGGAGCCTTTTGTACTGGGCGAGGGATGTCATAGGGCGGTGGGACTGCTCCAGGCGATTTATTAACTAACTGTTTGGAAAGGGGTATTGTCTGCCTTTCGTGGCATGATAACCGATAATCGATCTGTGGTGCAGAGGGGATCGATCAACACTGACGTAGTGCCGGCAGAAAAGCCAGGATGAGGAGGGTGCAGGATTATCTCTTCCCTGCGCTGGCTGAGGATAAGTTTGCGTTTTTACGGGTACTAACGCTATATTTAGCAGCGATTTGTAAGGTGCAGGCCTTAACCAATTCCCACTGTTCGAGATTGCCTGGTGGTTTACTCCATCGGCATGATTTGTCCCTAAGGGATCTATTTTTCAGCCGTACTGTCTTGGTTCTGTTATGCCTGGATGGGTTAAGGGTTGTGGCGGATTCAATACATTGGCGGCTGTGCCTGTTGTGTGTTAGGTCCATGGATTAAGCGTAGAGTGAAGCCGACCACTCAATTTTAGTCGCATGATGTCAATCTACAGAGTCATAGTTTGGACAATCGGGAAGGTGTCGTGAGCATACTTGTCACTGGCGGTTGCGGTTTTATCGGCACCAACTTCATATTCGATTGGCTGGCACAGAGTGATGAGAAGGTGATCAATCTTGATCTGCTCACCTATGCAGGCAATCGTCTAAATCTGTCCACCCTTGAGAGCGATCCACGCTATCAATTTATAGAGGGTGATATTGGTGATTATGCCTCGCTCCTCGCGCGGTTGCAGGAGTACCGGCCGCGTGCTGTCATCAACTTTGCGGCGGAATCTCACGTTGACCGCTCTATTCATGGCCCGGAAGACTTTATCCAGACCAACATAGTCGGCACGTTCCGTTTGCTCGAGGCGGTGCGCGCTTACTGGCGGCAGCTGGAGGGTGATGCCAAGGCCGCTTTTCGCTGTCTCCATGTCTCCACCGATGAGGTGTATGGCTCCCTGGAAGCAGGTGAGCCGGCCTTTTCCGAGACCAATCGCTACCAGCCGAACAGCCCTTACAGTGCCAGCAAGGCATCATCTGATCACTTGGTACGGTCCTATTATCACACCTACGGGCTACCGGTACTGACGACTAATTGTTCAAATAACTACGGCCCTTATCAATTTCCGGAGAAACTTATCCCGCTGATGATCCACAATGCCCTGGCAGGTGAGTCGCTACCTATATACGGGGATGGCCAACAGATACGGGACTGGCTCTATGTGAGTGATCACTGTAGCGCCATTCGTTCGGTCCTGTGCGCTGGCAAGGTGGGTGAAGTGTACAATATTGGCGGCCTCAATGAGATCACCAATATCGATATTGTGTACACAGTTTGTGATCTACTGGAAGAGCTGGTGCCGGAAAATATGAATTCGCTAGCCTCCGCTATTAACTCTCGGCGTAGCCCGCAGGCGCGGGGTTTCAGGGGGCTGGTGACCTATGTTGCCGACCGTCCCGGTCATGACCGGCGCTACGCAATTGACGCCAGTAAGATTGGGCGGGAACTGGACTGGAGGCCCGAGGAGACATTCGAATCAGGAATCCGCAAAACGGTGGAGTGGTATCTGCAAAACCAGTCATGGGTTGAGGCAATTACAAGTGGCGAATATCGCAACTGGATCGATACACACTACCGATGATCATTCTGCTGTTTGGCGCGCACGGGCAGGTGGGGAGTGAGCTACAGCGTTCACTGGCACTATTGGGCCGGATCAAGGCTTGCAATCAAAAGGAGGTACCGTTTCAGGATGTGGACGGTCTGCGTGCGCTGATACGTGAGGTTGGGCCGGGGTTGATAGTCAATGCAGCCGCCTACACGGCGGTAGACAGGGCCGAGGCGGAGCCGGAGCTTGCGTACCGGGTTAATACACAGGCAGTGGCCGTGCTGGCGGACGAGGCGAGGCGCCTGGATGTGGGGCTGGTGCACTACTCGACCGACTATGTATTTGACGGCGCCAGCACATTGCCCTACCTGGAAAATGCTCCGAAAAGGCCGCTCAATATCTATGGAAAAAGTAAGCTGGAAGGCGAGAAAGCAATAATTGAGTCTGGCTGCAAACACCTGCTATTCCGTACCAGTTGGATCTACTCCGAGCATGGAACCAATTTCGCCAAAACCATGATTCGCCTGGCTCGGGAAAGGGAGGAGCTGGCAGTGGTGGATGACCAGGTTGGTGCGCCCACCAGTTCCGGGCTGATTGCGGATGTTACCGCGTCGGTACTGAAGCGTATTGATAACGGCGGGACGACATTGCCGGGAGTGGAAGAGAGTAAGGCCGGTTTTTTTTCATGGGACGAAATTACCGGCACCTATCATCTCGCGGCAAAAGGCAGAACCAGCTGGCACGGCTTTGCGGTTTACCTGCTGGCAGAACTGAAACGACAGGGTGTCTCGTTGCGTGTTGATCCGGAGAGCGTGAAGCCGATCAGCACTGAAGAGTATCCGGTGTTGGCGAAACGACCGGCAAGTTCGTGTCTCAACACGGATAAACTGGTCGGGAGATTCGGTATTGAATTGCCAGACTGGCAGACAGGTATTCAGCGATTGGTTGAACGGCTCATTGAGCGGAAGATGGTATGAAACGAAAAGGCATAATCTTGGCGGGCGGTGCAGGTACCCGTCTCTACCCTGCAACGCAGGTGATCTCGAAGCAGCTGCTGCCGGTGTTTGATAAGCCGATGGTCTATTATCCGCTCTCCACCTTGATGTTGTCGGGAATACGGGAGATTCTCCTGATATCCACTCCCAACGACACTCCGCGCTTCAGGGAGTTGCTGGGTGACGGGTCACAATGGGGGTTGGAGATACAGTATGCAGTGCAGCCCTCCCCCGACGGGCTGGCGCAGGCCCTTATTATCGGCGAGCCGTTTATCGGTGACGTCCCGTCTGCGCTGATCCTCGGGGACAATATTTTTCATGGACATTCGCTACATGAGCGACTCAATTCAGTGAGCGCCCGGGAACAAGGTGCCACTATTTTCGCCTATCATGTTCAGGATCCGGAGCGTTATGGTGTTGCCGAGTTTGATCAATCCGGAAAGGTGATCGGTCTCGAAGAGAAACCGGCCAGGCCGCGCACAAACTATGCGGTCACTGGTCTCTATTTCTACGACAATCTGGCTGTCGATTATGCCAAGCGGATCGCTCCCTCCGCACGCGGAGAGCTGGAGATTACTGACCTGAATCGGTTATACCTTGAGCAGGGTGCTTTATCGGTGGAACTGATGGGCCGGGGGTATGCATGGCTGGATACAGGTACGCACAAGAGTTTGCTTGAGGCCAATCAATTTGTTCAGACCATCCAGCAGCGGCAGGGTTTGAAGATCGCCTGTCTGGAGGAGATCGCCTACCGACAGAAATGGATTGATGCAGAGCAGATCCAACGGTTGGCGGAACCCATGCTAAAGAATGATTATGGCCAGTACCTGATACAGTTACTGAAAGAGCCGTTACTATAAATCTTTGCTTCACCGTTTTATCACATAACGGATACAACATGTACGGCACCACTCACCATGAAAATCATTGACACTGACATCCCTGATATAAAGCTGCTTGAACCCAGGGTATTTGAAGATGAACGGGGGTTCTTCTTTGAAAGCTATAACCGGCGGAGCTTTGAGGCCTTGATCGGTGGAGCGGTCAACTTCTTGCAGGACAATCACTCGAAATCCTCCCGGGGTGTAGTGCGTGGGCTTCACTATCAACTGCCGCCCAGAGGGCAGGGGAAGCTGGTACGGGTGGTGAATGGCAGTGTGTTTGATGTGGCCGTGGATATCCGCTGTAACTCTCCCACCTTCGGGTGCTGGGTCGGGGAGATCCTGTCGGCAGAAAACAGGCGGCAGATGTGGATTCCCGAAGGCTTTGCGCATGGTTTTGTTGCCCTCTCTGAATGTGCAGAGTTTCTTTACAAGACAACCGATTATTACGCTCCGGAGTTCGAGCGCTGCATTCTGTGGGCGGACCCCGATATCGCTATTGACTGGCCAACCGGGCACGAAACCATTGCCTCTGCAAAAGATCGAAACGGAGCCTTGCTGCGGCAGGCCGAGTGCTTTGCCTGAAAGGACATTATTCAGTATTACAAGGTAATTAACACCACAAACCCCGCCGGTGACGGCGGGGTTTGTGGTTGAGCCCTTTCAGGTTCTATCTGGAAGGGCTGATCCGATATTGCATGCGTTGTTACATATCAAGAGAGATGTCCAGGAACCCATCGAAAGTGGCAGATATACTGTCGCCCGCCTCCTGACTGTAGAGATCCAGCCTGTATGGTTGAGGGGCGTCATGGGGAGTCAACTGTCCAAGCAGATCCACCTCCAGAATAATGGCCCGGTTGCCACTGTAAAAGACGGCAACCTGATCTTCAATGCCCATGGCGAGTCCGATGCTTTCACCAAGACTCCAGTTTTCACCATTGGTGTCACCGAAATACCCCCTTGAGACCTCGTCTACGAAAGTCTGAGTGTCTGTGTCAAATATCCGAATGCTGTAATAGACAGCCTTGGGTGTGCCTTCCCAGCTTCCTATGCGTACCTCGGCATAAACAGGGCTGCCATTAATGGTCCCGATATTTCGGCTGATTCGAGCCATGCAGAATGCAGTACAGTTTGCAGAATTGACACTAACATTAGCGGCAAACGCCTCTGCCATGCTGTCGGTAGTCACCCTCTGCAAATTGTCAGCGCCTGACGCTGAAAGTGAAATCGTGTTGTTAATTGGCATGGTGTCCCAGCCGGAAAAATCCACGATGGGTGAAACGGCGATGTCCAGGGCAAAAGATGGGCCTGAGAGGGCCAGTAATGTTGAGGTGATGACACTCTTGGTCAATGTTTTGATGTTCATTAAAATTCCCTCTTTAATCTATTGTTTATTAAACACTTTATGCCATTCAAGATATCCCTGCGTCCTTGATGGTATATATCAGAATAGCACACGGGTGCATTTCGACTGCCCGGGTGTGGTATGTGTTCCAGTGTTTCATGCGCGCATGGCGCGTCTTAGCGTGGTGGTTGGTGACGCAGGCGCATACAGGGCCGCTCAATGAGGGCATAGGAGAGAGCGGCAGCCAGGAGAGTCAGGCCGAGAGCAGCCGTCAGCAGGTAGGGCAGGCGGTAGCCGTCGACGGCGAACTGCAGGGCTACCGCTGCGACGGCGAACAGTGGTGTCCAGGTGTAAAACAGCAGGCTGTGGGTCCAGTAATCGAGATAGTGGTAGTGGCCCCAGTAGAGCAATCCCACCATGAGCCCCAGTGCGCCCAATCCCAAAGCGCCAAGTTGTCTTGTCGTCAGTCTGTGCAATCCCAGGTGGATGCGGTGCACATACAGCGCCGCTCCAAGCATGCCCAGCCCGAAGGAGTCCAGCGAGCCGGGAAGCTGGTACGACATCAGGACCCGTGCAGGTACCAAGGAATCCGCTAGTAGCGTGACACTCACGGCGCGCCACAGGCACGTGGTTGCCAGGGTCAGGATCAACAGCCACCACCAACGCCTCGGCCGCAGCAGCAACGCCAGGAAAGGGAGCGCCAGATAGAAGCTGAACTCAATAGGTAGTGTCCACCAGACGGCATTGATAGGCGTGGTGCCCAGGGGGGGCGGATTGAACAGCATCAATAAATGGCGCCAGAGCGTAGCACCATCCTGCGGCGGGATCTGGCCATGCGGCAGCCAGGTGATGAGTATCAAAAGTGCCAGCTGGGCATAATAGGCAGGAAACACGCGCATGACCCGTCGCCACAAGTATGGCCGCAGTTGTGGGCGGTCGCGTCGTCCCGCCTGCCACTGAGCGAAAGGGAGGCCGAGCAGGAATCCGGACAGCACAAAAAATGGGGACACCGCTCGAACCGCCGGAAAAAAAGGTGTGAGGTCGACCTGCCAGTCCCAGATGTCGACGATAACCGGACGTGGTTTTGCCAATACCCAGGCGTGATATAGCAGTACCCACAGCGCAGCCACGGATGCCGGTAAGAACGGGATAGTGCTGCTGCTCTTCGCGAAAAATGAAGAGCAGGTTGTAGCCATGCGAGGCCTGTTGAGATGCTGCGCGTCCGTCTGCAGTCCGGTTGTTGTTGATGGTATGCACAGTGGATGCCTGGAATAGGTTCCTTAATTCAGTTTTTCTTCTGCCGTCCCGGCTAGCGCGTAAATTGTATCAGGGCTGCGCAAGTTAGGTGGGCATAAATCGCGTACCCACTCTACCTGACTTTCCCTGTTTCGGCATAACTGACGCCATCGTGGGGTGATGAGATGGTCTCCTCCCCACTCCAATCGGCGTCGCAATGCGCCAAGATAAAAGCATCCCTTTTATCTAAATGAGTTGAGGAGGAGACCATGAATAAGCTTACGACCATCGGGATCGATCTAGCAAAGAATTTGTTTGCGCTGGTGGCCTTCAAGCCCAGTGGCCAGGAGCTGTGGCACCGGAATCTGCGGCGTCGGCAGTTGCTGAGATTTCTGGCCAAACAACCACCCTGTCACGTTGCCATGGAAGCTTGTGC
>NZ_ATZE01000030.1 GCF_000428045.1 Sedimenticola selenatireducens DSM 17993 | reverse complement strand
TATGACCTTCTTCGATCAGACTCTCCTTTTGCTTTGCCAATCGATGAAATACTTCACCAAGCTCTTTGCGTATTTGGCCAAAAAGCACTTTCCTACGATATTTCGGGATGAACACGATATGGTACTTACACTCCCACCTCGTGTGACTTAAACTTTCTACTCGTCTCATGGTTTCTCCTTTGCGTGTTGCTTGGCGGCTCACGCTTTGGAGTTACTATGAGACTCCCGTTACTGTCAAACTGCTAATGCCTCCCCAGCAAAGCTGGGGGGTCTCTTATATTTGTCTAGAGGGGATCAGTTAACTTCTCTTCACCGTGGTTATCGATAGTGACCGTCCAGAAAATCGGGTGCAACCGCGATTGAATAATTTGCCGTTATCAATTGCCGTTCAAGCGGCTGGCGCAAGCCGGACCGGCCGGCCCATTCGATAACAGGAAAGGCCGTATCTGTCGCCGTACTATTCCGACAGTGGCGATCACAGGCGGGGAACCACATCGTCCTAAGGTTCGATCTCCTGCAGCGCGGTACGGATGTAGAGTTCCCTTAGGCGCCGGGTGACGGGACCGGGCCGGCCGTCGCCCACCGGTTGGCCGTCGATACTCACCACCGGCATCACGAAGGTGGTGGCGGAGGTGATAAAAGCCTCGGCCGCATCCGTCGCCTCCTGAACGGTGAAGGCTCGCTCCTCGATTTTCAGGTCGCTGGTCCGGGCCAGCTCCAGCACCGCCTTGCGGGTAATTCCGGCGAGGATCTCGTTGCCCAGTTGGCGGGTCACCAGGGTGCCGTTACGGGTCACAATATAGGCGTTGTTGGAACTCCCTTCGGTCACCTGGCCGTATTCCACCAGCCAGGCGTCATCGGCACCCGCCCGCTTGGCGATCATCTTCGCCATGCTCGGCGCCAGCAGTCCGACGGTCTTGATGTCGCGCCGCTTCCAGCGGATATCTCTGGTGGTGATCACACTGATGCCACGCTCCGCCTGCGGACTCTGCAGCAGATTTTTCACCTGGGTGAACATCACCAGGGAGGGCCTGACCCCCTCGGGGTAAGCGAAATCCCGGTCAGCGGCACCCCGGGTCACCTGCAGGTAGACCAACCCCTCCTGCACGCCGTTGCGCTCGATCAGGCTATTCTGGATGGCCTCGATCCCGGCATCGCTCGCCGGGGCATCCATCTCCAGCTCCGACAGCGAACGGTGCAGACGAGCCAGGTGGCCGGCATTGTCCACCAGCCGGCCCTGCAGTACCGATGTAACCTCGTAGACTCCGTCGGCAAACAGGAAGCCACGATCAAACACTGATATTTTGGCCTCCTCTTCCGGCAGGTACTCTCCATTGACATAGACGATTCGGCTCATTGCTTCTCCTCTAAATTGATAAAATTAAAATGTCACTGTCTAGCCCCACAGGGCCGGCTCGGGCGAATGGATCATACCCCGGTCGAAACGGAGTCCGTTCGGACGGTCCCGCTCCAGCAACAGCGGTCCATCCAGGTCCACCACCGCCACCCCCTGGGCCACCAGCAGGGCCGGCGCCATGGCCAGGGAGGTGGCAAGCATGCAACCGACCATGATCCGCAACCCCACCGCCTCGGCGGCCTGGCGCAGCGCCAGCGCCTCGGTCAGACCCCCGCTCTTGTCCAGTTTGATGTTGACCATGTCGTAGCGGCCCACCAGCGTCGCCAGCGACGCCCGGTCGTGGCACGACTCGTCGGCACAGACCGGGACGGGACGGGCCATCTGGGCCAGCACCCCGTCTGCGCCCGCCGGCAGGGGTTGTTCTATCATCTCTACGCCAAGGCGCTGCAACTCCGGGACAAAAGCCTGGTAGAGATCCGCTGTCCAGCCCTCATTGGCATCCACGATCAGGCGCGCATCGGGTGCGCCGGAACGGACCGCCGCGACCCGCTCCAGGTCACCCTCGCCGGACAGCTTCAGTTTCAGCAACGGCCGCCGGGCATTCGCCAACGCCGCCTGCTGCATCTTCTCCGGGCTATCCAGCGAAAGTGTGTAGGCCGTCACCTGGGGAGCCATCTCCGCTATACCGGCCAGTATCCAGGCACGCCGGCCGGCCTGCTTCGCCTCCAGGTCCCAGAATGCGCAATCCAGGGCATTGCGCGCGGCGCCGGGAGGCAGGACCTTTTGCAGCTCCACCCGGCCCAGGCCATTTGTCAGGTCACCCTGCAATCCCCCGATCTGCTCCATCACACTATCGCAGCTCTCGCCGTAGCGGGCGTAGGGGACGCACTCGCCCCGCCCCCGGTGCTCACCCGAACGCAACTCCACCGTCACCACCTCGGCCCGTATTTTGCTGCCACGGGAGATCCTGAAGCTGCCGCGTATCGGCCAGGACTCCCGCTTGACGTCGAGGCTTACCACCGTGCCAACTCGTCCACGATCCGCTCCACCCCCTGGCTCATCGGATCTACCGTGATCAGGCCATAGCGGGCCTCGGTCTCCTCCAGGTAGGCCTTCGCTCGTTTCGGTGACAATTTGGAACTGTTCACCGCAATAGCCACGAAACGGACATCCGGATTGGTCAGGCGGGCAGTTCTCAGGTTCGCCTCCATGCACTCGCCCAGTTCCGGCAGCGGAAAGTCGGGCAGGCCGCGCATGTGGGTGCGGGTCGGCTCGTGGCAGAGCACCAGGGCATCCGGCTGGGCGCCGTGAATCAGGCCGGTGGTGACACCGGCATAGGAGGCGTGGAACAGGGAACCCTGTCCCTCGATAATATCCCAGTGATCGGGATCGTTTTCCGGTGCCAGGGTCTCCACCGCTCCGGAGATGAAGTCCGCCACCACCGCATCCACCGGCACACCGGCGCCGGCCACCAGGATCCCGGTCTGACCCGTGGCGCGGAAATCGGCATTCATGCCGCGCTGGCGCATCGCCCTCTCGATCGCCAGGGCGGTGTACATCTTGCCACAGGAGCAGTCGGTGCCCACCGGCAGCAGCCGCTTGCCACTGCGCCGCACCCCGGTCGCTACCGGAAACTGCACCCTGGGATGGCGCACATCGAACAGGGTGCGTCCCAACCGGGCCGCCTTCTCCGCCAGGGCCGGGATTTCGGTCAGCCGGTTGTGCAGGCCGGCCGCGATATCCATACCCAGATCCAGGGCATCCAGCATCACCTCGACCCAGGCCTCGGAGATCACACCGCCCCGGTTGGCGACGCCGATCACCAGGGTCCTGGCGCCGGCCCGGGCAGCCGCCTCCAGGGAGAGGTCGGCAAGGCCGAGATCAGCCTGGCAGCCCGCCATCCGGTACTGCCCGATCGCCTGCTCCGGCCGCCAGTCACAAATACCCTGGGCCACCTTGGCCGCCAGTGCATCCGGCGCATCGCCCAGGAACAGCAGATAAGGGGTCTGAATATGCATGATTAAAGTCTCACCCGGTGCTGACAGCCGGAACCGCTCGTTCCAAACCTCTGCCCATCCTGTCCAAAGACCCGGCCGAACCGGGCCCGCCCGATTGCGTATGCCACACTCTGCGTTATAGCCTACTTTTGCCGTTCCGTACTGGCGCGGCACGCAAGCCAAGGATCACTGGCATTATTCTCCAGATGAATTGCAAGTTGTAACGAAATCACCTGCTCTTTATCAGCCGCAGTAAGACACCGCTGATAAGCGCTATCGTGTATGCTACCGGACCGGGGAGCCTCATTGGTTACGCTCGATATCCCCGGAGAAAATACCGGTATCGTCAAGCTACGCTGACGACCTGCCTTTCGACCATCGACACCCGGGTATCCATGAGCCACGCTTTGCCGCCCCATCGTTTTTTGATTCCCAACCTGCTCGGCCAGATGGCCTTCGGGCTGATTGCGATGACCCTCAGCATCCCCTCGATGCAGGAGTGGGGTGCCATCTTTGGTGAAGACCAGCCCACGGTGCAGATGACACTCAGCGCTTACCTGCTGCTGTACGGCACCGCACAGCTGATCTACGGCCCCCTGTCCGACCGCTATGGGCGCAAGCGCCTGCTGATGCTGGGACTGATTCTGGCTGGCGTCGGTTCCGCACTCGCCGCACTGGCGCCCAGCCTGCCGCTGCTGATCGCCGCTCGGGCGCTGCAGGGCGCAGGCTGCGCGGCCGGCATGGTGCTGGGCCGCGCCATGGTGCAGGACTTCTTCGACGGCCCTGAGCGCACCCGCGTAATGGCTTACACCGGCATGGCAATGGGGCTCTGCCCGCCCCTGGGCACCATCATCGGCGGCCAGATCCATGTGAGTGTCGGCTGGCAGGGCAACTTCGTGCTCTCCGCCCTCCTGGCGCTGGTCATGCTGCTGGCGGCCTGGCGCGGCCTGCCGGTGCACAGGAAGCAACCGATCCGGGTCGACAGCCACTGGCTGAGCGAGATGCTCGCCGCCTACAGGCAACTTCTCAGGGCCCCGATTTTCCTTGGCTACATTGGCGTGATCGGCATGAGCACCGCGGTGTTCTACGTCTTCCTGGGTGGCGCTCCGATCGTGCTCGGCAGCTACGGCGTCGGTCCGGACGGGATCGGCTGGTACATCGCGGCTATCCCCCTCGCCTATATCTTCGGCAACTACGCCACCAGCCACCTGATCCACCGGCTCGGTGAACCGCTCACCATGACCATCGGGCAGGGTCTGGCGCTGGCCAGTATCTGGCTGTTGTTGTGGTTGAGCTTCATCGGCATACATACCCCGCTTGCCTTCACCCTGCCCCTGATGCTGCTGGGCATAGGCCACGGGTTTATCATGCCGCCCAGCCTGGCAGGCACGGTCAGTGTGCTTCCCGCGCTGGCCGGCGCCGCTGCCGCGGTGGCGGGCCTGCTGCAGCAGTTGATGGGGGCTATTGGCGGACTGGTGGTGGGACTGGTGCCTCACGAAGGGACAACCAACCTGGGCTGGATGCTGCTCGGCTTTACCCTGCTGGCAATTATCATGCAGCTGCTTCTGCGCCACGCGCAGGTCGCCGGTGCAGTGCACCCCGGGGAGACCGGTTGAGTCTGCGAACACAACCACTGGCTGCCGGACAACTTCTAGGGGTGACGCCGCTATTACCCCTCGATTGAAAAACCCCATGAATTTTGAACGGATATCTGCCGGCCCATTCGTGCGAAACTCCCGGTATGAAACTCAGCAACAGCTATGCCGAACTGCCGGAACATTTCTACGCCCGGATCCGGACCCACCCGGTCCCCAGCCCCCGCCTGCTCGCCTGGAACGGGAGCCTGGCCGCGCACCTCGGGCTGGAGGAGCTGGGCGGGGACAAGGAGCGCCTGGCGGCGATCTTCAGCGGCAGTGAGCCCCTGCCCGGCGGCAGGACCATCGCCATGGCCTATGCCGGGCATCAGTTCGGAAACTTCGTGCCGCGACTGGGCGACGGGCGCGCCGCCTTGCTGGCCGAGGTAATCAGCCCCAGGGATGGCCGTCGCTATGACATCCAGCTCAAGGGTTCCGGGCTAACACCGTTCTCGCGCAACGGCGACGGCAAGTCGCCGCTGGGGCCGGTGATCCGGGAGTACCTGCTGAGCGAGGCGATGCACCGACTGGGGGTTCCGACCACCCGTTCCCTGGCCGCGGTGGCAACCGGCGAGCCGGTGTTTCGTGACTGGTTGGAACCGGGCGGGGTCCTGACCCGGGTGGCCAGCAGCCATATACGGGTCGGCACGTTCGAGTACTTCGCCTCACGGCGTGACGGCGAGGCGCTGCAAACACTGGTCGATTACGCCATCCAGCGCCACTATCCGGATTGCGCGACAGACGAAAATCACGTCAACACCTTCTTCTCCGCAGTGGTCGCCGCCCAGGCGAGGCTGGTCGCGCACTGGATGGCGATCGGGTTCATCCATGGGGTTATGAATACCGACAACTGCGCCATCTCCGGCGAGACCCTGGACTACGGACCCTGCGCCTTCCTCGACACGTTCCATATCGACAAGGTATTCAGCTCCATTGACCATCAGGGTCGCTATGCCTACGGCCGGCAGGCGCACATGGCGCAGTGGAACCTGGCCCGGCTGGCCGAGTGCCTGATGATGATTGAGGGGGAGCGGGAAGACTACGAGGTCCGCCTGAATGAATTCCAGGCCACCTTCGAGGCTCACTACTTCGCGCTGATGGGCCGGAAACTGGGCCTCTCGCAGCCGGACCCAGAGGACCGGGAACTGGTGACCGCCTGGCTGCAGCTGCTGCAGGACAGACGGCTGGACTACACCCGGAGCTTCCGGCAACTGGCGGTGAGGCTGGAGGCCGACGACGCCCTCCTGTTCGACGATTTCGAGACCCGCTGGCTGCAGCAGATCGACCGACAGCCCGGCGGCCGGGAAACGGCAGCCGGTCTGATGGCCGCGGCCAACCCCCTTTTCATACCGCGCAATCACCAGGTGGAGCGGGCCATCCATGCCGCCTATGAGGACGATCTGAGCCTGTTCGATGAGCTGCACCAGGTGCTGTCGGCGCCGTTCGATGCACATCCGGGGCTGGAGAACTATGCCGAACCACCCGCCGAAAACGAGCAGGTTCTGGCGACTTTTTGCGGGACCTGAACAAGGGCGTCGCTTTCCGCAGCGGGGCGCCGTTCCGGGCCGAATGCGCTGTTCCCTGAAGCGGGGGCTTATTGTAGGAGCGGATTTATCCGCGACATTCGCGGCTGAAGCCGCTCCTACAGGTATGGTTGGCCACCGACGCGGGGTTGACCTGCAGGAGACCCATCCCGGTTAGTGGGTCAGGTTAGCCGAAGGCGTAACCCGACAGGTGCGATGGGCACGCTACGCTTTGCCCATCCTACTTGGCCGTAAGAGGCCCGCCCCGGGCCGAATGCACTACTCCGTGAAGCGGGGGCTTATTGTAGGAGCGGATTTATCCGCGACATTCGCGGCTGAAGCCGCTCCTACAGGTATGGTTGACCGCCGACGTGGACTTACCTCCCCTGGCCGATCGGGCTGTATCGGGATCAGACCCTGGCCAGGGCCCGGTCGATATCCCCGAGCAGGTCGTCCAGATCCTCCAGCCCCGCCGACAGCCGCACCAGCCCCTCGCTGATCAGGTGGGCGGCGCGCTCTTCCGGCGTATAGACCGAGTGAGTCATGCTGGCTGGATGCTGAGCCAGGCTCTCTGCATCACCCAGGCTGACCGCGCGGGTGACCAGTTGCAGCGCGTCCATGAATCGGCAACCGGCCTCCAGCCCCCCTTTCAAGTCAAAAGCCACCATGCCGCCCGGCGCGCTCATCTGGCGCTCGGCCAGCTCACGCTGCGGGAACGACACCAGCCCCGGGAAGTGACAAACCTCCACCTTGGGGTGATCCGCGAGGAACTCAGCGATCCCTTGCGCATTCTGGCAATGCCGGTCCATGCGCAGGGCCAGGGTCTTCAGGCCTCGCAGGATGAGGAAGGCGTCCTGGGACGAGAGCACCGCCCCGGTCATGTCCTTAAGGCCGTAGAAGCGCACCTCGTCCAGCGACTCCTTTGGGCCGACAATGGCCCCGGCGATCAGGTCGCCGTGTCCACCCAGGTACTTGGTGGCGGAGTGCACCACGTAGTCCGCGCCCAGCTCCAGCGGGCGCTGCAGGTAAGGGGTGCAGTAGGTGTTGTCGACCACCACTTTCGCATCATGGGATCGGGCAATGGCCGCCACGGCGGCAATATCCACCAGCCGCATGTTGGGATTGGCCGGGGACTCGAAGAAGACCAGCCGGGTCTTCCCGCTGATCGCCCGGGACAGATTGTCCGGTTCGGTCAGATCGACGTGGGTGATCTTGACCCCAAAACGGGCCAGGCCGTGATTGAAATAGGCGTAGGTGCAACCGTACAGCGTCTTGTCCGCGATCACCTCGTCACCCGGCTTGAGCAGGGTCCAAAGCAACGAGGCCGTGGCCCCCATACCCGAGCCCGTTACCAGCGCCGCCTCCCCACCTTCCAGATCGGCGATGCGCTGCTCCAGCAGCGCCGTGGTCGGATTGCCGACCCGGGAGTAGACATACCCGGCCTGTTCACCGGCGAAGCGTGCGCTACCGTCGGCCACGGTCGGAAAGGTATAGGTCGAGCTCATGTAGACCGGCGGATTCAGGGCGCCATCACCCGCGTAGGCATCGTAACCGTGGTGAATCGCCCGGGTGGAGAAGCCCGGCTTGTCATCTGTTGATCTGCTCATAGATCTGCATCACTCCTCAGGTGGCCGCATCGCGGATCGGATCGATGGCGAAGAATCACCGACGGGAATCCCTTACCCATGATCATTCGACCCAACATTCGCTATATCAACCTAATATAATTCGTCAATTACTGATTTAATAAGTATATTTCTCGCTGTATACTTACTTCCATGAAATAGTTTTCGGTAAACAGGGATCAAAATGACACTCGACCGAATCGACATCGAAATAATCAGGCTTTTGCAGAACAATGCTCGGCTCTCCAACAAGCAGATCGCCGCCGAGGTGGGGCTGGCGCCCTCCAGCGTGCACGAGCGGATGAAGCGACTGTGGGAAAACGGGGTGTTGACCGGCACCCATGCGGAAGTGGACCTGACGAGCCTGGGGATCGGGCTGGAGGCGCTGTTCATGATCGAGCTGGCGAAACACGAACGGGGCACCGTCGACCGGTTCATGGATGACATGCTGCAAATTCCCGAGGTGCGCTCTGCCCACCTGATCACCGGCCGCTACGACCTGGTGATCCACGTGGCGGTGCACGACACCCGGCATCTTAAAAACCTCGCCCTGGACCAGTTCACCAACCGCCCCGGCGTCACCCGCATCGAGACATCGATCATCTACGATACCCGGGTAAATCATGAACTGCCGGATCTGCGGAACAGTAGTCCGCAATAATTCTTCCTGCCTGCCCGCTGTTACCGTGCCATGACTGGCCTGATTTCTGCTGCAACTTTATCCAGCCTCGTCGGAAGTCTTGGCGAGGTACGTGCAATCAATGGGTTAGGTGTTTTGCCGGATGTTAAATGATAACAACAGACATCCTACCTTGGTGCATACCATTGAAACTGCACAAAACCAGTGCACTACGAATCAGCAATGGAGGATAAAACCATGCTTACCTTGAAAGACTGCACGGATTTTTGCGACCTGTCAGATGACGAACTCCTGGGCCTGCTGGCAGGTGCCGACATGAGTCCGATTGAAGTCTGTGCCATGGTGCAGCAGTTTGCCGACACCCCGAGCGAATGCAGAAAGATGCTGGGGTTTTTACAGACCTATCTGGAAAAGGTGGAAGGCAAGGGGGATACCAAGCGGGCTCACGAAGTCCACGAAGCGATCCACCACTTTGTCTCTAACCACTCTATGATCTAGCCATCGTTTAGACCGGATGCCCCCTCAGGGGGATTACCCCATACCGACCGGCCTCCCGGCGCCTTCGCCATCCTGATTTTCTGGCAGTTAGCTGCCGGGAGGCTATCAGTTACCGAACACACCCTTCAGCTTGTCCAGCAGACCACCCGATTCGCCGGCCCCTTTTTTCGACGATTTGCTGTCAGCGCCGCCCCCGTTCAGGGCGGTGCGGCAAGGATTCTCATCGGCAGTCGCCTTGTTCCAGAGCCCCTCCAGCAGCAGGGAGGCGCCGCCAGTGGCGATCGCGCCGTAGAGTGTCAGGCCGGCCTTGGCAGTACCCTTGGCATCCAGCCCCAGCTCCGGCTTGCTGAGCGGCCCCTTGAGGCGGGCCGCATTGACCAGGTCACCGGCGGTAATCCCCAGGTCCTTGGTGTCACCCCGGGGCATCGGCTTGAACCCCACGTCCAGCTGCTCGTTTTTCAGATCGATGGTACCGGCGCTGACGATACTCATCTGCCGGGTCAGCATGGCGATCCGCTTGTCGTATTCGGCCACGCCGTTGTTGAAGCGGAGATTGACCACGGCACACTCCATTGATGTATAGGGTTCACTCCCGGCTGCCGGGTTGAGCGCGGCAAACAGCTGGTTCAACAGATCGCCGCCCACCAGATCGAGGTAGCGGTTGTTGATTCTGCCTTCGCCCACGCTGATCAACAGCCGGCCGTTCAGACCACCCATCAGGGCGGCGACGGAATCCCCCCGTGCCTTCAGGTCGATATCGATCGAGGCCGACCCCCGCTGCATCGGTGCCTCCTTGGCGGAACCGCGCAACAGCGTCTCCAACAACACATCCTTTCCTTTCAGCCGCAGCTCCAGCGCGGCAGGACTGCGACTGCCGTTCAACACGGCACTTCCGGTGAGCGGACCACCGCCCGCCAACAGTGTCAGCGGCTGGACGGTGAGGACACCGTCCTCGAGCCGCAGGGTGGCATCCAGATCGTTCAGCGTATAGCGATTAGCCAATACCTGCTTGCTGCTGAAGCGCACATCGGCTGCGAGACCCTGCAGCCCATCCAACGGCAGTGACGCGGTAGAGAAGAGCTTGCGACTGGCGTCCTGTTTATCCGCCTCCGTCTTCTCGCTACGCAGGTCGATCCGCTCGGTGGTCAGGGTCGCCTCCAGAAGGGGTGGTTGTGCGAGCCGGTCGAACATCAGTGTACCGGTGAGTACATCCTCGCCGTGGCTGAGCTGGAGTCGCTCCAGAGTGATACGGGACAGAGCATCAGCAACTTTGCCCTCCCCCTGCCACTGCACCTTCCGCCCAGCAAGCGCGAGCTGCAGATCGAACCGCAGATCACCCCCGGAGACGATCGCCGCCAGACTCTCCAGTTCACCCTCCACGACCACAGGCTCGCCGTTGTAAACGCCCTCAAAGGCCAGGGCCAGTGGAGCACCCAGGCTGTCGGCCGAGGCTTGCAGCCGGTCGATGGAGACCTCCACGGCATCACCCGCTGCCGGGAGAAAACGGATTCGTGCATCCTCGATCAGTAAATCCTTAACCTCCGGAAGGGCGACGCCAGCGGATTGTGCGGCCTCACCGGGATCACTTTTCGTGAACTGCCAGTTGGCCTCCCCCTCGGCGCTGCTCTCAAGGAGGATATCGGCCTGCCGCACGATCAGCCGGGTTACCCGGACATCCCCGGTCAGCAACGGCAGCAACTCCACCTGCATCGACAACTGGCCGATAGAAGCCATCTGCTCCGTCGAACTCCAGGGCGCATTGGCGAGCGACGCCCCATTGACCTCGATACTGGGGCGGAGCGAGATCGACAGCTCCAGCTCCCCGTCGATGGTCATTTTGCGGCCGGTCAGCGCCTCCACCTGCGCCATCACCTGGGGCTTGTACTGGTTAAAGTCGAGCGACATCAGGATGCCGATCAGGGTCAACGGGATCAGAAGCAGCAGGATGATCAGGATGCGGAGGATGATTTTCTTGGTATTCATGGGTGGTTCAGATTACCTGGGATGGTGTTTAGTACGCATAGGGCGGATAAGCTTGCGCATCCACCGCCACCGGATCATATTGAAAGCGCCGATGCCGTTCTCGGCACGCAGGGTAATGGAAGAACCGGGAACGACGCAATCCATACTTACTCGCTGTAATCAACGTCAATAAGGCACTCATGGGCACGCTGCACCCGTGGGCTCTGACAGGGAATAAGGTTAGCGCATGACATCCACGATGTGCATATTACCGTATCTCAGACAGCAAACTTTAAGCCGCCCACACCTCCCAACAGGTTCCAATCCAATCGTCCCGGCAACGCCTGACGAAGCCTCTGGTCCGGAGCTTAAGCCCATCATGCGACCGAACGGTCACGCACGCTTCGCATACCATCGAAAACCGGACCGACAATGTGATCCGGAAAATCCCCCGGTATCAGGCCCGATACCCGCCCGATAACCTCATCCACCGAATCCATCATCTCGACAAACAGCTGTTGTGCCGTCTTTTCATTGAAGCCTACCCGCCTGGCTGTAATGCTGAAGTGCCGCGGCTGGATATTTGCCCAACGATAGTGGCGGTTACGCCCGCTCAACGGAGATTCGAGAGTCATCGCCATTCTCTGCATTCATACCCAGGGGTGCGTTTCGGTAGTTGTTCAGCAACCGCACAAATTGCCCATCGGTCGGCGGCGCCCCCTTGATGCAACGCACATCGGGTGGGGACTCATCGCTCGGAATGATTTGCAACGCGCCCACACGACCCATTCCAATCGCCGCCAACATATCGAACGGGAGTGAAGTCACCGCCTCGAATCGTGCCTGGATCCGTTCACGGATTAGCGGATTGTCCGGCAGCAGGTTGTCAAAATAGTTGAAGACAACCTCACCGATGTAGGGTTGCCGGCTCAAGCGCATCGAGAGTGAAACCGGGCGCGCCCCTTTGGTCTCCAGCCAGTTTAAGCTGTAGGTAAAGGCCAGTGCCCCGGTGGCACTCTTGGTGAGTTCACCAACCTGGATGCCGTTCATCCAGACACCCAGCGACCGGGTCTTGCTCACCACGGCTCACTCCACTGATCCTTATCCCCTTCGACATCAGATTCACCTTTCGGCACGAGATGCACCTCGAGGTCCAATGCGGAAAGGAGTCGAAACAGGGTTTCCAGGCGCACGTTATCGGGCCGGGTTTCAAACTTGGAGACGGTATCCTGGCGAACCACACCCTCCTCCGCTACTTCGGTTTGGGACAGGCCACGCGCCTTACGCTGGTCCCGGTAGTATGCCGCCAGGTCTTTCGGGGAATGAAACAGCATGATGGGCTTCTCCGTGCCGGAAGTCTCGACGCCGTTTTACACGCGATTGCAGGTATTAGAAAATATATACGCTTTCGCGTGTATTGACAGGCATCAGCAGGTTCTCCCCATCACACCAGACTCTGCAGATAGGGCTGCATCACTTTCTTTACACGGCAGATCTCCACATAGCGCATCAGCTCGTCCATGGTGAAATTGCGAGCGGACCACCCATCGCGCAGGGCCTCCAGAGCAACATCCAGACCGTATTGGGGCGAAAAAGACGATTTGAATATCTCTACGACTACGGTGATAGCTGGTGGCAGACAATCACCCTTGAAAACAGGCTGCCATTGACATCGGCATGGCCTGGTGTGGTCTGCATCGGTGGCGAAATGGCATGCCCACCGGAAGATGTGGGTGGCTTGGGTGGTTACTTCGAGTTCCTCAACGCAATGGAAGATCCACAGCATGAAGAACATGAAAGCCTGATGGAGTGGTTGGGTGGAGCTTTTGACCCAAGGGCTTTCGAACTCATCCAAATCAATAAACGGCTTAAGCAAATAAAAACATGACTGACTCGCGGCAATGACCAGCTGACGCCGGAGCAGAAAGAGATCAGAAAGCTGAAGGCCCAGGTGAAACACCTTGAAATGGAGCGGGATATCTTAAAAAAGCCACGGCATTCTTTGCACCACAAACGAAGTAAAGCACTCGTTCATCGCCCGGCATAAGAATGCCTATCCCATCAGCCCGCAATGCCATCCACCTCAACCATCGCGGCGAGGATGCCGCTCCTTGGCATACTGCTTTCGGGGCACCAAGAGCTCAAGAAAACAATTGTTCATTTTATATCCATGTACATTAATAATGTACACCATTTATTCATGAACGATACTTACTACTTCAGGGACTATTGTTCATTATTGATTAGCGTTCATTATTAATGTACATTCGCCAATTATGTACGATGATACAGATGCGCACCAGACAGAAGAGGCCATACTGAACCGGGCGATCGAGACCGTCGCCCGGGAAACCGGCCTGCGTCTGCGTATCGATAAACTCCGGGGCAAGGCTGGCCTACGGGAGATCGACGCCGTGCTGACGATCAAGGGACGCAAGGAACGCCTTGCCGCTGAAATCAAGCGCTGGGCGCCACAAGCCAATCTGGGTGCCCTGATCAATCAGGTACAGGCGCTACCCATGAAGGGGTTGCTGGTCGCTGACTATATAAACCCCAACATGGCTGAGAAATTGCGCGAGCAACATGTTCAATTCATAGACACCGTAGGAAACGCCTACTTGGACATACCCCCTGTCTACATCCTGGTAACAGGGAGACGTCAGCCAAAGCGGAAGGAGAAAACCAAAGAGGATACCAACCGCGCCTTTGACCGAACCGGACTCAAGGTCGTATTCGCGTTTCTTTGTCGCCCGGAACTGGTTGCGGCACCCTACCGGGAAATTGCGGATGTTGCGGGAGTCGCCCTGGGAACGGCGGGTGGTGTTATCAGCGGACTCAAAGCCGCAGGCTTTATTTTTGAGTATGGAAAAGACAAACGCCGGGAACTCGTCGATTACAAACGGCTACTCAACCGGTGGGTAGAGACCTATCCGGAGAAACTCCGCCCGAAAGCACATATCGGCGACTTCCACGCTGAAGATCCTTACTGGTGGCAGGACTTCGACGTTCAGGAGTTTCACGGCTACTGGGGCGGGGAAGTTGCTGCAGCACACTACACACATTATTTAAAACCAGCAGTCGTCACTCTCTATTTGCCAATAGAGGCCAAGAGCAAGTTTTTGGCTCGAACCCGCCTGCGAGCCGCACAAGCGGCGGTGTTTGAGGAAACCGGCACCGTCAGGCTGTACCAGACGTTTTGGCAAGATACGGCATTGCCCTTTTTGGATCCTGCCAAACCGGGCCTAGTGCCGCCGGTACTGGCCTATGCCGATCTGATTGCGACAGCCGACCCAAGAAACCTGGAAGCAGCGGGGATGATCTATGACGAGTACATCGCTCGACATATCCGACAAGGTTGATCCCGGCACCCTCACTGTTCTGCAGGTGGTGGCGAATGCCGCCAGAAGACTGGGCATCCCGTTTTTCGTGATCGGCGCTACCGCCCGGGATCTGGTACTCCATCTTTACTATGGTGCCCCGGTCAGTCGGGCCACCCAGGATCTCGACTTTGCTATACAGATACCTGACTGGTCGGCATTTGAAGCTTTGAAAAACCGACTTCTGGAATTGGGGTTTTATGAAACCAAGACGGTGCACCGCCTCAGCACGAGTTGGGGAGGCTGGGTCGACCTGGTTCCATTTGGTCCATTATCCAGCAACGGTAAAGCCGTCGCCTGGCCGCCAAAAGGCGATGTTGTTATGAATATCCTCGGCTTCACCGAAGCATATAGCCATACCCTACAGGTTAGGATCAACGACTCCCCGAATACTGATATTGTAGTCGCGTCACCCGTCGGGCTGGCGCTTCTAAAATTGATTTCCTGGACTGAACGAGAACATGAGAAACGCCCGAACGATGCAAAGGATTTTCTCTATCTCTGCGCCAACTACCAGGAAATCCCGGTAATTCGAGACCGGATGTACGACCAACAAGCCATGATGGAACGATATGATTGGGTGCCTGAATGCGGATCAGCGTATCTGTTGGGAAGAGATGTGCGGCAGATAGTTGGACCGGATACTCATGAACACCTGGAACAGCTGTTTAACGAAGAGATCAGAAACCGGCCACTTAAAGAACTCATTCGTGAAAGCTGCGAAATCGGGGCAACTGCAGCTCAGTACGAAGAACACGGAGTGATGTTCCAGGCATTTCTAGATGGATATCGGCAAATGCCCGTCACCATCAGGTTTCACACTTCAACAGCGGTTGCGATTTCAACCTGATTGAGCACTTCCGTATAGATATCAACTTCAACACCGGGCACGGCAATAGATACCACCAAAGAATAGCGAGCTGCCTTGTCATACCGCTCTAGTTTTGTCCGGGTACGCCACCATCCCATAGCCGGGTATATCGACAATTGTCCGCGTTCCGCCAATTCAACCGCCTTACCCTTCCAGACGTCTTTATGGATCGAACCTTTATGCCTGAACTGTGACCCGAGCAGCCAGTCTGGATCAGCAGGTCCACCGCCTGAGCCTTCTTCCGCTGCCCTGGCTTGGCGATTGATACGCTTGCGGAAATCGTCAACAGATTCCAGCGGGCGTTTCACGTCGAAACGCAGATTGTGACTTTGATAGCTGTACTTGCCACTGACTCCGCGGTTTGAAGGGTTCGGTTCGATGAAGTAGGAGAGCGTCACCGCCATCTCTACTTCGGTTTCCCCAAGTGCCTCCAGCGACTCTCGGGGCCACGGCAGGTCATGCAGATGCATATCACGGGTGACGATTCTTCCATTCCGTTTTTCGAATGGATAGAGTGCATCCTCCACGATAAGCGAGAGCGAATTGTTCAGGCTCCACAACGCCCGATCAATATTGGGGACACCAAAGCCAACGCATCGTACACGATGTTGAGCCTGCGCCCTGGGCGTAGTCCCATGGTTAAACTGATTGACCATCTCATCCGTCCATTCAGCGGAGTGGACCATCAGCGCCCGTACGGTCTCGGGCCAGAGCCCTGGATACTGAGCAAGAACCTCGGCGGCAAAATTCCCCGCCAGCGCGGTTGCCGCGCTGGTAGCATTCATTGGAGTAAATAGTCTTTCGACAGGCTGGTAATGCGTCGTAAGCAGACTAAGACTTGGTAACGAGGCGCAACCGTATTGATCCCGGCCGATATTGCCGCCCTCAAACACCACCTCAGGCTTAATCGGAGCGTGTTTGTTCCATGTCGTGGAAGTTGTACTGTAAGGTGAGAGACCGCCCGGTGGGGCCAAAGGTTTATATGCCTCTGCGGCCTCTCCGATAACCTGATACTTATGGGTATATGCACCAATCGTCAGGGCATTCCATGACTGGCCTGGATCATGGATATCCTGAATCAAATTGTGATTGGGGTAGTCGCTGATTGCGTTGAGATTCTCACCGGCATTCCCCGCGCACACCACAAATAACTTTGGGATCTCGCCTTCACCCAGATAGTCCACTGTCAGGCTATCAACTTCCGATGACCACGCCGAAGGTCTTCCACGATCTCGTCCATCTTTAGATGACAGCGCCATGCTGTAAACACGGGTGCGCTCAGGATTTGCGATGACCGCGGTCGATACGCCATCTGCAGTGACCAGTCCCAAATGTTTCCCCTGGTTATCCCCGGAGTGTCGCAGTACCTTGACCGACTCGATGCGATGATTCACCCTGATTTCGGCACCTGACTCCAGTGCCTCCGTCAGGTCCCGCCAAACGGCCAAGCCCGCCATCCCGGTACCATGACCATCACCATCAGCAACGCCCCAATTCATATCCACTGTCGTCTGGTCGTTTGCATCGATAAACGGGGCAAGCAACGGATGTCCCGAATTGACACCCGTATCCAGCACGCAGACATAGGGCGTATCGTCACCGCCAGGGATTTGAACAAGACGGCCCAATAGCTCTTGAGCCCATTCGTGTTGCTCAGCCATAGGCATCTCATCGAAGAACGCCGCCGTCTCCTTCGCCCGCCTGAGCTCGGAGACGGTATTCAACAACAAACCACTCTGTGAGAGTTGCCCCTTGGTGCCTCTTGCCAAGAGGATGGACCGTTCCGGGAAATGCAGTGCGCGTTCCGACACCGCCATACCGGCACCTCGCGCTAACCGGGTGAAGTCCCGCAAGACGGCATCCCGGTTTTGCCTGATAGGCAACCAGACCTCCCACCAAATGATCGCACCATCACCAGGAAACTGGTCTTGGGCATCCGACCAAAGCGCCTCGACGGCCGCACGGCGGAACGACTGGATGGCATCGATCAGTTTTCGATTGTCTCGCGGCCGACCGGCCTTATCGGTCTGCTCCTCCAGGTAGGCCTGGATCTTGTTTTCAAAGACTGACAATTTTCCCTCCGGCACAAAAACCGTTGCGAAGGTCTTGTCATCCCGATGGACTACATTCAACAGCTCGATCTTTTGGCGCTCGTCTGCGAGACTGGCGACCGCCAGCTCGATGTCGGGGAAGCTTTCAAACTCAATCTGGATACCGATTGCCGACTCCAGATCGAAACCTTCCGCTTCCACGCGGATCGCTTCCTGCTGTCCAACAAGGCTTTGTAGCTGGTTATTGAGATATGTAGCGTGTTGCTGACGGTTCTGAGGAGGGACCGTTTTGCCTCCATCACCGCCAGTAGAGGGGGAGGTGAAAGGCTCTGCTACACCAGTTTGGCCGAGAATAAAGTGGGGTCGCACATCCATGTTATCTGGCATTCATTATCCCTGCTTGTGGACTTGGTGGCTCATCCTCCGGCGATCCTCTATCGCTGACTGGAGATCATCCTGTGTAACTTTTTCATGGCCATGGATGAGCATCTCCTTAATGGCGTCCTGTGCGGCCTGAGTCACCTCCGCAGAACTCAACCCCTCTGCCAGTACCGCCATCTTATCAACCGGCACTGAGTTATCCATGTAGGGTTTAAGACGGTTATTGAACAGGCGTTGGATATCATCCTTGCCGGGCAGGTGGTATTGAATGACATCATCGAATCGACGGAAGAGCGCGTAATCGAGCATCTGCGCATGATTGGTGGCGCAGACAATCACACTATTGGAGTCATCCTGCTCGATCATCTGCAGAAAGCTGTTGAGGATGCGCCGCGCCTCACCCACATCATTGGATGAGGAACGCTGGCTGCCGAGGGCATCAAACTCGTCGAAGAAGTAGACACCGCGCACCTCTCGGATGGCATCGAATATCTGACGCAGCTTGGCGGAGGACTCTCCCATAAACTTGGTGATAACCGCATCCAGCCGAACCTGAAACAGCGGGTATCCAAGCTCCCCGGCCAGCACCGAGGCGGTGAAGGTCTTCCCCGTACCGGGTGCGCCCACTAAAAGAAGCCTGCGCCGAGGTTCGAGACCATGATTCTTCAGCTTGGCCAAGTGGCGCTGTTCACGGATCACACGGATCAGCTGCTCTTCGATGGCCCGGGTGGTGACCAGATCGGCGAGCCTGGCGCTGGGAGTGGTGGCGTAGAGAAGCCCCGACGCATCCTTCACCCCCTTGGCGATGGAGACCGGGACAGATTGCAACTTTTTGCTTTTCCTGGCCTTTTCAACCAGATCGCGGAGTTCAATGGCCAACTTGCCATGACCGATCTTCGCCTCATGGGCCGCCACCTGCAATGCGACAGACAAAAAGCGGTCATCATCCCCGGAGAGATGCGACTTAATAAGAGCTTTTAGCTGTTCTGAGCTCGCCATGACAATAAAATCAATATGTTATCGTGTTTCTAGAGGATTTATTTCTGTCGCTCAGTCTACAACAGATAACTGATCAGGTCTCTGGTTGTCGAAATAGTTGAAGACTCCCCCGCCGGTGCAGGGTTGCCGGTAGAAGCACATCGCGCATGAAACCGGGTACGCGCCTTTTGTTTCCAGCCAGATTAGACTGTAGGTGATGGCCAGTGCTCGGGTCCCAGGGAATGCGGGGGTCTTGGTCGATCCCGGGACAGCACATAGTCGAAACCTCGCCCCGTACACGGGCCAGCATCAGCAGTCGTGCCCTAACCGAGGCTGCCATATCCTTGGGCATCAGCAGGCTCCCTCCATCACACCAGGCTCTCCAGATAGGGTTGGATCACTTTCTTTACACGGCAGATCTCCGCATAGCGCATTAGCTCGTCCATGGTGAATTTGCGACCAGACCACCCCTCGCGCAGGGCCTCCAGATCAACATCCAGGCCGATTTTATTACGGTACTTGAAGCAATCGGCCACGGTTTTGGCGGGGGTGAAGACCTTGATCTCCACACCCCCAATATCGTGACTCTCCACACCGGCCCGAAGCGCTTCGCCCGACATGGTAACAAAGCGCACCGGAGGGTAGCTGATCTCGGGTCGCCAAGCCTTGCGGTCGATAGCCAGCCAAATCTTGCTGGGGTTTTGGGTGGTCAGGTCATGGAAACTTAGCGCCGACAGCAGCGCCACAACCGACCTGGGGGCCTGCTTGGCGACCTCGACCAGGGAGTGAAAACGCCCAAGATCCTTCTCGGGCCACTGGTACAGGCCACGGCCAATTTTCTCAATAACACCTTGATTAGCCAGACGATTAAGATAGGAGCGCGGTAAGCAAAGCCGGTCCATATCCCTGGGCCGAACCACGGAGTGGGCCTTTAGATAGGCCACCACTTGCTGCATTTTGGTGTCTGAGGATGCTCGCATGTCACATTACCTAGGCTTACGTGATTATATGCCTATGTTTTGTGGCATTTTAGTGTTCTCAGGAACGCTTCTTTAGCTGCCTCGCATTGCGAATCGTACGGCTGTTACGATCAGCTTTAATCTAAGTGGGGTCGCTAAGTTGGGAAGTAAGTAGATTTCCGAATGTCCTTGCCATTAAACGAGCCTTCTTCGGATCTAATTGAATCTTGGTGTCCCGTTATTGCGCGGTCTATCATAAGTGAATCTTGGTTCCAGTTATCGCCTCTTTCAAAACCCTTCCTTTCTTAGCCCCGCTTCATAGTCTTCACGTCTCGCATCAGATTCATAACTTCTGGCAATGCCTTCAAGCATCTCACTAACATTTGGATATACATATTGAAACTTTTCTGCCTGTTCTCTGTAATACTGCGCCAAGTCACGTTCCTGTGCACCCCCTTCACAAGGCGAACGACTGGTAGTTCCTCTCTTGTTGTGGGTACCAATTACAAACCCCCTTCGCATCTGATCCAGCTCCGATCGATCAAGCAACTTGGCGACCGAGGTCATTGGCCACGTACCATCTTCATCAGAATTACAATGAGCGAGAATTTCGCCCAAAGTTTCTTCGCACACACTTAACCTGTCGTCAACTTGGCCTTGTTTTCGGACTGCATCAATGAATTCCAACATCGTGGCCTCATTGATGGTGCCGTCATCTTGTAATCCGGGGATTCTTTTGCACCTCCGCAAGATCTCCCAAGCCGTTTCAGCAGCCATACGAGAAGCATCAGTCGGCTCCTCAACCTCTCCATGTGCAGGTTTATATACTAAACAAATCAACTCGTTAAAAAGTTCTGGCTCGGTCATAACTGCTTCAAATAATAATTCCGCATCTTCTTCGTTCCCATATCCAAGTGCTGGAAAAAGACCAAACTCTAACCGCACAAGATCCATTCGTTCAATTTCACCAGAGTTTTCCATATGCTTTAGCATTTCACCCAAGTGCCATGAATTTATTCTTGGACCATCAACTTCCTTTCCCTGCAGGACCAGTCGCAATAAGTCGTAGAGTTGTTTCGCAGATGTCTTACCTATGGAGTATTGGCAATATTGCAGTGCTGTGAGTGGCCTTTCTGCTATAAGCATTTGGTCTAAAACGAACTCAGTATCTTCATCATTCACCCACTGCTGAGGCGTTACCAGTTGCCAGTAGCGGGCTTTTATTTCTTCGCCACATAAGTCAAGCACATCCCATGTTTGTTTATCTGCCCGTGCCAACACTAAAAATCGAGCAAACTTCTCTTGTTCCCAACGTTGATCTTTGCCAAGCGCAACAACGCTTTCGAGTAATTCAGCTGCTTTTTCAGGCGAGAGCATTCGTAGATACTTTGACAAGCACCTACTGACTTGAGAACTCTGAGTGAAATCCCCCCCTTTCTCAATAATCCAATCCGGCCATGAGAATCCACTCCATGAGGCCTGTGAAAACACTTCACCAACAGTGCCAGGCTCACCGCAGGTCCCTATAAGGTTATCTAACCCCGCATCCCCCACTGTCGTGAAAATCTCATTGACTGCAGATATCCTTTCTTGACTGAGCATATCTTGCCGTTCTTTGTATCCATCATTGTGATCTTTATATGGAAGCTCTACCCAGTGGTTATCGAATAGCCAGCGGTGGCGGACCACGATATCTCTTGGTGCAAGCTGCTCATAATATGACTCTATTGGCCCTAACCAATCATTAAGATCTGCTTGATCGGCATCATCATAGTTGCGATGCCAATGAATAATATTTCTCAATGAAGCGCGTATTTTTTCACGGTCACCATCATTGTCATCCTCTTCCAAGATTGGCTGTATCAGTGGCAAGACACCGTGCAGTTCCGCGCGATTTCCAAGAATTGTATTTTTTACAAGGGAAGCGATGCACTCTGCTCTGTGATCAGCTATCCTTAGCAAGCGTTCCTTCGCGGCAATTAGCATTTCATAGTGTTCGTAAGTAGAAACTCCATGCCCAGCTCCAGCATCCTCATCTCGCCAATCAGGACGATTAGCTGGTGAAGCCATATGATGCCCTTTGGTCAAAAGTTTTTCCAAGAGTTGATACGCTGCTTCTGGTTCCTTCTCGATTAAGAGATCTAACACTTGTATTCGTCCCCCCAAATCCGTGGAGGTTTGAGGAAGCCATGACCGAAATATACCTAGTAGACTCGAACTTGGTTTATTCCCCCAGTTACCTTTCATGGGAACGTGTGTAAGCTTGGCGAGAATCAAAGCAACTCGTGCGAGTCTTCGCGGTGACCAAGCCAGCTTCTCCAGCGCCCACAATAAGCCTGAATGCCAACAGCGCCCTATTAAGCCGCCTGAATCACCGGTTTCTGTAATTAATCTCGTGACTGACTTTTCTTCTGATATGAGACTTGTCTCAATTGCCTTCAAAAACGCGTCTGGTGCAGCTTCCGCAAGTGTTGGCAGATATGAAGCTAAGGATAGCCATCGCACTTCATCTGCACTATCAAACAATTCATCAACAAATCGAGATACTCGTTCCTCAACATTCAAGGCTCGAAGCTCGGAGTCTTCGGAACCCCGAACAGCTAGTTTCACCAAGGAGTCGCATACAGATTCAAAAAGCAGCCCAGAGTACGGGTGGGTCTTCCCATGCACTTGAGCCATCCATCGTTCCTCATCAGGCAGATCCAACTGGGGATCAGGGGTAGACAGCATTTCCCTTGCCACATCAAAAAAACGATCAAGCTGATCAGATGGTATTCTTCCTCCAAAAATACTTAGGAGTTCTAAAGCTGATTTAGCCTTCCAGACGCTCCCAATGTGCAAAACTGGTGAATCGTCTTGAGAAGAAAGTTGACGCAGATCTCTCTCGACTTTTTCGTAATCTCGTCCAGTAATCCGCTCAACAATTCTCCTATCGTCCTCCTTGCGATCATTCCACGCATTAATCAAACATAGAACTGATAGGCTTTCCGGCTTGGTGGATTCCAACCATACGGGGTTTTTTAATGATGGATTTGTCGACAGTTGGCGACGAAAAACTGTCTATGATCTCCCTGAACTAGCTGCAAATCGCTTAGCATCTGATTCTTCCATGCCTATAGAGACCAGCGATTTTTCAAACTCGTAGATATCTGGTCTTTCGAGTACAATTTCCGCACCACTGATTTTCTCTGCAATGTCTCCTAAAGCATGCGGCAACACAACCAACAAGCCTTCTCTAACTATAGCATCGGAAGCCACCTTTCCATTGACTGCTACTGCAATTCGTAGCTGTGTGTTCGCCTCCACAAAGCCCCATCCTTGAGATTCTGTCACTACCAGCGTGTGACATGATGCTTCAACAGTTTCAAGTAAGGTTACTGCTGCAAATGCTGCCGCTTCTTCAACACTATCTGCTCTAATAACTATAGTCTGCGGAGTTTGTACCTGAGATATGGCTTTGCTTATTTTTTCCTTTAAGTTATCTTTAATTTGATTGCGGTCACCGATAAATGCATCTGGCAGGATCGGAGGAGCACATTGACATGACCAGCTCTCCCAATATCGCCAAGGGCTCATGACACCCCATCCAGCCAAACCGAGTTCTTCCGAAAACTGTAAGGCCACAGCTGGTGTTTGTTCTAGCCATTGTTCCAGGTCATCGGCATCATACGCCCGAACATCCCCCCATCTTCCTTCAGCAAGCATAGTTTTAATCCAGTCCACCTTTTGGATCCATCGCCGAGGGGTAACAAATATAAATGTAGAATTTATTCTTATTGTCTCATCTGTTTCATTTGTTCGCTTTATGTAATCTCCGTTGGCTTTCGATCGAATATCTTGATCGCATCCAATTTCCCAGCGAGCATCACCTGGCGGCACCCAAGCGTTTCCTTTTACAGTGGTGGTCACGCCATCCCAACCAGGAACAAATGTGGAATCACCCGAGGGGAATGCTATCTGCTTGGTTAGCGTAGGGTCGAAACAAAGTCGTCGAATAAGCCTTGGAAGATTTTCTTGGGACTCTTTCGCTTGAGTATTAGCCCAGTTAACAATTTGAGAAGCAGTAATTCGCATAAAATACCTCCGCATTTAATAAAATTGAGCGTCCATCAATAATGAATACTAAATACAGCGGCACAGTAACTCGAAAGCATCATCAATATTAATTTCCCTGACATAAGAGATAGCTAGCTCATCTTGAAGATCAAAAAGATCTACCAATGCATAAGCTAAAATTTCGAAAGGTGAATAGGCGAGAGAAATTTCATCGCCAACCTCTCACAGAACTGTAGGAAGACTGAAGGACAGCCTCACCACCAAGCCTTATACAACTGAGGGCTAAGATTTACTTGGGCACCTAAATTACCTTCCAATACAAAGAGCCGGGGCATTTTTCTGAATTCGAACACCCTATAGAGGGCAAAGTCTTCGGCACGCGCCTTGGAAAATTCTACTTCGTTCTCCGATATAAGAAACGGCTGGTACTTTCCACCGTTGGTCGTCTTGACCTCGATAAAGAGCTCTTCCTCACTCTCCGGCCTAAACGAGCGGATATCGTAACCGGCTCCATCCCCCTGCTCTTGACTGGTCCATTCAATCTCAGAAACAAGATCCTCCCTACCTGCCATTTTCATCCGGAACCGCTCGAACTCGAGCACAAACTTTTCCCCGGCAAGTCCTAACTGACGGTTACTGGCCTCCCTTTCACTAAAGTTGTACTTTTTCGGGATAAACTCCCGCTTGGTATCCGTTTTATCAGATCGCGTATCATACGGCGCTGGAGGCGACTCTTGAACACGCCCCCACTGAGCTGTGGGGCGGGGCACAATCGCTTCTCCCAGAGACGCCTCGGCTTGCTGAACCAATAGGCCATGGCGATGGGCCAAATGAACCTCGACAACCTCGCGCAAGATTCGCTGGTAGTTGAAGGCCGGTTTATAACCAGCAATATAGGGGTAACCCAAGTCGATCAGGATAGCCGAGATGTTTTGGTGCTTGTATTCTACCGAGCCTTTACTGCGTTTCGGTAGCTGCTCAAGCAATCGATTACGGAAGTCTGTCTTGCGGTAGGTCTCACCCTGCAACTCATAATCAAGCATCTCCAGATAGGAATGAACCGCCAACTCACACTCTATCCAGCCCCAGGTGTTATCGCCCACCTCCAACTCTTGACCCAGAATACCGTTCAGCCGCGTGCCTTCTACAATCAATACCTCGCGCAGTCGATCCCGGGTGATCTGGTGTAGAAGCAATTCATAGAGGGGCTCATCCAGGTAGGCATAGGCGATGTGCTTTTCAATTTGCCCCGGCCCCCACGTCGTCGTCATCCGCTGGTATGACGCCTCTTGGCGGTCACGAATACGATGATGCCAGAAATCCTCGGAACGCAAGTGGAAAAATGGCAGATGGGGATTTTCGCGATCCTTGGGGCCGCGATAGTGGTTAAAATGGCGTCTAAAATATTCGCGCAACGATTCATCAAAGTGAATCCGGTTACGAGTGATTGCGTTTCCCTCGAATAAATCCAATACAGCCAGCAGCATGCATAGCTTGTGGGGACTGGCATGGCCGCCCGATTGGTTCATGCGCAATCTGGTGAACTGACGCTCATATTCGGTCAACCAGATCACGATACTGCATCTTCCCTGTCTGACCAATAGTCGGCATTTTTTGGAATCACCCAACGGACACCGCCGCGTGGATCTGGCCGATCGCCTTTATATCGTGGTATCAAGTGGATGTGAAGATGAGGTACGGTTTGACCGGCGGCAGCACCATCATTAATTCCGATATTGTATCCATCAGGACGGAGTTCGTAATCCAGGTATTCTTTTGCCGCATTCAGCGATGAAAAAATATCCACGCGCTCATCATCGGTAAGCTCAAAAAAACTATTCACGTGACGTTTTGGAATGATTAATGTGTGTCCTCTGGATACAGGAAAGCCATCACGAATAACAATGGCATGATGGGTTTGGCGAAGAATGCGTTTTGCATCTAGCGTACAAAAAGGACAAGACTGCATCTGATAACCCAGGTTAACCCCATATCATATAAAGAAAGAGGACACTCATCATTTATACCGCAATTCCCTGTGGTGTAACGGGACATTGTCAACTGATTCCTGAAGGCTTAGTCTTAGCCATTTCGTTATTGATAGTTGCCAACTATTCATCACTGGCCGTGGCCGTATTCACATATCCAACCCAAAGACTATTCGTATCATCCTGCCTCACGATACCTAACTCCCGCAATCCTTTTAAATCACGCTGCCTGGTTTTATCTGTCAGTTTGATGTAAAGCGCTTGATACCAGGGCGCTTTCCTCAGGTCCGACAGCGATACCGGCTTACCCGTCGCCATTGTCTGGCTAACGATGGCATATTGTCTGGCGTTGATCGCTTTTTCGTCATGCAGGCGTTTCACTTCGTTTTCAAACAGGATCTGGGCGATCAGGACGTTAACCCGATCATGCAGTGCATTGATGCTGGCCAGCATCCCTTCCAGGAAAAAGGCGACAAAATCGGTATTCGGTACCTCGCTGTTTTTCTCCGCCTTTTTGCGGGTCGTGTTGAACAGAGTGAAGTAGGCGTGGATATACTCCAGGTAGTAGCGGGCCTGGGCAAAGGGGGCATATTTGTACCCCTCCGCCTGAAGCAAGGTCGCTTCCAGCACCCGGCCTACACGGCCATTCCCGTCCCAGAAGGGGTGTATCAGTTCGTAATAGAGATGCACCAGCGGTGCGCGGACCAGTACGGGGACCCCGTGCTTCACCAATTGCTGGTGCCATTCAATCAGACCATTGAGCAGCCGCGCCACATCTTTTCCATCCTGTGGCGGCTTGTATGTCCCGCCGTGTTCCTGGCTGCCCACCCGTGTAGTTATCCCCTTGGGATTATCTCTGAGCAGCCCCGGCCGGTTGTATTCGTGGGGGAGCTGATCGGTAACGGCGATATGGATCTGTTTGATAAACGCTGTATCGAGCCGCCAGCCGGGGTGCGCGGCCACTCGTTGAGCCAGTTCATAAGCATTTTTAAGATTGATGGCACGGCGTTGTTCTATATCCTTCACCTGGACCGGTGAGAGATCCAGGGCCTGCTCCGTCTCCTCGACAGAAAGGGTGCCACCTTCAATAGAGTTGGTGTCATAGATGCTGCTGACCACCACCTCCTTCTCCAGGCGGCTTGCTACCTGGGATAAAGGCGAGGTTTTAAAGCGCTTGTGGGCATCGTCGACGCGCATCAGCAGACTTTCCAGGCAAGGCATGTCCACGCCGAGCTGAAAGGTGAAGGGACCAAACCGGTCGGTTTCGATCCTTAGCTGGATTTGATTATCCCAAGCCACGCAAAAAGTCCTTAAAAATGTCCACCCGTAAAGTTTATTTTATTTGTTTAATATCAATTTGTTAGATATTTTTACCATTTAACAATGTCTTGATTTATGTCCGTCTAGCATACCCATGGCGTAGCGTAAATACCAGCAGGTTTGGTGGATGCGCCTGCCGGCTTATCCGCCCTACCAGATACCGATGTGCCCATGGAAAATCGCTGATAAAGGAGTGGCCGGAGAGGTAGGATGCCGGTGAGCTACCTCACGTGCGCATGAATTGATCAGGTTGTTACAGTAAAAGTTATAACCAGCATCCAGCCAGGTTTATCCAGGACCCGGCAGCCTCATTCTCGCTATCAGGATATCTATCTCTTTAGCCGGGATGCCGTATTCATCGCCGATGGGTGGAAACTGCTCTATGGCCTCCCTCACCTCGTTCATGATATTTTTCACCGCACCCGCTGCAATGCCAAACTGACGGCCAAGAACATCAAGTGAATTCAGCGTTGGTGTATTGCCCACAGTACCGAAATGCAGAACGTGCTCCCGATTGTTGGCCGTATCGGGATCAGCCACCACGATCTCCCCTGCCAGAATGGGTTCGCCCACCGGAGGGCGCAGCCAGACCCGGAGATGTATCATGCGCTATCCCCCGGCAACTGGTAAAAAAAGTGAGCCGCTAAAGAGTGCTTCGAGTTGCACCAGGTCTCCGTACAGGCGGATGGCCCGAACCCAGCAGCCCACACCTGTCCCTGGATTGCCCCGCTCCATTTGGCGAAAGGTTTCCCGGCTGACGCCACGCCGGGCGGCCGCATCCAGCTGGCTGTCTCCCCGACGCTTGCGCTGGGACCTTGGCCCCTCACCGAGGCGCTCAAGTACACCTGCCTCATGCTCTGTCATGCCAATCACACTACGCAAAATAGGCGATATAATGCCATTGTGACTAGTATTTTAGGGAATGTACCCAGCAACCACCGGTTAAAGCTGGTCGGTTGGCTACATATGGCTCAGGACTGGGGTCATGGGGCGCTAAAGGTGAGTTAACGCTTTGATTATTCAAATCCCCTCATCCTGTCCTTCTCCCTGAGGGAGAAGGGGCCCTTCGTTCAAGATTTCGTAAGGCATCCATTATCCCGGAACTCGCATATCCCGCCATCCGTCGCCTAACGGCCAGGGGCTTACAGATCCCCTTTCGGGGACTCTAAAGCTAGTGGGTTAGCGTCAATGCACGGTACAGACCATGCAGAAATTCCGAAATCGCTCACTGGCCTTTTTATACAGTCACATAGCTCGCCAAACACCACTCTAACGCCCGCCCATTATTGGTGTTTACGGGCTCTTTAAATCAACATCTTACAGAACCATTTTGGGAAGAACTGGCTCATCCTGAAGCAATAACTTAGTCGGTAATACTGGATGAGATGACCTGCTCACGAGGCCCACTATCAACCGGAAACCTCCACATAGCCCAGCGCCTTATATCCCTTCTCACGCCGCTGAAACATACGTTTCAACGTCGGCAAACCTGACTCCACATAATCATATACCAATACCCGCTCTTTGCCTTCGGCATTGCGGTGAATCCGACCGACATACTGCGCCAGAGAACCTTTCCAGGAGATCGGCAGCGCCAGAAAGAGCGTGTCCAGCCTCGGCAAATCAAACCCCTCACCGATATACTTTCCAGTCGCAATCAATACTTGAACCTCATCCAGGCTATCCAGCACGGCGCTACGCTCCTTGGCACTCATGGCGCCCCGCAGGGTTGCGACACGGTACCCTAACCCTGCTATGCGCTCGCTTAACCGTTTGGCATGCTCCCGGCGTTCAGTCAGCACCAGCGGATTCCGTCCCGCTTCTACCGCCTTGGAAACGTCATCAATAATCGTTTGATTACGCACTTCATCCTCCGACAACCAGCGATATACATCGGCAATATGTGGTCGGCCATTATCCATGACCAGTTCATGAGGTGGCAGATGATCCCGCCAACGCACTATGAGCTGCTGTTCGAATTGTACCTGTCGGTCATCTCTGACTTTGTGACGAACCGGTCCTGCCGCCATGAAAATAATTGGCTGATGACCGTCTTGGCGCTCAGGTGTTGCGGTCAGTCCCAGTACGTATTTGGCATGTATGGCATTGAGCACCATCTCAAACCGAGGCGCGGAAACATGATGGCACTCGTCGACAATAATCTGGCCGTAATCATGCACCCACTCACGGACCGTGTTGTCCTTGCGATCAATCAGACTTTGATAGGTTGCCACATCGATTTCGCCGGACGGTTTTTTCCTTCCTCCACCAATCACACCGATCTTGGCTCCTTCCGCGAATGCCCCGAGACGCTCGCGCCACTGGTCCAGCAGTTGGCGGCTATGGGTCAAGATCAGGGTATTGGTCTTGCGTTTGGCGATAATCCCGATGGCAGTGACCGTCTTACCAAAGGCCGTTGGGGCATGAAGTACGCCCACGTCATGCCTTGTCATGGCGGCCACCGCCTTACGCTGTTCTTTTCGAAGCTCCCCCTGAAACCGAAACTTCTTCAGGGGTATCCCCGGATTACGCTTATCGTCTATTTGTAGCTCCACCCCCTGCTCCTTCAGCAACGCACTGGCACCATCCAGGCAACCTCTTGGAATGGACAGATAATCCTGCTCGATTCGGGCGCAACTGATAAATCTGGGTATCCCCTGCGTGGAAAACCTCAGCGCCTGAGTCTTGAAAAAGACCGGATTGGAGAAGCTGGCCAATCGCTTCAGTCGCGCGATCAACGTCGGAGGCAACTTGTCGATGGGCACGTAGAGTTGGTTGGCCAACACCACGGTCAAAGAAGCGGGGCAATTCTCCAGCTTCTTCGGTTTCACTGGGAGACCCTCTTCCCAAGGCTTTAGCGCAAAGGTCGCCTCACCAGCACGATCCTGCGCGACCTTCAGCAGTTCCGTTAGTGCATTGGGCATCACCAAACCGATTTGCTGGAGGAACCCCCACTGATCTTGATAGGGAACCAGATCCATATCAACAAAGACGCTATTACCACTCTGCCGCGGACTATGTTGAAGAGGCAGCGCTATCAGGTTGCCAAATCCACCCTCCGGAATCCTGTCCTGATTGGGGAACAGGCGATCATAGGATTCAAAAGAGAGTCCCGGATGGATCTCCATTGCGCGATCCAGCAGTAGAAATCCGAGGCGCCTGGCCTCCTTCGCCGGCACCGGCTCCGAAAAGAAGATCCAAACATGGGCCCCGTTTCCGGAGCGAGAACGCTCAATCGCATAGGGGATTTGCAGGCTTACACAGGCCTGCGCATAGGCCTTTGCGGCTGACTGCCAATCGGCCTTGTCGAAATCTGCCGCCAATAGGTGGCAGCTGCTGTCCTGAAGTAGCGAATAGAGACCTACGGTTTGCTTTCCAACCAGATGATCGTAGATCGCCTTGGCGTCCAGCGCCTTGAACGACCGATGGGGACACTCTCCACATTTAATCTTGGGCTTACGGCACAGGCCGGCCTGCCACTCGTTGTGGCAGGCCACGGTATATCCACTTCGCCCGGCTTTGTTCTCCCAGCGAAGAGCAAATATGTCACTACGCCCCTGGAAGAGTTCCCGAAACAGACTCATTTTCTCTTTTGTCGTAAGTGGCGTACCAGCCTGGTTAGCCCCGAGAGCCAGCCTCTGTTGCAAAACGGCTTTACGATCCAGCAGGTCGGACTTCTCCTTGCTAAGTTCAACAAGTCGCTGCTCAATCGAGCGCAGCTCAGCTTCAAACCGTCCGCTTGGATATACCGACATCTAAAACTCGCTGAATACTGATTGCATGCTCTTGTTCAGGTCCAACGGCATACCAGACTTTGAACCATGACTATTCGACCTGCGCTGCCAACTGAATCCACGGGGACATGCCACCGTCGGATACTTGACCGCGCGTACATCACTTTAATACGGCCTCTAGATTGCCTACGGCCTTAATTCTCTTGTCCCTCGCCATCTTGGCAAGATTCAACAATTTCCACCGCACCGAGGGGAGCTGCTCGATATGCGGTATGCCCAAATGCGCCCAATTGGGCTTACCCGCCTTAAAGGAGAGCAGAAACGCTCGATCATCATCAGTAAGATTGGCGTGCAGCGCTTCTACCAATCGGGGCAGCGTCGCATCAAGCGTCTCAACGTCGACCTCGTCAAATGCCATGCCACTAAACTCGGCAGCATAGCTTTCCGCCAGTGGCTTGGGCCTGGGAGCCAACAGCTCTGCCATGGGTCGATTATGACCTATTAGATAGACGAGAAAGGCTCGCATAAGGTCGCGACTGAGCCCCTCGTTCTCCAGTAGCAGCCGCGTGTCATACAGATCACGTGGATGCTGGCGATCCAATGTCGCACAGAGCTTACCGGCATAGAGATCGTTAAAGCTGACCAGTTGAACCTCGGCAAACCCGAACTGTTTCTCGACAACAGGCCGTACCAAACACACCTCCGGTTCATAGACTGCCCCGCGCAGAACCGGTGTCACCTCAATCTTCACCTGGGCATCGGGGAGAGCAACATTCAGCTTGAGTAGGGTTCCGGTCGCGCGATTGGGCTGTGCGGTTACCTGGCAGCCAGACAGACGCTGCCTCACCTCATTGGCTATGGCCTGTAAGGCCGTATCGATCTCCATTAGCGCCTGATATCGATCCGCGGTTGGCAGATAGGCAAGGTCAATATCCACCGACAGACGTGGCAGGTCCCGCACAAAGAGATTAATGGCGGTACCGCCTTTCAATGCGAAACACTCCTGCCGCCCGACGATGGGCAAGAGCTGAACCAGCAGGCTCACCTGCCTATAAAAAGGATTGCCCGGGTCCATCTGCCACCTCGCTTACCATATGTCTGGGTACCGTGATCTGATACTTGTTATTTAAAGCACCACCCTTCTCGATAACCCGTTTCCCACTGCCTAGGTTGATGAGATCCACCTCCAGGCGGTCAAACCAGGCAAAGCCGTGCCGTTCGGCAAACCAGAGAAACAGGCGCTTGGCCTTGATCTGGCGGCAAGTAGTCAGCAGTTTCATCAACAATTGGGGGCGCAGTGCGGTGGCCGATTCAAACAGCTTGTCCATCACCTCAAAATCGGAGGAACGCTTTACCTCGGCGGCCAGTTCCAGCAGGGCAAATTCGGGGGTTGCATAACTGAGCGGCCAGTCCCAATGACCAAAGGGCTTAGTGGTCAGGTACTCCGGCAACAACCGATCAAACAATCGGGAGCTGTGCAGAGTGAACTGATAGGGGGCCTCGAGCTTCTCAATCCAACCGGGGAGCCTCTCAGCGCTATACAGGTGAATCTGTTGCACCCCCTGCATCGAGAGGTAATGAGCAAAACCCTGAAGCTCCAACGCGGAGCGCCCACCCACATGGGCCCGATAGCCTGACTCCTGTATGGAATAGACCACATGCTCCCATTTAAGCGGCGGGCCGGGTCGACGGTAGGCCCCGCGGGCTACCGGCACCAGGGCACCGGAACGAAGGTAATAATCCACCAGGGGACGATCAAAGCCCCGGTCCGCCAGCCAGGCACGGTCAACGACCAGCCCGTCAAGAAGCAGGTCCTCTAGCCTGGCCCTAGAGCTGAAGCCGCCCATTAGTTTACTATACATCCACTTAGCATAGCCATACTATGCATTATACGCACTATCAAAACCACGCGCGAGTTTATTTTTATATATTATTGCATAGTTTTACAATGCAAATAGTGTGTACTTATAAACCACTAGACTTAAAATGGACTGCATACCGGACGTTATTCAGATCAATTGACAACAAGGAATTTAATGCCCGATACGCCAGACTGGTACGGGTTTAGCGACTAACTCTTCCCCAAAATCGCACAGTACATTAGACAACATTTAACTATTTATTATCAATGACTTGCGCTGGTTAATGCACGGTACAGACCATACAGGGATCGAACGACCGCACGATGTGCTGCACCGCTACCGGCTCCTTTTCACCCTCACGCACCGGCGCGCCGATCAGCGCCTGCTCCAGTGGGCCGCCAATGCCATTTTGATCTCTCGGTGAGAAGTTCCAGGTAGTCGGGGCGATGATCTGGTAGTTGAGGATACGGCCGTTTTTGATCCGCACCCAGTGACCCAGGCTACCGCGGGCCGCCTCGGTTAGCCCGAAACCTTCCGACTCGCGCTTCAATTCACTGCCTACACAAAAGTGATCCTTCGGTTTCAACTGTCGTACCCACTGCTCCATCTCGATCAGCACCCGGGGGATCTCCAGCAGCCGTGCGATCATGCGGTTGCGTACATTGCTGCCACCGGTCGTAACCAGATCATTGATCAGGGGTTGACCATCAATCAGTTGGCGGGCCAGTGCGCCGACCTCGACTACCTGGCCATCCAGGCGCGGTGCCTTGCACCAGGTGTAACCGGAATCGGCATCAGCGTCGGGCAGGGTGACGCCGTGATAGGGGTGTTGGGGTTCGGCCTGTCCCTCCATCCAGCTGTGACTGATATCCTCGGTAATACAATCCGAATTAAGCTTGCTTCGCTTGCCCTGATACCAGACACCGGAGCGGAATGTGCGTTCGCCTTCCAGTGAATAGACGCCGTAGCTCATGAAACGGTTGTCGGTCTTGCCCAGCTGATCCAACTGAAGATCCCGGGACAGCTGCAGCAGGCGACGGAAATCACTCTCAGCCGGATCGCCCGCCGTCAGCCAATCATCCAGTTGCCGTTGATTGTCAATCTCCAGCATCTGCTCCAGCGGCGCGCCGAACAGGCGCTGTTCCAGAAAACGCCGGAACCCGCTCAGGATGGATAACAGCCTTACCTTCTCCGTCGCCTCAATGCCGCGGGTGCTTCCACCAGGCTGGATGCCCAGGGTGTGAGGCCACTTGCCGGCCATGATGCCCATCAGGTGCATGAACTCGGCGCGCGCCTGCATCACATCAGCCGCCGCCCTGCCCTTCACCGCCTTAAAGCGCTCCGCCACCGCATCGAACCAGGGTTCACCGCAATAGATCTCACGGGCGAAGTCCGGCATGAAGAAAAGATAGAAGTGAGTGAAATGATCGGCCAGGTTTTCGCAGGCGTGAATCAGGTTGAGCGCCAGTTCACCATTCTTCGGACGCATGATCCCGCCGGCATGGGCCAGGGCATCGGCGGCGGCAATGGATTGGGAGACCGAGCAGATACCGCAGATACGCGGCGTGTAGATCAGCGCATCGCGCGGGTCCTTGCCGTGCAGAATCTGTTCAAAACCGCGATACATGGGGGAGACCACCCAGGCGTTGCTGACGACGCCCCCGGCAGTTTCGATCTGCACTTCCAGATCACCCTCGACCCGGTTAAAAGGCCCAACAATGGTTCGACTCATGCTATCACTTCTTTTTGCTATGGGGAGGGACAACAATATGGTCCGACACGGCATTCTGTCTCAACCGCTTCGGTGTCGCCGCCTTGGAGAGTGAGGCCAGCGCCACAAACCAGGCCTTGGGCATATCCGTCGGCAGACCTATCGGAATACCGGCGATTTTCGGTGTCTCCTGAAAACGGTGGCCCGGCTCCTGGAAGCCGGGTGCGGTGCAGTTGATACAGGCGTAACCACCGCGCAGACAGGAGCCCTCGCCATTCCACAGCCGGGTGTTGCAGTCGGCATGGGCCTGGGTACCGAGACAGCCCATGTGTTCCATCATGCAGCCGAGTTGGGAGTGCTCCTCGGCACTCGCCTTGAATTCATAATACTCATTGCGCGGACAGCCATGATGCACCAGATGATCGGCATAGCCCCTGGGGCGTTGCCACTCATCCAGATCGCTTTCGGAAAAATCTCCCAGGGTCAGTTGCATCAGGGTCTCGGTGATCCAATTGGGATGGGTCGGACAGCCGGCCACATTGATTACCGGCATATCGTATGCTGAACGGTACGCTTCACCCAGAACGCCGCCCCGCTCGGTTTCGGCAAACTGCAGACCACAGGCGTCGGTGGGATTGTCACCGCCGGCAGTGATGCCGCCAAAGCTCGCCCCGGTACCGATCCCCAGGGTATAGCCGGCAACAGCAGCGAGATCGCGCACCCAGTCGAGCATGGGGCGACCGGTGCCGGCCAGAATATGAAAACGGCCGCTATCCTTCGGACCTCGCAGGATCGCCCCCTCTATGCAGAGCGCATCGAGTTTGATCTCACCGGCGATAACCGCCTGCAGAATCCGCACCATCTCGGAGCCTGACTCTTCGCTCAGCATGGGATGCCACAACAGATTGATGCCGGCACCTTCCAGGGTATGCACTAGATTCGGTGACTCGGCATTCAGCAGTGACAGGCTGCAGCCGCCACAACCGCCGGACTGCAGCCAGAGCACGTTGAAACCGGATTGGCTGTTCATCGGTTGCTCCTTTGTGTGAAGGTGTGCGTTTTCAAAATACCTGCACCGTCAGTTGATTTCGGTCACCCTGCAGGAGACCCGCCCCCGGGCCGATCGGTCGCGGCACCGCCGCCGGCCCGATCTCTTCGCGGCGGGGGCGCCGCTCCTACAGCTCATCCAATTCAACCGGTCGCCTTCAGGGTCAGGGTGAACATGGCCCCTCCTTCCGGATGATTGGAGGCGACCAGCGAGCCACCCTGATCATTGGCCAGGCCATAGCTGATGTAGAGCCCCAGCCCGGTGCCCTTACCCACATCCTTGGTGGTAAAGAAGGGATCGAACACCCGCATCAGGTCCGCCTTGGGAATGCCTGGCCCGAAATCCCGCACTTCTATCCTGACCCGGTCCCAGTCCTGCCAGCCGCGAATCGCCAGTCGGGGCTCTTCCATCTGCTCCATTACATCAATGGCATTCTGCACCAGATTGACCAGGATCTGGTGCACCAGTCCCTTGATGCCGACGGCCTGGAGATCGCCGGGAATCTCCACGCTGACATCCGGCTTCCTGCGGGCTGCCTTGACCACCCAGTCGACGGCCGTGGTCACCACCGGCGCCAGCAGGAACGGCTGGATATCCTCTTGCTGATTGCCGGAAAAGCGCCGCAGATCCATCACAATATCGCTCACCCGCTCGGCGCCCTCCAGGGTGCCGTCGATCAGCGAACCAATGTCCGACAGGATATGGTCGATCTTCAGCTGTTTCCGCAGCGCCTCCCGCTCTTCTCCTTCGGCATCTTTATGGATCACATCCAGATAGCGGGTGATGCGCTCACCGTAACGCTTCAAGGCATGCATGTTGCCGAACACGAAACTGATCGGATTGTTCAGTTCATGCGCCACGCCCGCCACCAGGCGCCCCAGGGAGGCCATTTTCTCCGAGTGGACCAGCTGTTCCTGAGCCTGCTTCAACTCCTTATGAGTCGCGTGCAACTCTTCATAGGCACGGCGCAACTCGCCCACCGGGCGGCCGATCAGTACCATGCCCACCAGACGACCGTTGTGGTCATAACGGGAGCTGCAGTTCATCGCCAACGGGGTCGGTGTACCATCGGCGCTGATCAGGTTGACCTCGCAGTCATACACCGTCTCGGAACGGATCTTGTCGGCAAAACCGTCCACCAGATATTGCGACGATTCAACGAACAGCGCCTTGAAAGAGTGGTTCAACAGCTCTTTTTCACTGCGTCCGGTAATCCGTTCAAGCGCGGTATTGGCTTGCTGGATACGGCCCTGAATATCGCAGACGATCAGCACATCGGTCATTGCCGCCTGCACGCTTTCGATAAACCGCTGCGCCTCTTCCAGCGCGCTGTTCTTCTCTTCCAGCTCCACCTGGTAGCGCACCAGATCGGCGTAGACCAGATCCATTTTCTGGATTACCTCGATCCATGCCTCTTCGCTGCTCGAGGTCGACATCTGTTCATCCGATCCCAGCCGGGAGATCAGGCTGCCGGCACCCTTGATGCCCGAATCGGTCACCATCCCGCCCCCTTCGCGAATTTCGCAGCTGAAGCCGCTCCTGCCCCACCTGTAGGAGGCCCGCCCCCGGGCCGATTGGCCGGGGCTCTGGCCTCTGCACGACCATCGCGGCGAGGCGCCGCTCCTACAAGGGCGCAATCAGTGCGTAGGGTGGATAAGCGACAGCGCATCCACCGCAATAATGGTGGATGCGCCTGCCGGCTTATCCACCCTACCTCACAGCCGGACTCTGGGAGAAAATCAGCGGCCGGTTTCACGCTCGACATCCTCGTCACAACAGGCATGCGCCCGGGGCGTCTGCTCCAGACCATAACGCTCCAGCTTGCTGCGCAGTCCGACCCGCGACAACCCCAGGTCACGCGCCGCCTGGCTCTTGTTCCAGCGGTGCCGGATCAGCGATTCACGCAGGATGCGCGCTTCAATCGACTCGATACGCTCCTTCAACGACCCATCCAGGGAAGCCAGCAAATCGAGTTGCGCCTCATCCTCACGAGGCGCGGCACGCAACACCCGTGGTGATAGCAGGTCGGCGCCCAGCGTTGGCTCATTACTCATCACCAGCATGTGCTGTATCTCGTTCTGCAGCTCCCGCACATTGCCTGGCCAGTGATACGCCTGCATGCACACGAGGGCTTCGGTAGTAAAACCTTCCACCTGTTTGTTGAGGGAGCGCATGGCCGACTGCAGCAGCGCATGGGCAATCGGCGGAATATCCATCTTGCGCTCTCGCAACGGCGGCAGATGAATGGCGATGGTGGAGAGCCGGTAGTAGAGATCCTGACGAAAACGTTTCTCCCGCACCTCGGCTTCCAGATCTTTATTGGTGGCGGCAATGATGCGTACATCCACCTTGCGGCGGCGGGCACAACCCAGGGGACGGATCTCCCCCTCCTGCAGCACCCGCAGCAGCTTTACCTGAAAGGCCGGCGACACCTCACCGATCTCATCCAGAAAAATGGTGCCGCCATCGGCCCGCTCGAACAGGCCGGCCCGATCCTCCACCGCGCCGGTAAAGGCGCCGCGCTTGTAACCGAACAGCTCGCTCTCCAGCAACTCGTCCGGCAGGGCGGCACAGTTCTCCACCACAAACGGCTTGTCGCCGCGCAGGCTGTTGTAATGCAGGGCACGGGCGCACAGCTCCTTACCGGTACCCGATTCGCCGGAGAGCAGCACGGTGACATCGTAGGGCGACACCCGGTTAACCTTGGCGCAGACCAGATCCATGGGACTGCCATCGGCACGCACAATGCCGTCATCACAGTGGTGCTGCTGCTTGAGCTGTTTGCGCTTGTCGCTGACCTTCTGCTCCAGCAGGTCGGGATTGCGTTTCAGCTCGATATTCAGCAACTCGTTCTCGCGCTGTAGCTCAAACAGATGGGCGGCATTCTTCAGGGTCAGCAGCAGGCTGTCGGGGTGCCAGGGCTTGGTGATGTACTGATAGATGCCCGCCTCATTCACTCCCTGGATGATATCCTCGGCATCGGTATAGCCGGAGAGGATCATGCGCACCACATCCGGCCACTGCTGCCGTACCTTGGTGAGAAACTCCACCCCGGTGGTCTCCGGCATGCGTTGGTCACAAAGCACGATATTGATCCACTCCCGCTCCAGGATCTGTTCCGCATCCCGTGCATTGGTGGCGGTCCTGACCTCAAAATCGTCATCCAGGATACGTACCAGCGCCTCCAGGCCACGCACCTCGTCATCCACGATCAGCAGGGTGGGTTGTCTGTTCATGAGGCCTGGCTCCAGTCATCTCTGGGACGTTTGGAAATGTCGCGGTGTCCGGCAATGGTGATCGGGGTTCTGGACTTGGGCACCTTGTAGACGAAGTTGTAGCGCGCCACGTGATAGCTGGGATCGAAGCCGTAGAAGTTGAGGTTCATGCGTTCCAGCTCCTCACGGCGGTATTCGTCCAGTGGTTTCTCCTGCTCATCAGCCTGGCGGGTCGCCACCTTGTCACGCAGTATCTGGTCGAAATCCGCATCATCTGCCAGCGCCTTTGCCCGCTGTTTCAGCTCGACCAGAAACTGCGGGTTGTCCTGCCCGAAATATCCGTCCAACAGCCCCAGCTCGCCCGCCTCCTCGGCGCCCATCGGCAGGCGCGCCTGGGTGATGCGTCGGGCACGCTCTTCACCGACCCGTTTCGGCAGCAGGTAGGTCCAGTACTCGGAGCCAAACAGGTTGCCCATGTCCTTGTAATGGGGATTGAGTACCACGCCACGGCGCGCCCAGACACGGTCGGCGGCACGGGCCAGGAACACGCCGCCGGCTCCGGCATTGCCCTGCAGTGCGGAGACGGTCAGATGACTTTCGGTGGTGATAATCTCCCGCGCCAGATCATTGATGGCATTGATATTGGCCCAGGACTCGTCGGCCGGACTCTCGGCCGCCTCGATGGTGTTGAGATGGATACCGTTGGACCAGAAGTCCGGTCCGCCCATCAGCACGATCACACGGGTGTCACGTCGGCGAGCAGCGACATAGGCTTCGCGCAGCCGGTTGCACTGATCCGTGCTCATGGCGCCGTTATAGAAGGGAAAGTGCAGATAGCCGACCCGGCCCTGCTCCTCGTAGTGGATATCGCTGTAGCCAGCGACTATCTTCGGCAGATCAGCCAGTCGTTTACCCAGCACCCGCATAGCCGGCAGCTTGAACGGGTGGACTCCCTGCTTGTCCCGCAGATGACCGATCCAGACCGCGCCATCCACCGTGGCCCGACAGATCGCCTGTTCGCTGTGGCCCAGCAGCATGCCCGGTTCGCCGTACAGCCCATCGGCGGCATGGGCGTCATAGAGCATCACCTCCTGCCCGTAGATCCAGTCCAGCACGCCGGGAAAGCCGTCGGCGCTGCGGATCTTGCGCAGCACGGTTTCAGTCGTGTCCTGCTGCCAGTCGATGCGTCGGTCGGACTGGCGCATCAGCGGCTGCAATGTGCCTTTCACATCGGCCTGCGCGTAATCCAGCGGCTCCGGCTGGAAGCTGGCCTGCTCCATGCGTTCGACCGCCAGCAGCACCCCCTGCAGCGCCGCGTCCGTCACCTCGTTGCGATAGAGGCTCGCCTTGCTGGCGGCACGCATGGGGAAGTTGACAGTGGCCCAGATATCGCCGGCATCCATCTCGGCGTTGGCCTGCAGCACCGTGACACCCCACTCCGGCTCGTCATTGAGAATCGCCCAGTCCAGGGCCGACGGACCGCGGTCACCCTTGATGCCGGGATGCACGATCAGGCAGGTGTGATGACGCCAGATCGACTCAGGGATAGCGCGCTTGAGAAACGGCGCCACGATCAGCTCGGGCTGGAACAGCGCCACCGCCTGCTCGCTCACCGCATCATTGATATCAAACTCCACCGAAACCGCATGGCCGCGTTTTTTCAACTCGATGTGCAGCCGCTGGCTGAGGCTGTTGAAGGCGTGGGTCAGTAACAGGATCTTCATGGTTACTCTCTGTCAGCAGATTCGTGGCAACTGTTCACCGGCCAGCCAGTCGACGATGCGGCTGCCGCCAAAGCTGGTCTCCATCTGGATAAAGTTGTGCTCATCCTCGATCACCTCGCCGATAATGGCGGCCTCCACCCCCTTCGGGTGGTCGCGCATAACCGCCAGTAGCCGCTCGGCATCCTGAGCGGCGCAGATGGCAATCAGCTTGCCCTCATTGGCCACATAGAGCGGATCGAGCCCCAGCAGTTCACAGGCGGCATGCACCTCCGGCTTCACCGGGATAGCCTCCTCGCGCAACTGCATGCCGACGCCGGATTGCTGGGCCAGCTCGTTCAGGGTGGAGGCCAGGCCGCCGCGGGTCGGATCGCGCAGGCAGTGGATATCCGGCACCGCCTCCACCATCGCGGCCACCAGGTCGTGCAGCGACTGGGAGTCCGATTCAATGGTGGTCTCAAAGGTCAGGTTTTCACGCTGCGACATGATGGCGACTCCATGATCGCCCATGCTGCCGGAGATCAGAATCTTGTCGCCCGGTCGAGCCCGGTCACCCGAGATATTGATCCCCTCGGGCACCACGCCGATGCCGGTGGTGGTAATGAATACGCCGTCGCCCTTGCCCTTCTCCACCACCTTGGTGTCACCGGTCACCACCGGCACACCGGCCCGGTTGGCGGCCGCCGCCATGCTCTCGACGATGCGTTTCAGATCGGCCAAGGGAAAGCCCTCTTCCAGGATAAAACCGGCCGAGAGATAGAGCGGTTTGGCGCCCGACATGGCCACATCGTTGACCGTGCCGTGTACGGAAAGAGAGCCGATATCACCGCCGGGAAAGAACAGCGGCGAGATCACATGCCCGTCCACGCTCATCACCATGCGCCCCCTGGGCGCATCGAAGGCGGCCTGGTCATTACCCTGTCGGAGCAGCTCGTTATCCAGGCTGCCGATAAAAATCTCGTCAATCAGCTGGGCCATGGCACGACCGCCGCTGCCGTGGGTCATGTCGACGGTACCGTTCTTCAGGTCCAGTCGGCTGGTGTAGCGTTTTTTGTTCATGGTTTTCAATTCATCTACAAAAAAATAATCGGTCCGCAGGGTGGGCATGTCGTCCGTCCCCACAATCCATCTGCAGGAGGCCCGCCCCCGGGCCGATGGCAACCGGCACCCATCCAACCCGCCCTCTTCGCGGCGGGGGCGCCGCTCCTACAGGTTTTCTCAACCGCAGGGTGGGCATGTCGTCCGTCCCCACAATCCATCTGTAGGAGGCC
>NZ_ATZE01000029.1 GCF_000428045.1 Sedimenticola selenatireducens DSM 17993 | reverse complement strand
GTTCATCCCGATGGCACTGGAGCGTTAAAAAAAACGGTGAACAATCTATCGGTAAATCGCGAGCCGGATGGACAACCAAAATTCATATGGTTGCAGCCGGCGCACAAACGGCGGTGACATTTTCTCTGTCGCCGGGAAATGCGGGGGATGCCCCGGAAGGTGGTCTACCTCGCAATCATGGACGCATCAAAAAAATGGACAATGCCGATCAGAAATTGGAAGGCTGCACTGAACCGGTTTATGATCGAGTTTGAGGACCGCATCAGCGACTATGTATAACCCCGGCGGTTACACAGAATTATTTACACCCTCCGTTTTTCATGTTCTTCATCCATTTCGCACTAATTACAGATGCGCTAATTAGCGTTAACAGGCCCTAGTCGAAGACGTAACCCGACAATCGAAGTTGATCGCAACACAAAAAAAGGGCGCCACCTGTATGGGCGCCCTTTTTTTACTTACTACCGTACTACTTACCCGGCTCGCCGATCAAAATATTTTCCCGGTTGGCCGCGACGGTCTTCTCACCAATACCCTTGACCATGGCCAGATCATCGGCCGTTTTGAAGGCACCGTTTTGCGTTCGATAGGCCACGATAGCCTGGGCCTTGGAATCACCGATCCCCTTCAATTCGGTGGCAATCTGCTCTGCTGTGGCAGTATTGATATTCACCTGGCCGGCCGAAAGGACGGCGGACGCCAACAGCAAAGCGGTACCAACTAACAATTTAAAACGCTTCATTTATACACTCCTTGTAAGAACATCCCATCAAAAGAGATGACATCCTAGTCGTTTAACGACTTCAGTTATAGCGTCATTCAGGAAAGCCTGGGTAGGAATTTTCTTATTTCAGAGTCCGCCAATTGCCACAGCAAAGATCAACCCGCTTCCAGGTATCCGCTAATGATATCGAACAGCCTGTCCAGCGCGCCACGATTGGCCTCAACCACCCGCAGTCCGTTCTCGCCAAAGCGCGCGCGCAGGCTGGCATCAGACAACCACTCAATAATCACTTCTGCCAACGCCTCGGTGTTAGTCACCTCAAGCGCGGCGCCCTCGACCAACAGCATGCGGCTGATCATGGAAAAATTGAACATGTGGGGACCGAACACAACCGGTAGCCCAAGGGCCGCCGGCTCCAGCACATTGTGACCCCCGGTCGGCACCAGGCTGCCGCCCACGAAGGCGACATCCGCCGCCGCCAGGAACAGCGTCAGCTCACCCATGGTATCACCCAGCAACACCTGGATATCCGGGCCACAGGACTCACCCGTTGTTCGCCGCGCCGATGTAAACCCTTCCCGCTGACAGAGCAGGGCCACCTTATCGAATCGCTCCGGATGACGCGGCACCAGCACCAGCAGCGCTTCAGGCAGTGCCCGCAGCACCTTGCGATGAGCGTCCAGGATCTGCTCATCCTCTCCTTCCCGGGTGCTGGCTGCCACCCAGACGGGACGCCCCTCCCAGGTACGGCGTAGCGCCTCGCCCTGCTCCTTCAGGCTCGCCGGCAGGCGGACATCGAACTTGATGCTGCCGGTGACGCGGACCCGGTCCGACCCCAGTCCCAGACCAAGAAAGCGCTCCGCATCCGCCGGCGACTGGGCAGCCACCAGACCGATACGACCGAAGGTCTCCCGTGTGAACGGACCCAGCCGTGCATAGCCCCTGGCGGAGCGCTCCGAGAGACGGGCGTTGGCCAGGATAGTGGGTATGGAATGCTGCTCGCACAGGGCCAGCAAATTGGGCCAGACCTCGGTTTCCATCATCACCAGCAGCCTTGGCTGCAGGGTCTTCAGAAACCCCTTGATGGCAAACGGCAGATCGTAGGGGAAATAGGCATGGATCACCGAATCGCCAAACAGCCGCTTCACCCGGTCAGAGCCGGTAGGTGTGGTGGTGGTGAGCACAATGGGAATACCGGGGAATTGTTCCTGCAAACGCCGCACCAGCGGTTCAGCCGCCTGGGTTTCGCCCACCGAAACCGTGTGCAGCCACAGACTCTCTTTCAATACATTAAATGGCAGCCAACCCAGGCGCTCAGGTATACGTCGCCGGTAGTCGGGATTCTTCAAGCTCCGCCAGAAGAGACGGAGCAGAACGATAGGGAACGCTAGGTAGAGAAAGAAGGTATATAGTGCTCTCATGTTGACGGCTAGGCTACCCGCTGCTAGCTACCACTGATCACGCCCTGTTCCACTATAGACTGCTGCTCCAGATAGACCCAGTCCACAATAGATTGATCTGGCTGGTAACCGGGGACCATCTGCTTCAACATAACCTTGATTACATCGACATCATTCGCATCCAACGCAACAACCAGGGCACTCAACTTCTCTTCGAGCAGTGCCCAAGGCAGAAAATCATCGTGCGCTTTCATGATCCTTGGATGAGAAGTGACCCCGGGGTTGTCACCAATCAGGAGTTCCTCATAGAGCTTTTCGCCCGGCCGCAAACTGGTGATCTGAATCTCAATATCACCTTCAGGATTATCCTCGTCCTGCACTGTCAGGCCCGATAACTCTACCATACGCCGGGCAAGATCCATGATCTTCACCGGCTGTCCCATGTCCAGCACAAAAACGTCCCCTCCTTTTGCCATGGCTCCTGCCTGAATAACCAATTGGGCCGCCTCGGGAATTGTCATGAAATAACGGGTGATATCCGGGTGAGTCAGGGTAATGGGGCCGCCATCCCTGACTTGCTGACGAAACTTGGGGACTACCGAGCCCGAAGAACCGAGCACATTGCCAAAACGCACCATGCAGAATCTGGTGAATGAAGAGCGGGCCGCCAGTGCCTGCAACACGATTTCCGAGAGCCGCTTACTTGCACCCATGATGTTGGTGGGCCGTACTGCCTTATCGGTACTGACAAGAACGAAGTCTGCCACACCCTGCTCCATCGCCGCCCTGGCGGCGGCCAGGGTACCCAATACATTATTTCTGACACCCTCGGCAGGATTGTGCTCTACCAGAGGAACATGCTTGTAGGCGGCCGCATGGTAAACGGTATGCGGTCTCCAGGTAGCCATGATCTCCCGCATCCGCACCTCATCACGTACCGAGGCCAAAAGAGGTATCAGGATAATCCCCTTTTCGTCCTGAGCGGACAATCGACCCAGCAACTCCTGGTGAAGATTATACAAGGCAAATTCACTCTGCTCGACCAATAACAGTGTTGCGGGAGAAAGCTTGATGATCTGTCGACAAAGCTCACCACCGATAGAGCCGCCTGCACCCGTCACCAGAACGATCTTATCAGTCACGCACTTACCCAGCAGGATATGATTTGGAACAACCGGCTCACGCCCTAGCAGATCATCAATATCCAGCTCCCTGATATCCGAAATAGTGACCTTGCCCTGCGCCAAGTCATCCAGGCTTGGTAGGGTACGCACGGCCACGTGGTAATTCAGCATCTGCTCCAATATCTCGTTTCGTCTATTACGCTGAACCGACGGCAATGCCAAAAGCACATCGGTCATGCCATTGGATTCTATCAGCCCGGGCAGATCCTCCGGCGAGTACACAGGCAATCCATTGAGGATATGGCCATGCAGCCGATCATCATCATCCAGAAAACCGGTCACCCGCAGATCGGTACTATTCGCCATCGCATTGGCAAGCTGCCGTCCGGTTATTCCAGCGCCATAGATCAGGGCCTTCGGCAGGTCCGCCATTCGCAGTTGGCTCTGGTACATCCCGCCAAGCCAGTAGCGCGCCAGAATGCGCGATCCAGCCACGGTAAACAGCAGCAACAGGGGCTGAATCAAACCGATCGTCCGGGGAATACCGTCAACACCGATGAGCGTAAAAACAGATGAGAACAGCAACCCATAAATCGCCACTGCCCTGGTAACCGTTAGCAAGGCGGGCCACCCAGAATAACGAAATATGGCCCGGTACAGTCCCGACACGATAAAAATCGGTAGCGCCAGCCCCAATGAGGCAACCACCACCCAGGTCGGTTGGCCGGCCAGTGATACCCATTCACCTAGCCGCAAATAGTATGCCAGCCAGACTGTCAACAGGCAGAGACTGGCATCCACTGTCAGCGCGATAATCCGCTTCACATAGCGCGGCAAGGCAAGCACCGGTAGTGCGGTACGATTATGAAATGATTCCAGCATTAATATCTCATCTGTCCATTATAGTGCCGTTGACGGCATATAGCGCTTATCCATGCAGGCGCTTCAGGTGGCCTGGGTTGAGTGGCAATCTGTCGAATCGCCAAACCGGCCCCGGCTATCCCCTTCATGGGTAACCAAAGAATGAAAAATGGACTAACCAATATAAAAAATCAATGGCTTGCTAAGCAATTCCGACAGCGGTCCCGGGCAGCAAGCGTTGCAACCGGCGCCGCAGTTCCCGCTTTGCCGCCTCTTCCCCATGTACCAGGCGAATCTCTCGTGGGCGCTGACGAATACCCTTCACAAAACGAATCAGATCGTCCTGATCAGCATGGGCGGAATATCCATCCACAGTATGCACCCTGGTGCGTATCGAAAAACGCTCTCCATCCAGATCGACGTAACCACCCGCAGGACCATACTTCTGGATAATCCGCCCTGGAGTAGCGGTAGCCTGGTAGCCGACCAACAACACGCTGTGACGCGGGTCACCAAGCATCGATTTCAGGTAGTTGACCACCCTGCCGCCGCTGCACATGCCACTGGCTGCAATCACCACCGCTGGTGTCGTCCGCTGCTTGCCAGGTAGGCGACCGTCTGCCGATGCTCATCATGGCTCTCCACCGTGTAGAGTTGTTCGAAATTCAGCGGATAACGCCCGCTATTGACGCGTCTGCGCGCCTCATTGTCCCACAGATGGCGTAGCCGGAGATAGCAGTCAGTCATTTTCGCTGCCAGGGGAGAATCGACAATGACCTCCAGATCACTCCAGCACATACTGCCCGTCAACCGCCGACCACCCATGCGATGAATCAGGCTCTCCAAGTCATAGAGCAGCTCCTGGGTCCGGCCAATCGAGAAGGCGGGAACCAGTATCGTTCCACGATTGACCAGGGCGTGTTCAATGGCGTGCCCGAGACGCATCTGGCGCTGAGTCCGATTTTCATGCAAGCGGTCACCGTAGGTGCTCTCAAGAACCAGCAGATCAGCCCGCCAGGGAGGCCTCGGCGCAGGCAACAGTGGCGTATGGGAGGCGCCCAAGTCGCCGAAAAAGACCACCCGGTGGTTCCTTTTGGCAAGCGCATTCTCCATACTTGAACTCTCAACCTTGAACTCCACATAGGCCGAACCCAGGATATGGCCCGCGGGATGCAGCTTGACAGAGACCCCCTGCGTCACCGAGCGCCACTTTTTATACGGCAGCGCAACCACTTGGCGCCAGATCTGCCCAAGAAAACGCTTAATCAGGGAAGCATTGCGGTTCACCCCAACCTTCAACGCATCCTCCGGCACCAGCGGCGGAAGCAGCGCCGACGCCTCGCTGCAGTAGATTGGCCCGCGAAATCCGGCCACAAGGAGATAGGGAATACGCCCCACATGGTCAATATGCACATAGGTCACCACCTACCCCAGCAAATCATCCACAGGAAACTCGATCTACAGCCCCTCTCCGGAGACACCTCGCACCGATTGATCCGCCCCCTGGAACAGCCCGCAATCGACAAGCAGGGAGCGGCCATCAGCCAGCCGTAACTCATGGCAGGAGCCGGTCACACCAGTGACAGCACCGTGATGATGGACGGAAAATGTGCCATTCGCGGTTGAAGAGCCGCATTCACCTTGCAAATCCATAACTGTTTTTTGATCCACTTCCGTGTTTGAAACTTATCCTATCCTGACGACGAGTTTACCATGTTTTTCACCCTGTCCGAGTTATCTGTTGCATAAGGAGGGTGTTTTTTGTAGGAGTTGCTTTAGCTGCGATACCATCACGCCACCAGAATGAGCCATCGCGGCTGAAGCCGCGCCTACGGGAAGATCCGTGCCGAGTCAGTGTGAAACACCTGCACGCCGTAGCACACTTAGTAGAGTCAACCACAGAATCCTGAGATCAAAAGCAAGCGACCGCCTGCGTATATACTCCTCATCCAGCTTGACCTTCTCGGGGATCGGCAACTCATCACGACCATTTACCTGCGCCCAGCCAGTCAGGCCAGGGATCAACCTATGAACCCCGGAGGCACTCCTCAGGGCTATCAGATCATCCTGGTTGTACAGTGCCGGACGCGGCCCGACAAAGCTCATATCACCCGTCAGAATACTCCACAACTGGGGCAACTCATCCAGGCTGGTCCTGCGTAAAACAGGGCCCAGCGGGGTCATGCAGTGTTGCGGATCCTTGAGCAGATGGGTGGCTACTGCGGGTGTATCCACATGCATCGTCCGGAACTTGGGCATACGAAAAATTCTATTCTCGCGCCCAACGCGGTCAGACCAGTACAGAACCGGTCCGGGTGAGGTCACTTTGATCAGAACTGCCAGTAAAACAAGCGGAAGGCTGGCCAGGCCGGTTACCACTCCCAGCAGCAACAGATCAAGCATTCGTTTGGCCATGTCATAGCAGGACATTACTCAACACCTCCCAGGCACCGCCGGCTTTCTGCCCGACCGCAATCCAGACCCCCGCCCGGCTCCATATGGATATCAAAAGTTCCTTTACAGCCTCCCCGAGCTGACTCAGGAGGTACCATACCTGCGGTACCACCGGATATACTCCGCCGTGGATTGGTCAAAACCATCCAATTCAACTTCTCCACGTAAGGCAGGCTGTAGGCATTCGGCAATCTGCTTGCCAAACTCAACACCCCACTGGTCGAACGGGTTAACCCCCCAGATAACTCCCTGAGTGAAGGTTTTATGCTCATAAAACGCCAACAATAACCCGAGATGATAAGGGTCCAATTGGGGCAGCAGTAGCATTGTGGAGGGCTGGTTACCCGGCAACACCTTGTGCGGCAGCAGCCTGGCTATTTCATCATCAGCGTAGCCGGCGGACTCAAGATCCATGCGCACTTCTGACGCAGTCCTACCGAATGCAAGCGCCGTAGCCTGTGCAAAACAGTTTGCCAACAGCGACTCCTGGTGACCAGACAAAGGGAAATTGCTCCGGGCGCTAACAATAATTTCACAAGGTACAAGCCAACTTCCCTGATGTAGCAACTGAAAAAAGGCATGCTGCCCCTCAGGGCCGATTTGACCCCAGATAACCGGACTGGTTCGATAATCCAGGCACTGGCCAAGAGTACCGACACTTTTACCATTTGACTCCATTTCAAGTTGCTGGAGAAATGCCGGCAGAAAACGTAATAATTCACAATAAGGTAAAATCGTACGGGTTTGTGCGCCGAGAAAATTTGTATTCCATATATCCACCAGAGCCATGAGCACGGGCAGATTTCCTGCCAGTGGAGCCTGCATGAAATGCTGATCCATCTCCTGCGCGCCTGATAGCAACTGCTCGAAACGCTCCATGCCAGCTGCAAGCGCAATAGTGATGCCAACGGCAGACCAGAGGGAGTAGCGACCACCCACCCAGTCCCATATGCGGAATATATTCGCATCACCCAATCCCAACTCCCGGGCATAGTCCGGACAGGCCGTCACAGCAACGCAGTGCCTGGAAAGCACGGTCTCTCTCTGCCCCTTGAATGCGGCACACAGCCAGTCGCATGCGGATGCGGTATTGAGCATCGTCTCGCGGGTGGTAAATGATTTACTCGCCAGCACAAAAAGGGTTGTGCGCGGATCAAGCGAATCCAGCAGAGGGGCCAGACTTGCGCTATCGGGGTTCGAGACAAAATGAAATCTCAGCCGCGGATGCCGCGAAGCCGCCAACGCATGCACCACCAGCTTTGGCCCAAGCACTGAACCACCGATACCAATATTCACAACATCGCGAATTGTATCACCGGAAAATCCACGCCATTTTCCATTACGCACTTGGTCTGAAAACGAGCGCATCCTGGCACGCTCTTCCCTTATGTCAGGCATCACGTCGAGCGACGACGACGGAAACGCACCCGGCCCCAGATAGCGTAAGGCGGGATGGAGCACCCTGCGATCTTCACTGCTATTGACCTTGGCGCCGGCAAACATACGATCACGACAGGCTGCCACCCCTGCCGTTTGCGCAAGGTTTTGCAGCAGGCGGAAAGTCTCCAGACCGAGCCTTTGCCGTGAAAAATCCACCCGCAGTCCTTCAACCTGGAAGGACAATTTTACAGAACGGTCCGGATCAGCCTGAAACCAATCGCGCAGGTGGCGATCTTTTATCGTTTCCCGATGTTTCAGCAAGGCTTTCCATGCCGGACTCTGTGTAATACACTCGGCTTGCTGCTGGTTTTCTGTGGTAGCACCTGTACCGCTCAACAGAACACACCCCGACTATTATCGTAAACTAGAAAGCGTTTCATCAGGAAACCTTTGGATTTTCCACAGTCGGTCAGCGTCAACCACGACAGCCCCCCCGGGCAACGGCAATACAGAGATCGGGATAAAGAGCAGTTCCCCCGAACTCATGGCGACACATCATCCGAAGAGAGCGTGAAAACCCGCGGATTGAAGCCAAACCGGTGCCTGGCATCCTCATGATCGAAAACCAGGTCACTGTTCATGCGCTGAATCATCTCTATCGACCAGTGGCGGTACTTGGAAAACAGCCGCAGGGATATCATCACCAGCTGAAACCCCCACAAGGGAACAACAACAAATCGGCTTTGCCGCTGTAGTGCCCGAAATATCCGCTCAACCATCTCGCGATAGGTGATCACCTCACCCCCGGAGATATTAAAGGCCCAGCCAGCCACGTCGCTTTGAAAAAGAGCGGAAACACAGGCCTTGGCAACATCATCGGCATGGACTGGCTGACGCAATCCACCGGCACTGCCCAGAAGCGGAAAAAAACCGAAGCGCCGTATAAACCGGGCAATTTCGGTTATATTCCTGTCTTGGCCATAACCGTAGATCAACGTTGGCCGCAAGACGATCCACTCCACACCCTGCGTATCTGCCCACGCCTGCACCTCGACCTCCGACTCGGCAAGCCGCCTGGCCAGATCCTTTTCATAACGGCTTGAGGAGTTGCACTTGGTAAACTGGCTGGTTGATGAGAGCACCACGATACGTCGAACGCCATAAGACTCCAGCAGGGCAAAATGGTCCGGTAGCGCCCAGATTGGCATCAGTGCAACCCACCAGGCCAGTATTTCATCGGCAGGCACGGGAGCAAGTGGTAAAGAGTTCCTGTCAGGCAAACCGCGCCAATCAATCCCATCCGCATCCGCGCGCGCCTCCGGAGTGCGCGAAAAAGCGACCACCCGGCAGCCAGAGACACGCAATTCAGGTAAAAGCGACCGCCCTACATAACTGGACCCACCTAGAACCCCAACAGAGCGGGGACAAGCTGCGGAAGCTATCACTGTTTCCTATGCACCATCTTAAACGAAGCCACCATGGCAAATCTCACCCACACGCCGACCGCTACCAGACCCATCAGGCCATAGGGGTACTGGTGTCGAAAAAATTTACGATAAAAGCGCAACATCCCCTTGTGTTTGTGCCATTCTACAAAAATGGGCCTGGCACGACTACAGGCACCCAGCATGTGCACCACCCGGGCTGAGGGAACAAAAAGGATTTTCCAGCCGCCGGCGCGAAACCGCATACACCAATCCAGGTCTTCGCAATGCAGAAAATAGTTATCATCCCACTCCCCGACATCGGAAACCGCTTCACGTTTCACCATCATGCAGGCGCCTGATATCGACTCCACTTCAACGGCTTCCTCCGGCAATGGCAGTTTATGCAGGTAAAAATCATAGAAAATGCGCGGCCATCGGTACTGCAAACGGTACAGACCAAACGCACGCACAAACGAACGCCAGGGTGTCGGGATGGCGCGCCGACCTCCACCCTGCTCGCTGCCATCGGGGTTGACCAGCAGCCCACCGACCATGCCGACCGCAGGATCGCCAGCTATCGCCTTGCAGAGATGCTCAACAGCCCCCTCGTCGAGCTGGCTATCCGGGTTCAAAAAAAGAACTAATTTCCCTTTTGAGTGCGCAAGACCGATATTGCAGGCTGCCGCAAACCCGAGATTTGCAGCATTTTTTATAAACCGGATTTTCCGCTCTTTCGCAAACCGCGCCTCGCACTCAGCCAGACTCAAATCGCTCGACGCATTATCCACTATCAGTAGCTCATCGACCTGATGCCGGGCGGACTGAATACACGCCTGCAATAGCGAACCTGAATTATGGTTGACTACAACCAGCGATACCCTACCGGTCCCATCTACGCTCGCCACCTGGTCTTTACTGGCGGTTGTCATCTATCCGCATTTCACCCTATTTAACATATTTTTTCCGTCTCCGGACCCGGCCCGGAATCCGCCATCATGACCATCGACACAATCGGCTATCCGGAGGACCGGCAACATGCCCATCCGGGAAGAGGGAGAACCGTGGGAACCCCGCACCTTTACCTCGCATCCTAAACGCGCATCAAGCGGTTTCCCACGGCCCCGTTCTGTCACGATACCGATAACCGCTGACGACGCCATGCCGAACGGTGCCCCATCCCGATAATGATTCCACAAACACCGCAGCGCCCGACCAGGGCCATCCCAGACGGCAATTCCCTTTTTGCAACAAGGACTTCCACGGCCGGTGAGTATACCTTAACCACCCCCTGGAGTTAACGATTTTGTGACCTTTGGCACACGGTATTAGCCCGCTTATCATCTCTATGATACCATCCGGCAGCCCGCTCAAAAGGGCACCACTATCCGAAAACATGACCTCCGCCAGCCCAATGAACCAGCAAACAGAAAGTGGCGACCCAATCGTTAGCATCATTATTCCTGCGTATAACCACCAGGAGCATGTCAAGGAGGCCATAGAAAGCGCGCTGCAACAGAGCTGGCGGGAGATCGAAGTCATCATTATCGATGATGCATCCAGCGACAATACCTGGGACGTGATCACGAGCCTGGCAGACCCCAGAATCAACGCGACACGCAACCAGACCAATCTAGGCGCGCATGCAACCCTGAATCTTGCAATCGGCAGATCACGGGGAAAGTACATAAGCATCCTGAACTCCGATGATCGCTATCACACCTCGCGCATCGAGCAACTGGTATCAGTGGCAGAGCAGGACAATAGTTGCGTTTTTTTTGCATTCTCCAACACTGAGTTCATCTATTCTCAAGCCACCCCGGGCATAGCTGAAGAGCGCATTCGCCTTCACCGGCAACTCCTGGCATACTGCGATACCCTGGCCCCGGAAGCGTGGTTCCTGGCCGGGAACCCGGCTATCAGCACATCCAATTTCTTTTTCTCCCGAACCCTTTTTGACAGGGTCGGACCATTTCAAGCACTGCGTTATACTCATGACTGGGACTGGGCCGCAAGATCCCTGGAGTACACCCAGCCGGTGTGGCTGAAGGAACCGCTTGTCTACTACCGGATTCATAGCGGGAACACCCTGGCCGAAGGCGACCACTGGCGCCACATTCATGAGAATTCGTATATCCAGTCACGGGCTATTCAGCAGAGCGGGGAGTCGGGTAATAACGACGACCTGGAAAACAGTTCCAGAACCTGCCAGCACCTGCTCCACAACGACAGTCTGCACCCACTCTCGCTACTCTGTTTCTTGATCGCCCGCCTCCAGGGCGTCAGTGACAACGATCTTCTACAGCAGTGCAGTCCGTCTGCGGATCATGCATGGTGGCTGGAGAAACTGGCCAAAGAGAACCAAATATCGGGTACACTTTTTCGCTCGCTGAACGCTCTTTTCGAACAGGCGAACACTATTGAAACCCTGAAAAAACTGGTCAGGGAACGCTGGAATGCGATGCAAAACATGGAGAACATGATCACACACCGGAACCAGACAATCGAAACACAAAAAGAGTTACTTGTTGAAAGGCTGCAAGCGATCCACAACATGGACGCCATGATCAAGGAGCGAGACCAAAGACTTGACGCAAAAGCCGAAGAGTACCAGACCCTGCAAACCAGGCATGACAAGCTGTTCCAGGATTACACAACGCTCAATTCAAGTCGCGCAATCCGTCTGGCACGTTTTCTCGGCCGCCTGATTCCAGGACGATAAAAGGCCGCTCAAAAGTGACTCACCCTACATCAGAACAGATCGCCAGGCGCGAACACAAGGTTTAAAACATGGCTACAATCGCATGGCTTGTACCGGGATTACTTGAAGGCTCCGGTGGACACAGAACCATACTTCAACACGCTGATCACCTGCAGCGCTCAGGTCATGAATGCATACTCTACATGGAAAACAAAGGCGCCGAGAGCAGCCATCGCCTGAAAAGCGAAATCAACCGGATTTTTGGTTTTGAGTTTTCCGATGTTCGTTCAAGCTGGTCTGATATCGAACCGGCCGACATGATCTTCGCGACCATCTGGTACTCTGCCAAGGTGGTCCGCGCACTACCGTTTCCCTGCACCAAGTGCTATTTCGTGCAGGACTACGAGGCTTGGTTCAATCCCATGGGTGATGGCTTCCTGCTGGCCGAAAACTCCTACTGTTATGGTCTGCATCCAATCACGATCGGCAGGTGGCTACCGGCCAAGCTGAACCAGCAACACAGGGTACTAGCAAATTACTTCGATTTCTGCGCCGACCTCAATATCTACAAGCCGCTTCCGGCTGTAGAAAAAGAGAGGGCAATCTGTTTTATTTACCAACCGGAAAAACCGCGTCGCTGTGCACGCATCGGACTGGAGGCACTGGGCATCGTAAAGCGTCACCTGCCTGATGTAACGATATATCTCTATGGCTCCAGGGAGAAACAGAATATCTGGTTCGAGCATACCAACCTTGGACTGATTGATCTGAAATCCTGCAACGAACTCTATAATCGATGCCAGGTGGGGCTCTGTATAAGCGCCAGCAACCCGTCACGCATACCCTTCGAAATGATGGCAGCAGGTCTTCCGGTGGTAGAGATACACCGTGAGAATACGCTATATGATTTTCCCGATGACGCCATGCTGTTGTGCGAACAGACACCAGAAGCAATCGCAACCGGCCTCATGGAGTTGTTATCTTCAAGTGGCAAGGCGGCCGCTATGGGACAACGTTGCATCGAATTTATGAAATCGCGCCCTATCAATCAGGGACTGTCCCAGTTCCTGGATACGGTAACCGAACTGCTGGCAGGCGACCCGGTTTCGCCGACCGAGCCGACACCGCTCTATCGACAGGAGGCGGTAAAAGCCGACCTGCAATTATGTCCGGCCGACAAAAGTCAATCCCAGGCGCACGACATCGGCCGACTGGCATTTCTACCCCCGTTTCCACGCAAGGTCGCGCGCTTCATCTACCATCGGCTGCGCAGGGCACTCCTGTGAATCAAGCGCAGCGCCGGACAGTGCTGACAATTGATATCTGGGACACCCTGCTCAGGAGGGAGTGTCATCCGGACTGCGTCAAGCTGCACGTCTCCCGTTACCTGCTGACACTTTATGGCAATCTGCTGCCTGAAGAAAAACGCGATGCCTGGACACTCATGCGCCAGCGACAACTGGCGGAAAAACATATTGGGAGCGAGGCCAAAAACGCCGGGCTGGATGACGAGTACAGCCTGCTTGATGTTTATGATCGCTGGCTGGACCTGATCGGTATCACGCAGATTACCCGAGGATCGCCGCAGCGCAGCGCACTGATCGAGTCGATCGCCAGCATCGAACTGGAGCAGGAGCAACGGGTCACTTATCCCGACCCGACGATCCGCACAACCATTGAAGAGATCGAGGTTGAGCAGCGGATGTTCCTGTCAGATTTTTACATGCCGGCAACACAATTGCGCGCCTTACTGGATCACCATAGACTGAGTGAACTGGTTCCCAACGGCTGGTCATCATGCGATATCGGTTACAACAAACGGTCTGGAAGACTGTTCACTCAGGTCCAGGGTGAACTCGGTATTCAGCCACAGCAGCATATTCATATTGGTGACAACCCAAACGCCGACGTCTTTGCCGCAAAAAAACTGGGCATTGAGGCCATTCACTTCCAACCGCAAGCGGAGCACAACAAGCGACTGCAACACGCGCGTGCATTCAACGCACGACAGGCTGCCCTGGAGAAAGCCTCTGCAGACTGGACAAACGAAACTGTTCAGGGTGAAACACCCCATCCGGCATACCAGTACGGTCGCCAGACCTCACTTCTATGGATCGGTTTCATTCTGCATATCATGCAGCATGCCATCACCGACAAAGTGGAACAGCTGTTCTTCTTCACCCGTGAAGGGGAGTTCTTTCACCGCCTCTACCAAAAGCTTGCCGCCGAGGATCCCATCGGTATCACGCCACCTCCCGCCCAGCTACTTGAAGTGAGTCGTATCGCCACTTTTTCAGCCTCATTAAAACAGGCATCCAGTGACGAGCTGATGCGCCTGTGGAGCCAGTACAGCATACAATCTCCGCGTGCGCTTTTTGCATCACTGGATATTGAGCCGGAAGCGTTTCAAGAGGCACTTGATAGACTGGGTATGGATATCGACACCCCGATCCAGCTCCCCTGGAAAGACCCGCGCATGCAAAACTTCCTGCAACAGCCTGAGACACAGCAGCGACTGAATGCGCATCTTGGCAACAAGCGGGAGCAACTCCTCGGTTACCTGCAGACCCACGGTATCGACAGTGACAGCAGTCGCAACCTGGGCATTGTCGATATCGGATGGCGCGGCAGCATTCAGGACAACCTAGCACACACCCTGCCAGAAATAACCTGGCATGGCTACTATCTTGCGCTGAACAGGTTCCTCAACCACCAACCGGGCAACAGCAGCAAAAACGCCTGGGCGACAAACCTGAACGTGAATAATCGATTCGCCGAACTGCTGGATTCCGTAGCGCCATTTGAGATGCTATGTAACTCACCCAATGGCAGCGTCACCGGCTATCAAAGGACAGCCCGGGGGGTCCAGGCAATACGCCTTGTCGATCAGCAGGAGAACCGTGTCTTCGAGGAGAGCATCCGCCACTACCAAGCCGGTGTAATCGACAGCATTGCTTTCTGGGCCAGGCTGATCCGCATCCAGGCATACAGCGCGCAGGAGATCAGGCCCTGCGCCTTGAAAATGTGGCACGGGATCATCAACACGCCCCCCGCCTTCCTGGCCCACGCCTACTTCAGGCTCAACCACAATGAAACATTCGGCGCCGGCGGGTTTTCAAACAAGGCGCAAAGCGTCAGTACCTGGGATATCCTGAGATCGCCCTATTCAACAAAACACCGCGCAAGAACCAGAGACTATCTGCGGGAAATCGGCTGGCTTCCCGGCCTGTACGCAAATCCGGGGATCAGCACATCATTCAAACTTTCCCTTCGTATGATGGTGAAAATGCTGTGGCTCCGCAACCGCCTTCTCAGACGATAACCGTTCCTGCGCCGGCACTGGATCTGAAGCGTGGCAGGGCGGGCACGTTTTTCGTGCCCACCCTACCCTAAATTTTTAACCGCCCTGGCAATCCGTTTCAGCCACCCATCCTGCGTATCCAGCAGCGTGTCGATTTCGATCGGTGCAGTCCCATCCTGATCGTCGACGACCTCAGGCTGCGGTGTCGCCTTTTCGACAAACTTGTTAAGGAACGACAATTTCTGCGGTATCAGATCGAGAAACTGATCAAGGACACCATGATCACGGTACTCCCAGTAGAGACTGTTGACCAACCTGTCCTCCAGTTTCCCGTAGTCGTACTCGCCTGCAGCAAATACCGTACTCCGCCACTCCACTGCCTGCCTGGTCTGGAATGGATTCCGCAATCCGCCGGGTGATGATTTGAAGGCCCGGTAAAGTTCAATATCATCAGCCGCATTGAGTGACTCAACCAGCTCATCCAGAACCTCATCATTGATATTTTCATCCGCCAGAGAGACGTTCTCTTTGGTTATCCCGGAAAACTCCAGTCCAAGATATTCCGCCATGACATCGGAAAAACCAGACAGGGTCGCCAGGTCGCCGACATAATCAAATTTGCTGAGGGCGGATATCGCCTTCTCTGCCGCTGTCTCTGCTGCAGGGTCAACAAAGCCGGAAAATCTGGACAGGATAAAACCACACATGCTGTACTCACTGTACATGCTGTTCTCCCTGCCGATATACTCTTCGACCGACATGGCGGGAAGCGAGAGATCGGAACGAAGCCGGTTGAGGAACTTGAAGTTGCTGACATGCCTGTCGATCGGATCCCGCAGGAAGGTGAAGAGATAGACATCGTTGAACAGCTTGACCATCTCGTCATAGACATGATGACCGAAAAAAAACCGTATCCCCTGGTGATTGGTAATCTCGTAAAACTCGTTACTGTTCTGCCAGAAGTTCTCGATCAGGGCCGTGGCCTGGTAGATCTGGCTAGCAGGCAACTGCGACTGTGCCGCCTTGAGAATCGAGGTGCCGGCACATTTCGTAATGTGCAATCCAAACAGAACCTTTGGATCTGTCATCTTTTATCTCCAAACCTGTTCAGCAAGCGCTGCCGAAACCCACGCAAGCCCTTGATCCAGCGCCATGCCCTGGAGCCCTGTATGGCATTCAACCGTGCATCCAATTCCCGCTTGTCGGACTCGCAGACACGCAACGCCTGGCGCAGGATTTCAACCTGCGCAATGCCATGCTGTGCCTCTGCACGTGCCGGTGACACGAGGGCCTCGAGTACCACCCTGAACTGCGCCAGCGTATAGCCTCTTTTCGATACCGGCTGGCGTTGCCGGCCACTGCCTTCCAGTGCGGTAAACAAGTCCAGGTACGCCTCGACCATCTGGCCGATGGTGACGGGTGATTTGTCTCTTACCACTCCGGCAATATGCTCAAGCAGTTGCTCATCATTCACCATTCGCTGAACGGCCTGCACCAGAGCGTCCGCATCCGGGCTGTACAGTAACCCGTCTTCACCATTCGTTATGCGCTCATGAAAGGCCCCGATATCGGTAGCCAGCGGCGGAACACCCAGCGCCCACAACTCGCTGAGGGTATAACTAAAGGTCTCCGGCACAATGGAGGCGAGAATGGCGAAATCCGGGTTGATGTCATGGACATGCTGTTCAAGTGCATGATGCGCATAAACGGGAATGATCTCGATGCCGGGAACCGACTCGAACTGGTGGGCAGCATCTCCCCCACCCAGCAGCACAATGTCACACAGTTGTGTCAGGCGGGGCAGGGCCTGCTGCAGTAACTGCTGCCCCTTGTGGGGATGCAGGCGTCCCAGCACCAGCGCTCTTTTTCTCTCTCCAGGTATCCGCGTGGGCACAAAAAGCGTGTCCACCCTACCTGACTTTTTTGCAGTATCCCGCATGGGTGCCGTGCCCACCCCACCCGAAGTCTTTGCAGTATCCCGCGTAGGCGCCGTACCCGCTCTTGCTGATTTTTTCACCGGCCCGGCAGCCGCTGACGAGGGGTGTTGCTCGCTCAGTTCCAGGCCGTGTGGAATAACCGGCCAGCGCGTCGTATCCAGTCCCGGCACCAGTGCGCCGATACGCTCACTCACGCCTCGGGTCGGCGCCACCAGTGTCAACTGCTCGGAGTTTACCAGCCGGCGCAGACGCTGCCGCAGCAGCATCGCTTCGTCGGCACTATAATAGCGGCTCAGGAAATCGAACCGGTTGTGCTGCAGGCAACGCTGCAAACGATCGTAGTCACACTGCTCACAGACGCCTTCAAAGTAGTGCACGATGGACGAACACCAGGGGTAGTGATCGTGGGCGACCCATATCGTCGGCAAGCCCGTTTCCAGCGCATCCAGCGCATGCCCGATCAACGAGGAGAGCATCACCCGATCAATACCGAAGAGGGCGATAATCGCACTCAGTATTTGTCGATACTCGCTATGTGACAGCGCGGTTGCATGGATCGGTCGCGCAAGCCGCCACTCTGCGATCAGCTCACCTGCCGGAGCATCCCGGCGCAGCAGCAGTCGCTCCCCCTGGGCAAAGTCACAGCCCGCGGCGCTCAGAACATAGTGTTCATGTGCCGTATCCGCCTTGCAGAACTGCTCCACCCAGCGCTCCACGCCGCCGCCCCAACTATGTACCACATGCAGCAGGGCCGGTCCGCCAGGCGGCAGTCTGGCCCCGGCATGCAACAGAACATAGTCAACCGGGCCATAACGACTCTGCATCAGGCGGCGGATTCCATCTGCCGCCCACAGTCCGGGCATGAAAATCACCTCGTGACGCGCCGCCAGGCGTCGCTTCAACACCCGCTGCAGGGCCTCTTCTTCACAAAACAGCGTGACCCCCTCATCACGACCACGAACCCGCAGATCCTGCAGCGTGGCCAGCACCTCCGCCTCGCTGCTGTTGGCGGTGGCGAGCAGGGCAAGCGGAAACAGGTCGCCGCACGCGGCACGCACCCTGTCCACCGCTTTGCGCAGGGGTTCCAGGGGATCCTGTGCAATGAAGCGCCTGACCTGCGGTAGGTAATCCGGGTAGCGCTGCTCAATCACCGCCATGGCACTGTCGCCCAAGGCATCCTTGTCCGCGCCGAAGCTGACCGAGCCCTGGTGATAGACAAACAGGCCGGCGCAGAGCACATTGCGCCAGCCACTGGCCAGGGCGCGCCGACAGAAATCGTTCTCTTCCCCGTAACCGCGGCCAAAGGCCGCTTCATCGAAATAGCCGACCTGGTCCAGGGCCGCCCTGCGGATATACATGCAGAACCCGACGGCGGTGGGTATATCGACAAACGCACCCGCATTGGCCTGCGCAAAGCAGTTGTCCAACGCCTGCAGGGAGAGTGCGCCCGGCAGCCCGCCCGGCCATTCGGGGTAGGGATAGCTGCAGATGGTGGCGTTATTGGAGAAGGGGGTGACGCTGGCAATGTCCGGTGCTGCGTAGGCGGTATCCGCCAGCCGCTGCAGCCAGTCATTGGCGACCTCGGTATCGCTGTTCAGAAGCACCACATCGTGCCCGGCGCAGTGCCGCATGGCACGGTTGACCGAGGCCACGAAACCCTGGTTCCTGTCGTTGCGCAGCAGGGTCACCCGCCCGCTTGCAGATAGCCGCTCACACCAGCCTGAAAGACCGTCATCGGGAGAGGCGTCGTCAACCACGACAACCTCGCCACGGCGATCAGCGGACGTATTCAATACCGACTCGATACAGCGGCGTGTCACCGCCAGATCGCGGTACACCGGGATGATCACATCCACCTGTGGACGCTGGCTTTGCATGAACGCCTGCACCGGCTATTCCCCGGGTTTCACACGGCCGACCGGCCGACGCTGCCCGGCATCAACTTAACCCTTTCCATCCGGATTGACCTGCGCCTTCTTCACCTTCTGCAGGCTCTCCAGGTTGCGCCGGTAGGCCTCCATCACCTTCTCCACACCGCTCTGCTCCAGATACCCCTCATTACCCGCACTGAAGTAGGTCGCGTAGGTGCAGGAGGCAAACATCAATCCGGCATTAACCAACTCAACCGGAACCCCCTCCTCACGCATCTGGTTGGCCAGATCGATGAATCGTTTCAGCAGGGGTTCAACCCGATTATCCGGCTTCTTCTGTTGTGACATAACATTAACCCTTTCAAACTAAATCAAAATTGATACCACAGAGAGGGCTGGCAACGCCCCTGCTCTGTGTCCCTATAAACAGCCCGTGGGGCAAAAAAAGCGGATGCCGACACTATCGCTTCCTGAACCTGAGCAGCGCATTATCATTCCACGCCCAGGTCTGATTCACCGCCCACAGGGTATCGGTCCGCGCCTCCAACTGCTGCAACACCCGGTTCTGCCTCTCCATCACCCGGTTCACCTCATGCAGCAGTTCCTGGTACTGGCTGACACTAACCAGGCCAAGACGGGCGAGCAGACGGCCGATCCAGCGCCCCCCGGCCGGCACCGGCCCGGACATTACACCACCCGGGGCCTCTGCCACCGGTGGTGGGGCCAGGGGAAAGGAGACCACCCGGTGCGGCTGATCATCATAGCTGCGCCACTCGCAGCTCAGCCCCAGGGAAACGGCAAGCGTGGCAATCAACTCGGGATGATAGAAGCGCACATGCTCCGGGTCACGCCAGAACCCGAGCAACTGGCTGCGTATCGACTCGGGATCGGGAAACGCCAATACCAGAACCCCGCCCGGACGCAGTTTTTCAGTGATCTGTTGCAGCAGATCCTGCACCTGGTCGAAGTCGAGGTGCTCGATGAAGTGCGAACAGTAGATGCCGTCATAACGCTGCCCGGCCTGTTGCAGCCAGGCAAGCGCATTGCCCGTCTCTATCTGCAGCCCCATGCCGCGCGCATAGTCGGCAATCGCCTCGCTGCGCTCAACACCCTCGCCCTCAATGCCGGCCCGGCGCAGCAGTTCGAGAAAGATCCCGGCCCCACAGCCCAGGTCCAGCACCCGCTCACAGCCCCTGAAATGGCTGACATCAGCCGCCTGCATCTGCAGCAACAGCGGGTGATCCCGCAGACAGAACTCATAGCGGGCATAATCAAACCCCCGCGCCCGGTTTTTCTCCCGGCCGGCGATTGTCAGTGTCTCACCCAGTTGCTCGATCCCGACCCACTCCATTGCCCTGTTCGCGGGCGGCTCTCCCGCATCCATCCACACCAGGGCGCAGGCGCGTGCCAGCGCATCCGCCACCCAGTGGGCATCGCCACCAGCCGGCTGCAGCGCATCGATGGCGGCCAGCGCCGCGCGGTCGAGAATGAAGGCCGCCGGGGTACCCATCAGGTCGGCGATGCGGACAAGATCGACCGTACAGCCATGGATCCCAACCACCACCACCGCCGATGGCCGATAGTCGGCAAGCTGTTGTGAAAACAGCCGGTTCAGCGACTGCTGGGAAAAGCCCCCTTCCAGAGCACGTGATGAGGCGACGACTTCGACACAGTCTGAACCCGCCCCATGCTCCCCTTCCGCCCACCAGGCGGTCAGGCCATCGCGGGCGGCGGCATCGACAAATCGATACTCCATAAAGCGGCAATCGCCGCCCAACCGGGCCTTGCCCGGCCACGCCTGCGGACAGACCAGCAGCAAGCAAGACGACGCCTGTTCAGACGGTGCCCCGGGTGTGTGATCCTCCTGCGCGTGAATTCTGCTCATCCCCGTCAGGCCGGATGCTCGGCCTTCCCCCGTGTAAATCGATTCAGGGCAAACCAGAAGTGCCAACACTCCGGCTGCCTGGTGACCCATGATTCAAGTTCGGCAAACGCCTGCTCCGCCAGCACCGCCGCATCCCCGGAAACGACCGGATCGGTGATATGGAGAAAGCGTTCCCCTGTGGAAAAATCAAACCCCGTGAGGTAGAACACGACGGGCAGCCGCTTGCCGGCGGCCAGCCTGAAAATACCTCGCGGAACGCTGATCTGGCGTCCCAGAAAGCGCACAGGAATCGACCCGCCCACTTCGTCCGGAGGCACATCCACGGCCGCCACCAGCACATCCTGCTGGCGTATCAACCGTAATAACTGGCTCAGGTCCCGGCTTACATCCAGTGGCCGGGTGCCCAGCGCGCGCCCCACCTCGGCCACACGCGCAAAACTGTAGCGACCGATAATATACTGCCCGCGAAAAGCCGCCTTCTGCAGACGCCCGACCAGGGCATGGGCGCGCAACCCGGCGCGGGCGATATCTCTCAGCCCCCACATACCGGCACCCCAATGGAATGTACAACCGACAAACGCGTTACCCGGGTCGGGCCATGAGCCCTCCCGGCGCAGGTGCCGTTCCATCCAGCGGTCACCGCGGCTGCGTGACAGGTAGAGATCGGCGTGATCAATCATGATCATCAGGCGATAGCGCCGAATCCAACGCACCGGGTCATCGACAAAACCTGCCCGTTGCGCCGCCGCCAGGCTCTGCCGACAACGCGCGCGGTAGAAAAACGGCGCCCGGCTCAGCTGCCAGAACAGCCGGTAGCAGAGAGACCAGGGTAGAATAAGCGCCAGCCCGGGCAGCAACACCAGCTCGATCAGCGCCTTGAACTCTGCGCGCAGACGTCTGACCAGAGACAATACCCTCATAACCACTCATGGGGCAAACGGACCAACCCCACCTCCAGGGTTGGATAGACGACCCGGAACGCGGCATGCTGCAACCACTCATCGAGAACCAGCACACCCTCATGATCGAACAGGTAGGCGCTCACCCGGTACTCACCGGAGTAGAGAGGGAGATCGGGAAAGCGCAGACAGGTCTGCCAGCGATCATTGTCCAGACGGCGTGGCCAGACCCGGTCATGGTGACTGCCAACCGCCGTGATGCCGACACCGTCGGCACGCTCCAGCATCACCGCGATACTCGGCGGCTCCTCCTGGCGGGCCAGCGCGGTCACCGTCACCAGCAGGTCACTGCCCAGCAACTGGGGTGGCTGACTGTGGTCCAGCTCGCCGATCTCCACCGAGATCAGCTCGGCCCGCACCTTGTGCGCCTCTGCTGCAACAGGTGGCGGATGCAGGACGACGGCATCCGGGGCGGGTGGCTGCTCTGGCTCACTATCCAGGCCGCGCACGTACTGTTCGTAGTCGGCGATAACCGGCTCTACTTCGCCGATCGCTCGCACGCCCCCTTCGTCCAGCCAGATCGCCTGGTCACACAGTTTTCTGACGTGGTACATGCTGTGAGAACAGAACAGGATGGCGCAGCCGCGCTGCCTGAACTCCTGAATTCGCTTGGCACATTTTTTCTGGAAATGCTGATCGCCCACGGCCAGCGCCTCATCGATAATCAGGATGTCCGGTATCACCGCCGTTACCAGTGCAAAAGCCAGGCGCACCACCATACCGGAAGAGTAGGTCTTGACCGGGCGGTCTATCGCCGCCTCCAGCTCGGAAAACTCGATAATGGACGCCTCCAGTCGCTGCATCTCCGGCTTCGGAATGCCGATAATGGCGCCGGAAAAGTAGAGATTCTCCCGACCGGTGAAGGCCGGGTGAAAGCCGGCCCCCAGCTCCAGGATTGCGGTCACCCGGCCCTCACGTTGCAGCGAGCCGGTGGTGGGGCGCAGGGTTTGCGTAATCAGCTTGAGCAGGGTGCTCTTGCCGGCGCCGTTATCACCCACCACGCCGAGACACTCACCGCGATTCAGCTCAAAACTGACATCGCGCAACGCCCAGTGGACCCGGTGTCGGTCGCGCCGCCCGAGGATCTCTTTGAGCCGATCCGAGGGTGAATCGTACAGCTTGTAGGACTTGCCCAGGTGGTCGACCCTGAGTATCCGCTGCGTTTTATCCAGCGCCGTCACAGCCAGTCCACCACCTGTTCACTGCAGCGCTGGTAGGTCCAGGAGAGCAGCAGTAACAGCAACGCCAGCCACGCGGCAATAGCGATGAACACGCCGGCTGACGGGGTCTCCCCGGTCAACAACACGGAACGCATCCCGGTCACCCAGGGGGTTGCCGGGTTCAACCAGAGCACCGGTCGCAGCACCTCCGGCACCCGACTCATGGGGTAGATGATGGGCGCCACAAAGAACCCCACCGAAAGAAACAGACCCAGCACCTCGGCACTATCGCGACTGGCCGCGGTCATCAGCGAGAGCAGGCTACCCGCCAGCAGGATCAACAGCCCCAACGACAACCACAGGGGCACAAACCAGAGCACCGCCCAGGTAAACCCCTTGTAATAGAGTGCCAGGCCGACCATCACCAGGAACAGTGGCAGGTAGATAAGAAAGGAGGCGAGCACCGTGCGTAGTGGAAACAGCAGTATCGGTAAAGGATTTTTCTGCAACATGTTGCCCACCGCCACCAAGCTGTTGGCGGCACGCTTGAGGCCGTCAGCGAAAGCCAGCCAGGGGGTCATGCCGACGATCAGGAACAGCCCCATGCGTTCGCTGGTGCCGGCCTCACCGAGGCGGATGGCGAATATGATATCAAACAGAAACAGGTACACCGCCATCATCGCCAGCGGCTGCAGGTAGAGCCAGGCAACGCCCAGGCCGGTGCCGGCGGTACGCGCACTGATCTCGCGCCGCACCAGGGGTTGCAACAACCCCTGGCTGCGAAGATTGATCCACAGATCGTTCAGTAACAGGCTCACGACAGTGCGCTCCCGGTCTTACGCCAGCACCGGGCGCCGCACCATTTACTCTGCCGCATCGGCAGGCAGCAGCAGGCTCTCCAGAGCCTCTTCATGAAGGGTCACCTTCTCCGGATCACGGATCGGATCCACCAGGGCCTGGCGGCGCACGTTACGCATCTGCAACACCTTCTCGGCGATCAGCTTGTCCTTGACCTCCGCGTAGTCGGGTATCTTCGCATCGCTGCGCTCCTCCAGGCGAATAATGTGGAAACCGAAATCGCTCTTGACCACCCCGGAGATCTGCCCCGGTTCAGTCAACTGCAGCAGCGCCTCCTTGAACTCCGGCACCAGGCGATCCATCTTGAGCCGCCCCAGCCGTCCACCGCGCGCCGCGCTGGCGTCCTGCGAGTTTTCGCGCGCCAGGCGCGAGAAGTCCTGTCCCTGGCGCAACTGCTGCAGAATGGATTCGGCCTTGCCGCGGGCGGCAGCTTCACCCTCCTCGCCGATACGGATCAGGATATGGCTGGCCTGGATCACCGGCAGCGAGGCCATCTGCGACTTGTTGGCCTGGTACTCCAGCTCTGCCAGCTCCTCCACGTCCGCTGCCTGCACCTGGCCTTCGGCGCGGCTGAGCATCAGCTCGCCCAGGGTCTGCTCACGCTGCAACTGCAGGCTCTTCTGTATCAGCGGGTCATCGGTCAGGCCCTCGGCCTCGGCGCGCTCGGCCAGGCTGCGCCAGATCAGCAGATTCTCGGCGATGGACTGCAGGTGCACCTGCTTGGTACGCGCCCGCTCGGCACGCTCCGGTGACATCGCGGCCAGCGCCGCCTGCAGATCCTGCAGGGTGATCTCCACCCCGCCACCCTGCATCACCACCGGGTTATTCGCCTGCTGCGCCTGGGCGCTCCAGACGATGAGACAGAGAGCGGCCAGCAACCCGGCACGGGACAACAGTTTCGACATATGCAAACTCCTGAGATGTTGTAGGTATACGATTCAAACTAACCTGGCCGCAGAACGACGCGGCCGTGCAGTTGGTTACTTCTCGGGCAGCAGCCACCATTCGCCATTCAGCCGGACCCAGTTCTCCCGCAGGTGGGTATCCACCTCGATACGGCGGGTCAGGGCGGGCGGGTAGCTGACCCGCATCACCGCAACGCAGGCATCGGCCGGCTCGCCCTCGCACTCCACCTTGGCCAGTGCCACCGAATCCCATACCAGATGGCCCTTGGCGTGGCGCCAGAAGGCGTCCAGATCGACCAGCTTGCGGTAGGCCGGAGCCAGGTAGGCGTAGGCCTGGTCGCGCTGGCTGGCGCGCAGGGCGGACCAGTAGGCCTCGGCACGCTGCGTGACCTGCTGCTCGGGTGACAGGGGGGGGCTCGGGGTACTCGCACAGGCGCTCAGCAGAACGCCGGCAAGCAACAGAAGAACGGACCGTGACACGTTGGACGGATATAACCTGCTCATAAATTCAACCTGAAGATCTGCGAAAAAAGAGAGAATTGCTATCTCGGCCTGTTGCTGCGAAGTCGCCGGGCGGCATTCACCCGTGGCGGCCGAAAACCGGACAGACTATAGGGCCAGACGGGTCGATTTTCAAGCACCGATCAGCGACACCCAGAAAAAATTGGCGCTAAAAAACAACCCGCCTTGCAGCGGGTTGTTTTTATCTGCCGCTTGCGATCCAGAGATCAGACCGCAAGCAGCACCTTCGATACTAACTTTATCAGCTTAGTAGAAACGGTGGTTAATTGCCGCACCGTAGTTGAAGGAGTCGCCACCGGCCGGGTTGTTGCTGGCACGGATGGCGGCAAAGCCGATCACCGGCTCAACCGGAACACCACCGGTGATATCGATCGCCATCCAGCCGTCGGCATAGCCTGCGGTATCGACATTCTGCAGGGTCAGCTTGGCCGAGAGCACCTCGGAGGTGGTGGCACTGCCGTTGAAGCCGATCACGCCCACTTCGCCGGTCAGGTTCAGAACGCCCGGAACGCCCGGAGAGATCACGAACGAGGCCGGGGCCGAGGTCTGCTCTTCCCGATCATAGACATCGAAGCTGGCCAGCGGCTGCTCGTTGGCGGCGGTAACACCGGTGAAGTAGGGACCGATCGGCACCGCACCGGCACCATCAAACACGAAGCCCGTGGCCGGCGCAACAGCCGGGACGTACTGCATGTAGTAACGGCGGGTCGGCATCGAGAAGACCCAGTCGGTGGCAGCGGCTACCGTGGAGTCGGTCAGGAACTCGTTGGCCACGTAGCGGCTGGCGATGGCGGCCGAGACATCAGCAATGGCCGTGTTGGTAGTGCCATGGTTAGCCGCGACAGGCGCTCCGTTAACAACAGCATTCGCCTGGGTGGAGAGATCCGGCAGATCGTAGTAGGCGGCGCGAGCCACATCACCGCCGACGGCGGCCGGGGTATCAGCCAGGCCCTGATCGGACGACCAGTCATCCCAGCGACCGGCGGGCACCTGGGTGGCCAGCTGCGGGCTGAAGGTGACGTGGTAGGGACCACCTAAGGCTTCTACCAGTGCCGTGGCTTCAACACCATAACCGGCGGCACGGGGGCCGTCGACGATGAAGCTGTTGGCCATCAGGGTCGGGGTCGGAGCCGCGATACCCAGCGGGGCGGCAGCAGCGACGGCAGTGTCATATGGACCAGGAGCATCACCCGGCCAGCCGACCGAGGGGTCCAGACCGAGTGCAGTGATATCGGCGTTGGTGATGCCACAGGGGGCAACACCGGCGCTGTGCAGCACCTTGTCCCAGATATCGACCGCGGGTGGCGGAGCAGCGCCGTTCACCAGGTCGGCCATGATAAAGATCTCGACATAGCCCTCCAGGGTGCCGGCGGCGCCACTGGCAACACGGCTGGTCACGAAGTCCTGGCTGACACTGGCGGGCAGGGTGCACGACTTGTCACTGGTGGAGAAGGTGGCGCCGCCGCCGGCGTTCTGGCTCACCGCGCCGGTAAAGACGTCGTTCGGCGACAGGAACAGGGTGAAGTCGAACACGTCATCCGAGAACTCGGCGCCACGGAAGCGAACCTTCACGATCTTGGCGTTGGTGCTGTCGGTGTTGACGATATTAATCAGGGTGGCGTTGCCGCCCTGTGCGGTAAAGTAAGGCACCAGCACGGTCTGGCCAATGCCCGACGGGGAGACAACGGTCGCGGCGTTGGCGGCATTAAGAACCATACCACCCAGCACACCGGCCACGCTCGCTACGAGAAGCTTCTTGTTCATCAATTTATTCACTCCATATGGTTTGCTACAAATGTAGATCTTAACCGATCTTCAAAGTTTATTTTTCGGGTCTGCGGCGCATAGGCTACCACATCCCCGAATCGTTTCAACAACAGGCTGACACGAAGCTACGCACCTGCAGGTATGTGGTTCTGTCTCGACAGCGGCACTCCCCCTGTTGCTGCATGTTGCTCGTTTACTACGCAGAGCCCGTGACAGCCTCGTTGCGATAAACATTTAACATGACTTCCGCAATCGCTTGCAGAGGCGAACATAGCACATATTTTTAAAGCACCGCAAGCGATTAGGCTACTTTTTTTATATTTTTTCCAGGAGTATTCGTTTTTTCGCATACAACCGGAAAAAATGTTTCATTTTTGCAACAAAAATAGTTCTCTGGAGGGGCGCGCCCAATACAATCGGGGGACTCGTCAGAGTCTGAGCTATCATCATTCAGACTCCCCTGCATGTAAAGATGGCAGATCAATGCCCGCTGGCGGCCAACGCGTAGCGGCAGGCACGTGCCCCGCCGCGAACTCGGTCCCGGGCGAACCGCTTACAGATCGCATCCATCCCCAGCGGTCAGCATAACCGCGTGGGCACAAAATTCGCGGCTGAATCCGACCCGAGCGTAAACCCACCCTACCCGATCCCCGGCCAGATTAATTAAAACTCGCCCTCAAGCCCTTTCAGTTTTAGCCGATAATCCTCGACCAGCCGGGCGGCATCGGCACTGTTGCCAATCACCCGCGGCACCAACATGACCACCAGCTCAGTGCGGTTGTTTACACGGCTCTTCTGGCCAAACAGCCAGCCCACCAGCGGCAGATTGTGCAGCCCCGGCACGCCACCGCTGCCGTTTTCATCACGATCCCTGATCAGGCCGCCCATGATAATGGCATGGCCGTTCTGCACCGCGATGGAGCTGGTGATCTTGCGGGTCGAGATGGTGGGCGAATCGAGAGTGGAGGTTTGGGTGGCCGAGACATCGCTCACCTCCTGCTCCACATCCAGGGTGACCAGACCGCCGGGGGTGACGCGCGGCTTGACTTCGAGGACGATGCCGGTATCGCGGTACTCGATCGAGTTGATGATGGTGCTGTCGGTTCCGGTGGCCTGCTGCTGCTGGGTGGCAATCGGCACCTGATCACCAACCTGGATTCGGGCCTCGTGATTGTCCAACACCATGACCGAGGGGGATGAGAGCACCTTGACCGAGGTGTCCTCGGCGAGCGCGCTGAACAGCGCCCGCACTTGGCCGGCGGTACTCACCAGTGAGTAGTTGAAGCCGGGGAAGATACCACCTAGGCCAGCACTGGTGGCCGAGTCCAGGGTACCGTCCAGCGACCCCCTACCGGAGGTGCCGTTGATGCCCGCCCCCTTGAAGAACCACTGCAGTCCATACTTGAGGTCACCCTGCAGGGTCACCTCGATAATCCGCGCCTCAATCAGCACCTGCAGCGGGGTGATATCGACCTGCTGCAGCACCCGCTCTATTTTCGCATACTGTTGCGACGAGGCGTTGACCAGCAACAGGTTGCGAGTTTCGTCGGCAACCACCCGGACCGGTGTGGCGCTACTGTCCGAGCCTGGCGAACCAAGCGACAGGGTGCCGACAGATGAGCCAGCCGCCGAGGATTGCGTACCCGTCTCCCGCTCCGAGGAGAGGCTGACCGCCTTCTGCCCGGGCGCAATAGCCGCGCCGGTGGATTTTTCCGCCGCCGGCTGATCGCCGAAAAGCTGACCCAGCAGCTCCGACAATTCGGCGGCCTGGCCGTTTTTGATCTTATAGACATGGAACTGCTGTCCGGCGCCACCACCTCCGAGCACTTCGAGCCGGTCAAAACGCTCTATCCACAACTGGATTTTGTGCAGGTACTCTTTCTGCGGCGTGACCACCAGCAGGCCATTGGTCGACTGCATGGGCATAACCTTTATCAGGCCCTGTACCGGCCCGCCCTCTTCACTGCCGATAATGGTTTGGATCTGTTCAGCAACCTGCTCACTGCTGGCGTGAGCCAACGGAAAGAAGCCCACCGAGAGGCCGCTCATCCAGTCCACATCAAAGACCCGGATAGTCTCCAGCATGCTGGAGAGTTCGCTGGCGCTGCCAGCCAGGATCAGCAGGTTGCGCAGCGAGTCGGTACGCACCACGCTGCCTTCCGAGACCATCGGCATGAGGATATTGGACATCTCGGCGGCGGCAATGTAGCGCAGCGGAACCACTCTTACCGAGTAGCCATCCGGTAACGGCGCGGTCGAGTCTCCCAACTGGGCCGAGAGATTGCCGTTCAACACGCCCTGCATTGGGACAATACGGTACAGGCCGTGATCATTGATCATGGCGGCACCGCGCATTCTTAGCAGCATCTCCAGGGTCGGCAGGAGATCCTCCAGCCGCAGCGGCCTGCCAGTCTGAAAGGTCACCCCACCCTGTACCGCCGGATCGATCACGTAGCCGACCCCCAACTGGTCATTGAGGATAACCTTGATCACTTCCCGTATATCGGTGTTCTCGAAATTGAGGGTGATACTCCCCTCGCCTGACGGACTGGTGGCGGGCCGGGGGGTGGTATCGATAAAGCGTCCGTTACCGGGAAAGATCTTTGCCTCTGCCGGCTTTCTGTTCTCTACCTCAGACAGCCCAGCCTGCAGAGTTTCGGGCACCGGCGGCAACTGGTGTTGCAAGGGCGCGCCTTCCCGGGCCAGCGGGGATGGCACGTTCGACTGCGGTGCAGTCCGCTCATAAAACCCGGCGCATCCGGCCAGGGCCAGGATAAACGGAAGCAGTAGAAGCTGTTTTTTGATCTTGTTTAAACGCGGCGTCATCGGGTCATTTCTTCGCAATAGGGTAATTGGCATATTGTCCATTAAAATCCTCCACAACTCCATTGCCACGGCGGTAGATCGAGGAACGGTGGAGGAAGGATCACTCCTTGCCCGCCGGCCGGCCGTGTGACGGGACAGGCTTGGGGCGGGCCGTTTGTGGTCGCCGTTTCGGTGGTGGCCCGGTGATCGGCACCTTGGCATACACCCTTAACGGCAGCTCTCTTTTTTCTGCACCCTGGCTCAGCACAAGCGCCTGCGGCCCGATGTGATCAACACGCCAGCCGCGCCAGGTATCCTGCTCCCGGAGGCGTTCCACGCGTCCGCCAGGCCCCTCGACCAAGGCAACACGTCCCTCAGAGGTAAGCACGACACCCTTTAGTTCAAGCGCGTGATCGGTTTCGACCTCACCGGACACGCCCTCCTCCTGCGGTGGCTGAGCGGGAGTGCGAGTGGGGTTGAACAGGGGACGATCGATAACCGGCTGGTAGAAAGCCATGGCCGGCAGCGTCTGCAGACTGGCCTGCGGCCGATTCAGTGGCCGCTGCGGCTGGTCCTTGCTGGCAGCAACAAGGGGCAACGGCGCCACGCCCACCCCGGGCGCATACCATTGGTAGGCGACCAGCAGGCCCAGTGCGGCGGCGATCAACAGCAACAGGTGTCTCATTGTGCCGCCTCCCCCTGGTGCATGTAGCCGACCACAGTCAGGTTGATATTGAGCATTTCCGACAGCTCCGAGGGTCTTTTTCTGGCGCTGCGCACCGCTACATCCTCGACGAACAGTATCGGCCGGCTCGACTCGATCGCATACAGGGTTTTCAGGAGATCGGCGGTATCGCCTATCATGCGCACCTTGACCGAGACTTTGGGGACCCGCGCCTCCTCCCCGGACGGCAGGACCAGCTGGGTACTGAGCAGTTGCCCACCGGTCGCTTCCACCATGGTCTTTATCTTTTGCTGGAGCTCTGCCCCGGTCAGGGCGGGGGTACTCCCGCGCAGATAATCGGTGCGTACACTGGCGTCATGCCCGGGATCGTTGAGCTGCGCCTCCAGGGCGGCGCGATCTTCCGTTTTCTCGCGAAACTGCTGCAGCCGCACCTGCCAGTCACGCAGGGTCTCGTCATAGGTGGCATTTTGCCGCTGCCAGGGCAGTACGACCAACAGAAACAGCAGCAGCAGAACGAGCAGTAGCAGGGACCATGAAAGCAGACAGTGACGGCCAGGGGAGAGTCCGCTCATTGCTCACCACCCAGCGGCCTGACGGCCAAATCCATCCCGATATGGAACACTTCGTCGCCGGTCGCCGGTCGTTGCACCACGGGCGAACGAAAAGCGACCGATTGAAAGAGCTGCGAATCTTCAAGAATGGCGATGAGTTCGGTGGAACGTCGGGATTGGCCGCGAATCTCAACCTTTCCACCACGCAGGTCGAACTGTTGCAGCCAGGTGTCATCGGGCAGCTTGCCGGTCAGTTCGCGCAACACGTCGACCACGGGCAGGTAATCAGCGCGCAGTTTGCGCACATGACCAGAAAGGAGGCGGCGCTGATCCAGCCGCTCTCTCAGTTCGAGTACCACCCCAGCCTCCTGTCTCACCTGGTTGATCTGTTCGCCCAGCGCTAGCACCGCCGCTCTCTTCTGCAGCAGGGGCCCCAGCGCGGCCGCGGCGGTGAGTAAAATCACCAGCAACAGCAGCAGCCACAGCTGATGGCGACCACGGGTTCGGACCCTACCCTTGAGCGGCCCCGGCAGGAGGTTGGCTTTTGGCCACAGCTCCCGGCTGGTAACCCGGGCTACCGGAACATGGTTGAGCTTGAGGAATTCGAGCCACGGCTCGACCTGGTCCTGCCTGATGACCGCCAGTTCAGCGGCGATGGTTTGCCGTTGCGGATCACGCGACAACACCCGGTAATCATAATAGACCTGGTCAGCGGCAAACGGGGTCAGGCGATCCATTTCAAATTTGAGCGCCTGACCCAGGTTCCCTTCCACTGCCAACGGCAGCCTGACGGTTCGCGTGAATACCGCTTCGGGCGGCAAGCGCAGGTTTATCGACTGCCCCCGGGCCTGCTCGCGCAGCAGACTGGCATCGCCATCCAGCGGCAGTGCGCCAAGCCTTTGCGCCTCACCCGCCGTGCGTCGCAGGAACACCGCGCGCTGGTCTTCAATATCCAGAAGCAGGGCATTGTCCCCGGCCCGGGCCGGCTTCAGCTTGCCCGGCAAGCAGCGCAGCAGCCCCTCCAGCCACCAGCCGAACCACCCCTGGTCAGGCCGGTTGAAGCGTAAACCCCATACAGGCAAATCAGTCAGCCACGAACTCAATCTCGATCACTCCCCTGTCTCTTCACTGTGTACATTTTCTCTCCAACGGCCGATGCTGATCCCGCTTTTGGCCTGCCGGTCTGCGCTGACGACGGCCTCGGCGGAATACTCCTCGCCATTGGGTAGCGTCAGCCGACAACGGATACGCACCACACCGAGCAAAAACCCATCCGCCGAGGCTGCTGACCCCGCTCCGCTGCCATCCCGGTTGCCTATCTGCAGCGCCGCCGTTCCCCCGGTTTCCCATACTTCGCCGGCCAGGGCGGCCCGCACCAGTGGCGTGGCGTAGGCCGGGTCGGGGGCCGCACGGCCGGTGTCAACGGTCACCGCCGGTCGCAGCCGATTATATACTGTCGGGTCCATGCCCATAACCAGGCGCAATTCAGACACATCATCAAAGCGGTCGTCCTTGGCCCCGTAGTCGAGCCCAGCCTGCTGATAGGCGACATCTTCGGCACCACCCGGCAGACTGTTGCCGTCCGGGTCACGCCAGTCGATGATCGCCCCCGCCAGCTGTTGCTGGCGACTGGAATCGAGCCCAATAGCCGCCAGCAACCGGATCAACAGAAGCCGGTCGGCTGCATTGATATCGACCCGCCCGCTCTCTTCTGTAACGGTGATGTCAATTGGCTGCTCCCGGTAGCGCCAGGTTCGGGTCACGCCATCGGCCAACCAGGCCAACTCCCGATCGGAATCAGCCAGGCGCGTCACCGCGTAGTGAATGCCCGCCAGCGCCAGGGCCCGCCCTTCGGTCCTTGAAACCTGGCTGCTGGTCAATCGCACCTGCGCCTTCTGGGTTGTGGCGATGGTGGCGGCAATGACCGTCATCAGCACCAACATCCAGAGGACAATGACCAGCACCATACCCTGCTGGGCTCCTGTTGTCGGACCGGGGGCGGCGCTCATGGAACTACCTCGGCCCACTGACAAATCCACCACCGGCCGCACTCTCCCCACCCAACTGATGCAAGGCAATCAACATGTCGGGCCAGTCATCGTCCGCGCTACGCATCCTGATTCGAAGCAGGTCGGGAAACGTCTCCTGCTGCAACCACTGATCGCCCCATGACGCCCCGTTCTCCCCGGCCCGCTGGCCGTAGTAGGCGAGCGAGAAGTCACCGATTGATTGCAGCAGGAGATGTTGCCCGTACAGCGGGCTCGCCTGCAGCGGCTGATCCTTGCGTATAGCCACTGGGGTCAGCGGCTGCCAGAGCGGCACCCCATCCATGAGCTGGCCTTCCCGGATGATGTCCGGGTGATAAAGCCAGCGATCGAGGAGCAGCCGTGAACCGGTGGTATCAGTCATTCGGGAGAGCCGGAACAGGGCCAGTCCGCCTTGGCCGCTCTGCTCGGGCAGGGGGGCGACCCACTCCAGTATCTGTTGATCGCCCTGGAACAGCAGCCGGGAACCCTGCTTATCGGTCAGCCTGATGGCCTGAGCCCGGCTAAGCGTACGGCGGAGAAAGTCCCGCGCCAGGCGCATCTCATCCAGCCCGGCGGCGGTCGATTCAACCGATTCCCAGCTTCGCCCGCCCAGCCTGACACCGGCAAACAGCAGGCTGCTGATCAGGCTGATGAGAACCAGTGCGATCAAAAATTCGATCAGGGTAAAACCATGCTCCCGGCGGTACATCAGGACGGCCCCGAGGCCAGCTTCAGGGTCGACAGATTGACACTGCGCTGACGCTCACCTTCGAGCCAGCCTACCCGGATATCGACCGAATACAGGACATAGACCGAGTCAGGCCGCTGCAGTTCGCTGGCACGCCTGATGGCGACCATCCACTGGTATTGATCAGCCCATTCGCCAGACAGCGTGCCGTCCTGCAGCGGGATGGCGCTACCCACCTGTGCCAGCTGCGACTGCGCCAGTTCAGTCGCCTTGGCATACTCCCGGCTAAGGGTGACGCCCCTGACACCGGTTGAATAACTCTGAAACAGTATCCCCATCGAGATGGCGAGAATGGCAAACGCAACCAGAACCTCAAGCAGGGAGAAGCCTTGCTCGGCGAGCCGTGAAAACCTACTCCCCGTCATGGGACCTGACCTGTCCTGTCAACCAATCAACCGCGATTGTATACATAGACCCCTCGTGGGCCAGTTTGACCAAGCCACCGGTCGAGCTCCCATCGGGGAAAAAACGGATCGATGCCAACCTGGCCGCACCTTGCTCTACCTCGGATTCGGCAACCACAACATCGACCCGCACAGCCTGCGGCAGCGAGGAGCGTTTTTCCCGGCCACTGACTTGATACTGCTTGCTGTCCAGGTCAATGGACACCCGGCTTGACTGCCCGCTGACAATGGCCCGATTGCGGCTGTAGCGCAAGGCCGCCGCCAGCTCCTGGGCAGCCCCCCGGTACTTTACCCCCGGCAACATATTGCTAACCACCGGTGCGACAATAGCCAGTAATAGGGCCGCCAGGGAGAGCACGACCAGTATTTCCAGCAGGGTAAACCCCCGGATGCGCGTACCGTTCAGCGGGTCACTCCCAACTGACCACGTCCTGGTCCTCGCCGTCGCCACCCTCGGCATTGTCCGCACCGAGTGAAATAATGTCATAGGCGCCGTGTTCACCCGGGAAGCGATAGCTATACTCGTTGCCCCAGGGATCGGTCGGGACTTTGCTCTTTTTCAGGTAAGGGCCATTCCATTTGCTTTGACCGGAAGGTTTGCTAACCAGTGCCTCCAGCCCTTCGGCACTGTTCGGGTAGTGACCCACGTCCAGCCGATACAGGTCCAGTGCAGCACCCAGGTCAGCCACCTGCACCCGGGCTGCCTTTGTTTTTGAACCACCCAGCTGATCCATAACCTGCGGACCAACCAGACCCACCAGCAACCCGAGGATGGCCAGAACCACCAGTAACTCGATCAGGGTAAAGCCCCGATCACGCCTTGAATTAAACCACTTGTTCATATCCTGTCCAGATTGAGCTATTAAAAAACCAATTGATTCGCCTTCAGGATGGCGAGCAGTATGGAGACAATGATGCCCGCCACGATCACTCCCAACCCCACAATCAGGGCCGGTTCCAGCAGCGTCAGCATCCTTTTTACCGTAACCCGAACCTCCTTGTCATAGGTATCCGCGACCCTGGTCAACATGGATTCAAGGCTGCCTGACTCCTCACCCACCTTGATCATCTGCAGCGCCAGCGGCGGCAGAACTTTGTTCTGGGCCAATGGGTCGGCAAATCCCTTGCCCCGTTTCAGACTGAGCGCGGCCTCCTCTACCCCCTCTGCAATGATCCGGTTGGATATTACATCCTTCACCAAGTTCAGGGCAGCAAGCAGTGTCAGCCCATTGGCCAACAGCGTTGACAGTGTGCGCGAGAAGCGGGCGGTTTCGATCTTGGCAATCAAGTCTCCGAGTAACGGTGTTGCAAGCAATCGCTTGTCCCAGCGATAACGCACTTCCGGCAGCGCCAGCCTTGACTGGATGAAAGCGATCAACAGCAACACGCAGGAAAACAGTACCCACCAGTAACCACGCAACAGGTCACCCAGGGCGATCACGATCTGGGTCGGCAACGGCAGCGTCTGCCCCATGTCTTCGAACATCTGGCTGAACTGCGGCACCACAAACATCAGCAACAGTATCACAGAGAGACCGGAAACCGTCAGCAGAATGGTCGGATAGACCAGCGCCGAACGGACACTCTCTTTTAGTTCTTCCGTGCTTTCGAGATAGTCAGCCAGGCGGGAGAGTACCGCCTGCAGGGCGCCGGCAGCCTCGCCGGCCTTTACCATGTTGATATAAAGACGCGAGAAGTGCCTGCCTTCTGTTTCCAGGGCAGCGGCAAAGGTTGAGCCGCCACGAACCGACTCTTTCAGTGAACCAAGCAGTTCCCGGATCGGCCCTTCGGGGGTAAGATCAGTGAGAATCTGCAACGATCGGTCGAGGGTCATTCCTGCCTCAAGCAGGGTCGCAAGCTCCCGTGTCAACAACGCCAGCTGCTTCGGCGGCAGCCTGTCACTCCGGAAACGCCCGACGCGGCGAAGGATAGCGGCCAACCCGCCCGGCCGTGTCACCTTGACCGGGATCGCGCCCTGTTGCTGGAGGATGCGCGCCAGCTCCATCTCATCAGCGGCCTCCATCTCCCCCTCCAGCATCTCGCCACTCGGCCGAACCGCCTTGTAGAGATAAACTGTCATGCGCCTAATCTTCCTCGCATACGCGCATCACCTCTTCCAGCGTGGTCAGGCCGGCCAGCACTTTTTTGATGCCATCCTGGTACATACTCTGCATGCCTTCCGCCAGCGCCAGCTGGTTGATCTTTGAGGCGTCCGCATGCTGCATAACCAACTGGCGCAGCGGATCGGTCATCAGCATCACCTCAACAATGGAGAGGCGTCCGTGGTAACCGGTACCGCCACACTGCGAACACCCCTTGGCATGGTAGATACGCCCCGGCTGACCGTTCGGCAAAAAACGGGAGAAGGCAAACTCCTTTTCGATCTCCGGCGTGATAGTGCCCGTCTCGCGACAATCCTGACACAGGCGACGCACCAGCCGCTGGGCCACAATACCGTTGATGGTGGAGGTGAGAAGAAACTCCTCCACACCCATGTCCATCAGGCGCGCGACAGCACCGGCGGCATCATTGGTATGCAGTGTGGACAACACCAGGTGCCCGGTCAACGCCGACTGCACAGCGATGCGCGCGGTTTCCGTATCACGCATCTCACCGACCATGATCACGTCAGGGTCCTGCCGCACAATCGCTCTCAGGGCGCTGGAAAAATTGAGACCCACCTGGGTTTTGACCTGGATCTGATTGACCCCTTCCAACTGGTACTCTACCGGATCTTCCACCGTGATGATTTTTCGCTGCGGCTTGTTGAGCCGGTGCAACGCGGTATACAGCGTTGTACTTTTGCCACTTCCAGTCGGTCCTGTGACCAGTATCACGCCGTGGGGCAAGTCAAGCATCTGGTTGACCCGCCTTAGCGCTTCCCCCTCAAACCCCAGCGCCGTGAAATCCAACAAGACGCTCTCCTTGTTCAGCAGCCGGATCACCACGCTCTCCCCATACAGCGTGGGCACAGTGGATACCCGCATATCCAGCTCTTTTCCCTGGATACGCAGGGTGATGCGCCCATCCTGGGGGATACGCCGTTCCGCAATATTGAGATTGGCCATGATCTTGATCCGCGATATAACCGCGGCGGTGGAGTGGGCCGGAGGCGCTTCGACCTCTTGCAGCACGCCATCAATACGGCAACGGACCTTGAGACGCCCTTCAAACGGTTCAAGATGAATATCGGAAGCCCGCAACTCGAGGGAGCGCTGCATGATCAGGTTCACCAGACGGATCACCGGCGCCTCGCTGGCCATGTCCTTCAAATGCTCAACATCATCACCATGATCACCATCGCCCTCATCACCCAGGGTATCGACAATTTCGCCCATGGCGGTGCGTCCTGAACCGTAGAGACGCTCTATCGCCGACTCAATTGCCGACGGCGTACCGATTTTATATCCTACGCCATGACCGGTGGCCATAGTGACCGCACTCTGCAGATACCCGGTTCCGGGGTCAGCCACCGCCAGAATCACCCGATCATCCTGCAGGTAGAGCGGCACAACATGATTCTCGCGCATAAAACGCAGCGACAGCATCTCATCCAGAACCAGCACATCAGGGTACTCGTCCTCGGCAACAGACGGCAGGTCATACACCTTGCTCAGCGCATCGGCCATGTCTCGCTCTGAAACCAGGCCCAGCTTATTCAAAATGGAGGAAAACGCTTCCCCGGACTCCTCGGCCAAACGGGTCACACGCTGCAGATCAGACGGCGTGAGCTTTCCGTTCTCCTGCAGACATTGGGCGACCTCCGATCCGTAGTCGATCCCGGGGGTGAGATGGTGGTGTGTTTCGTAAGGCATGATCCTGTTCATCCAGCCGCCAACGGCAGTTGTCGGGGGTCATCGCACCTCGGTTCGGTGCAGACGACCTAAACGCCCAATAATACCATGCCAGCCTCCCAAACCCATCATCTTCAAGTATTCGACCCGCGGCGTGACAAACAGGGGAAAGAAGAGCATGCGGACACAGAGAGCACGAAGAAAACGCAGTTTCCAGGCTAAAGTGACATATCTCCTACCAACCAGCCAGAGTGAATTGCGGAAGATATAGTAGTATCGGAACGGTCGATGGCGGGTGAAGGCGCACCCGAAAACCCGTACCGGGGCCTCTCCCAGGGAGTGCTCCATCTGCACATCGCAAAGACCGTACGACAGGTAACCCCTGGACCGGGCGCGCAGGCACCACTCCACATCCACTTGGTCGATGAACAGGGCTTCCATCATGTCGCCCACCTGGTCCAGGGTCGACAGGGGGATCAGAGAACCGGAAGCGATGATCACATCCGACACCACGACCCCCCCCGACATAGCGCAGGGGATCTTCTCAACGTGGAAGAGATGGGCACGCAGGAATGCATGATGCTGATCATTGCGGAGATCGATAATACGCGGCCCGACCACGGCCACCTTGCAACCCTCTGCAGTCAATCGCTCAGCCGCCGAGGCCAGGGCATCGATCATGCCGGGCTGCGGACGACTATCCTGGTCAAACAGGGCCACGTAGTCGGCGCCCAGCTTGCGGGCTCGCTGAATACCCGTATTCTGGGCACTCGCCACGCCCGTATTGCCCGGGAGAGCATGAACCATGACTGCGGGATTATCAATACGCTCCAGCCACTGCCGGACCGAAACGCCGGACCCATTGTCCACTACAATCACGGCGCTCACCTCAGACTGCAGCGTCCTGACAAGACCATCCAGTGCCTTTAGATCCGGGCCATAAGTAACAATTACAGCGACAGTATTCATCCCGATAGCACGACTGGTTTCGCTTCACAACTCATTGAAGTAATGAAAAAAATAGAGCGCGGCAATTGACTCTTGCAACAACCCCCGCCCTCCACGACGAAAAGGACTATAGCACGCGTGGAAGTTCTGCGAGATAACCAACCGCCCGAAAACCCCCGGTCGGAGGAGCTGTTTTAGCTGCGATCGATGTGCCGCTGGAGAATCCTTCGCGGCTGAAGCCGCTCCTACGGGTAATTGCCGATCCTACAGTGCCGCCTGAACCCAATCAAACAGTGACACGACTACCACACATGAGGACCGGACCTCTCAGGATCATTGCTATCAACTCACCCTGTCGTCGGGTTTGGGTTTTTCGAAAAATATGGCTTAAATGGGTTTTCATTGTCTCCCTGCTGATATTGAGATGCTCTCCGATTGTCCTGCAATCACAGCCCTGAATCAGAAGCAGCGTCACGCTCACTTCCGCCCTTGTCAGTCCATACATATGCTGAATCATGGCGCCGAGAGACAGCGGCTGAAAATCCGGATCCTGGATAAAAATCGCCACCGCACAGTCCTTGTCATTACCTTCCTCCTCCTGCTCATAGACCGGAATAACAAGTAACTCATACGGACGCTTACCCGATCTGCGAAATACCCGGAACACGCCACGCCTTCCCTCCGGCTTGCCGCTGGCCGCCTGCTGTACCGATGCAACCAGAATATTCAACTTTTCAGTGTTCCTGGCGACCATGGTCTGGAGTTTATTGTTACATACTCTGAGACCATCGTTCTGTAACAGAATCTTACTCGCCGGATCGTTCATCACAAGCACATTACCAGATCGATCCAGCATGACCATCCCGAACGGGACTTTATCAATGGACTTTCTAAGTGCAGAGAATTGCACCTCCAGTCCACAAATTCTTTTGTGCAGGCCAAGGGCGGTTTGCAGATGCGGCATGATATGCGCGCACAATGCCAACGCCCGTGTAACGTGCGATCCGTCATTATTGATGGGGTAGTGCAAAGCGATAGAGGTGTGAACCCCATCAGCCTGAAGAGGTGTCAGACGAACAGCATTTTCCACCGTTAATCCCTGCGGTACGACATAGTCGTTGAAAAATTCTGTTTTTTTAACCACGTGGTCAGGCAGGGTTTGATTCAGCAGGCCAAAGCTTCCCTGTGCAGGCAAGGGCGAAGAGGGTAAGGCCAGATAGGGGTTGATGAACTGATAGTACTCTTCATAGGAGTCAATGAACTCCTGTTCAAAGTTGTAGGTATTGGCCAATCCCGTCTGCTGATGTTCCTGATCATGATGGACAAAAAGTCCCTGCTCGGCAGCAAAGATTCCGGTCAACAGCGCTATGAAATCGCTCCATGCCGCTTTATTTCCAGGCGCCTGATAGAGCGCTTTCAGAAGCAGCGGCAGATACTGTTGCGTATCATCCATAACAACCCTCCTGGATTTTCCACCTATCCCTGCCAAACGAGAATCAAGACTTCACTCAGTGTAAACGTCAGGGATCGCCAACCGGTTGCATATATGAGAAACCACACATGCTCCCAAGATACTTGCTTGTTCACCGGGAGCCACATTCGGCAATATCATTCACTCAAGCAGGTACACGTCACCCGGCAACGGCCCAAGCTTAATTTTGGTCTCCGCCACACACAGCGGGACGAATCAGCAACACCGCTTTCTGTATGTACTTGTCAATGAATTTTACACCCTGAGACAGAAAAAACACGACACTGGTAAAGCAACCAGATAAAAAATTCAATGAGTTATATTCAAATATCCCCCATTCGGGGGATTCTTTCAATTTAACATACGAATAATTTTAACCCTGAGAAGATACTATCGAACAGCCATTCGAGACATCTGGCATGGTTCCTGCTGATATCAGATTCAGGTCATAACCGATCCAGCAAACGGCAATGGATGGACACAAACCGCTTGGCTCATATCCAGCCATACGCACAGCCGGCATTACTTAATCATAAGTTAAAAAATGGAGAGACCTATGTATCAGAATCTGCGAATCCTACCTGCAGTCATAATGATTCCGTTATTCGTATCGGCATGCCAAACATCCAGCGGTACAAAGACTGCGGACACAGACTACACAAGAATCGATAGCATTGCCGTTTTTAATGAAACCGTTGTGGGAAAAAAACTTGAATACAAAACTGACCATGTTGTCACCATCTCCCCCAACGGGACATGGCGCGGCGACTGGGGTGGAGATGTTATTCATGGGGGCTGGAAGTGGGTCGACGGCGCCTTCTGCCGCACGATTAATACCGGAAAATCGGAGGACTGCCAACAATTCGAATTATCGAACAACCGAGACTCGTTGCGCGTTATCCGAAACCGTGGATCTGGTATGCGCTTTAACTACAGAATCCTCAACTAGCCGGCGGCACCCAGACGTACCCTTCAGAATTTGATCTTGTCTTTAGCGAGGATGAACAATGAATACAAAAAGCACTATTAAGGGAATCATTACCTCAGGGCTGATAGCCTTCACCGGACAATCCCTGGCGATCGACATAGCTGTTTCACCGATTAGCGATTTCTCGGGCTGGGATACCATGCCAATTGGCGGCATGATTACTCTGTCCGCATCGGGCGCTGGCGATTCCGAGACGGTCGTCACCGACAGTACAGCGGATGCATTTACGGCCAATGTGACTATCAACACTGCAAACTGCCCTGATTACTGCATGGTCAGACTGGACCGCTGGATTGGCACCATTAACGGAAAGGATGTTAGAGCAGAAGTGCGTATCAGCAGTTGGGACGGCGGGGTCAAAGCGGCCGAATACCGAATCCGGGTCTGGGATTCTGACCTCGGCACATACACGGAACAGATTTCCCGAGGATTTTTTGGGAACTCAGATGGCAGTGAATGGAATATTGATGAAAAGATTGGAGTTGGCATTGGCCTTGAAGGGGACGACGTGATTTTTTACAGTGACACGCGTGGACACATAATAAGCGTGGATCTCCTCGGCCAGGTAGATCTCTATGACGCCCCGAAACCCTATGGACTATTCGTCTACACCAATACGGACGGGGATAGTATTTCAGCCACCTTTGAGGATTTTCTGGATGTTGCTGTTGAGTAAATCAGGCGCCAAAATCCAATAGGGATGACACGCCGCTTGTGCCCACGCGGTTATGCTATGCGCTCTTGGTGTGCCTGGCGAGAGGAAATATCTTCCATCGACATCGGCAAATTCCGCCGACGGACGGTGAATCTGAACTCCGAAACTTGAGGCATTTAAAGAGACCGCAAGATATCACTTTTCTCTAAAGTCCTGCAGATAACGACGAAACGCATCACCCACTTCATTGTGCTCAAGCGCATATTCTACCGTCGCCTGCAGGTAGCCGAGCTTGCTGCCGCAATCATAGCGTTTGCCGGCAAATTCGTAGGCCATCACCGCCTGTTGGCGGAGTAACTGGGCAATCGCATCGGTCAGTTGAATCTCCCCGCCCGAACCCCGCCCGGTATTCTCAAGCAGGTTGAAAATCTCAGGTCTCAACAGATAGCGACCAACCACGGCAAGATTTGAGGGCGCGTCCTCCATTCGGGGCTTCTCAACAATTGCACTGACCCGGGATAAACGCGCGCCCTCTTCATCGATTTTCACGATGCCGTACTTCTCGGTCATTTTTGGATCGACTCGTTCCACGCCAAGTACAGATACCTGACTCTCATCGAAAGCCTGCATCATCTGGCCCAGGCAGGACATTCCATGTCCACTGATCAAGTCATCAGCCAGAATCACCGCAAACGGTTCATCACCAACCACTCGCCTGGCGCACAGTACGGCATGCCCCAGCCCCAGTGCCTCCGGCTGACGTACATAGACACAGGAGACACCTTCGGGGACGATACGTCTGAGTTGACTGAGCAGGTCATGCTTGCCCCGCTTGTCAAGCTCGGCCTCCATCTCATAATTCTTGTCGAAGTGATCCTCAATAGCGCGCTTGCTGCTGTTCGTGACAAAAATCAGTTCGTTGATCCCCGCCGCCACTGCCTCCTCGACCGCATATTGAATCAGCGGCTTATCGACGATCGGCAGCATCTCTTTTGGGTTGGCCTTGGTGGCCGGCAAAAAACGCGTTCCCATGCCCGCCACAGGAAATACGGCTTTTTTCACCTTCATAAATTCGCTCCTTATTCGGCACCTCCACTTTTGTTACGGTCAAGGCACACTGTGGATACTGTTGTCGTCAGGATGAATATGGTGAGCAATAAGCTGGCGCCAAGAGACGGTTAACGTATTGCAACAGGTCTAGCTGTAGCTGCAATTGGCCTTGTAACGCCTATTAATTCTCCACGGAGTCAACCAGCCGCCTATCCAACGACTTCGGGTGCGCGATTATGCCATGAAAAATATGATCTGTCCGTGTGACTCCGCAGGGGTGTGATCGAAGTCAGATGGAGTGCAGTGTGAGCACAAAAAACGTGCCCATATATGGTCTCCTCCCCATTTGCAAGGCATTAGATCTCGATGGCAGGGACAAGTTGCTACCATATATCCGGCCTGTTATCGAAGCGACTCTTGGCTTCTGGCCTTGATGAGCATGCGCACATACCGTCCTTATCACCCTATCGTTCTCGTAAACTGTGGGCACGCCAGGTTTTCGGTATGCCGGTCTGACCTGTGTTGTCATCGAGGGTCTCTTGCCTTCGCAACTCTGGGTAGGTTTGTCATCTCCTCCGGTTG
>NZ_ATZE01000028.1 GCF_000428045.1 Sedimenticola selenatireducens DSM 17993 | reverse complement strand
CAACCGGCACCCATCCGGCCCGCCCTCTTCGCGGCGGGGGCGCCGCTCCTACAGGTTTTCTCAACCGTGACGTCAAGACGCCGCCTGCTCCCGGAAGCGTCCATAGGTCCAGTAGGCGGCACAGGCCCCCTCGGAGCTGACCATACAGGAACCCATGGGATTCTCTGGGGTGCAGACGGTGCCAAACAGCTTGCAGTCGGTGGGACGCTTCACGCCGCGCAGGATCGCCGGACACTCACACCCCTTGATATCGGCCGCCGGGATCTCTTCCACCGCAAAGCGCAGCTCGGCATCAAACGCGGCAAACGGTTTCTTGATGCGCAGGGCACTGTAGGGCACCAGTCCCAGACCGCGCCATTCAAACGCGCGACGCAGCTCAAAAATCTCCGCCACCAGTTTTTTCGCCTTGAGATTACCCTCGGGCGAAACCACCCGGGTGTACTCGTTCTCCACATCGTGCCGGCCCTCATTGAGTTGACGCACCAGCATCAGGATCGACTGCATCACGTCCAGCGGCTCGAAGCCGGCGATCACCACCGGGCGCTGAAATTCCTCGGCGAAGAACTCGTAGGGCTGACTGCCGATAATGGAGCTGACATGGGAGGGGCCGAGAAAACCGTCCAGCGAGACCGTGCCCAGCTCCCGCACTTCAGGCGACTCCAGGATGTTCTGGATCGCCGCGGGGGTCAGCACGTGGTTGCAGAAGACGGAGAAATTATCCAGACCCATCGCCTGGGCCTGCTTGATGGCGACCGCCGTGGGCGGGGTGGTGGTTTCGAAACCGATGGCGAAAAAGACCACCTGCTTCTCGGGCTGCTTGCGGGCAAGCGTAAGCGCATCCTGGGTGGAGTAGACCATACGGATATCCGCCCCACCCGCCTTCGCCTTGAGCAGGCTTTTACGATGCGAGGCCGGCACCCGCAGCATGTCGCCATAGGAGCAAAGCGTCACTCCGTGCTGCTCGGCCATGGCGATGGCCATGTCGATACGGGCGATCGGCAGCACGCAGACCGGACAACCCGGGCCATGCACCAGCCGCACATTATCCGGTAGCAGATCCTGCACCCCGTAGCGGAAGATAGCGTGGGTATGGCCGCCACAGAACTCCATCAGATGATAGCGACGGTCAGGTCTTGCCTCGGCACGAATCGCCGCAGAGAGTTTCTGCGCCGTCGCCTTGGCGCGGAACTCATCGACATATTTCATTCCATGACCTCCATCATGCCCGCCTCTTCAAACAGCCGGAGGGTGTTGGCGGCCTCCTCTTCGCTGATTTTGTTGAGGGCATAGCCGACATGGATCAGCAGGTAGTCACCGAGGGCGACATCCTCCACCAGCGCGGTAGAGACCTCCTTCTTCACATTACCCACCGAGACGGTGGCCATATCCGTGACCGCGTCGATCTCCACCACTTTGCCGGGAATCGCCAAACACATTGCAGTAACACCTCTATATCGTATGCGTTCCCACGCAGAGCGTGGGAACGAGCACTAACGAGCACTAAACCTGTAGGAGGCCCGCCCCCGGGCCGATGAAAACCGGCACCATTCCACCCGGTTCCTTCGCGGCGGGGGCGCCGCTCCTACACTATTCCTGAGCGCGCTTGGTGTGCCCATGCGGTTGCCGCAGGCTATACCATGCGCGACCTGATCCACTGGTACCAGGCATCCATGCCCTCGCCGCTCTTGGCCGAGAGTTGCAGCACCTCGATATCGGGATTGACCCGCCGGGCAAACTCAATGCATTTATTCACATCAAAATCGAGATAGGGCAGCAGATCGGTCTTGTTCAGGATCATCAGGTCCGCGGCATGGAACATGTCAGGATATTTCAGCGGCTTGTCCTCGCCCTCGGTGACCGACAGGATCGCCACCTTGTGCGCCTCACCCAGATCGAAAGCCGCCGGGCAGACCAGGTTGCCCACATTCTCGATAAACAGCAGGCTGTTATCTGCCGGCTGCAGGCTCTCCATGGCGTGGCCGATCATGTGGGCATCCAGATGACACCCCTTGCCGGTATTGATCTGCAGTGCGGACACGCCGGTTTCCCGGATGCGGTCGGCGTCGTTGGCGGTCTGCTGATCCCCCTCGATCACCGTAATCGGCAGCTCCCCTTTCAGGTCGTCGATACTGCGGGTCAGCAGGCTGGTCTTGCCGGAACCGGGGCTGGAGACCAGGTTCAGCGCCAGGATCTGCCGCTCCTGGAACAGCTGCCGGTTGGCGGCGGCGTACTGGTTGTTCTTGCCCAGGATATCCTGCTCGATCTGCACCATGCGCGACTGGCTCATGCCGGGCGCATGGGCGTGGGCCGGGCCCTGACCATAGTCGTGGTGATGCCCATGAGTATGCTGATGATGGCCATGATCGTGGGTATGTCCGTGGTCATGGTCGTGATCACCATGGTGATGGTGGTGGTGGAGCCCATGAGCGTGGTCGTGATCACCATGGTGATGGTGGTGGTGCCCATGAGCGTGGTCGTGATCATGGCCCATCTCCTCGCCTTCGATTCGTGTCTCACCTTCGCCGCAGCCGCATACGGTACACATCACTCCACCTCCAGTTCTTTGATTCGCAGCTCGTCGCCGCCGGTAATCTGTAATTGAAAACTGCCGCAATCGGGGCAGGCATCAAAGCGTTGCCGGATCGGCACGCTCTTCGAACACTCCAGGCACCAGGCGGTGCCCGGCATCTCGATAATCTCCAGGACTGCTCCATCGGCCAGGCTGTTGCGGGTCACTACATCGAAGCCGAAGCGCAGTGCCTCCAGTTCCACACCCGCCAACGGGCCGATCTCCAGCCAAACCGATTTCACCCGGCTGAACTGCTGGGCCGTGGCCTGCTCCTCCATGACCTGCAGGATACCTTCACATATCGACATTTCGTGCATACATCAATGCCTGTTGCTCCTATACATCCCTGTAGCCTGGTTCCGGCCCGGCCTTCCATGGCCGGTCGCTCGATCGCTGCGAATGTCCACCGGACATTCGGTCCATCTCACCCTTCACATATCGACATTTCGTGCATTCAATAACGCCCGTTGCTCTCTTCATAAAGCCATTTTTTAGCCGCGAATGAACGCAAATAAACGCGAATATAAAAATGCTTAAAATTCACACCAAAATTACTTGCCAAACGCCGACAGGCTGTAGGGTGTTCACGCCTGACCAATCCGCAGTTCATAACCCACACAGGGATCAATCGCATTGATCAACAGGGCGGACTGCCGGCGCAGCTGATCGGCAGAATTCACCTGCAAGCCCTTCAACCCTTGCACCAGCACACCGTCCGGATGAAAGTTCCACTCCGTCGGGGCGAGGATCTGGTAGCGGGCGATCCGCCCCGCCTCCAGCGCCACCCAATGGACCAGGCGACCGCGCGCCGCCTCAACCTGCGAAATGCCCTGGCCTGGCGGCAGACCTGACTCGACAGCGTTCCCGGTAGTTTTGCCGGCCGCTTCGCGCAGTCGACCCGGTATCCCGGCCAGTTCCACCAGTCTCGCACAATAGCGGGCCAACAGACCGGCCCCATATTCCGCCACTACGGCCGCCACCAGCGGATGATCAGTCACCCGGGTGAACGGCGATGTTTCATAACATTGGCCATCCAGGCGCGGACAGGCAATAAACCGCCCGGCATCCGGCCGTTCCAGTTGTCGGGCCAGAAATGCCTGCTCCACGGGTGGGAGCACCCCGATATTAGCGGAACCCAGTGAGTCCCAACGGTTATCCCGCACAAATTGCAGCATCCGACCCGCCGGCAGTCGGCTATCAGCGGCCCAGCGCAAAAGCGCGGGACAGCCCTCTAGCCCGAGCCATTCAGCGGGCGGCATGCCAAACACCTGATCCTGCAACAGCTGTGCAAATTCATCAATGACACTGTCCATCTCCCGGACACCATCAGTGACTGGCATGACACCCGGCATAAAGGGGCGCTCATTGGGATAGCTGGCAACACGAAATCGCTTGATCAGCTGCAGCATCTCACCCACGCCAGCGGCAGCTGGCGGCAATCCGATAAAGCCGGGCCAATCCAGCAGCACCCGCCACAGATGTTCCTTGGCGGTTTCCAACCAGACCAACTTCTCTCTGGCCGACTGCTGACGTGCATCCACCGGCAAACCCAACGCCTGCCCACAGGCCGTGACGGCGGCGTGCGCCTGGGCTGTGCCACAGATGCTGTAAAGCAGCGGCAGCGTTTGCAACAGCTCCTCTACGGATTTTCCTTCAAAGATCCGCGGGGTCTGCAAGGGACGGGAAGAGCGGATATCAACGCCTGTCACCGTCCCGTCGGACAGGTGCAGGCCGATATTCAGCCGCCCCTCTATATTACCAACCGCATTAGCCATGGGTTCAGTCAGGCCCTCAAGACTTCAGATCAACAGGAGCAGAGCAAAATACAGGCCAGACAGGCTACCGGCCATTAACGGCTCGTTACTTACCAATAACCACTGTCGCTTCCGCTTCCAGTCCGCCCCATTTCAAACAGTGGGACGGCTCTATACAACAAAAAAATAATATTGCCATTTCAGACAGTTAAAAAATCAACCCAAAGAATCCGAAGGGTTGCAGACAGACAATACGACGCCCGCCGGCAATATTCGACATCAACAAGGTTCGTGGTCAATCCCATGACATGGCAATCCGTACAATCGACTCTCACTGGAAACATACTGACCAGTTTATACTGGAAAGCGGATAGTTAATTTGCTCTAGGGCAATTCCGCTCCAAATCCATCCCCATTGAACGAAAGCAGGTTTACCAGAATCCGGTATCGACTAGAAACCGTCTATACAGATAACCGGGAGGCTGCCACATGGCCTGTCGCTTGTGTGGGTTGGGGTGCGCCTGCGAACCCCAACAGATGGCAGCGCACAATACCGGCTGTTGGGATTCGCTCCACTCATCCCAACCTACGAAATTAACTCCGCTCCCGGGTGCGGGGGGGCTAGAGCGAGGCGGCGGCCCGTGCCGCCTGGTCATACAGCCCCGACAGAGACCGCAGCAGCTTGGCCAGTTCACCGATCTCCTGGTTACCGGTCTCCAGGAAACCCAATGCATCCACCAGACAGTCCTCGCGGATCTCCCGGTAACGCAGGCAGAGCGCCTCGCCCCGTTCACTGGTGGAAAAGAAGTTCTCCTTGCCCTGTTTTTCGGTCTGCACCAGCCCCAGCTTGGCCAGTTTGCGCAGGGAGTAGGTGGCGGTGTGGGTATCCTCGATATTCAGATTGAAGCAGATATCCGCCACCTTCTTGGCCCGCGCACGATGATTGACGTTGTGCAGAATGAGGATATCGGTGGGATTGAGATCGGGCATGCCACTGGCGGTCATACAGCGCTCGATCCAGCGATTGAACGCGTTATTGGCGATAATCAGGCCGTACTCCAGCTCGCTCAGCTCGATGCTCTTTTCCGAGACCAGGTGAGATGAGGAGACGATCGGCTGCTTCTTTTTTTCAGACATCTTGAGCTACCTGGATAATGTTATGTCCCAAACGGGGAACAGCACCCTGATCAGCGCTCTCCGGCGATCAGCAATGAACCGAGGCCGACGAACAACCCACCGGTGATGCGATTGAAACGCACACTCCAGTCGGCGTTTTGCAGCCAGCCGCTGGAGCGGCTGGCCATCAGGGCATAGCCGCACAGGAAAGTGAACGAGAGCAGTCCGAACGTACCGGCCAACAGGGTGAACTGCGGCAACATGGCCGTTGTGGGTTCGACAAACTGGGGAAACAGCGCCGTGCAGAAAGCGATCGCCTTGGGATTACTGACCGCCACCATGAAGGCCTGGAAAAAGAGTCTCACCGGCGACCGGGAAGCAACACACACGCCCTCCACCGGAAGCCGCCCCAAGCCACTGCGCCAGAGACGGATTCCCAGATAAATCAGATAGAGCCCTCCGATCCACTTCACCAGCTGAAACACCGTCTCAGAGGTGTGAATCAGCGCCCCGAGCCCTATGGACGACAACGCTGCCAGCAGCACAATCCCCGTTACGTTGCCCATAATGGCAACCAGGGTACGCCGCATGCCCAGAGTGACCGCATTGGTGACGGCCAACAGTACCGCCGGCCCGGGTGATGCGGTTGCAACCAGCGCGATCAGCAGAAAGGTCAAATAATCAGTCAATTCCATAGTTCGATGCCTGCTTTGTCAGGTTGGCTCACCATAGCCCCCACCACCGGGGGTTTCAATAATAAACAGATCTCCCGCCGCCATCTCCGCCTGACCCTGGTGTCCCAGTTCGGTGACCCGACCATCGACACGCTCGATGTAGTTGCGACCCACCCATCCCGGCGAACCACCGGCCATGCCGTAGGGCGGCACCCGGCGATGGCCGGCCAGGATATTGGCAGTCATCGGTTGCAGAAAACGGAGCTGACGGATGGTGCCATCGCCCCCCTTGTGCCGTCCTGCTCCACCGGAGCCGGTGCGCAGGGCAAAGGATTCCAGGCGCACCGGGAAGCGCCACTCCAGCACCTCCGGGTCGGTCAACCGCGAATTGGTCATGTGGGTGTGCACCGCCGAGGTACCGTCCTGTTGCCGGGTCGCCCCGGCCCCGCCGCAAATGGTCTCGTAATACTGGTACTGCCGGTTACCCCAAGTGAAGTTGTTCATGGTCCCCTGGGAGGCGGCCGCCACGCCGAGCGCCCCCAGCAGGGTATCCACAATCACCTGGGAGGTTTCGACATTACCGGCCACCACGGCGGCCGGATGGTCCGGATTGATCATGGAGCCTTCCGGGATGATCACGTTCAGCGGTTTGAGGCAGCCCTCATTGAGCGGAATCATGTCGCCCACCAGACAGCGGAACACATAGAGTACTGCCGCCCGGCAGACCGCCGCCGGGGCATTGTAGTTGCCGGGATGCTGGCCACTGGTACCGGTGAAGTCGATGGTGGCGCGGCGCGCCTCCCGCTGCAGGGTGATCTTGACGCAGACCCGGTGGCCATCATCCATCTCGTAACAGAATTCACCGTCACTCAGCACATCCAGCACCCGCCGCACCGACTCCTCGGCATTGTCCTGCACATGCCGCATGTAGGCGTGCACCACCTTTAGGCCAAAGTGCTCCACCATGCGCATCAGCTCCTGCACACCCTTCTCGCAGGCAGCGAGTTGGGCCTGGAAATCCGCCACGTTGGTGTCGATATTTCTGGCCGGCCAGGGACCGCTGGCCAGCAGCGCCCGAATCTCCTGTTCACAGAAGCGCCCCCGGTCTACCAGCTTGATGTTGTCGATCAGTATCCCCTCCTCGGCCACCGAGGTGGAGTCCGGCGGCATGGAGCCGGGGGTGGTGCCGCCGATGTCGGCGTGATGCCCGCGCGAGGCGACGTAGAAGATCACCGTCTTGCCGTCCGGATCAAACACCGGCTTGATCAGGGTGACATCCGGCAGGTGCGTGCCGCCATTGTAGGGGTCGTTCAACAGATAGGCATCACCCGGCTGCATGCTGCCGACCCGCTCGCGAATCACCGTCTTGATACTCTCGCTCATGGAGCCGAGATGCACCGGCATGTGCGGGGCGTTGGCGATCAGGTCGCCCTGCTGATTGAACACCGCACAGGAGAAATCGAGCCGCTCCTTGATATTGACGGAGGCGGCGGTGTTCTCCAGCACCATGCCCATCTGCTCGGCAATGGACATGAACAGGTTGTTGAAGATCTCCAGCATTACCGGATCGACCTGGGTACCAATCGCCACCCGTGTCGGCAGCGGCTGGTAGCGCTCCAGCAGGATATTGTTCTCCCGGGTCAGGATCGCCTGCCAGCCCGGCTCCACCACGATGGTGCCGGTCCGTTCGATCACTACTGCCGGGCCTTGAACCGGCCGATCGACGGGCAACGTATCGCGGTCATAAAAGGCCGTATCAACCGTCGCACCGTTCATCACAGTGGGTTGGACCGACAACGCCTTCAACTCCCCCTGACCCGCAGGACTTTCGCTGACCAGCGCAGGCTGTTCAGCGGCACCGATCACCTCCACCTGAATCGCCTCCACCACCAGCGGTTTCTCCGGCGAAATGAAGCCGAAGCGCTGTTGATGGGTCTGTTCAAAACTGCTCTGGATCCCTGCCAGGCTGGAGAAGGCGACCAGCAGGGCGGTATCCGAGCCCAGATAGCGCAGGTGCATCTTGCGTTCACAGCGGATTGCCCCGGCCTGCACCCCCTGTGCCCGCATCTCCGTCACGCCCTCACCCTGCAACCGCTCCAGTCCGGCCACCAGCTCCGGCATCAGCGACTCCTGCAGACGCGCTTCCACCGCCTGGTCACGCATCAGCCGACGATCGGCCAGCCCCATACCGAAGGCGGAGAGCACACCGGCATGGGGATGCAGATAGACCCGTTTCATGCCCAGGGAGTCGGCCACCAGGCAGGCGTGCTGGCCGCCGGCCCCACCGAAACAGCAGAGGGTGTATTCCGACACGTGATAACCACGCTGTACCGAGATGCGCTTGATCGCGTTGGCCATGTTGACCACGGCGATGGCGAGAAAACCCTCTGCCACCTGCTCCGGTGTGCGCTGCTCACCGGTGGCCCGGTTGATCTCCCCGGCAAGCTGCCGGAAGCGCTCCTGCACCACCGCCCGGTCCAGCGGTTGATCGGCCCGTGGACCGAACACCCTGGGAAAGTAATCCGGTTGCAGCTTGCCCAGCATGACGTTGCAGTCGGTCACGGTCAGCGGCCCGCCATTGCGGTAACAGGCCGGCCCCGGATTGGCCCCCGCCGACTCCGGCCCGACCCGGAAGCGGGCGCCGTCGAACTGCAGCATGGAGCCACCGCCGGCGGCCACGGTATGAATCAGCATCATCGGCGCGCGCAACCGTACCCCGGCCACCTGGGTCTCGAAGGCACGCTCATACTCACCGGCATAGTGGCTGACATCGGTGGAGGTACCCCCCATGTCAAAGCCGATCAGCCTGTCGAAGCCGACCGCCTCGGCGGTACGCACCATACCCACCACACCACCGGCCGGGCCGGAAAGAACCGCATCCTTGCCCTGAAACCGGTAGGCGTCGGTAAGTCCGCCGTTCGACTGCATGAACAGCAGGCGGCCACCGGCCTCCTGCATGCCGCTCAGCTCACCCGCGACCTGCTCCACATAACGGCGCAGAATGGGTGACAGGTAGGCGTCCACCACCGTGGTATCACCCCGGCTCACCAGCTTCATCAAGGGGCTCACCTGAGAACTGATGGAGATCTGGCTGAAGCCGATCTGCCGGGCGATTTCGGCCACCCGCTGTTCATGCTCCGGATAGCGATAGCTGTGCATAAACAGCACCGCCAGGCTGCGCAGTCCCCGATCATAGGCGGCCTGCAGTCCCGCTCGGGTCGACACCCCATCCAGCGGACGAACCACCTCACCCTGTGCCCCGATCCGCTCGTCCACCTCCAGCACCTCGCTGTAGAGCATCTCCGGCAGCTCGATATCCAGGGTGAACAGATCGGGCCGGGTCTGGTAGCCGATGCGCAGGGCATCCCGGAAGCCGCGAGTCACCAGCAGCAGGGTCGGTTCACCCCGGCGCTCCAGCAGCGCGTTGGTGGCCACCGTGGTGCCCATCTTGACCGCGTCGATCTGCGCGGCCGGCAGCGGCTCATCCCGGGCCACACCGAGCAGGTCCCGGATGCCCTGAATCGCCGCGTCCGGGTACTGGGCCGGGTTTTCCGACAGCAGCTTATGGGTCACCAGCGTACCGTCGGGACGTTGTGCCACCACGTCGGTAAAGGTACCGCCCCGGTCAATCCAGAACTGCCACTTGCTGGAGACCACACCCTCGTATTGTTTCACTACGTCACTCATCGAGAAAACATTCCAAATAAAAAAATGTCTGCCCGGATCATCATGCGGGGCAGCCAGCTGTCGATGGGCGAAAACGCTGCCAACAAACATCACCGGGTGGATTACCGGCACCAGCCATGGCTGCAACAGTATTCAAATCACGGCCACCCCAGCCATTATGAATTCGTTATATAAACGATTTATCTATAAATCGTCTGAATAAACATAGTGGGAGCTATACGGGGCGTCAAGACTTGGTCCGTTTGTTTTTCGCTGCTGTCACCCGCACCACCCTCCTGGTTTAAGCTGATTGCGTTATATTCTGTGAAATATTACGATGCAGTTCCCGATTACAATCGACAGACAAACCATGAGCAATCACTACCGACTACGCGGACGCCTCTGGATTGAAGGACCGGAAGGTACGTTTCTCGGCTATGGTCGTGTCGTATTGCTGGAAAAGATACGCGAACACGGCTCCATCAGTGCCGCTGCCCGCGCCCTGGAGATGTCCTACCTGCGCGCCTGGAAACTGGTCGATTCGATGAATCGGCAAAGCCGGAAGCCGGTGGTCACCAAAACCACGGGGGGACGTGGCGGAGGCGGTGCTGTACTGACCGAAACCGGCGAACGCGCCATCAATACATTCTGGGCCGCCTACGGTGATTTCAAAGCATATCTGGCCGGAGGTTCGGAAAAACTGGGCATGTGAAAATTTTTCCTGTCGTTATATCCATCACAATATAACGAGTAATCCATACCCGAGAGTAACGGACAAATGAAAAAAACAACATGGAAACACCTGTTGGCCGTCACCTCCCTGGCACTGCTGATCATAAATCCCGCCACGGCCGATGAGGTCAATATTGCAGTCGCCAGCAACTTCGCCGAGCCGATAAAAGAGATTGCCAGCCGCTATGAGACGCAAAGCGGACACCGGATTAATCTGATATTCGGGGCTACCGGAAAACATTATGCCCAGATCAAGAACGGCGCTCCTTTTGCCGCTTTTTTTGCCGCCGATGCCCGCCGACCCGAATTACTGGAAAAAGAGGGGGTCGCCCTGCCCGGCAGCCGCTTCACCTATGCCGTGGGACATATCGTGCTGTGGAGTCCAAAAGCGGGATATGTGGATGCGCTGGGTAAAATTCTGCAACACAAACCGTTTCGCCACCTGGCCATCGCCAATCCAAGACTGGCCCCCTATGGCAAGGCCGCCCAGCAGTTCCTGCAGGCACGGGGACTCTGGGAGGGACTGCAGGACCGCATGGTCCGTGGTGAGAATATCGGTCAGACCTTCCAGTTTGTCAGAAGCGGCAGTGCCGAACTGGGCATCGTCGCCTACTCCCAGGTAAAACGGCCCGGCCATCCCCTTGAAGGATCGCTGTGGGAGATTCCGCCAACGGAATATACCCCCATTGAGCAACAGGCCGTGTTGCTGGAGGAGAATCCGGTGGCCAGAGAGTTCATGACCTTTATCAAGAGCCCCGAGGCGATCGATATTATTCTCGGTTTCGGATACGCAATACCCTGAAGCATCCTCCAGCGGAACCGCACTGGCTGCCAGCAGCCGCTCCAAATCCGTTCCAATTCAAAACCCCTAAAGAATACGGATTTCGAGCCGAAATAGAGATATTAGGCGCCCACCTCCAGATGGGCGAGTTAGCATAGCGCTGTACTGCTGGTCGGAAACAAACCCTGCATCATCAGGAATAGCAACAGGCTGTTTGGCTGAGGGGAAGGCATGTCCGAAACACTTGTTGATGACGTAAAACCGGAAAACACCGACGTCCTGCAGACCATTATTGACTTCCTGCCAAGCGGAATCACCCTGTTCGACCCTGATCTGCAGATGATTGCCTGCAATGAGCAACTAAAACAGTTGCTCAATTTCCCCCCCGAATTATTTAAGAACGGAATGCCGACGATGTACGAGTTGGCGATTTTCAACGCACGTCGTGGGGACTATGGCCCCGGTGATCATGAAATACTGGCGCAACAGGTATTGGAACGTGCGCGCAACATGGAGCCGCATGTCTACGAGCGAACCCGGCCAGACGGCACGGTGCTCGAGATTCGCGGCACCCCCCTGCCCGATGGCCGCGGCTTCGTCACCATCTATACGGATATCACGGAAAGGAAGCGTGCCGAACAAGAGGCAAAACGCACCGCTACCTATCTGGACACGGTGTTGAACAGCCTGCCACAGGGGGTCACCGTGATGGATGAGCAGCTTAACCTGGTGCTGTGGAATGAGCGCTTTCTCGATGTGCTTGAGCTCCCACAGGAGCTCATGCGTACCGGTGTGCGCCTGGAAGATGTGATTCGTTATAACGCCAAGCGCGGCGATTACGGTGCGGTTGACCCGGAAAAAAAGGTTCAGGAAGTGGTGGATCTTGCCTTGCGTTTTGAGGCTCATCGTATGGAGCGAACCCGGCCACAGGGGCAAACCATCGATGTGGAAGGGCGCACGATGCAGATAGATGGCAAAGTGGCCGGCTTCATCACCACCTACACCGACATCACCGAGCGCAAGCAGGCTGGATTGTACGAACAATTTCGCAGCCATACATTGGAAATGCTGGCCAGTGGTCAACCACTTCCCGCCATACTCGACACCATCGCACGAGGTATGGAACAACTCAATCCGGCAATGCTTTGTAGTGTCCTGTTGCTGGATAGCGAAGGCAGACATCTCGAAATCGGCGCGGCGCCCAGCCTGCCTGATTTCTATAGCACCGCCCTCAGTGGCACTGAAATTGGCATGGGAGTCTGTTCGAGTGGTACAGCGGCCTTTACCGGAAAGCGTGTCATTGTTAATGACATAGCCACCCATCCCTTTTGGGCAGACTACAAGGAACTTGCGGCCAGCGCCGGATTAAGCGCGTGCTGGTCACAACCCATCCACTCGTCATCGGGTCAAGTGCTGGGCACACTTGCCATTTATCATCGTCAACCACGCAGCCCCTCGGAATATGATCTTTCCATCATGGAGCAATCCGCCCATCTGGCCAGTATAGCCATTGAGCGCAGTGCCGCGGCAGAGAAGATCCATACCAGCGAGGCCCTCTATCGTCTGTTGACGGAGGATACCGCCGATGTGGTCTGGAAGACAGATGGGGACCTCCGCTTCACCTATATCAGCCCAGCCGATGAAAGACTGCGGGGTTACCGGGCCGATGAAGTACTCGGTAGCCATGCGCTGGAAATGTTCACCGAAGAGGGTGCGGCCGTCGTCACCGAGATGATGCGGAAGAGGATGATTGCTGAAAAGAACGGAGAGCAGACCGGCTTTGTAATTTTCGAAGCACAGCATCGCTGCAAGGATGGCAGAGTGATATGGGGAGAAGTGTTGTCTAAACCCGAACGCGACGCGCAGGGTGCGATTACCGGATACCACGGCATTACCCGGGAAATCACCGAGCGTAAACAGATGCAGGACCAGGTGAAACAATTGGCGTTCTACGACACGCTTACAAATCTGCCGAATCGCCGCCTGCTTAACGACCGTTTGGCACAAGCCATGGCTGCCAGCAGTCGCAGTGGTTGCTATGGTGCGTTGATATTCCTTGATCTGGATAACTTCAAGCCACTGAATGATACCCATGGACATGCGGTGGGCGATTTGCTGTTAAGTGAAGCAGGGGATCGACTGACGGGTTGCGTGCGCGAGACGGACACCGTGGCGCGCTTCGGCGGCGATGAGTTTGTGGTGATATTACGCGACTTGACCCCGGATAAAGCCACATCAATTTCACAGGCCAGGATCGTGGCAGAAAAAATCCGCAGTGCATTATCTGAACCCTATCGGTTGCCCATCAGGCACGAAGGACAATCAGATGATGTAATCGAGCATCGCTGCACCGCCAGTATTGGGGTGTCCATGTTTATCAATCACGAAGCCAGCCAGGACGACATCCTCAAATGGGCAGACAAGGCGATGTATCAGGCCAAGGAAGCCGGGCGAAACTCTATCTGGTTTTATGATTTACAGACATGAGTGATTGCAACGATAGCGGAGACGGTCAACAGAGAGAGGCAGGCTGATCAGTGTGCGCCTCACTCCATGTATTACTGCTTTCCTAGAGTGTATTTATTTCGCTGTCTCACCGCTCCGACAGCAGCAACTTCACCGCCAGACCGGCAAACACCACGCCACTCAACCGGTTGAGAATCAGGGCGCCCTTGCCTTTGCGCAGAAAGGCACCGATTCTTCCTGCGGCCAGACTGATCAATCCAAACACCAGCAGGGCGCTGAGCATGAACAACAGGCCCAGGATGGCGATCTGCAGGGTGACACTGCCCTGTGCCGGGCTGACGAACTGGGGCAGGAAGGCCAGAAAAAACAGCGACACCTTGGGGTTCATGATGTTCATCAATACGCCACGCAGGTAGAGTCGGCGGTAGCTTTCACTGCTGGTGCGCGAGGTGAATGTCTCGGCCGGCGCCCGGAACACCTGCCAGGCAAGCCAGGCAAGATACAGCGCACCGCCGATCTTGAGCAGCGAAAACGCCAGCGCCGACTCCTGGATGAACACCGCCACCCCAAGCGCCACCGCGCCGGTATGTACAAACAGTCCACTGCAGAGACCGAGGGTGGTGATCACTCCCGCCGCGGGCCCCCGGGCAATGGAGATGGTCAGTACAAACAGGTTGTCCGGACCGGGCGCCAGGGCCAGCAGCAAGGAAGAGGTGACAAACAGCAACAGGGTAGCGGTTTCGAACATGGTGACTCCTCGGGTGGACGACGATCATAGCACGCCATCCCGCTGGCCGGATCAAGGTAAGAGTCGCGTCATCCCGATGGCTTCGACCCGCAAGCTCTAAACAAGGGATTGCGCTAACCTGGGCGCCTCAGTACTTCAGCCCGATCATCAGATCCATCACATTGGTCCCGGTGGGACCGGTCTGGATCAGGTCGCCGCTGGCCTCGAGAAAGCGGCCCGAATCAGCTTGTGTCAGACAGACCTCGGGATCGACCCCCAGTACCCGACAACCACGACCCACACTGCCGCCGTCAACAATGGCACCGGCATCCTCTCCTGGGCCGTCTCCCCCATCGGTACCCGCCGCCAGGAAACAGACATCCCTTCGTCCGGCTATCTGGCAGGCCACCACCAGCGCCAGGTGTTGATTACGCCCGCCCTGTCCGGGATGCTCCGGCAGGTGGATGGTCGGTTCACCACCCCAGACATAAAGTCCCGACCAGGCATCCCGCAGTTCGTACGCCAACCGTCGGCCGACCACATTGACATCCCCCCCCAGATGGGCCCGGCTCAGGGTCACCGCGTAACCAAGCTCCCGGGCCTTGTCGGCGGCCGCCTCGCGGGCATCCGCCAGAGATGCCACGATGCTGACCCGGATATTGTCCGCCTTCGTCGGGACAGGAGGCGGCACGGGCGGCACCAGCGCACGCAGCCAGTCCGGTAGCGCCAAGTCATCCAGGCCGCACGCAGGATGCTCATCCGCCACCAGCAGGCCCGAACCGATCACGCCAGGCTCATCCCCCGGCACATCAGAGATCAGCAGTACCTGGGCCGGTCGTCCCTGCAGCAGCGGAATCAGACCACCGCCCTTGATCCGCGAGAGTGATTTGCGCACCCGGTTCATGGCGTCAATCGACAGACCACTCCCCAGCAACCACTGGTTGACCCGCTGCAGGCTCGCCAGATCGATGCCATCACGCAGCAGTTCCACCAGCCCCGAGGTGCCGCCCGAAATCAGGAACAGCAGGCGGCGATCTTTTGGTCGCGTCCGGATAAACTCAACCAGCTCACGACCCGCCCGCAGACTGCGCTCATCCGGCACCGGATGCCCACCTTCCAGACAGCCAAGTCCTCTGGCCCTCAACAGCGACTCATCCATGTGACCCGCCTTGGAGATTACCAGGCCATCCAGAACCCGGTCTCCCAGCACATCCAGTGCCCCCTGCGTCATGGACTGGGCCGCCTTACCGAGTGCTATGAGCGACACCGTCCCCTGATCCCCGCGCAGCGATTCCCGGACACAGGCGCGCCCCTCCACGCGAGTCAGTGCTGCCTGAAAAATCGTCAGCAGATCCCGACGTGCGCCCGCCATATCCGGCATGGTGTTACCTCCTGTTATGCAGTGGCTCTATGTGAGTATAAGTAAAGGATCATTCTAGCCTCGCCAACCAGATATGATAAGCTGGTGATCATCGCTGGGGGGAACACTCTTGGAAAGCATACAGATACGCCGCCATTTCAGTCGCAATATCCTGTTTCGCATGATCATCCTGGGCGCCATCGGCGCCGGACTGCTCTACTGGAAGCTCGATTTCATCAACGACATCTACTTCCGCGACCAGCTCACTCCCACCGGCCTGATCATCAACGGCACCATCGTGGCCCTGTTTATCCTCGGGCTATTCAGAATCATCGGCATACTGATCAGCTACGGTTTGGAAGAGCGGGCGCTGGTCCAGTTCATGTCCAATCTGCGTGACAAGGTGGATCCGCTCTACGAGGTGGCCGAACAGCGCATTATCGCGCGCCGCTACCGGACACTGGAGACGATGCACAAGGCCAACACGCCGATCAACCACAATGCCCTGGCCACCACCCTGGTGGCCTCGGAAAGCACGCGCAACAGCCTGCCGAAATTCATCAACAACACGCTGATCCTGACCGGCGTATTCGGCACCATCGTGTCACTCTCGATCGCCCTGATCGGCGCCTCGGACCTGCTCGCCTCCGCAGTCAACGTCAATGGCATGGGGCTGATCATCCACGGCATGTCCACCGCCCTCTCCACCACCATTACCGCCATTGTCTGCTATATCTTCTTCGGTTATTTCTACATGAAGCTGACCGATGTGCAGACCAACCTGGTGAGCGCCGTGGAACAGATTACCGCCGCTCACCTGATGCCCCGGTTCCAGATCCAGACCGAGAGCGTGCTGTTTGAGTTCAGCGGGCTGATCCGCTCTCTGCAGAGCCTGATCAGCAAGATGGAATCCTCGCAATCCTCCTTCCAGAATCTGGCCCAGGAGATGCAGCACTCCCAAGGCAATATCGAGGCGCTTGAACAATCCATCAGCAATGCATTCAACCAGGTCTATGAGGAGAGAATCCAGCCCATTACCCGGGAGATGGAGGATATCAAAAAGCTGCTCAGAGACGGTTTCCGGTTGCACGAGGACGTATGAACCCGGACAACAGCTTTGTCGACCTGCGGCTGAACCGCCAGGACGGTCAGAACCAGGAGAGCTTCTGGCCATCCTTCACCGACATCATGACCGTCATCGTGATGATCTTCGTCATCGCGATGGTGGTGCTATTGTTGCGCAATATCGAGCTGGTCAACCAGCTGCGCGCCACCATGGAGGCGGAACGTGCCGCCGTGGAGCTTGCCAAGGCCACCGGGGAAGAGAAAGAGAGCCTGGCGCTGAAACTGTTCACCGCGGAAAACGACCTCTCGATGCTGCGCATGCGCCTGATGCAGCTGGAAGAACAGCGCACCGAGCAGGCCGGCACTATCGACACCCAGCACCGCGATATTGTCCAGTTGCAGGCGGAAAAAGAGTCGCTGCAACTGCTCCGCGACCAACTCAACGCGGAGAATTTCACTCTTACCCAGCAGTTGAAAAAACGGGATTCACTCATCCAGCAGCAGCAGCAGAGTCTGGAGGATCTTCAACAGACCCTGCTCTCGGCGCAACAGCAGCTCAACCGCTTCCAGGAGGAGATCGCATCCGCCCACTCAGCGTTGAATACGCTTGAGAGCAACTATGCCACGGTGAAAGAGCAGCTTGCGCAACTGCAACAGCGTTACAGCAACCAGTCGAGTGAATTGCTGGCCGCCCGGGTCGCCGGGCGGGAGAGTGACCGGCAACTGCTGAACCTGCAATCCGACTTCGAACAGCTGAAGGTCAAATACGACAAACTGATCCGCCCCGCCCGCTCGCCCGCCGGACGCTATCTGGTGGAGGTGCGCTACACCAAGCCGGGTAAGCAGATTCTGGTGGAATACCAGACACAGGAAGATCCCGGCTACAAGGCCGTCTCCCACGAGCAGTTGGAGACACTGCTCAGCAGGCTGAAGGAAGAGCAAACCAGCGGACTCTATATCAAGGTGATCTTCCCGGAAAACAGCGGACTCACCTTCACCGAAGCATGGAGCCTGACCTCCCAGCTGCACAGCAAGTATGACTACTACTTCCAGGGCGGCGGGCCCGAGCTGGTCCCGGTGCTCCCATCGATCAACAAGCCCGAGTAACCGATTCACTGATCGACATGTGACATAGAGCAACACATACGCATGATGATAGCGAGATCATTATGCAGCGCTTTCCTTGGCCCAGGGTTTTGTTGTTATACTCGGGGCCGGAAGCCTACAACAACTATAACCCGGTCCGACTATGTCAATACCCGTCATCATCTGTGACGATTCAAGTTTTGCCAGAAAACAGGTCATGCGCGCCCTGCCCTCGGGGTGGGATGTGGATCTGACATTTTGTGAAAACGGCCGGGAAGCAGTTGCGGCAATTGAAGCCGGGAAGGGAGACATTCTGCTGCTCGACCTGACCATGCCGGTGATGGATGGCTTCGAGGTGTTGAAGTATATCCGGGAAAACGATCTGCCCACCCTGCCCATCGTCATATCCGGGGATATCCAGCCGGAGAGCCATAAACAGGTCATGGCACTCGGCGCAGTGGCCTTCATAAAAAAGCCGGTCGATGCCGCCGAGCTGACCCGCGTGCTCGATCAGTTCGGCGTATTGGGGATACTGACTGAAAACAGACTACCGGCCAATGTTCAGGTCACCTTCAATGAATGGGTACAGGAGATCACCAACGTCGCCATGGGCCGGGCCGCGGATCTGCTGGTACGGGTCATTAATGAAAAGGTCGAGCTGACCATTCCCCATGTCAGCCTGATGGAGCATGGCGAGCTGGAGATGACCCTGAACGCCACCGCCCACGGGGACAGCTTCTCCTGTATCACCCAGGGATTCATCGGCGGCGGAATATCCGGCGAGAATCTGCTGCTGTTCCATGACACCGATATTCGCCATGTTGCCAAACTGCTGAATTTTGATCTCGACCATCTGGAAGCCTCCACCGAGATGGAGCTTTACATGGACATCGCCAATGTGCTGGTCGGTGCCTTCCTGAAGGGATTTGCCGAACAGCTTGATGTCTGTTTCAGCCAGGGTCATCCGCGCATCACCATCCACAACCAGGACAGCGCCATGATCCTTGCCAACCGACGGGGACACGAGCAGATACTGACCATAGAGGTCAACTATGTAATCGGGGACAACCAGATTCGATGCAATCAACTGGTGCTGATTACGCCGGAATCCATAGATGCGCTGAAGATGCGTTCAGGCGAAGAGGTTATCTGATTATGAGCGCGCTTGATGATGGTATTTCAGAGATGCATCTGCTGTTGGGAATTATTCACAATGTGGATGTGGGCCTGGTGGTGCTGGACCGCAACTACCGGATCAAGATCTGGAACCACTTTATGTGGAACCATAGTGGTATCAATCCCGTTACCCTGACCGACAAAAACCTGTTCGAGGAGTTTCCGGAACTGCCAGTTCAGTGGCTGCAGAAAAAACTGGACACGGTATTTCTGCTCAACAACCGGGCATTCTCTTCCTGGCAGCAGCGCCCCTACATCATCCGATTCAACAGCTACAACCCGATCACCGGCCGTTCCGATACCATGCATCAGAACATGACCATCTTCCCGTTGACCGGCATATCGGGTGAGGTGGAGCATGTCTGCCTCATGCTCTATGACGCTACCGACGCCGCCCTGGATGAGGCGGCACTGCAGTCAGCCAATGAAGAGCTGGACCGGCTGGGTCGCACCGATGGGCTGACCGGATTACTCAACCGCCGAGCCTGGGAAAACCACCTGCAGACCGAGTTCAAGCGTTTCCCCCGGAGCAAGCAAGCCTCCACCCTGGTGATGTTCGATATCGACCACTTCAAGAAGGTCAATGACACCTATGGCCATCAGGCTGGTGACGAGGTAATCAGAATCACTTCTGGGCTGCTGCAGGAGACCAAGCGGGAGATGGACATTGCCGGCCGCTATGGTGGTGAAGAGTTCTGTGTCATCCTGCTGGACACCGACAGTCAGGGGGGCATAGTGTTCGCCGAACGCCTGCGCAAGGCCGTGGAAGCAACGCGGGTCACTTACGAAGGCCAGGAAATTCGCTTTTGCATCAGTCTGGGGGTGGCGGAGCTCAACAAAGAACTCAATCACCACACCGCCTGGCTGGAGCAGGCGGACAAGGCGCTCTACCAGTCGAAAGAGAGTGGCAGAAACCGGACCACGCTCCATACCGGGGAGTAAACGATAAACTGCCTGGGTTCAACAGGAACAGGGTGCCCTGCGGGCGCCGAAATCTTTAGTATAATCTCCTGGCAGGCTCGCCCCGCCCTATAAACATGCGCCACCCTTCTTCAGGAGGTCCGCTCGCCCGGTCTGGAAGCCACCTTGTCGCGCAGATAGACCGGCGCCGCCAGTTCCGCAGCTACTGCATCACCCCTGGTAAAACCGGCCGCCCCGAGCAGGGCCACGTCATGGGCGCTGCAGAGGAGAGCGGCATCCACCGCCTCGACCGAGGCACCCAGCCGCTGAGCCAGCAGGGAGTAGTAACTGCCCCAGCCGGCCCCGACACCCTGCCAACCCTCTCCATCCGGCAATGTCACTTGGTCAGGCGCGGACACCTCGTCGGCCACCCGGATCGAAACAAGGCCCTGCGCATCCACCTCATAGGCGGCCCAGTAGACCTCTTGCATACGCGCATCATAGGCCGGCAGCAGGCGTCGCCCGCCCGATTCCCGGAAGCCGCGCTGTGCCAGGGCGGCCAGGGTGGAAACCGGAACCACCGGAAGATCGGCAGCGAAGGCCGCACCCTGGGCCACGCCGACCGCAATGCGCACTCCGGTGAATGCACCAGGTCCCCGACCAAAGGCAATCGCATCCAGGGCAGTGAGAGCCACACCCGCTTCGGCCAGCAGTTCATTCATCATCGGCAGTATCAGCTGACTGTGCATGCGCGGCTGTACCTGATAGCGCTCGATGATTTTCCCGTCGATCAGCAGAGCGGCAGAACAGGCCTCGGTAGCGGTTTCTATGGCAAGTATCTTCATGGTGGCCGATTGTATCCCAGCTGGTATTGAAAAATGATCACTTTTAACAGCGTTCCAGCCATTTTCTGGCTACAATCGGGGCTATTGTTCCGGCCTGAGTATGGAGTCCGCCATGTACTTTGGAAAAAAATATGAAACCGCACCGCAAGGTAACAGTGTCGCCGATGAGCGTCGGGCGATTCTGCGGCGCCATCTGATCTATTACCTGCGGGTATGGGACACCGCCACCGACAAGCTGCTCGGGCATATCGTGGACATCAACACCGACGGCCTGATGCTGATCAGCGAGAAACAGATCGAAACCGGCAAATCGTTCGAGCTGGAGATACGCTGGCAGGATATGGAAGGGAACCCGGAGAGGATCCGTTTTTCCGCCGTCAGCCGCTGGAGCAACAATGACATCAACAGCGCCTTCTTTGATACCGGCTTCCAGTTGGTCGATCCATCGGAAGAGATCCTTGAGCCGATCCGCAAGATGATCCATCAGTACGGTTTCGGGGAGTAACACCAGACCCGCCAGCGCCTCGCACCACGCAGAGTATGCATTCCCAAGCGGAGCGTGGGAATGAGAACCTTTCTATCAACCGGAGTCTGTGCGACGGCACATCACCCGGCAAAGGCGCGGCGCCCGGGAGGCGCTCCTTGCTTGGTTTTATTCATTCGCGGCTGATTTTTTATTATCCGTATCCGGCCCGCCCTGAAAGAAGCGCACCACATCCTCCAGTTCCCGGGTACGCGCCATGGGCGGCATGCTCTCCAGGAACAGGTGGCCATAGCCTTTTTTCAGCAGCCGTGGATCACAAATCACCAGCACGCCCCGATCGGTCTCGTCACGGATCAGCCGACCCGCGCCCTGCTTCAGGGCAATTGCCGCCTGGGGCACCTGGAACTCCATGAACGGATTGCCGCCCTGCTTGCGCAGGGCATCGATGCGCGCCTGCAGCACCGGATCGCCCGGCGAGGCGAACGGCAGCTTGTCGATAATGACACAGGAGAGCGCCTCGCCCCGCACATCCACTCCTTCCCAGAAGCTGGCGGTCCCCAGCAAGACCGCATTGCCCAGTTGGCGGAAGCGGGCCAGCAGTTCACCCTTCGGCATCGTGCCCTGCACCAGCAGCGGATAGTCCAGACGGCTCTCCAGACTCTCGGCCGCCTCACGCAGTGCCCGATGACTGGTGAACAGGATGAAGGCACGACCCTCGCTCGCCCGAATCACCGGTACCGCCACCTCCAGTACCGCCTGGGTGTAGTCCGGTTCACGCGGCTGGGGCATCCCTTTCGGGACATACCAGAGTGCCTGGTGCGGATAGTCGAATGGACTGTCCCAGCAAGCGGTGCGCGCATCCTCCAATCCCAATTGTCGCTGAAAGTGATCAAAACGCCCCCCTACCGCCAGGGTTGCCGAGGTGAAAACCCAGCTACCGGGGTGACTGGCCATCCGCGCTTGGAACAGGGCGGAGATATCCAACGGGGTACGGTTCAACCGGAAGCTCTGGCGATAGGTCTCGAACCAGCGGATATATTCCCCCTGCGCCTCGTCCTCCCGGGTCAGCTCGTTGAGGGATTGGCGGATCGCTTTGCAGCGCGTCAGGCAGCTGTCCAGCCCCTTGCCACGCCCCTCTACCAGTTGCAGCAGCTCGATCATTTTCGCCAGCATCTGATCCAGCTGTTCCAGGACGCGCATGATCGCTTGGTTACCGGCAATCTCCGACCAGGGGCCACGGCGCAGATCCAGACCGAACAGCAATCGCAGATCCCGTGTCACCTTGGCCAGCCGTGCCGACTGTTCCGGCACCGCCTTGATATCCCCCGCCTCGCGCTGGTACTCGGTGTCGATATCACGACAAAGATCCAGCAACTGCCGGCCGCTGATCCCGGAGCCGAAGAAGTTGCCCGCCACCTCCGGCAACTGGTGCGCCTCATCCACGATAAAGCAGTCCGCCCCCGGCAGCAGCTCGCCAAAACCTCCCTCCTTGAGGGCGAAATCGGCGCACAACAGATGATGATTGATCACCACCAGATCCGCCTCCTGGGCGCGCCGCCGCGCCTCCACCAGGTGACAGGCGCTGTAATCACTGCACTCCGCGCCCAGGCAGTTTTCCGTGGTGGAAGTAACCAGGGGCCAGATGCGGGCATCTTCGGGGATGTCGGTGAGTTCGGCGATATCGCCGCTACGGGTGCGCCCCGACCAGCGCTGCACCTGCATCAGCTGATCCACCATGTCGCGACTGTTGAGACGCCCCTCCAGCAGGGTCATCTCCATACGATGGGTGCAGAGATAGTTGGCGCGCCCCTTCAGCAGGGCCACGTCCGCCGGCACCGCCAGGGCCTGTCTGACCCGGGGCAGGTCGCGGTGAAACAGCTGATCCTGCAGATTCTTGGTGCCGGTGGAGATGATCACCTTCTGGCCAGACAGCAGGGCCGGCACCAGGTAGGCGTAGGTCTTGCCGGTGCCGGTGCCGGCCTCGCTGATCAGCACCTCGCCCCGGGTCATGGCGGACATCACTGCCTCGGCCATCGCCTCCTGCTGGGGCCGATAGGCAAACCCCTCCACACAACCGGCCAGCAGGCCGTCGGACCCCAGGATTTCGCTGATTTCAGACATGCTCGAATTAACCGGTCTGGTTATCCCACACCCCGGGGGCCAGGCCCGCATCCCGGGACCAGACCAGTCGGCCTATGATTTTGAATCGGGCCACCGAAAGCGCCCCGCGCTTGGCGCGTCCGCTGCTGGATTTATCCATGAATTCGAGCAGCTCTTCCCGGTCCGCTTCATAGAGTTCATAGGGTTCATAATCGTCGTCCATGAGCACCAGCACCACACAGTCCCAGGGCTGATCGGCCTTGATCTGCCCGATCCGCTGACCGGTCTTGCTCTCATCGAATATGGTCCGGCTCTTGATCTGAATGCGCAGGCCATCGCGCGCCGGGTCGATCGCATCGTAGCCGCCCACGGAGGAATCCACCGGCGCCAGGCGCAGCAGACGCATGGCATCGTGCAGGGCAATCTCGTTGCTTATTCCGGGCAAAGGCTTGCCCATGGTCCGCCGATACTCCGCTGCGAGCTGGCGTGCCTGGCCGATCAACTTGTCAGCGGCATAGAGGCTCATGCCGATAAATCTCCCCGGATATCAATGGCTTTCAGCGGAATTGTATCCTAAACCGTGTTCAACTGCCGCATCCTTGGGAAAAACACCCATAAGCGTCTGTAGCCGCAGCGGAATCAATTAAGCATCCCCGCCTTGCGTTCGGCCACCTTGGCTCCGGTGATATCTCCGCTGGCCCGTTTCGCCTTGGCAATCAACTGCCAGCTATCCCGCTTCAATACCACATCCGCGCCCGCCAGGGTGAGGGATTTGCTGGCCAGGTCGGACGCGAGCCCGTATTGCCCCTGGGTGTAACGCAGATCGGCCAGACGGTACCAGAGATGACCATTTCGCGGCTCAATACGCAGTGCACGCTCAATAGTACCGACCGCCCCGTTCAGGTCATTGTTCCGCTCCTGCTCCTGGGCCGCTTTTAACAGCGAACCGACGGCCTTGCTGTGCAACGGGACCAGGGGCAGCACCGGAGCCGGTTCATAGGCGCTGATCTGTATATCCCGCTCCCTGGCGGGTGCCACTACCACCGCACTTTCACGCTCGGTATTGTCCGGCGGGGGCGGACGCTGTCCAATCTCTGCAGCGGGTCGTTGCGGTGCCGTGTAACAACCAGCCAGCAGCAACCCCGGCAGCAGCAGCGCGCCAAAATTTTTCCAGTTCATTCAAAAAAACTCCGAAACAGCCGCCGGATCGAGGTTCCCGGCTGCCCCGCACAGGAAGCAGTCACGGTGGGCGCCGAACCGGCGATAAAAGGGTATTGCCTTGCATCCGCGCATCCTTCATCGGCCCTGAAGCCGGACGCCGGATCAATCCACACCGTCTCCACCGAATCGGGCCGTAACAGTGAAAGCGGCAACGGATGCATACGCCGCATCATATCACCCCAGACCTGCAATGCGCCCGTTGCCCCGGTCAAGCCTGCCGGTTTATTGTCGTCTCGCCCGACCCAGACCACGGCCACCTTGTCACCGCTGAAGCCGGCAAACCAGCTGTCGCGCAGCTCATCCGTAGTGCCGGTCTTGCCAGCAATACTCAGTGAACTGTCAAGATATTTTGCCATCCCCTGCCCGGTACCATTGCGCACCACCTCCTGCAGATTGCGGTTCAGCAGATAGACCGGACCGGCGTCCACCGACTGACGTACGGTCAACGGATAGCGCTGCAGCGCCTGGCCACTGTTGGACTGGACTCCACGAATGGCCCGCAGGGGCGAGTAAAAGCCCCCGGCGGCAAACGTCTGATAGAGCTGGGCCACTTCCAGCGGCGTGAGCGAGACCGAGCCAAGCAACATGGCCGGCACCGGGGTGATTGGCCGACTTATACCGAGTTGTTCCAGCAGATCGGCGACCGATCCCAGCCCGATATCCATGCCCAGCCTGACCGTCGCCAGGTTGTAGGATTTGGCCAGTGCCAAATGCAGCGGCACCTGCCCGTGAGAACTGTGATCATAGTTCTCGGGAACCCAGCGTTCGCCCTCCCGGCCAGCGATACTCAACGGACTGTCATCCAACAGCGTCACCAGATTGTAACGGTCGGAGCGCTGCAAGGCCGCCAGATACACGACCGGCTTGACCAGGGAACCGATGGGCCTGACCGCATCCAGGGCACGATTGAATCCAGCATATCGGGCACTCCGGCCACCCACCAGGGCCCGCACCTCGCCACTCTCACCATCCACCAGGACCGCCGCACTCTCCAGTTTTCCGCCAGGCAGACGATACTGCTTCTCCAGGGCGCCCAGGCGCTCCGCGACGGCGCTTTCCGCCTGCTGCTGTGCCCAGGGATCGAGCGTGGTGAAGATGCGCAGCCCCTCGGAAGTCAGGTCCTCTTCCCGGTAATCCCGGTGCAGTTGCCGCCTCACCAGATCCATGAAGGCCGGATAACTACCCCGTCCGTGCCCTTTCTGCTGCACCCCGAGCGGCCGCTGTTGCGCTGCCCTGGCCTGCTTGGCGGTGATCACACCCTGCTCCTGCATCACCCTGAGTACCAGGTCACGCCGCTCCTTGGCGCGCTGCGGGTGGCGTCTGGGATCATAGAGGGAGGGACCGCGCACCTGGGCCACCAGCAGCGCCATCTGCGCCAGATCCAGCTCCCGCAGGCTGCGGTTGAAATAGAAATGACTGGCCAGCCCGAAGCCGTGGATCGCACGCCCTCCGTCCTGCCCCAGATAGATCTCGTTGGCATAGGCACCAAGGATCTCCTCTTTGCCATAATGGGCCTCCAGCAGTAACGCCATGGCCGCCTCATTCAACTTGCGCCAGAGGCTTCGCTCCCGGGTAAGATAGAAGTTCTTTACCAGCTGCTGGGTCAGGGTGCTGCCCCCCTGCACCACCCCGCCGGCCCGCAGGTTGGCCCAGACGGCCCGGGCGATGGCCCGGGGATCGACGCCGTGATGCTGATAGAAGGTGCGATCCTCCATCACAATCAGCGCCTGCACCAGCGGTTCGGGCAAATCCTCGCGCTGTACCAGCACCCGATCCTCATTGTGCGCCGGATAGATACTGCCGATCTCCGGCGCTTCCAGCCGCACCAGGGCCAGCTCCCCGCCACCTGCTTCGGACAGGCTTTCAATCCGCTCACCCGCAAAGCGGATATCCAGGAAGCGGCCCGGCTCCTGACTGTCCCAGAAATGAAAATCACGGGCCTTGATCAGGAAGCGTCCGGCGTTACGCGACCAACTGGCTGCCTGTTTGGGATAACTGACCCGCTGGTAGCCCATGCGCCGCAGTTCCGCCACCAGCTGATCCGGTGTCACCGGCGCCCCCGGATAGAGCTCCAGCGGTCGCCCATACACCCTCGCCGGCACGGCCCAGCGCTTGCCTTCGAACTTGGTCGTGACGGTGTGATCCAGGTAGAGCAGATAGACCCCCAGCACCAGGGAGAAGAGAAAACCGATGGCCAGCAGCCGGCTTATCCAGCGCCGGGCACGGCCGCTGCTGCGACCTGTCCTTGACTTCGACCGACGTCCCCGGGTGCGGGTGGATGTTTTACGCTTTGCGGAAGACTTTGCGCGTTTTGCGGGAGTTTTGGCCATCGGGTGCTAGTTAAATACTCTGTTATGAGATGATGCCTGCCTGTCGAATCAGCAGGGCATTGGATCTACCGCTTGTCAGCCAGGGGGAACAGCTGCAGCCGGTTGGCGATCTGGCCATGCAGATCATCCACCCAGGCCGGCGCATTTTCAGCCAGCGGCTGACGCGGCCTGAAGCGGTAATCCCTGGGCGTGATCAGTACCGATACATTGGCTTCGCCAATCATTGCCGCCAATACAAACAACTCCTCGGCGGCACTGTCCCCAACCGCAAGACAGCCGGTCGACACCCGTCCGCCATGAATAAAGATATCCCCACCCAGATTGCTTCTGCCGTCCTCTTGCGCCTGTTGGCGGTCAAAGGCGTTCGGATAATCCAGTTTCAGCGACAGGTGGTAGGCACTATTGGGGTTTAAGAGTTCAATCCGGTACTCGCCTTCCGGTACCTGCCGATCGCCTTCCTGCAGCTTCGGGCCGACGCGGCCGCTCATCGCTTTTACCCGATAGTCCTTAATGTGTTGCCAGACACCATCGTTCAGTGCCCACAGTTCCATCAGCCGGGTATCCTTGAAGGCTACCAGCGAGACCCGCTGCGGTGGCCACTCAACTCCGGCAAATGCAAATCTTGGTTGTAACCGCGACTCCACCTTGTCGCCATAGTGTGTTATCACGTCGGCTACCGTGCGGTTCACCCCGAGCGCCAGGACCGGCGATGAGTGAAAACAGAGCAGGCCGACCAGCAGAACACTGATCAACCGCATTAAACGAGTCGCTGGGTTAGCCGGGGATGATTGCTGAAGTGCCTGAACGTCCATAGCCCCGCATATCTACACTATACTGTGGAAAAATGAAACTGCGGGGTGTGGTTCGGCTCACAGATCCTGGCTTGTTGGCCAGATCATCAGCCATTACCGGCACCAATAAACCGCAAACGGCCACGCAGCGTAATCATTGTGGCCGACGAGGGTATCACAACCATTTTACGGACCAGAGGGCGACACGGCATGTGGGTCATCATCCAGGGGATCCCACTCAACACCACCCAAAAAGAGCTGCAACGGTTCCTCAAGCGGCAGCTCGGACACAAGGGTTGGTTTGGCTTGCCGGTCAGGCAACAGACCCGGCTGAAGAGTGCTGCCATTCTTAGAATGACCGATCGAGTGACCGGCATAGTTGAGTGTCACGGACTGGCCCAACTGGAGACCCTGGATCACGATATGGAGACTCTGCGAACCCTGAACGGCCATCAGCTGCATGGCAGGGCGGTGACGGTCCGCAAGTACTATCACCGCTCCGCCAGACCACAAGGGGCGAGACGGAATATACCCTCGCTGAAATCGGAGCGGCGCCGGCTCGACCTGCATGTCGAGATGGCCTAGGGGCAACCCCTTCCCGCGGTTGCACTGGATTGTACCGGTCGGCTTTACTTCATCCAGACTACAAACTGATCCGGAGTCATGGAGCGCCCCTTGGGCGCCGACAATTGTTTCGCCGATCTGTCGGCGGGCACGCCCCGCCTCCAGACTCATTTATGGATTGGTGAATACTTGGGCCATACACCAACAGTGTTGCCCTGGCGCTACTGCTTCAGTTCATCTTCGAATGCCAGCACCACATCCTTGAATCGGGTGCGATTTACCTCATTCAGACTCATCAGGGCCCGGTGTGCCTCCAGCAGTAACCGGCTGCTGGTCGGGTTTTCGCCCTCAAGCGAAGGAATTTCCGCTACCGCATCCAGAGTCGTATCCAGTGTCTCCACAATATCGAATTCCTGATCAAAACCCACCGCCTCCAGCAGCTCGTTGATATCGGGCTGGTTTGATATCAACGTTACCTTGGGCAGCCCGGCCTTTTTCATTGCCCTGGACAGCCGGGCAAGCATGCCCAGGTTGGTGCTGTCGATGCTCAGAACCTCGGTCAGGTCCACGACAAATCCCTGAATATCCGGTCGTTGCAGCAGTTGCTGAAGATACCGATCCAGCGCCACGCAGAGCGTGTGCCGCACATCGCCCCGATATCGGAGTACTTCCACCCCATTGTGCGATCCATGCAGTATCTGGCCATTACTCATTTCGCTCACCACGCACAATAGATAAAAACGCGATATCGTCCGGTATCTCGTCCATTTGTTCAATATCGAACCGATCCACCAGTTCCTCTATGGTCGGCGCCCCCCTGGACACCATCTGCTGCAGCCACTCGGTTCTTCTGCGTGCCGAGTCCCGGGGAAACAGTTCAAGAATGCCGTCCGAAATCATCAGAAACTGCTGCACGGGCTGAAAATCGATCTGGTGCTGGGTATAGATTGAATCTTCAAACAGACCCACCGGCTTATCATGACTGGTCAGCGTGGTGACCTGTTCTCCAGTGAACAGCATCGGATAGGGGAACTGACCTCCGGAACAGAAGCGCAGCCGATGCTCCCGAATATCCAGCACGCCATAGAAGATGGTCAGGTATTTTTCAATCGGTGACTGATAGATCGCCCGGTTCAGATGATCGAGCATTTCATGCGGTTGCCGGATCACCTCCTCCTGGGCATGCTGGTACGCATCCAGGTGTTTCTCAAACAACGTCTTCAACATCACCGTAACAAAGGCGGAGGCGGCGCCGTGACCGGAGATATCGGCAATGTAGAAACCCACTTCGTGATTACCGATCGGAAAATAGTCGACAAAATCACCACTCAACAACAGCGAAGGGAGGAGCTTGCGACGGAACAGGTAGTCTCCGTACTGTACCTCAGGAGGCGGTAGCAGACTGGACTGGAGGGCGCGGGCCGCCTCTTCATCTTCACGTAACTGGCCCAGGGCAATCGAGAGCTCCTGGTTCAGGGTCTCCAGGTGTTTCTGATAATCCCGGTTCTCCTTGATCAGACGCGCCCGGTTCAGGGCGCGTTCGATGGCCGTATCCAGAATCTGGAAATCCACAATCGGCTTGGTAATGTAATCCCAGGCTCCGCGCTTCAGCGCCTGTATGGCGTCACTCACCTGGTTGGCGCCTGACACTATGATAATGGGCGTGTCGGGGGAAGATTCAGCAATGGTGGAGAGTACATCCAGGCCGTCCATGCCTGGCAAGCGCAGATCACAGAGGACCAGGTCCGGCTTGGCCCTGTTGAACGCCTCGATCCCCTCAACCCCGTTGGCCGCCTCGATAAAGTCGTACTCCAGGTCCTCCAGATGAGCCACCAGGCTGCGCCGAACCGCGGTCTCATCCTCAATGGTTAGAATACTTACTGCTTGATCCATTATCGTTCCAGGGATGCTTTTATCGCTTGCCAACCGGATACCCCCAGGCCGCCCGCCTTTGCGACCGTGTGTGCCTGTACCCTAGTTTAGACAGCATATCCATGATACGGGTAGTTTAATTTCGCCACGGCCAATGCCTTGTGGCAGAAAATGTACCAGCTGGATAACCGGCGGAGCAAAATACCTGTGGAACGGGAAAAGGGCTATTGCGAGGCAGCAAGCAGGTGGGGGTACTCCCTGGCGACCCCGGAGTTACATCTGGAAATTATTCCAATGCAACCCCGGAGCAAACGGGGTCAACGTTTGATCCCCTGATCGTCCCAGAACGGCCGTCTTGCCTCCTGCTCGGCGTCCAGTCGGCTGATGCCGATATCCTTCAGCATCTCATCACTCAACGTCTGCAACAGATAGCGCTCCCGGGCGAGCATGCGCCAGCGGTGAAAGCGATCGGTCAGCTGGCGTAGCAGCCAGCTTACGGTCAATCTGCGTGGTTTGCTGATACCCGTGTTCCGGGAGATGGCAGAAGTAAAGGACTGACCCATTGAAATAGTATTTCTCATAATGCCTCCTGATCCGATTGACCGGATGGTTGTTTCCGGTTGCAGAAAGTCTGGACCCGTGCTAAACATTGTTCAAACGAATAGTTTTGATGCAATACATCAACAGACATGATGGGTTAAAAATGGCACCGATACTGGATAATGAATTGCTGCGCACCTTTGTTGCCATCGCCGATGCGGGTGGATTTACCCGTGCCGCCGAGGTGGTGCATCGCTCCCAGTCCGCCGTCAGCATGCAGATGAAGAAGCTGGATGAACTGGTCGGGCGTCCGCTGTTCGAGAAGGTGGGACGGGGCATGGTATTGACCCCGGACGGCGAGGTACTGCTCAATTACGCCCGGCGTATCCTGCGCCTGCATGAAGAGGCGGTCTCCACGTTACAGCAACCGGACATGGTGGGCAGCGTGCGCATCGGGATTCCGGATGACTATGTGGCCGCCTTTATTCCGCGGATTATGGCCCGGTTTGCCAAATCCTACCCGATGGTGCAGGTCGAAGTGATCTGCAAAGGCAGCGAGCACCTGACCAAGTCAGTGAAGGCGGGTGAGATTGACCTGGCAATCGTCACGGCGGTGCCGGGCAGCATGGACGGTGAAGTGCTGCGACGCGAGTCGACCGTCTGGGCCACTTCCAAACACCACTTCATCCACGAACAGGAGCCGCTGCCGCTGGTGCTGTTCCAGCCCGGCTGTATCTTCCGCCACTGGGCCATGAAGGCGCTGGACAAGAGTGGCCGCCCCTACCGGGTCGCCTACTCCAGCCCCAGCATCACCGGCATCGAGGCGATCGTCGGCTGCGGTCTGGGTGTGACAGTACTGGTAGGCAGTATCGTGAACGAGAACATGCGCATACTGACCGCCGCCGAGGGGTTTCCGGACCTGCCGGAGTCCGCCATTACCTTGTTGCGTTCCAAGGTCTCCGCCTCGCCCGCCATCAACTGCCTGGCGGAGTATATCTTCGAGGGATTCCGCGACAACCAGGCCAGCGCAGCCTGACCGGCCGGTGATAGAATCGGAGCCGTATCAACCGTTGGAGTCATCAGATGTTTACCGGAATCGTCCAGGGGACCGCCGAAGTGGTCGCCATCAATGAAAAGCCACAGTTTCGCACCCACACCCTGCGCATGCCGCCGGAGCGGCTCACCGGCCTGGAACCCGGTGCCTCGGTGGCCCACAACGGCTGCTGCCTGACGGTTACCGCCATTGAAGAGGACCGGGTCTCGTTCGATCTGATGCAGGAGACCCTGCGCATTACCAACCTGGGACTGCTGAAACAGGGCGACCGGGTCAATTTCGAACGGGCAGCCCGCTTTGGTGATGAGATTGGCGGACACGCGATGTCCGGACACATCCTCTGCATGGCCCCCATCACCCGGATCATCCGCAGTGAAAACAACCGCCAGATCTGGTTCCGGCTACCGGAACCGTATCGCCGCTATCTCTTTACCAAGGGCTATATCGGCATTGACGGTATCAGCCTGACCATCGGCGAAGTGGATGGTTGCGACTTCTGCGTCAACCTGATTCCAGAGACCCTGGAGCGAACCAACCTGGGTTTCCGGGAGGAACAGGAACTGGTCAATATCGAGATCGACCCCCAAACCCAGGCGATTGTGGATACCGTGGAGCGTGTGCTGGCGGAGCGCATGGACAACGGCAACTGATCAGCCGGCCGCCATCAGCTCCCTGATCCGCCGCTGCAATACCGGCACCACCTCCGCCTCAAACCAGGGGTTCTGACTCAACCAGCGATTGTTACGCGGGCTTGGATGGGGCAGCGGCAGCAGGTCGGGCCAGTAGTCCCGCCAGCTTTTCACCGTCTCGGTCAGATTGGTCTTGCGATTGCTCCCCAGATGCCAGACCTGGGCATACTGGCCAATGGCCAACACCAGGCGGATATTGGGCAGCCGGGACAGTAGCTGTTCCCGCCACTGGGGGGCACATTCGGGACGCGGCGGCAGATCACCGCTTTTACCGGTACCGGGATAACAGAAACCCATCGGCAGAATGGCCACACGGCTTACATCATAAAACTGTTCTCGATCCAGCCCCATCCAGATGCGGAGTCGATCCCCGCTGGGATCATTGAATGGGATACCGGTCTCATGCACGCGCCGCCCCGGGGCCTGTCCGGCAACCAGAATCACCGCCCCGGGATCGGCTCGGAACACAGGGTTTGCACCCAGCGGCAAATGTTCAACACAGATAGTGCAGTCACGGACCTGTTGGATGAGTGAAGTAAAACGCTGCCTGGACATGCCACGGGTCTCCGCAAGGAAGCACCCGGGAACGATAGCAACTCAGGAGGGCAATGTGTAGTGGCCACGTAAGGGGGTCGAAGTCAAAAATGACTCCGACCCGGAATGGTTAGAACGGCAGATCAGACTCCAATCACAACCGCCTTGCTGGCACCGGCAATATTGGCCTGGAAAATCGCCTTGTGTACATCGCCCAGACTCAGCATGCCTTGCAGCACCCCCCCTTCAGCCACTGGAATTCTGCGAAACTTGTGCCGGACCATGGTGGTAGCAGCCTGCAGGATATGGTGATTGGGTGACACGGTAATCACATCGGTAGCCATCAGGTCGGCCACCTTGAGATTTACCACATCCTTGTACTTGTCCATCATGCCGGAATAATCTCCCGCTCCCAGTCCGTCCGTCATCATATCTTCCAGGGTAGGGAACATGCGATGGAACACATCCTTCTCGGCAATAAAGCCGACCATCTTCTCATCCTCCATCACTGGCAGACCGCTATAGCGATAGAGACACATCAGGGATACCACCTCCAGCAGACCGGTTTCAGGCGTAACTGTCCGTGGCGACTTGGTCATTATCTCTTTAACCTGCATCGATTTATCCTCCAAGGTTTTGCACAACATCGGTTGAATAGTGCAACCAGATTCGGCATGGCAACGCTGTTATTGTTATTCGTTGCAGACGGTAACGACAGGCAGTGGTGGCTGTTATGAACAACAGGTCGAACCCATAACCACCGATATACCAAACCATCCTGACCGCGACCGAACCGTGGCTGACCTTAGTAATCGCTGATTTTTAACCCCCTTGTCCACCCGGTTTATCCTTATGCGGGCATAAAGAGCGAAAGATAAAAGCACCGTTACCCGTCACTCGCAAAAGGTCCATTTCGCATACCGTGACAACGAGTGTCACGCCCGAGAATTTGCAAGTATTCGAAATCCATTGGGATCTGGCCATGTTTTTTCAGGATCAATTCAGCAGGGCTATTTCATACTGTGCTCACGGTCGCTACTCCGATCGCCATTCAACACTGCCCAACTGGAGATTTAATTATGAAAACATCACATGCAATTTTAGCCATTGCCCTGACCGCCGCAACCTTTGGCGGGACCGCCTTTGCCGTATCAGCAACCGATAGCGCCAGCATGTCAAACGCAGCGGCTGACAACTGGTTGGCAATACCCGCAATCTACGCCAAGGTGACCGCCGCCGGCTTTAATGATATCTACGAAATCGAGCGCGAGCGCAATGGCTACAAAATCAAAGCCGTCGGTGCCAACGGCGAGCGGCTCAAGCTGTTTGTCGACCCGATGACCGGTGAAGTCCTTCAGTCCCGCTCCAAGCAAGACAAGTATCGCGGGGAGCGCACCGGCACCCAGCTATAAGACGACCACATGAGATGCCCCTGCTTCCACAGTTGAAGCGGGTTGCAGGGGCGCCTCCAAGTAATATAGCAGATCCGCCCCTGACGATAAGGCCGTTTATGAAGACCACCCGACCCACTTGGCTGGAGAAGCCGCTGGGCGGCATGGATCGCATCTACCGGTGCCCGCCGGATCCAGGGGATCAGGGGGTAGGGAGCACTTATTCACCGCACTCAATACGCCCTTAACACCCACAAAAGAACGGGAGTTTACCTGAAAAGCGACTGTGCTTTTTAACCGGCGACAGATAGGATATCGGGCGGACCTCTTCATCGGCGCGATTGATCCAGCTCCCGGGATATACTGACCGACAAATGACCTATGTAACCGGCACCACCCTTACCCTGGCTCTCCTGGCCAGCCTGTTTCTTGCCGCCCTGCACCTGGGTTTTCGGGCGCCACGTATGCGTGAGCGTGGGACGCCAGCGGATCTTGGATTGGCCTATGAAGCCGTGCGGATCCCGACAGCGTCAGGCAAACAACTGTTTGCCTGGTGGCTGCCGGTTTCAGCAGCCGACACCAGCATTATTATTCTGCATGGCTGGGGCGGCAACGCGGAACTGATGCTACCCATGGCGCAACCCTTCCAGCAAGCCGGGATAAACGTGCTGTTGATCGATGCGCGAAACCACGGCAACAGCGATGCTGACACGTTCTCGTCCCTGCCGCGCTTCGCCGAGGACCTTGACCACGCCATCGACTGGCTAAGACAGAAGCACCCTGTTCAATCGCGAAGATTGGCCCTGTTGGGGCACTCCGTTGGCGCTGGCGCCGCCCTGCTCTCCGCCTCGAGAACGCGGGATATCACCGCCGTGATCAGCATATCGGCTTTCGCGCATCCGGAATGGATGATGAAACGCTATCTTCAGCGGTTTCATCTGCCCGATCTCGTTGTGTGTCTGGTCCTGAACTACGTGCAGTGGATTATCGGGCACCGCTTCAGCGATATCGCGCCTCTGAGCACGGTTTGCCGGATCGACTGCCCCATTCTGCTGGTGCATGGCCGAGCGGATACCACCGTACCGGTGGAAGACGCCAGGGCAATCGCCGCAGGTTGCCCGGAATCGAACATCACGCTGCTTGAAATCGATGAGGCAGAACACGACTCCGTCGACAAGATCGAGCAGCACGGCTTCGCGTTGGTGAGTTTTCTTCAACAGCAGGGCTTTGCCGGCCAAACTATGCGGTCCTGTCAACATCCTCGACAGTGAACCCGGGAAGATGCTCTTCAGCATTGGTTGTCGGATTACGCAGCGCTAATCCGACCTACCGGGTGAATTGCACATGAGGACTGACTGAATGACTAGCCGTTCCCGGCGGGTCAATGGGTTGCCCTGTCTCCCCAAAGCGCTTGCAGACGTTGATCACGACCACAGTTCCAGCGATAGAATTTATAGCGAACCGGGTTATTTTTGTAATAATCCTGATGGTAACTTTCGTCGCCCGTTATCGGATAAAACGTTGCAGCCGGGAGGATCGGCGTAACCACTTGTTGATCGGGGAACTGCGCCTCCACTTCCCGTTTTGACTGTTCGGCTATTTTCCGTTCCTTGTCGTTTGCGACAAAGATGGCACTTAAATAACTGTGTCCCTTGTCGCAAAACTGTCCGCGATCATCGAACGGGTCAATATTCACCCAATAGTGAGCCAACAATTCCTGGTAACTCACCTTATCCGGATCATAGGTAATTTCCACCGCTTCATAGTGACCGGTGTGATCACCATTGTAAGTGGGGTTTTTCAGTGTTCCTCCGGTAAATCCTGAAATCACATCGGTGACACCTGGAAGTTTTTCAAAATCGGACTCCATGCACCAAAAACATCCGCCCGCCAGGATGGCCTTGTCGGCCAGGACACTCGATGTACCGAACAACAGACCGGGTAATAAAAAATATGCCCACTTAGGTTTCACGATGACTCTCCGTTTCGGTTTAACTGTATGACCAATAGCCCTACCTGATGACACCAGTATCTCAGACAACATTTGAGATAGGGGATGGCATTGGCGAGATAGTCAATTTACTTTCACCCTTATTGACCAGTCTGACAATCGAAATACTTCAGACGTTATCATTTTGTTATAAATGGCCAGGTACTTCGGATGAAATACAGTGCGATGACTGTCGAAATCACCTACCTCTGATTCGCAGGAACAGTGTTTTTAAACTATCGTTATACAAAGAAGCCGAAATAACTGACGATTGAAGTCCAGGATGGCCCTGAGGCAATCCCGCGCAGATGACGCGCATAGCAGTTGATGCTGTTGAGATCGCCGGGAAGTTTGCATTGCACATCACCCTACCATGGTCGGTGCGCCTAAAGTTGCCAACCTTGCCCTCGCAGGGTCCACTGATCCCGATCAGCCAAAGAGGCAGCCATGAAATCACTACTTCTGCTGGCAGCACTCACCACTCCGCCCCTGTCATTTGTCTCCATCGACTGTACACAATACGGACAACCAGGAGAGCCCTATCTGATTATGTCGCACCTGGGAACCGGTGTAACGGTACCGGTCAGAACACTGCACCAGCATCCCGAAGCCATGACGCTGCTCGAAGACATCGAAGCAGTGGTACACGAGCGTTGGATCGATCCCAGGTGTCAGTGGATCAAGTCATGACACTTGGCTGACCGGCACCGGCCGATTTCAAGACAATCCCACCCCTGGTGGTGTCGCTCCGGACATTTGGCTAAGGGAACCCTGATCAAGCCATGAACTCATATTCTACGCACGTAATGTCCGGCTTCTGCGTTATAAATCTGCGCAATGACCGGCTGTTACCTGTGAATCAGGCCTTGAACCTGATCATTCTGGCTCGCAAGCTACTTCGTCCAGGCTTAATCGGAGGTTCCCAAGGGGAAACACGCTTAGTGTTTGAGTTGCGATTGATGCACGATACGCATGTACGGTTTGGGAGCCTTCCACCCCTCGGGGAAGCTCCGTTTGGCGTCTGCATCCGATACCACCGGGACAATGATGACATCTTCACCCATATGCCAGTTCACCGGCGTCGCAACCTGGTACGCCGCGGTTAGCTGGCAAGAGTCCAGGGTGCGCAGGATCTCATCAAAATTGCGCCCGGTGCTCATGGGGTAAGTGAGCATCACCTTGATCTTCTTGTCCGGGCCGACAATGAAGACCGAGCGCACGGTGGCATTATCCACCGCGGTGCGGGAGCGGGCATCGTCACCGGCATTGGGATGAATCATGTCATAAAGCTTGGCTACCTTGAGGTCGGTATCACCGATCAAGGGGTAGTTCAAGGCGTGGCCCTGGGTCTCCTCGATATCCTTGGCCCAGCGTTGGTGGTCTTCCACCGGGTCCACGCTCAGACCGAGGATCTTACAGTTACGCTTGTCAAACTCCGATTTCAGGCCAGCCAGATAGCCCAGTTCCGTGGTGCAGACTGGGGTGAAGTCTTTGGGATGGGAGAACAGAATTGCCCAACCGTCACCGATCCATTCATGGAATTTGATCTTTCCCTGGGTAGATTCCGCAACGAAATCAGGGGCTTCGTCGCCGAGTCGTAAAGTCATGATAAACCTCCTTCGCCCGTCGGGGCGGATGCACAAATTGCGCACCAAAATAATAGTTGAGTATTTTACTTGGTCAAATGACTTTTTAGCATATAAGCGCAGTATTTTAGACCGAATAATTTTGCCCGGGACGCCGCTTCCCGAGTCGAGGCGAATTTAAAACTTTTCTTGGGATCGGGATGGTCTAGACTCTACGTTGTCAGCATTTTAATTCAGACTCAAAATCCCGATACAGGACACTTAATATCCTACACTGAAGCTGTGTAGCGAGTTTATGGAGTCAAAAATAGTTTACGGAGGAGACAACAATGCAACACAAAGCCATTGCACTACTATTCGGCGCTAGTGCCCTTTGCGGTTCATTCATGCTGACTGCGGAGGAACTTCGCCCCATGGGCTTCTTTGTCACCAGTATAGGTTTGGGTGACAGCGCCAACCTGGGCGGACTCGCCGGTGCCGACGCGCACTGTCAAAAACTGGCCACGGCAGCCGGCGCAGGCAACCGGGAGTGGCGTGCCTATCTCAGCACCGAAGAACCGGACAAGCGGGGTATTTCCGCCCGGGATAGAATAGGCAACGGTCCCTGGTATAACGCCCACGGCGTATTGATCGGTGCCAATCTCACCGACCTGCACCTGTACAACAATAAAATTACTCTTGAGACGGCGCTGGATGAAAACGGCAACCGGATCAAGGGGCGTTACGACAAACCCAATCAGCATGACATCCTGACCGGCAGCCAGGATGACGGCACCGCCTATTTCCCGGATGATGCAGATCACACCTGCAACAACTGGACGAGCAATGGCGAAGGCAGCGCCCAGGTGGGGCACCATGACCGTCACGGCGGCGGCAATACCTCCTGGACCTCGGCCCATGGCACGCGTGGCTGCGGTAAGGATGATCTGCCCAAAACCGGCGGTAACGGCTACTTCTACTGCTTCGCCGCTGACTGACCCGGACCGGTGCCGGTTTCGACCGATTCCGGCACCGCGCCTCCGGTTAGCAGGATGGGCAAAGCGCAGCGTGCCCAGCAAGACTGAAAAGAAACCAGACCCAGGCAACGCTCGCGCCTTTCCCCGTAATCACACCAGATAGACACCTCTCCGTGAGGTGTCAATGAGCGGTTTATCAGCGCAATCTCTACATCGACTTGAATCCATGCTTGAGGCGGGCTTGCATGGCGTATCGAGCGAACTTCACACCTTTGAATTCCGTCTGCTCGATTTCCGTAACAACAAACCCATGTTGTTCAAACAAAGGTCGGGAAAACTCTGACGCCTCTGTTGTGACCACGCTGAATGCCCGCGCCCCCGCCTCTTCCAGCAAATGTCCCAATACGCCGGCGCCAACACCCTTCCGCATCCATTCCGGCGACACGAACAGTGAAGAGATACGCCCATGCGCTTCAAGGCCGCCAAATCCGACACAAGCATTTTCACTATCAACGGCTATAAAGGTAGTGGCGCCCTTAAGCCAATTGTCAAACGCCTGAATGTCTTCCGAAAAACCGGACCATGCCTCGACCTGCTCCTTCGTATAGCACTCTGCGCCCAAATGCCGAATTGAACCACGGTAAATCTTGGCAAGTGCTGGTAGGTCACTGTCCTGGTATTTACGGATATGGAACCGCATGGGCGATGTCATCGGATATCTATCATCGGTTGATTGAGCAACAATATATTGCAAGGGGGCGAGCGACAGTATGGCTGTCCCAAGATATCCAGGTAAACACCATACTGCCTTGTCCCTGTCAGTTTTCTATTTTCCTGCTACCACGGTCGTTTTAGTGCGCGATGCGTTGAACCGCACTTATCCGTCATCGGATATATCGATCACAAACTTTCCGACGTGCTGCTTGGTTTCGAATAGTTGCTGCGCCTCCGGGATCTGGGTTAGAGAAAACGTTTTTGCAACGACAGGTGAGACTTCACCGGCCTCAATTCGCTTGATAAGGTTTGGAAAAACCACCTCATCCAGAACAGTACAGCCGAACAAACTCAAATCCTTCAGGTAAAGTGTTCTGACATCCAGCTCCACAAACGGGCCTGCAATAGCACCTGAAACGGCATAGCGTCCAAAAGGCCTAAGTACATTCAACAGATCCGGCCACTGCTTGCCCGCCACCAGATCAATCACCACATCAACAGTGCCATTTCCCAGCTCTTGAACAAGACTGGCATCTCTCGCAAGCGTACGATCAGCCCCAAGATCCATAATCCTGTCTGCCTTGGATGGTGAGGTGACCCCGATAACCTGCGCCCTCCTCGCCTTGGCAAGTTGAACAACAGCAGAACCCACACCGCCTGATGCTCCAGTTACCAATACGACATCTTTTGCACCGACCTCGGCTCTGGTAAGCAGGTTTTCAGCGGTGGAATAGGAGCAGGGAAAGGATGCGAGTTCAATATCACTGAGCTTGCTGTTGATTTTATGGGCATGCCTGGCTGCAACAACCGTGTATTCAGCGAATCCACCGTCGCATTCGGAACCAAAATACCAGGGTTGATCCAGGACCTTGCCGCCTGCCTCCAGAATGCATGGCTCAACCAACACTCTTTCATTCAGAAGACTGGTGTCAACTTGCTCTCCAACGGCAACAACTTTGCCGCAAACATCAGCACCCTGGATTCGGGGTAGTTGTATGGGATTTCCCGCCCAGCCTGCGTCCTCACTGTCTCCGTTTGACTTCGAATACCACCCTATTCGGGTATTGATATCGGTATTGTTAACCCCGGCTGCGCTTATCTTTATCAATACATCGCGAGGCCCAGGAACAGGCACTGGGATATCGTCGCGAAGCACCAGTTTATCCAAGCCGCCATGTCCCGTTAGCTGGAGGCCTCTCATTACATTCGGTATGTCGTCCATATTAAATAACCTTTGACGCAAATCAGTGAGATCCCTTTGCTTAATCGATTGTCAAATCGATCACTTTTCGCAAAATTTCGGGGTGGTCAAACTCCCGCCCACCTACGGCTTTATAGGCAATGCGTCCATCGGGTCCAATAATGTAGGTTGTCGGCAAGCCTTTAACGCCCCATGTATCCATCGATACGGCATCGTAATCAAATAGCATATGAAAACTCGGGGATGGTTCAACCGTGCCCAGAAAGGAGAATACCGTGTCGATATCCTCGCCTATATTGACAGCGAGCACCTCCGCGTTCTTGTCCTTGACCGCCCAGTACAGTTTTTCCAGTGATCCCATTTCACGACGGCAGGGCGGACACCATGTTGCCCAGAAATTCACCACGACGACCTTTCCCCTCAAATCTCTTAGATCAACAGTTTCGTCATCCAGATTCCGGAATCGCAACGCGGGAGCCTCGCGTACTGTTTCCCCAGGGGTGAGACTGTGCGTCAACGGTGGTAACCCGACAGCCTGGGACAGGTTGGAAAACAGCATGAACAACACAGCCCCTGCTGCATACAGATTGAATCGGTTTTTATTCCGCACATTGCACCTCTTTAAGTCTGGCCCGGTACTCTTTACCCGCTACATCTCACTTCGCCGTGATATCAAACAGGCTACCGGCAGACAATCCCATGAAGAGCATTCCCTGGTTCCAGTCGCCTCCCGGCCGATACTCCTGCTCGGGTGGAAACTGTGCCCAGCGAAAGGCGATAACTGCCGATTTTTTCACTCCCGAACCGGAAAGGCGCTCGACCCATTGATTCACCGGCACCAACTCATAATGCCGGCCGTTCACCGAAACAGGCCAGTTGCCGCTCACATAGTGGATAACCCCTGGCGCATTGTCATTGCGCAACACCGTCATGTAGACACAGGAAGAGGCATAGGGTTCTATCTGCGCCAACGTAAACCCCCGGTTGACATAAAATGCCCTGACCTGGTCAGGCAGCAGCTGGGTCAGCGAGAAAAACACGCCGTCAACTTGAATTTCCCATGTTTTCGCGCCTGTTACGGAATCCACGCGACGGGTTTGCAAGACATCGGCATAGCTGGAGAACGATGACAGTACGAGTATTGATACGATTGTTATGGTTTTCATCTCAAACATCAAAGGACTTCACCACCGCAGGCAGTGGGTACATTTTTATCGGACCTTCCGCTCCACGGAGAGTGATTGCCACATCCTACCGTGCCCGTTCCCCGAGAGAAACCGGTAGCCTCAAGGCATCTGACTTCACCTACAGGCAGCAGGAATGAACACCGGGTAATTCTTTTATGTCTCTATTCCCCTTTTCCTGAAATCCGGTAACTTTGTCCAATTGTCACCAGCCCTGCAGAGTCCCCCGCTGATTACTGCTAAATTTATTACCACCCGTTGAACAGGTCACCGGTCTATAAATGGTAGTATCGAGTTACTGCACAGGCAGTAACCCCAGAATAGCGAGGGAAAAGAGGCATGTTGGACAAGCGTACATTTTATATCAATGGGCAGTGGGTTGACCCCATCAAGCCGGTCGAGTTGGAGGTGATCAACCCCAGCACAGAGGAGCCCTGCGCCACCATAGCACTGGGCGGACAGGCCGATACCGATGCCGCCGTTGCCGCCGCCCGTAACGCCTTTGGCGACTGGAGCCAGAGCGACCGGGAGCAGCGTCTTGCACTGCTGGAGAAACTGGCGGAGATCTACCAGGCACGCAGTAACGAGATGGCAGAGGCCATCTCCAGCGAAATGGGCGCACCCATATCCCTGGCAAAAACAGCACAGTGTGGTGCCGGAATCTGGCACATCAAGAACTTTATCCGTGCCCTGAAAACATTTGAGTTCGAGCGGCGACTCGGCCCCCATGCACCGAATGACCGCATTCTGCTGGAACCGGTTGGCGTTTGTGGCCTGATCACCCCCTGGAACTGGCCTATGAACCAGGTCACCCTCAAGGTGATCCCGGCCCTGGCCACCGGCTGCACCCTGGTGCTCAAGCCTTCCGAGATTTCACCGCTCTCCGCCATGCTGTTCGCCGAGATGATTGATCAGGCCGGCTTCCCGCCCGGCGTCTTTAACCTGGTCAATGGTGACGGCGCCGGGGTGGGCAGCCAGCTTACCGCCCACCCGGACGTGGACATGATCTCCTTTACCGGTTCAACCCGGGCAGGCATCGCGATCTCCAAGAGCGCCGCCGACACGGTCAAGCGCGTCAGCCTCGAGCTGGGTGGCAAGGGCGCCAATCTGGTCTTTGCGGATGCCGACGAAAACGCAATAAAGCGCGGGCTGCGCCATTGTTTCAATAACAGCGGCCAGTCCTGCAACGCACCGACCCGCATGCTGGTACAGCGGCCGCTCTACCAACAGGCGGTCGAAACCGCTGCCCAGCTTGCCGAGGGCACGGCGGTCGATCACTCCGCAAACGAGGGACGGCATATCGGGCCGGTGGTCTCACAGGCCCAGTACGACAAGATCCAACGGTTGATCCAGCAGGGAACCGATGAAGGCGCCCGCCTGGTGGCTGGCGGTCCGGGTCGCCCGGAGGGCATTGATCGGGGTTATTTCGTCCGGCCCACCGTGTTCGCCGATGTCGGCCAGGATATGCAGATCGCCCGGGAAGAGATATTTGGCCCGGTGCTCTCCATCACCCCCTTCGACAGTGAGGAAGAGGCGATCACCATCGCCAACGATACCGTCTACGGCCTGACCAACTATATCCAGACCCAGGATAGCGCCCGGGCCAAGCGGGTGGCACGGCAACTGCGCTCCGGCATGGTGGAGATCAACGGCCACTCGCCGGGCGCCGGCTCACCCTTCGGCGGCTACAAGCAATCCGGCAATGGCCGCGAGGGCGGTGTCTGGGGACTGGAGGAGTTTCTTGAGGTGAAGGCCGTGAGTGGGTGGCCGAGTGAGGAGTAGTTTGGTGGCTATTGGTTTTATGGGCTGCAAACGGCGCGGGCACGGGGTACATGCCACGCCGTTTGGCTGTGTAAAATAACATCCACCCAACCCCTTTGGCTTATCATCCACTCATGACGACAATCATTTCCATTTCCAATCTTTGCAAGACCTATGAGAATGGCTACCAGGCGCTCAAGCGGGTCAACCTCGATATCCGCGAGGGCGAGATACTCGCCTTGCTGGGCCCGAACGGTGCCGGCAAAACCACACTGATCTCGGTGATATGCGGCTTGGTGTCACCCACTTCCGGCACGGTTTCCGTAGCTGGTTTTGACATCATTAAAGACTATCGACAGACCCGCAGGCGGATCGGGCTGGTTCCGCAGGAACTCACCCTCGCAGCCTTTGACAAGGTCTGGGATACCTTATGCTTCAGTCGCGGCCTGTTTGGTAAAAAAGCCGATAACGCCTATCTCGAACAGCTGCTGAAAGATTTATCCTTGTGGGATAAGCGCAACGGCGAACTGCGCACGCTCTCGGGTGGCATGAAGCGCCGGGTGTTGATCGCCAAGGCCCTGTCCCATCAACCGAAAATACTGTTTCTGGATGAACCGACCGCCGGGGTTGACGTTGAGCTGCGCAAGGATATGTGGCGTATCGTCAACCGGCTGCGTGATTCGGGTGTCACCATCATCCTGACCACGCACTACATTGAAGAGGCTGAACAGATCGCGGACCGGGTGGGCGTCATCAATAACGGGGAGTTGTTGCTGGTCGATGACAAAGCCAACCTGATGCAGGAACTGGGGCGCAAACAGATGATTATCGAACTCAAGGAGCCACTTAAAGAAATCCCCGAATCAATGGCCTCTTATGCGCTGGAACTTTCTGACGATGGGCATGAACTGATTTTCACCTACGACACCCAGGGCAAGAGCACCGGTATCACGGCACTGCTTCAGGCCATGCATTCAGCCGGGATTTCCATGAAAGACCTCAATACAACGCAAAGCTCGTTACAGGATATTTTTGTCAACCTGGTGCAGGCACAACCATGAATCTACAAGCCGTAAAAGTCATCTATAAATACGAGATGTTGCGTACCTGGCATACCCTGTTCCAGAGTATTGCATCACCGGTATTATCGACAGCGTTATATTTTATCGTATTCGGATCGGCCATTGGTTCACGCATACAGTCGGTTGACGGCGTAACTTATGGACTGTTTATTGTGCCTGGTCTGATGATGCTGTCAATTCTGACGCAGAGCGTTTCGAACGCCTCCTTTGGTATCTTTTTCCCCAAGTTCACTGGTACCGTTTATGAGGTCATGTCAGCTCCGGTCTCATTTTTCGAGATCCTGCTGGGCTATGTCGGCGCCGCTGCGACAAAGTCGCTGATTATCGGCACCATCATCCTGATTACCGCCAGTTTCTTTGTTGATTTACGCATCGATCATCCCATCTGGATGGCCCTGTTTCTCATCCTGACCTGTGTCTCGTTCAGCCTGTTGGGCTTTATTATCGGACTGTGGGCGAACAACTTCGAAAAATTACAGATAGTCCCCCTGTTAATCATTACGCCGCTGGTGTTCCTGGGTGGAACCTTCTACTCGGTCAGTATGTTACCGCCCCTGTGGCAGACCATCACCCTGTTCAACCCGGTACTTTATCTGGTGAGTGGGTTTCGTTGGAGTTTTTTTGAGGTCTCGGACGTCAACGTAGGCATCAGCCTGGGCGTCATCCTGCTGTTTTTGGGGATCTGTTCCGGCATTGTGTGGTGGATGTTTAAAACAGGCTATCGCCTGAAACAATGAACAGGAATCAATGGGGTCAGAATGCACTGTACCCGACTGATACCGATCCCGTAACATGACGACATGAACATGTTTTTCCTACTGATACTGCTTACCCAGAATGCCGCAGGTAACGTCAGCGCATCCTTTATCGAGACTGATGGCCAGGCTCAGTGCGAAGTGAAGCAGAAGGTGGTGGAAGGGATCTTCAACACGGCCCAGGTCAAAATCCTGGAGAGCCACTGCATCGCCGGACGCTACCGGTTCAGCGAGTTCGGGCACGCCACATCATCGGCGACCAAGCGCCACTTCTACTGGATCGACTTCGATGCAACACCGATAGAGATAACGCGTGCACAGGGCTGGCGAAGCTGTATGGAGCGGGAGGCGGAAATCGACAGGGCTGGATACTACTGTGCCAGCTCCATCCAGCAGCAGCTGGATTAAGGATCAATGCAAGATCAGGGTGACCCCTTTGATCCTGTTATACCTGATCCAAGACACAATCAACTTCCGTCTCTACAAGCCACGTTAGATCTATAAAGCGACTAACTTCAACGAAAGTGCAGGCGGGTTTTATTGTAGAAAATAGCTCTCCATGTGCCTTTGCTGCTTCTTCCCAACGAGATATATCAGTAAGCATGATACGGGTTCTGATGATGTCAGTCGGGTTCCCGCCAGCTTCTTGAATAGCCTGAATGGATAATTCCAAGCAATACTTGGTCTGCCCATAAACGTCCCCGATGCAAGCGGTTTCACCATTTTTTATAGGTGCCGTGCCGGAGACAGAAATCACATTTCCGACTCTACATGCTCTCGAAAACCCAATCGGCTCTTCCAAGTGGGAACCTGAACTAACGAGTTTTCTCATTTGGTCCACCTCGGGGTATAACGTTAAAGCTGTGCGGTGAAAACGAAGCGCAACGTAGTTTGCGTCCGAACGAGCGTCTTGTTAGACATATTTTACACCCCAGGTCTTTCACGACGAAAGCCTCCCGACGTTCTCTCCTTGATCTTTTCATAACGAATATAGCCTACCCGAGTATCATTGGTATAAACCGCCCCATTCCTTCTTACTTTTATATGTTGAGGCCAATTAGTTGGTTCAGGGTGGATAGATTCGTAATGAAACAAAGCATTATCATTTTCTTGTAGTTCCTCTTTCTCTACGACTCTGTATCTCTCGTAACCATTTTCTTCGTAGTCAAAAACTGCATAATTAAATCGGTGTCTCCGTTCAGGACGAATATGGAACGTTTCTTCATATAGTTTATTGATAGAGCTGGAATGATCCTTATCTTGATAATATATGTTGGCCATACAGTTAGCTAACTGTAATTGGTTAAAGTGTTTAATGTCTCTTTCGTTTTTTACCGGCACCCAGCCATTTGTATGACCAATTGAATAAACATCTCCGTCATAGCACAGACACAGAACCTTTGGACTTAGAGGTAGAAACAATAGAGCCCCAGCAGAATGCATTCCAAACGACATAAAATTCGCCCTTTTGTCACTGAGATGCCATTTATTTGATAATACTGCTGGATCGTCAGAGGTTACAAATGGAGTCCTTGTTTTATTTTTGAACAGACAAACCTTTAAGTCGTCAACAATATCCATGCTATCTGCGTAGGTCATCATTGCCATTTCTACTGCGTCTTTTATACTTATCTTGAAATCTTTGATTTCTGCCCGAAAAGTACTTCCCATTTCATTATTCATTTCTGCCGCGCCCTTACATGCTGCCTCAGTGCGTAGGTGTTGAAGGAGCCAAAAACGCCTTAATATGGTCTTGTGTTTTGCGTTCAGTTTCTTCCCATCCACGAGCAGTTCTTTTATTGTTGATGCATATGATCTTTCTACAAATTGAATTGCACTTTCTAACTGTGGGTTGTCACCGTAGAAATAATCTCGAGAACATTGATGTTTTACGGGAGCAAAATGAATGTGCCTTTCCCTGTCAATGTTAAATAGGTTAATTACTTTATTTTCTCCATCTAAAGTAAATGGCTTAAGATAGCACCTTGGAACAAAGTGCTGATTCTTATTCGTTGCCATTTACTTCCTCCTCCTGGAATTTATGCATAACGTTTTAGCTTTGGGGCGGCCGAGCGTGAGCGAGGACGTCCCAGCGAACGACAGTGAGCGACAACAGCGCCTTGTTAGAAGCTATTCTCACTCCCACGGTTGTTTGGCTTTATGTAATTCTTTTTCTTCTTTTTCATCAGCTATAACTGCTTCTTTAAAACCCTTACCTAGTGGACCGATGCTGTAAATACCAAGTATCGCTAGTGCAGCAACTAGCCAGAATGGAAACGACAACCAGAAAGCATATTCTTTCAGTCCCACCAGACATATAACTTCAAAACTGCCCCACCATATAAGTCCCGACACAACAAAAATGATGCCATTCCTTAGATAAAGCTTTAAAGCCCTTGGCCCGAGTGCTCCATATCTCATTTGGTTTGCTTCTAACGCCTAGTTCAGCGGCGCCGAACACGGAGTGGCTGTTTGCGGCAAAATGCCGAAGGCATTCGCAAACAGCAGCGGAGTATTCGGTGTCCGCTGGAACAACTTGTTGGGCGCACTCACTCACTGAGCCAGCGAAAAATCCAAACGCATGCAATCGAAATTACCAAGGCGATTTTGACCCAAGTAACTCCCGATATACCCGGTTTATGGATCGCACGATGACTGGAGCAGAGCGGGACGGGCTCAAGTTCTCCACGGGCCCAAGCCAACGCCTCCTTCGCGTTCATTGATGCGCCAGATTCCGCTTCGATCACGATTCCACCAGTGAGTTTGGCAAGTACTGCGGATGCGGCTTTGATCAATTCAAAGCTGGGCTCATCTTTGTAGTGCAAACCCACCAAGGAATCTGATGCTCTTATGTTTTCCGCATGTTGCGGTGCGATATCGAAGGAATCAATATCCTCACGCAACAACCCACCGAACGAATACTCAAAGCCTTGCCCAGCCACGTTACTTGGCAAGAAGCCACTTGATGCACGGGTGTCGAAATCACTGGGGAACACGACACTGAAGCCCTCATCCGAAATTGCCGCCGCCCATTGCTCAGCACTCGGGATCGCATTGGCTTTGGCAACTACGAGTACGTCTAGACTCATGACTCTTTACACGCCCAACAGCATTATTCAGCAACACAGGACGTCTATCCCTACGACGCCTATCCGCCTATTAAAAAACCAAAGTATCCATTAGATTCCTAGTAATTACAAGATGTTAGTTCGCGATTTTGATCTGCCGGTGAATTCTAAATACGACACGTGTCGTGAAACACCCGACGCCTATCCAGTTCAACCACAACGCTTACTACTGCATATATCCAATTCATAGAAATAATATTTCAAGAAACAATCCGTGATTTGTTCTGGCAGTTTTACGACACCAGTCGCTGAATTCGACTGGATAGTTTATTAATTTCTATCTGATTTGCCATAATTTGCAATCTTTTGCGGATGCAAAACTGAGGTCAACATTGCAATCAAGCATTCTGTTTTGTTACTTTTTTGAGAGCCCGTAGGTTGGGGTGACGTAGGAACCCCAACGGACTTCCATGCAGGTGCCCCAGATGTTGGGGTTCATGCTTCACCCCAATCTACCCATACTGCGTTTTTGTCATTGTGTCATTGTATTGCCCCACATAGTACTCCAGCGGCTGTTAGGTTGACGGGTATCAGGGTTCCGCTTTTCAGAAGGTGTTTTACGGCTCCACGCGTATCCCGGGCCACCCGAATCTGCTAGGATTCAGTGGCCGGTTGGCGCTTCAGCCGGTCTGTTGGCGGCATCCCGTCCACGCTGTTTTCCGGGGCGCGGTCTGTTGCTTTTCCTGTTGAGCATCATTGATGTGAATAACCCCGATGATCTCCAGCCATATACACCTTGAACGCTGATGGATGACACCCCTGAAACACAGAGCGATGCCACCACGCAGGAGTTGAGGGAGCTGCGCGAGAAGGCGGAGCGCTTCGACCGTTTCACCCGCAGTCTCCCGGCGATGCTGTACGACTACATTATCAACCATGACGGCATCAGCCACTGCCTCTACTGCAGCGCCTATTCGCTGGAGCTACTGGGCATCCCCCCTGAAGATTTTCTGGCGGATATGGACAGGTTCTGGAACCTGATCCATCCGGACGACCTGACTCGCTTCAGGGAGCTTGATCTGAAGACCAACCGGGAGGAAGTGACTTTTTCCATGGATACCCGGGTCGTTTTAGCCTCGGGCAAGGAGAAGTGGATCAGAGTCTCCTCGAAGAAGAACCCCCCGCAAGGTGATCAGCCGGCCATCTGGTCCGGTTATATGATTGATATCAGTGGAACCAAGCAGCTTGAATTAATGTTGCAGGAGCAGGCCACCCACGACGCCCTCACCGGCCTCGGCAACCGGCACTATTTCCAGCGCCACTTCCGGGACGAGCTGTTGCGCAAGGACCGTTACCAGCGGGACAGCGCGGTGCTGCTGCTGGATCTGGATCACTTCAAGAAGGTCAACGACCGCTATGGCCACGACGCCGGCGACTTTGTACTCATGCGGGTCTCACAGCTTGTTAAGGCGCAACTTCGGGAGGTCGATGTCCCGGCACGCTGGGGCGGCGAGGAGTTCTGTATTCTGCTGCCGGAAACCACACTGGACGATGCACTGGCCGCCGCCGAGCGCATTCGCGCCGGTCTGGCGCGGGAACCGCTGGATTACCAGGGCGAGGCGATCGAGGTCACCGCCAGTATTGGCGTGACCACCCTCAATGCCGATGACCGGCGGATCGAGCCCGTGATCAAGCGGGCGGACGCGGCCCTCTACCAGGCCAAGCGTGACGGCCGCAATCGGGTCGCCCACGGCTGACCGTCAGATAGCCAGCATGATCGTCTCCCCTTCCAGGCGCACCGGGTAGCTCCTGGCACAGCCCACGTCAGGGGCGACGGCCTCGCCGTTTTCCAGCTCGATCACCCAGTTGTGCAGCGGGCAAGTGACCCGGTGACCGTGCAGGATACCCTCGGAGAGCGGACCCTGTTTGTGCGGGCAGCGGTTGGAGAGTGCGAACACGCTGTCATCCGCGGCACGGAAGATGGCGATCTCATCCGTTGCGGTGCGCACCACCCTGGAACCCAGCCGGGGTATTTCATCCAGCTTGCCGATCTCCACCCACTTTTCACTCATGACTGCTGACATATCACTCTCCTATCTGTTTTATCGGGGTGAACTCGTGGGCTTCCGCTCCCTTGGCGCGCACGGTCCAGGGGTCGTGCTGGGCTACGTCCTGGGATTCCAGGAAACGCGTATACAACGCCTTCCTGCCATCAACATCTTCCAGGATGCGTTTCTTGATATAGGAGAGTCCAATGCGTTCGATCCAGGGCGCGGTGCGCTCCAGGTAGCGCGCCTCTTCCCGGTAGAGCTGGATAAAGGCGGCGCAGTGCTCCATCACCTCCTCTTCCGTTGTGACACGGCAAAGGACATCGGTGGCGCGCACCTTGACCCCGCCGTTTCCGCCGATATGCAGTTCGTAACCGGAATCAACACAGACCACGCCGAAATCCTTTATGGTCGCCTCGGCACAGTTGCGCGGACAACCGGAGACCGCCATCTTGAATTTGTGCGGCATCCAGGAGGCCCAGGTCATCTCTTCCAGTTGAATACCGAGCCCGGTGGAGTCCTGGGTACCGAAACGGCACCAGGTGGAACCGACACAGGTTTTCACCGTGCGTAGCGCCTTGCCGTAGGCGTGTCCCGAGACCAGGCCGCGTTCGGTGAGGAACGCCCACATGGCCGGCAGATCCTCCTTCTTCACCCCCAGCATGTTGATGCGCTGGCCGCCGGTCAGATTGACTTCGCCGACATTGAATTTATCCGCCGCGTCGGCGATGGCGCGCAATTCATCGGGCGTGGTCTTGCCGCCGAGGATGCGCGGGATCACCGAGAAGGTACCATCCTTCTGAATATTGCCGTGCACCCGCTCGTTGACGAAACGGGACTGGGCATCATCCTGCGCCTTGCCCGGCCAGGCGGAGATCAGGTAGTAGTTGATGGCCGGGCGACAGACATGGCAACCGTCCGGGGTGCGCCAATCCATCTTGTCGAATACGCCCTGCTTGTCGGTCAGTTCATATTCACGAATTGTGGAACGCACCTGGTCGTGGGTAAAGTCGGTACAGGCGCAGAGCGGTTTGGCCTCCGGCGCCGAGTAGTCACCGCCCAGGGTGTTGGCCAGGATCTGTTCCACCAGACCGACACAGGAACCGCACGAGGCCCCGGCCTTGGTATGGGCCTTCACCTCATCCACGGTGAACAGACCCTCGCTGGTGATCGCCTTGACGATATCGCCCTTGCAGACGCCGTTACAGTCGCACACCTGGGCCTCGTCGCCCATGGCCGAGGCCTTGGACTGGCCGCCGTGGCCGGAGCTGCCGAGATGGGCCGCTTCGCCGAACAGCAGGCTCTCGCGCATGTCGGAGATATCGGTGCCTTCACGCATCAACTGGAAGTACCAGGCACCGTCCACGGTGTTGCCGTAGAGCACCGCGCCGCTGATGCGATTGTCCTTGATAACCAGCTTTTTATACGTACCACCGGCCTGATCCTGAAACACGATCTCTTCAGTCTGTTCGTCACCGTGAAAATCCCCGGCGGAGAAGAGGTCGATACCGGTCACCTTGAGTTTGGTGGAGGTGACCGAACCTTCATAACGACCATAGCCCAGCTCGGCCAGATGGTTGGCGCACACCTTGGCCTGCTCAAACAGTGGTGCCACCAGGCCATAGCAGGTGTCGCGGTGCTGTACGCACTCGCCCAGGGCATAGATGCGTGGATCGTAGGTCTGCATAGTGTCGTTGACCACCACGCCGCGCTCGCAATAGAGACCGGCCTGCCTGGCCAGCTCGATATTGGGACGGATACCCACGGCCATTACCACCAGGTCGGCATCCACCACCGAACCGTCGGCGAAGCGTACCGCTTCGACACGCTTGTCACCCAGAATCGCCTCGGTTTGCGCACCCATCAGAAAGTGCATGCCGTTCTCTTCGAGAGATCGTTTCAGCATGGCACCGGCCGCCGCATCCAGCTGGCGTTCCATCAGGGTATCCATGAGATGGACAACGGATACGTCCATACCCTGTTTGATCAGGCCGTTGGCCGCTTCCAGTCCCAGCAGGCCACCGCCGATCACCACGGCCCTTTTGTACTGACGTGACGCCGCCAGCATCTGTTCCACATCGTGGATATCACGAAAACTGATCACGCCCTCCAGGGAGGCACCGGGGACGGGTATAATGAACGGCGAGGAACCGGTCGCCAGCAGCAGCCGGTCGTACCCGGCCTCTACCCCGTTGGCAGCGACCACTTTGCGTTGCACCCGGTTGATCTCAACCACCGGCGAACCACTATGCAAGGCAATGTCGTGCTGCTGATACCATTCCCGCCTGTTCAGAACGATTTCATCAAACTGTTTCTCACCCGCCAGCACCGGTGAGAGCAGGATGCGGTTGTAGTTCGGGTGAGGCTCGGAACCGAATACCGTAATGTCATATTTATTCGGCTCCAGCTTCAGCAACTCCTCCAGGGTTCGCACGCCGGCCATGCCGTTGCCTATTAATACCAATCGCTCTTTCATGTTTTGCCTCTCAGACAGATCGGGTCGATCAAATATCCAAATTCATACCGTCCTTTTGCAACCGCTATGCCAACTTGTTGCCAGGGCGGCAAGGTCGCGGTTTGCCGGTAACAACGGGGGAGATGTGTATCTGGAAAATGATTCAACATGGTGCCTGCGGGTGACCGCGTGCACTGAAATATGGCAGGCCGAAAAGGTGAGAACAATACTGACCCGAAATTGGGCAAATCCCTGTTTTATTGCACCCGTAGAGTGCTGAAATCCTTGACCAACCTCAACGATGTTTGTTTTTTGTTTTAATAATCAGTTGGTTATAAAACTGGCACAAGCAATGCTAAAGACAGGCCATTGTTGTCTATCTCTGGAGCATCACTATGTCGGAAAGCAAGTTAAGTCTCTTTTCATTCAGCGGAAAGACCCGAACGCTGCATATCACCTGGTTCGCGTTTTTCCTCTCTTTTATGGTTTGGTTCAATCACGCCCCATTGCTGGCGTCGATCCAGCAGACCCTGGGACTGACCGCGCAGGAGGTGAAGGCACTGTTGATCCTGAACGTCGCCCTGACCATCCCGGCACGCATTATTATCGGTATGCTGGTGGACAAGCTGGGACCGCGCATCGTCTACTCCGCGCTGCTGTTTATATCCAGTTTTATCTGCTTTGCTTTTGCCATGGCGGACTCGTTCGAGGCATTGGCCATCAGCCGTTTCCTGCTCGGTTTTGTCGGTGCCGGGTTTGTTATCGGTATCCGCATGATCGGCGAGTGGTTCCCGGCCCGACAGGTCGGACTGGCCGAAGGCATCTATGGCGGCTGGGGTAACTTCGGTTCCGCCGCCGCCGCTCTTTCACTGCCGACCATCGCTCTGCTGTATGGCGGCGACGAGGGTTGGCGTTATGCCATCGCCTCCACCGGTGTCATCACCCTGGTCTACTCGATCATCTATTACAGGCTGGCGCGCAACACCCCCAAGGGATCGACCTATTTCAAACCGAAAAAGACCGGCGCCATGGAGGTCACCAGCAAGGGCGACTTCTTCTTCTACCTGCTGATGAATATTCCCATGTACGCCGCCCTGGCGGTGCTGACCTGGAAGCTGGGCCCGACCAACCTGGGCATGCTGGACGAGGCCGTCACCTACAGCATATACGTCGGACTGGTTCTGCTCTATGGGTATCAGACCCTGCAGGTATGGCGTATCAACGGCCACATCTTTATCCGGCCGGTCGCGAAGATACACCGCTACAAGTTCAAACAGGTGGCGATCCTGGACGTGGCCTATCTGGTCACCTTCGGTTCTGAACTGGCCGTGGTGTCGATGCTGCCGCTGTTCTTCAAGGAGACCTTCGACCTCTCCCTGGTACAGGCCGGACTGCTCGCCTCCGGTTATGCCTTCATGAACCTGCTGGCGCGACCCACAGGCGGTCTGTTCAGCGACCGGTTTGGGCGCAAAAAATCACTGACCATTCTGATCGGCGGTCTGGCGGTCGGCTACCTTGTACTCAGCAGCATCACTCCCGAATGGCCCATTGCCCTGGCGGTGCTCGCTACCATGGCTTGCTCATTTTTCGTGCAGGCGGGAGAGGGCGCGGTGTTCGCGATCGTACCGCTGGTGAAGCGGCGCATGACCGGACAGGTAGCCGGCATGGCGGGCGCTTATGGTAATGTAGGCGCAGTGCTGTTCCTGACCGTCTTCTCCTTTGTCACGCCGCAGCTGTTTTTCCTGGTGATTGCCGGTGCGGCCATTGTCACGCTGGGCGCCGTGCAGTTCCTGGATGAGCCGGAGGGTCAGACCGCCGAGGTGATGCCGGACGGTACGGTACAGATGATCGACGTCAGTTGATCGGCACTGATGCCCGCCCGGGCGCATGAACGCCCGGCGGGTGATCCGGACAGACCTTTCACGCACACAGAATACAGATGACCAGCCGTCTCGAAATCGATTACGCCTGCTGCACCGAAACCGGCGCCAAGTCGCAAAACGCCGATGCGGCGGACGCGCGCATCCCGCCCGATGATCTGCTGTTGAGCAAGGGCGTGGCGGCGGTCATCGCCGACGGCATGAGCAGCAGCGAGGGCGGTCATGAAGCGAGCCAGATCTGTGTCACCGGCTTTCTCAATGACTACTTCAGTACCCCCGAGTCCTGGAGTGTAAAGACCTCGGCCAGCAAGATTCTCAGTGCACTCAACACCTGGCTCTGTGGTCAGGGGCAGAGCCGCTACGACTCGCCCAAGGGGATGGTCACCACTCTCAGTGTGGCGGTAATCAAATCCACTACCGCCCATCTGTTCCATGTGGGTGACAGCCGCATCTATCTCTATCGCGAACAGAAACTGAAACAGCAGACCAAGGATCATCGGGTCTGGGTCTCCAGGGACCAGGACCTGTTGTCCCGTGCCATGGGCATCGACAGCCACCTGGAGATCGACTATCGCTCCCTGGCGCTCCAGGTAAACGACCTGCTGCTTTTCACCACCGACGGCGTGCACGATTTTCTCACCGACCGGCAATTGCAGAAACTGCTCAGGGAGCATCAGGGCAATCTGCAGCAGGCGGCCAATGCGATTACCGTGACGGCCCTGGAACAGGGCAGCAACGACAATGTTACCTGCCAGCTGCTCAAGGTGATGGCACTGCCCGACGAGCAGATCGATGACATCTATCAACGGGTGGCGGAGCTGCCATTTCCACCCAACCTGCTGCCCGGCATGAACATTGACGGCTTTCAGATCATGCGTGAAATTCATGCCAGTAAACGCAGCGAGGTCTACCTGGCAATCAATGACGAGACCGGGGAACGAGTAGCCTTGAAAACCCCTTCGGTCAATTTCAGCGATGACCCGGACTTTCTCAACGGATTCCTTAACGAGGAGTGGATCGGGCGACGCATCAACAACCCCCATGTCCTGAAGGTGCATAAACCGGGTCGCCGGCGTTTTCTGTATCACGTCACCGAATACCTGGATGGACAGACACTGCGACAACGTATGGACGACCTGGGCCAGATGGATCTGGAGCAGACACGCGAATATCTCACCCAGATCATCAGCGGTCTGCGCGCTTTCCACCGTATGGAGATGATTCACCAGGACCTGAAACCGGACAACATCCTGATCAACAAAAACGGCATTCTGAAGATTATCGACTTCGGCTCGACCCGAATTGCCGGGGTACAGGAACAGCACAACAACAACTCCCAGATCCCTCTGGGCACCATCAACTACACGGCCCCCGAGTATCTTGACGGCACCCCGGGCAGTCACCGCTCCGATATTTTCTCCCTCGGCGTCATCGCCTACGAGATGCTGACCGGCACATTGCCCTATGGCGACCATGAGCAGGCACTCCCGGCTCGCAAAATGGGTTATCAATCCGCCCGGGAGCATAATCCGGCCGTCCCCGCCTGGATCGATGGCGCACTGAGAAAGGCCACCCATCCACTGCCGGAAAAACGTTACGAGGCACTCTCAGAATTCCTGCAAGACATGACCCATCCCAACCTGGAGCTGATCACCCTCAGGCAGAAGCCGTTATTGGAGCGACATCCACTGGGTTTCTGGAAAACCCTGACGGCACTGCTTTTTCTCACCAACCTGGTGACCCTGCTGTTGCTCTTCGCGACACAATAGACAAGCGTCACGCCGTGGCTAATAATGGCGGGCATATCCTGCGGCACGGGCAACACACAGAACGCCCCTATGCAGGAATTTTATAATACGAGCCGGATAGCGGCCGAAAAGAATCCCAGGGAGGATGCGTTATGCTCAACCGACTACTCGGCATCATCGGACTCGTCTGCTGTGCGCAGTTCAGCCTGCAGGCGGCCGCGGCCACCGAACCGGGTAAACTGACCGGCGGTGTTCCAACCGTACACCCGGCCTGGTTCAAAGAGAGTTTTCTGGATATTGCCGAAGACGCGGAAGAGGCCGCCGCGGCGGGCAAGCATGTGATCCTGTTCATGCATCTGAACGACTGCCCCTACTGCGCCAAGATGGCCGACGAGAACTTCGCCAACGCCCCCTACACCCCGTTCATTCGGGAAAATTTCGATGTCATCCAGATCAATATCAAGGGCGACCGGGAAGTGGCTTTCGATGCCAGTACCAGCGTCTCGGAGAAGGAGCTGGCCAAGCTTCTGAAGGTGCGTTACACCCCCACCATTCTGTTCCTGAACAAGGAGAACCAGACCGTGCTGCGCCTGAACGGCTACCGCTCGGTCCCCGCTTTCAAACATGCGCTCGACTATGTGCAGCAGAAGGCCTACCTGCAGACCAACCTGAGCCGATTTATCGAGCAGCAGCAGACCACGCCGCTATACCGCTTCCGCGACCACCCGATGCTGCAATCGACCAGCGACCTGCAATCGGTGGCGGACAAACCGCTGGCCGTGCTGTTTGAAGACAGCAGTTGCGACGCCTGCGATGCCCTGCATGACGGACACTTGAAAAACCCGGAAATCCTGAAGGTTCTGGAGAATTTTACCTTTGTCAGGCTGGATGCCAACGCCACTGATCCGATCATCGATCCGACGGGTAACAACACCACGCCAAAGGCGTTTGCCGAGCAACTGGGGCTGACCTACCGGCCCGGTATCGTGCTGTTCGACCAGGGCCGGGAGATCAGCCGTATCGACGGCCTGCTGTTCACCTACCATTTTCAGGAAGTGTTGCGCTACGTGGGAGAGCGGCACTATGTGAAATACCCGAAGAATTTCTACGATTATCTCAATGTGCGCACGGCAGAGATTCTGAAAAGCGGCCGGAATATCGATTTGTCGAAGTAGCCGTGAAGATGGATGTGCTATCGCTTATCCATATATGGTCTCCTCCCCATTTGCAAGGCATTAGATCTCGATGGCAGGGACAAGTTGCTACCATATATCCGGCCTGTTATCGAAGCGACTCTTGGCTTCTGGCCTTGATGAGCATGCGCACATACCGTCCTTATCNCCCTATCGTTCTCGTAAACTGTGGGCACGCCAGGTTTTCGGTATGCCGGTCTGACCTGTGTTGTCATCGAGGGTCTCTTGCCTTCGCAACTCTGGGTAGGTTTGTCATCTCCTCCGGTTGACCTGCTGTGTCGCCTGGTGGCGCGCTTATACC
>NZ_ATZE01000027.1 GCF_000428045.1 Sedimenticola selenatireducens DSM 17993 | reverse complement strand
AATCGATGAAATACTTCACCAAGCTCTTTGCGTATTTGGCCAAAAAGCACTTTCCTACGATATTTCGGGATGAACACGATATGGTACTTACACTCCCACCTCGTGTGACTTAAACTTTCTACTCGTCTCATGGTTTCTCCTTTGCGTGTTGCTTGGCGGCTCACGCTTTGGAGTTACTATGAGACTCCCGTTACTGTCAAACTGCTAATGCCTCCCCAGCAAAGCTGGGGGGTCTCTTATATTTGTCTAGCATACAGGGTTGGTACATGCGGGAGATGGGCGCGACCGTAGTCAGGAGTGCCTTGAGGCGGATATATCATTTCGTTTAACGATGAAAATGGCTTTTGATCATTACATCGTCTAGCTCGCCACCATATTTGGTCAGCTGATCTACCTATACCCAATATGTCATGGTTTCTTAGAAACTCCCTTAAGCGCTCAAGAATAGCACTATGTGACCGTCCGCTATGGACAGTGCCTCGTAATAACTCAGCCAAATCGAAGAGCTGCTCCATTGTAGGGCTAGTGTTCACTGGTTGCGTCTGCCTTGAATCCAAATTTAAACTTGCTTTTCAGGATTATAGGAACAAGGAAGGGAGAAGGACACCCAGTGCGCCGAGATAAATCGGTAGAAGATTGGAGGTGAAATCCCGCTGCTAGGAAAGGGCTAGCTACCCACCGAGACCCCGAGTTTTGGACCGCTAAGCGGTAAAGAGGACGGATTTATTTTCTACGGATAAACCGGGTGTTGGAGTGAGCGTCCATTTTCGGATGGTTTCTGCCCGACAAACTGAATGATCCAATGGCCGCTTTTGGTTGCGGTTTCAACCGGTGGATTAACATCTAATCTCTAACGATAAAGAGGAGGATGTTGAAAACGAAGCGGCGACCAAGGTCAGATAATAACTGGCAGTCTGCCAGACCAAATCCAAGCAATCAGATCTGCTGTGACAATCCGCGTCTACTCTTCGATCAACTGTCCCTCGGGTGTAACGACGGGCAGTCCAAACACCTGCCACAACTGCATGCCACCGCGGTAATAAAACAGCTTGTCGGCCGGATAGCCGATGCTGAGCAGCCCCTTGATAGCGGTCGGAGATTGCCCGCACCAGGGACCATTGCACCAGAGCACGGCCTGTTTGGCCTGGGAAAAATCCCAACCCTCGTCCCTTTCCCCCACCCCGAGCTGGCTGAGCGATTCACTCAGGGTAATGTCATCGGCGCCCTGCCCCGGATTCAACTTGGTAAACGGGATATTCACCGAGCCGGGTATGGTGCCCCGGGCATGCCAGTCGGCCGTTCTGGCATCAATCAGGATGCCTGTGCCATCGGCCAGTCGCTCACGCATAAAGGCGACCAATTCAACTTCACCGATGGTGGCGATACCCGGTGCGACCTGTATCGGCTGGGCACAGAATGGCGGACAGGGCCGGGAAGTCAGTGCAAAGTCGGGAGAAATGGTTGATGTGCGATCCTGCTTGCGCACAATCGTGATCTGCTGCTGGCCATGAGTCACCTGGAACTGCCCGATATCCCGGGTGATGTTCACCTCCAGGGCATCGGCCGTGGCCGTATATATCAGCACGGCCGTCAGCATTATCAGTACACTTTTCATTACTCGCTCCTCCCGATCATGTTCGACCCGCAACATTGCCATGTTTATCGTAACGGGGACTTTGTCCGCTCCTTATGGTCGATCCGCAGGCCACTTGAAACCGGCATCAGACTCCGGTAGCCGGTGGTGCCGTTTTCTTATGCTTCGGTTTTTTATCGCGTTTCTTCGCCTTTTTGGCCTTGTCCGGCTGGGCCTTTGTGCCCGCCTGGTGCGGCTTTACGGGTTTCAGCCGCAACGGCTGGTTACAGACATAGACACGCTGAAGATGCTTGAACACATCGCCCGGCATGCCCTCGGGCAGATCCACCAGGGTGTGATCCTCGGCAATCTGGATCTGGCCGATATAGGCACCATCCAATCCGGCCTCATTGGCCAGAGCGCCGACCACTTCACGGGGCGTCACACCGTGCTTGGAGCCCACCTGCAGACGATAGGTTTCCATGGGGACATCACTCTTGCGGGATCCCCGCTCTGTCTTGGTCTTGGGTTTCCGCTTTGCCTTGTCCTGTGGAGTTGCGGCCTGATAGGTCCCCGGCTCTTTTCCACTTTTCGCCCTGGTGCGCCTGGCAGCGGAATCCGCCACCTCCTTGACAATAAACGGCCGCTCCTTCTGCCCCAGATAGGTGAGCGCCGCCGCAATGTCCAGCTCACTCATCTCCTGTTCCTGGGTCATCCGATGAATCAGCTGATAATAGTAATCAAGATCCTGTTGCGTCAGGGTTTCCCGGATTAGCGTGGTGAAACGGTCAATCCGGTGTTCGCTCAGATCGCCCGCGGAAGGCAGCTCCATGGCCGGAATCTGTTGCCGAATCGAACGTTCAATAGCCTTCAGCAAGCGGTTTTCCCGGGGCTGGACAAACAGCAGCGCTTTGCCCTTGCGCCCTGCCCGCCCGGTTCGCCCGATACGGTGCACGTAGGACTCGGGATCATTTGGAATATCGTAATTGACCACATGACTGATGCGCTCCACATCCAGACCGCGCGCCGCCACGTCGGTAGCGACCACGATATCCAGCTTGCCCCGCTTCAACCGATCGACTGTGCGTTCGCGCATCGCCTGATTCATATCGCCATTAAGTGCCTCGGCGGCAAAACCGTGCGCCGCCAGCTTATCGGCCACCTCGACCGTGGCGAGCTTGGTGCGAACGAATACAATCATGCCATCAAACTCTTCCACCTCCAGGATGCGCGTCATCGCATCCATCTTGTGGTCGCGACTGACCACATAGTGGACCTGATCGATCGCCGTTACCGTCTCACTTTTCGACTTGATCTTGATCTCAACCGGATCGCGCAGATATTTTTTTGCCACTTTTCGAATCGAATCCGGCATGGTGGCGGAAAAAAGCGCCACCTGGCGCTGTTCAGGGGCCTGTTCAAAGATCCATTCGATCTCATCGATAAAGCCCATCTTGAGCATCTCATCCGCTTCATCCAGCACCAGACTTTTTATGCTGCCCAGTTTCAGCGTGCCTCTCTTGAGGTGATCGATCACCCGACCCGGTGTCCCCACGATTACATGGGCACCGCGCTGCAGTTGACGCAATTGCAGGCTCATTCCCTGGCCACCGTAGACCGGCAGGACATGGAATCCTCCCAGATGCCTGGCATAACTCTGGCACGCCTCGGCCACCTGCAGTGCCAGTTCACGGGTCGGTGTGAGGACAAGAATCTGGGGATCACGCGATCCGAGACTGAGGTTGCTGAGCAGCGGCAAGGCGAACGCGGCGGTTTTGCCGGTGCCGGTCTGGGCCTGGCCCAGCAGGTCACGGTTGGCCAGCAGTTCGGGGATACAGGCCGCCTGGATGGGGGTCGGGGTCTCGTAGCCCTGATCCTGAATCGCCTTGAGTACGGCTGGCGCTAGGCCAAATGTGTCGAAACCTGCAATAGCCGGTGCGGAGTCCATAGTGATAACCTCTGGAGGGTGTTGGATCCACCGAAGAAGCTCAATGGAGTCAGGATATGAAGAAGCCGCGGGATTGTACAGGCTTGGTGGGTGGATGTGTACTGTTATCGCAATTTAACCCGCAAAGCACCAGCTCTGCCGCGCCAAGAAAAAACGGGGCCTGACCGGCCCCGTTGCGCTACTCAGAATGCGACAACCGCATCAGGCATCGAACGGATGGCGCACCACCACGGTCTCCTTGCGGTCCGGTCCAGTGGAGATCACATCCACCGGCGTGTCTGTGAGTTCTTCGATCTTTTGCAGATATTTGCGGGCGTTCTCCGGCAGTCCGTCGACACTGGATACTCCAATGGTTGACTCGTTCCAGCCCGGCATCTCCATGTACACCGGCTCGCATTTCTCAAAACCGTCCGCGCCCACCGGTGGGACGCTCACTTCGCGGCCATCGAGCTTATAGGCGACACAGATCTTCAGGGTTTCCATGCCATCCAGCACGTCCAGCTTGGTGATGCACATGCCGGTAACGCTGTTGATCTGCAGAGAACGCTTCAGGGCCACGGCGTCCAGCCAGCCACAGCGGCGCTTACGTCCGGTGGTGGCGCCAAACTCGTGCCCTTTATGACCCAAGTGATCACCCACGGCATCAAACAGTTCAGTCGGGAACGGACCTGCGCCCACCCGGGTGGTATAGGCCTTGACGATACCCAGCACGTAGTCGATGTGGCAGGGGCCGACGCCACTGCCACTGGCGGCACCGCCGGCGGTGGTGTTGGAAGATGTCACGTAGGGATAGGTACCGTGATCGATATCCAGCAGCGCGCCCTGTGCTCCCTCGAACATGACATTCCGGCCTTCGGCACGCATCTGGTGCAGGGTACCGGTCACATCTTCAATCAGGGGGGTCAGGATCTCTGCCTGGGCCAGCGACTCATCCAGCACCTGATGGTAATCCACTGCATCGGCCTTGAAGTAATTGACCAACGTGAAGTTATGGTACTCCATCACTTCGCGCAGGCGCTCTTTATAGACCTCGATATCGCACAGCTCTCCAAAGCGGATACCGCGACGGGAGACCTTGTCCTCATAGGCGGGGCCGATACCGCGCCCGGTGGTGCCGATCGCTTTCTTACCACGGGCCGTCTCTCGCGCCTGGTCCAGTGCGATATGGTAGGGGAGAATCAGCGGGCAGGACTCACTGATACCCAACCGATCCATAACCGGCACCCCGTTCTGTTTCAACACGTCCATCTCTTCCAGCAGCGCGCTGGGGGAGAGGACCACGCCATTACCGATGAGACAGCGGACATTTTCCCGCAGAATCCCGGAAGGAATCAGGTGCAGAACGGTCTTCTTGCCGTCAATCACCAGGGTATGGCCGGCATTGTGACCACCCTGGAACCTGACAACAGCCTCGGCCCGATCAGTCAGCAGATCGACGATTTTACCCTTACCTTCATCACCCCATTGGGTGCCGATTACTACTACATTTTTACCCATGTTCGTACTCATCAATACGTGATTCCACGGATTTGCCAGAGGCTTCAGAGCGTCTTGACAACCCAGTTATCACCCTGTTTTACCAGGGCCTCCCCACAATACATCGTGCCCGCATCACCCGTCTGACCGGGCAATGCGATTACCACCCGGCGCCCTTCGGCGCGCAGTTCCTCCACCCGTTGCCGCAAGACCGGGTCATTTTCCGCCGGGGCAAATATCCCGGTCGTTTCGTTCAGGTTTTTGGCACTGCCAAGACGCATCAGCATCTTCAGGTCGGCGCTGAAACCACAAGCTGGACGCGCCCGCCCGAACAGTTTGCCGATATCATCGTAGCGCCCGCCACGGGCAATCTCCTGCCCCAGTCCGGACACAAAGGCAGCGAATACAACCCCGGTATGATAGTGGTAACCGCGCAGTTCGGCCAGATCAAAATGCACCGGCACATCCGGACGCCGCTCCACCAGCAGCGCCGCCAGCCGTTCCAACTGCTCAAGAGCCGACTGTACCTCCGCACCGGCGCCGGCAAGCGATTTTCGGGCCCGTTCCAGGGCATCGTCCCCGCTCAGGCTTGCCAGTGAAGCCAGCCGCCGACGCGCATCATCCTCAAGCTCGCAGCCATCCAGCAGTGCTTCTATCTCCGGCACCGCCTTGCGCTGCAGGGCATCGAACAGGGCCAACTCCTGCTGTTTGTCCAAACCGCTCTCTTGTGCCAGCGCGCGAAAAATACCCACGTGACCGAGGTCGAGATAGACGTTGTCGATACCGGCCCGCTCCAGGGCCTTCAGCATCAGGCAAAGTATCTCGTGATCACTCTCCACACCTGAATGGCCATAGAGCTCTGCGCCGATCTGAAGCGGAGAACGCGAGCCTGCAAAATCGTCATTTCGGGTATTGAGCACAGTCCCCACATAACAGAGTCTTGTGGGCGCCTCCCGGCGCAACTGATGGGCATCGATGCGCGCCGCCTGCGGGGTGATATCGGCCCGGATACCGAGGGTCCTTCCCGTAATCTGATCTGTCAGTTTGAATGTACGAAGATCCAGATCACCACCAGTACCTGTCAGCAGCGATTCCAGATATTCGATAATAGGGGGTTGTACCAGGTCGTATCCCCAGCTGTCGAACAGGTCCAGAAGGTCCCGGCGTATTCTTTCCAACTGGAGCGCCTTCGGAGGAAGCAGTTCATCTATCCCCTCCGGCAACAACCAATGCGCATTGTTCATTGTTTTCTCAATCTAATTTACGAGATAGAGTGTTACCACACCCAGGATCATACTAATCAACCCACTGATCCGTAAGGATTTATCATCCATCTCGACTATAGCCATCATCATACGCTTAGTAGCACCAGGACTTAAAAAAGGAATAACTCCCTCAATAACCATCACCAATGCCAAGGCAATCCACAAGTCGTGCCACATATCGCTGTCCAATTACGCTCTCGCACTTCCTTGTGCTTCGCTGCATAAGTCCATCCCTGGACGAATACGCTCTCGCACTTCTTTGTGCTTCGCTGCATAAGTCCATCCCTGGACGAATACGCTCTCGCACTTCCTTGTGCTTCGCTGCATAAGTCCATCCCTGGACGAAAAAAAGCCGGGGTGACAACCCGGCCAGAATATTCTGAATTTGTTTGGACAGGGGGGCTGATTCTGCCAAACCAGGCCCTGATTGTCCATTTCTCTACTCCCCACCCGCCACAAGGCAGGTGGGGAGATTACCCGGTTTTATTGTTTGCCTTCTGCATTTCTGAAGTAGCGGAAGAACTCTGAGTCAGGGTCCAACACCATCATATTGCCACTGCTGTTGAACGTCTTGCCATAGGCATTGAGACTACGGTAAAAGGCGTAGAACTCCTCATTTTCTTGAAACGCCTTGGCATAAATTTCTGCCGCCAGGCCGTCCCCCTCACCCCGGGTCTCCTCCGACACCTTGTAGGCATTCGCCAGAATCACCACCCGCTGGGCATCTGCATTGGCGCGGATCCTTTCAGCCGCTTCCGCACCCTGCGCTCTCAGTTCGGAAGCGACCCGTTCACGCTCAGCCCGCATGCGGTCATAAACCGACTGACTCACCTCTTTTGGCAGATCAATCTGCTTCACCCGCACATCCAGGACCTCGATCCCCAGCTCGGCAGCTTTTTCGTCGGCATCCTTGGTCAGCAGCGCCATGATTTCGGCACGTTCACCGGAAATAACCTCCTGAATGGTGCGCTTGCCGAACTCGTCACGCAGGCTGGTATTGATCCGTTCCGACAGCAACCGGGTCGCACTGGCCACGTTGTCGCCGGTTGAACGGAAATACTGCGCGGCATTGGTAATGCGCCACTTGGCGTAAGAGTTGACGATTACATCCTTCTTCTCAATGGTCAGGAACCGCTCCGGGTTCGAGTCCATGGTCTGGATACGGCCATCGAACTTCTTCACATTCTGGATCACCGGGATCTTGAAATGGAGGCCCGGCTCATAGTCTGAATCGACTATCTTGCCAAACTGCAGTTTGATGGCCATCTCCCACTGGTTCACCACAAACAGGGATGAGACCGCCAATCCGATCAGCAGGATAATGCCGACAAATAAAACACCAATCCTTCCATTATTCATTAACGTACCCTCCTGCTACGATTGTCTTCACGTAGCAAGTTTTCCACCGGCTCCTTTATCGTTGCCTGCGGATTGGAACTACTGCGCAAGGAGTCAGGCCTTGCCTCAATCAGCTTGTCGATGGGCAGGTACATCAGGCTATTGCCAGCCTTCACGTCCATAATCACCTTGTTGGTATTACCCATCACCTGTTCGAGTGTCTCCAGATAGAGTCGCTGCCGGGTTACTACCGGCGCCTTCTCATACTCCTTCATCACCGCCAGGAAACGTGAGGTCTCACCCTCGGCTTCCGCGATTACCTGTTCCTTGTAGGCCCCTGCCGCAGCAGTAACACGTGAAGCGGCACCGCGTGCCCTCGGCACCACATCATTGGCATAGGCTTCCGCCTGGTTCTCCTGCCGGGCCTTGTCCTCGCGCGCCTTGATGGCATCATCGAAGGCACTCTTGACCGCCTCCGGCGGTTTTGCCGGTTGGGTATTTACGCTGGTCACTTCCAGACCGGTTTTATAAAAGCTGATCAACTCCTGAATACGCCGCTTGATGTCACTGGCGATCGAGCCACGTCCCTCGGTCAGGATAAAATCAAGTTTGCTCTTGCCAATCGTTTCACGCAGGGCGGTTTCGGTGGCGTCACGAATAGTCTTGTCCGGATCGCGGTCCTGGAACAGATAGTCCACCGGGTCCTGCACCTTGAACTGAACCGTTAACTCGATATCGACAATATTCTCATCCTTGGTCAGCATCGTCTCCTTGGATGGAAAGGTGGAGATCTGATCCACATTTACCTTGATCACATCATCTACGACCGGGATAAGAAAATTGAGGCCCGGCTGGGTTACTTCGTAGTAGGCGCCAAAGCGCAACACCACGCCGCGTTCCGCGGGAGCGATCGTATAAAAACTCTTGAACCCGAGAAGCACAACCAGACCCACGACCACCAGACCGATTATCCCTTTGGTCCCGGCGGGCCCGGAAACCGGACCGCCCCCGGAACGGTTGCCACCGTTTCCGCCTTTGCCGCCAAACAGGCCTCCAAGCCTGTCTTGCATCTTCTTGACCACTTCATCCAAGTCAGGTGGGCCTTGTTCACCACCCTTGCCACTCCAGGGATCTTTATTGTCTCCCCCCGGTTCATTCCAAGCCATCGATAACTCCAGTGCTTTCTCGTAATAAACAATATACCCGGAGGATACTTCACAAACATCCGGGCAGCGAATTTTTCTTAACTTAACATTACCTAAGAGCAACAGCGAATCAGTTTATGCAACTATCCGATCACCAGACGACTCTCCAAAACCGATTCCTGTTGCACCAGACGGTCATAGGCAACCTTGGGTAGATCGATTTCCATATCCCACCCGCCGGTATCGGTCGCCTTCTCTGAGATGACCCCACCCAGTTCAAAAAGCCGCGCGCGTAGACGACCATCCGCAGGTTGTAACTGCAATAACTTATGCACATGTTCCTGATGATAAAATTCCGCCAGCGCCTGTTTCAGCAGTTCCAATCCCTGACCACTCAACGCTGACAGCCAAATGCGTTTGACCAGACCGTCTTCACCTCGTTCAATTCGAGGCGCTTCCGTCTCTGTCAGATCGATTTTATTGTAGATTTCGATTTGCGGAATCTTATCCGCACCAATCTGCTTCAGTACGTCATTTACCTCGGCAATACAGACTGCACGCTGTGTACTTGCCGTATCGATCACATGCAGTAGCAACGACGCCTCAGATGTCTCCTGCAGAGTGGATTTGAAGGCAGCAACCAGTTCATGGGGAAGATGGGATATAAAACCCACCGTATCCGCCAGGATACAGCCCCCCTCACCCGGCAGGTCCAGACGGCGCAGCGTTGGATCCAGGGTAGCGAACAGTTGGTCCTGTGCATACACTTGCGAATCGGTCAACCGGTTAAACAGGGTGGACTTTCCCGCATTGGTATAGCCGACCAGAGAAACCGTCGGGATCTCAGCCTTGCTGCGGGCCTTGCGCCCCTGGTTGCGTTGACTATCCACTTTTTCGAGACGTCGGCGGATCTGCGCAATGCGATGATTAAGCAATCGCCGGTCTGTTTCAAGCTGGGTTTCACCAGGACCGCGCAAACCGATACCGCCTTTCTGGCGTTCAAGATGCGTCCAGCCACGCACCAGCCGGGTGGAAAGATGCCTCAACTGCGCCAATTCCACCTGTAGCTTGCCCTCGAAAGAGCGGGCTCGCTGGGCAAAAATATCCAGAATCAATCCTGTTCTGTCGACCACCCGGCACTTGAATTCCCGCTCCAGGTTGCGTTCCTGGCTTGGAGAGAGGGCGTGATTGAATATCACCAATTCCGCCTCTTCCGCCTGGATCAGGTCACGAACCTCTTCCGCCTTGCCACTTCCGATGAACAGCCGTGGATCAGGCGACCTGCGGCTTCCGGTGACTAAGCAGACCGGCGTGGCACCTGCTGAAACCACCAGTTCCCGGAACTCCTCAAGCTCTTCAGGATCGGCTTTAATGTCCATATCCACATGAACAAGAACGGCTTTCTCGCCTACTTTTGGGCGTTCAAACACTGGAAACCTCATCAATCGCTTGGATCATCGGCCAACCGACCCTGGAACCAGCCGAAAACTTATTTAAACCTGGGTAACGAATTGTCAAAGGCATAATGTCTGGGTTGAAGCGGACTGTAGATGGGCTTTTGTTCTTGAAGGTTTAAAGGTCAGCATCTGTTCTGAATCGGGTGTCAACCCACACTATCCTAAGCCACGGAACAAGATGGAGATAATGGCGGTCCTGTATATCGAAATCATGCCAGCCTTCAGATTCGGCACTGATAATTTACGACGCCTGCCGTTAATGCCTTGTAACAAACGGCAGATCGTCGTCACTTCTCCTGATAGATCAGCTATTACCAGGTTCAACCGGATCATCGCCGGCCGGCATCTGCAAACGCACATTTCTGGCGGGAACCACCGTGGAAATGGCATGTTTATATACCATCTGGCTGACTGTATTTTTCAGCAAGACCACAAACTGATCAAATGATTCGATCTGCCCCTGCAACTTGATTCCATTCACCAGGAAGATCGACACGGGTATACGCTCTTTTCGCAGCGTGTTGAGGAAAGGGTCTTGTAGACTTTGCCCCTTAGACATCGGAGTTCTCCTTATTGTAGTATCGCGTCGGTATTTAAAAAATAGCTTATGGTACAAGCTTGTACCAGAAAAAAGTCCAATAATTCGCCAATATTTTTACACACAGCTCACACTGTCAGCTAAAACTGAGGCCTGAGCGGACTATTTTCAAGGCTTGTTGCAAAATATTCCCCGCCTCTTCGTCCAGCCAGTGTAAATCCGGATAGGAACGCAGCCAGGTAAACTGACGCTTGGCCAACTGCCGGGTGGCGATAATACCGCGTTCAATCATGGTTTCCCTGTCCCACTCCCCCTGCAGGTACCGGATCATCTGGCGATATCCCACCGAACGCATGGAGGGCATCTCCGGCCGCACGCTACCTTTTTGCAGCAATTGCTGCACTTCCGCCTCAAATCCCTTAGACAGCATTTTGCTGAAGCGTTCAGCAATCCGCTGATGCAATACCGCCCGCGACTTGGGAGCCCGGGCCAGTTTAACCAATCGATAGGGCAATGCACTCCGTTCCGCCTGCCCTTGCAGCAGGGACATGGGCTGGCCGGTCAACCGGTAAACTTCCAAGGCTCGCTGTATTCTTTGGGGGTCATTGGGATGTATCCGGGTCGCCGCTGCGGGATCGATACGCTTCAGCTGCTCATGCAGATTCTCCCACCCCAACGCGGCGGCCTCTCGTTCCAGCTCCGCGCGAACCTCAGGGTCCGCTTCCGGCAGACTGGAGAGCCCGAATTCCAATGCCCTGAAATAGAGCATGGTGCCACCCACCAATAAGGGGATGCGTCCGGTAGCGCTAATTTCGGCCATTTCAGCCAAGGCATCTTGCCGAAAGCGGGCCGCAGAATAAGCCTCTGTGGGATCACAGATATCAATCAGCCGATGCGGCGCAAGGGCCAGTTCTGCGGCATCCGGTTTGGCCGTTCCGATATCCATGCCACGATAAACCAGCGCGGAATCGACACTGATAATCTCGCAGGGCAGGTGCCGCACCAGTTCAATCGCCAACTCGGTCTTGCCTGAGGCCGTTGGCCCCATTAGAAATATGGCGGGAGGCAGTCCCTGGTCTGCAGTTTTTTCACCCATTACTGGCCCCGAAGAAACAGCTTATCCAGACGGGTCAGGTCGAGCTGTACCCAGGTGGGACGTCCATGATTGCACTGATCACTGCGTTCGGTACGTTCCATGTCCCGTAACAGGGCATTCATCTCTTCAATGGTCAGGCGTCTGTTGGCTCTGACTGAACCATGGCAGGCCATGGTGGCAAGGACCTGATTTATCTCGTCACGGATGCGCTCACTGCTACCATGCACCACGATGTCCGACAGGATATCCCGCAACAATTTTTCTGCATCCGCACCCTGCAGCAGCACCGGTATGGCACGGACAACCAGAGTTTCCGCCCCGATCCGATCCACTTCCATGCCCAGTTCACCGAACAGCGGCTGCTGGACCTCGGCCAAATCGGCTTCCCTGGAACTGACAGATACGGAAACAGGTACCAGCAGTGGCTGGCGACTGACGCCTCCTTCCAGCAAAGCCCGCTTGAAGCGTTCGTAGGTGATCCGCTCGTGGGCGGCATGCATATCCACCAACACCAGTCCGGATGCGTTTTCTGCGAGAATATAAATTCCTTTCAGCTGCGCCAGGGCAAAACCGAGCGGTGGCACTTCATCCGCCGCCGCTTCACCTTCGGTAACCGGAGGCATCGGAGACGGATGCTGCATATCAAAACTGGGCTGATAGCTGGCGTGGCGCTCCTGCACCTGAAATCCCAACGGTCGCTGATAGGCAGGCGGGACCGCGGCTAATGGTACCGTTCGCTGATCCACCTCCACCTGGCGGATCTCCCCGGTTGACCGGTCAATCTCCTGCCCGGGCCGGGTCTCCGCCAGCAGCTTATGCAAGGTGCTATAGATAAACCCGTGCACCATTCGGCCATCACGAAAACGCACCTCATGTTTGGCCGGGTGTACATTCACATCCACCTGCAGGGGATCAAGATCCAGGTAGAGTACGTAGGCCGGGTGGCGACCATGAAACAGTACGTCCTGGAATGCCTGTCGTACGGCATGGGTCACCAGTTTGTCCCTGACCATGCGCCCGTTGACGTAGAAGTACTGCATATCGGCCTGACTGCGGGAAAAGACCGGTCGCGCCACCCAGCCACGCAAGGCAAGGCCGGCCTGGTCCCAATCAAGGTGGATCACCTGCTCCAGAAACGAAGCCCCCAACAGCCCGGCAAGCCTGCGCTCCTGCTCCAGGATCTGACTGGCGAGGGGAAGCGTGAACACCTCCTTGCGATTATGCGAGAGGCTGAACGAGACATCAAAGCGGCTCAGGGCAAGCCGCTTGAGCTGGGTTTCGATATGGCCGAACTCGGTCTTTTCGGTACGCATGAACTTGCGGCGGGCCGGAGTGTTGTAGAAGAGATCCCGGACCTCCACCGTGGTGCCCTGTGGGTGGGCGCTGGGCACCGGATCGACAAACTGATCGCCGCCATCGCTGCTGACGCTCCAGCCGCCCTCCTGGCCGGTTGCACGGGAGGCGATGCTCAGACGGGATACGGAGGAGATGCTCGGCAGTGCTTCGCCCCGAAACCCCATGCTGCTGACCCGTTCCAGCTCCTCCAGACTGGCAATCTTGCTGGTGGCATGACGCGACAATGCCAGCCGCAAATCCTCAGGATGGATACCACCTCCGTTATCCCGCACCCGAATCAGTTTTCCACCACCCTGCTCAATATCCACATCGATCCGGGTAGCGCCGGCATCCAGACTGTTTTCCACCAGCTCCTTGATCACAGAGGCGGGACGCTCCACCACCTCGCCGGCGGCGATCTGGTTAATTAATTGTGCTGGAAGCGCCTGTATTCGCATTTGACCTGTACCGATTTTAGCGACGGAGCGACGTCTGAACCAAACGTCGGCATCCTGGATTAAGCGTACGGATGAAGACCGGAATTATAACCAGTAATCGGAGGTGGGCGTGAATCAGTGTGGCTTAATTATAGCGGGGGGAACCGCGGATTGATCAGGTACCGGGAATCACCAGCACCTGGCCGATACGGATCATGTCGCCGGAAATCCCGTTGGCGGATTTCAGGTTGGCGAGACTGATGTTATAGCGATCGGCAATTGCCCCCAGGGTGTCACCCCGGGAAATGGTATGTTGTTTCGATTTCAACTGGGCCATGAGCGTCCCCGGCGGTGGACTGTTGCGAAAGTAGCTGCTTAAGCCGTTCATTATGGCTCCTGCCACTTGCTGCTGATGCCGCGGGTCGAGCAGTTTGCGCTCCTCTTCCGGATTGGAAATGAAAGCTGTCTCCACCAGAATCGAAGGAACGTCGGGCGATTTCAGCACCGCAAATCCCGCCTGCTGCACCGATCGCTTGTGAGTCCTGCCAACCCGCTTGAGCTGCCCCAGAACCTTGCTAGCCACTTCATGACTCGCCTGTCCGGTACCGGTCTGGGAGAGATCCAACAGCACAGAGGCCAGCACATCATCCTTGTCTTCCAGCTTGACGCCGCCAATCAGATCCGCGCTGTTTTCACTCTCGGCCAGCCAGCGTGCCGCCTCACTCGAAGCCCCACGCTTGGATAGGGTATACACCGACGAACCGCGAGCCCTGGAATCGCGGAATGAATCGGCATGAATGGAAACAAACAGATCGGCACGATGAGAGCGGGCCAGATCCATCCGCTTGCGCAGGCCGAGATAATAGTCGCCATCCCGGATCAGAACGGCTTTCATGCCTCGTTCTTTATCGATCAATGCAGCCAGTTTTCGGGCGATGGAGAGTACGACATTCTTTTCGTAGGTTCCGCGCCGCCCCTTGGCTCCCGGATCTTCACCCCCATGACCGGCATCAATCGCAATCACCACGTCCCGCATACCGCTGGTTTCAATCTGTTTGACCGGCTTCTGCAGCGATTTCCCCTCTGAGCGCTCCTCCTCACCAAACAGATCAACCACCAGTCGATGTCCATATTGGCTGTTCGGCCTGAGAACAAAACTTTTCGGATGGGTCTGGGTATTGAGGTCCAGTACGACCCGTAGCGTGCCATCCTTGCGCTGGGCACTACGCAACCGCTTGATCAGGGGGTTGTCACTCACCGCCGGCATGGAGCCGGTCAGTTGGGCATTGTTGATATCAATTACCAGCCGATCGGGTTGTTTGAGGGTAAAGAGTTTGTGATTGACCGGATGGCTGGTATCGAACACCAGTCGGGTGTGATCCGGTGCCGCCCAAATACGGAGATTATCGACCACAGTCTGCCCGGCCAACAGCGGCCAGCAGACCAACATCAGCAGGATTGTGGCTATCTTCTTCATAATTCTGTGCCGCTTTGTTACCGGACCGGGTGACCTGACGCAATTAAAAGATAGCATGCAGATCTAATAAATTCCAGAAATATCTACAAGATAGAAAACTAACCTACATTCAACTCTTAACTACCGCATCCAACTCCAGCGCAAGCTTTTCCATTAGCCGGGCACCCGAATCTGTTTCTGCCTCAATAACCAGTTCCCGGCCATCCTCAAGATAGCGAATGCGGATCAGCAGATCTGGTTCCGGCAGTGCGCCCTGCCCCTGCTCCGGCCACTCCACCAGCATGATGGCATCATCCTGCAACATGTCCCGCAACCCCAGAAATTCAATCTCGTCCGGATCGGCGAGTCGATAAAGATCCAGGTGATAACAGCGTCTATTGCCTATCTCATAAGGCTCTATCAATGTGTAGGTGGGACTTTTCACCGATCCGGCATGCCCCAGACCACGCAGAAATCCCCTCGCCAGGGTGGTCTTGCCGGCACCCAGATCCCCCGTCAGATAGATCAGGCAGCTGGAGGGGACCACCCGGGACAGCGCCATACCAATCAACTCCTGCTTCCGTTCGGAATCAGCCCTAATCACCAGCATTCAGGTTATCCCCATTAATCAGACCGCGAATTGCGGGTAACAGATCGGTCGCCAGCATTCCCCGCTCACCGGCCCTGGCCGCCAGATCCGCGGCCGCGCCATGCAGACAGGCCCCCATCTCGGCAGCCATCTTGATCGCTTTGCCCTGAACGACCAGGCTGCCAACGATCCCGGTCAACAGGTCCCCCATGCCGCCGCTGGCCATGCCTGGATTGCCCTCGCAGCAGAGTCCCGTCTGTTTTCCCGGCGCGCTCGAGATCAGTGTCCCTGTGCCCTTCAGCAACGCCACCCCCCCGTAGCGCTGCTGCAGCCGCGAAACCGCCAGGAAGCGGTCCGCCTGTATCTCTGCCGTCGTGCAGCCCAGCAGTCGGGCCGCCTCACCCGGATGAGGTGTCAAAACCCAGTTTTCCCTCTGCTCCGGCTCCATGGCCAACAGGTTCAACGCATCCGCATCCACTACCAGGGGCAGCTTGCTTTGCAATACCCGTCGCAGCATGCGTTGCCCCCACTCCTGCTGCCCCAGCCCTGGCCCGATCGCGACCGTATCGGCCCGCGCAAGCAGTGGCAGCAGCGCATCCGGCTGTTCAACCCCATGACACATCAACTCGGGTCGCTGACTGGCAATCAGTGCCGCATGCTCGGGACGGGTAGCGATGGAGACCAGACCGGCCCCGGTTCGCAGCGCCGCCTCCCCGGCCATGCGGACTGCACCGAGTAAACCCGTGTCGCCACCGACCAGCAACAGATGTCCACAATCCCCCTTGTGCAGGGTGCGTCTCCGCGGCACGAGCTGCGCAGCGAAGGTTTGCCAGCGCAACAGGCGTGCACTCTCTTGCACCGTCTGATACACCTCGCTCGGCACCTCCAGGTCATCCACCGCAATCCGGCCGCAACAGTCCGGACCTGCTCCGGTGAACATGCCCTGCTTGAGGCCAATAAACGTGATGGTTGTCTCCGCCCGGATGGCACAGCCCAGGATCCGCCCACTGTCAGAGTGAAGGCCCGAGGGGATATCCAGTGCGAATACCGGCGCAGGATGTCGGTTGGCGGCCAGCAGGGCTGTTTCCCACGGTCCGCTGACGGCTCGCTCCAGGCCGGTACCCAGCACCGCATCCACGATCAGATCGGTGGAAAAATCCAGCTCATTGAAGAGCTCGACACAACCGCCGGCCTGGCGAAATTTTTCGGCACTGGCCAGCGCATCGCCCTGCAGTTTCTTGATATCGCCAAGCTGCAGCAGACGCACATCGAGTCCCGCCTGCAGCGCCAGGCGCGCCACCACAAAACCGTCACCACCATTATTGCCGGTGCCACATAGCACGGTGACGTGCCGCGCAGCCGGCCAACGCGTCCTCAACAGGCCGAAGGCAGCAGCACCCGCCCGCTCCATCAGGGTCAGGCCAGGGATGCCAAACTGCGCAATGGCACAACGATCCAGGGCACGCACCTGCTCGGCCAGATAAAGCTGGGGCGGGAACTGTGATGAATCAGTGATTAACATTATTAAATGAATCCGCAGCCTTTGTTGTGCCTATTGTAGGGTCTCAGTAAGGGTTTTGTCCCGTCCGGACGGTGCTATCCTGAGGGCTTATAGATGCTATGATCGCACGCCATCATGTCAGAGCAGACAACCACAGACTACCAGGCCCTCGCCGAACAGATCAGGCAGTGGGGCACCGCGCTCGGTTTTCAGCAGGTCGGCTTTGCCGACACCGACCTGACCCTGGCCGAGCAGCACCTGCACCAGTGGCTGGATCACGGCATGCACGGCAACATGGAGTACATGGCCAGTCATGGTCTGAAACGGTCCCGCCCGGCGGAGTTGGTGCCCGGCACCCTGCGCATCATCTCGGTTCGTATGGACTACCTGCCGCCCGACGACGATCCGGAGGCGGTCCTGGCGGACTCCCAGCGCGCGTTTATCTCCCGTTACGCCCTCGGCCGCGACTACCACAAGCTGATGCGCAACCGCTTGCAGAAACTCGCAAACCGGATTGAAGCAGCTGTCGGCCCCTTTGGATATCGTGCCTTCGTCGACTCGGCGCCGGTCCTGGAGCGTGCCCTGGCAGAGAAGGCGGGACTGGGCTGGACCGGAAAGCACAGCAATATTGTCAACCGCCAGGCCGGCTCCTGGTTCTTTCTGGGTGAACTCTACACCACCCTGCCACTCCCGGTGGATCAGCCGGAAGCGGATCACTGCGGCCGCTGTGCCGCCTGTATCGATATCTGCCCCACCCAGGCGATCATCGCGCCCTATCAGGTGGATGCACGCCGCTGCATCTCCTACCTGACCATCGAGCTGGATGGTCCGATCCCGGAAGAGCTGAGGCCGTTGATGGGCAATCGCATCTACGGTTGTGACGACTGCCTGATGGCCTGCCCCTGGAACCGTTTCGCCACGGCGGCAGACGAGGCCGATTTCAGTCCCCGTAACGGGTTGGACAACGCCACACTCCGCTCCCTCTTTGCCTGGGATGAGGAGACTTTTCTGAAACGCCTGGAAGGATCACCCATCCGGCGCATCGGTCATCAGCGCTGGCTGCGGAATATCGCCGTCGCCCTGGGCAATGCCCGGACCTCAGCCGAGACGCTTGCCGCCCTCAACAGCCGACGCGATGATCCGTCGGAACTGGTCCGGGAACATGTGCGCTGGGCGCTGGCGCGACACGGCGAGCCGCAATAAGGCTGAGGGGCATTTCGCCACTGTCATTCAGTGGCGACTAGCGCGGCGCCGACTCGGCAGCAGATGGGATGTTCAGGAAGTGATCGCGATAGTGTCGCAGTTCATTGATAGAGTCGCGGATATCGTCCATCGCCAGGTGCTTGCCACTCTTTACCACGCCCTTGGCAATAGCCGGCGCCCAACGCTTGGCCAACTCCTTGAGCGTGCTCACATCCAGATTGCGATAATGGAAGTACGCCTCCAGTTCCGGCATGCAACGGGCCAGAAAACGGCGATCCTGGCAGATACTGTTACCGCAGATGGGCGAGCTCCCCTTGGGTACATACTGGCGCAGAAACACCAGGGTCTCCTGCTCTGCCCGCGCTTCACTGACATCGCTGGATAGTACTCGTTCGGTGAGGCCCGACTTGGCGTGCTGTTTGGTGTTCCATTCATCCATCGCCGCCATCACTTCCTGCGGCTGCTGGATAGCAATCACCGGCCCTTCGGCCAGCAGATTGAGATTGGCATCCGTGACAATGGTGGCGATCTCAATAATTCGGTCGTTCTGAGGATCGAGACCGGTCATCTCGAGATCAATCCAGATCAGGTTTGTTGGATCCTGCGCCATCTCATCTCCCACGGTTGGTTATCTGTTGAGCTGCGGCATTCTAGCAGAAGCGCCGCTATCTCTGTATCCTGTAGGGATGCATCTATTCACGCTTCTGTTCATCTCGGCCCTTGCCATCGGACTGGTTCTGCAACTCTGGCTAATGCAGCGGCAGCAGCGACATGTGGCCACCCACCGGGTGCAGGTGCCACCCGCCTTTGCCGATAAAGTAACCCTGCAAGAGCACCAGAAAGCTGCCGACTACACCCGCGCGAAACTCGACATCGGCCATATCGACCTGTTTATCGGGACCGGCCTGCTACTGCTCTGGACGCTGGGCGGCGGCATTGATTTCCTGCATCGGCAATGGCAACTATGGCCGGCTGATCCGATCTGGAGTGGCATCGCACTGATCTTTTCGGTCTCCCTGATCTCGGCGCTGCTGGAATTGCCGCTGGGCATCTGGAACACCTTTGTGCTGGAAACGCGCTTCGGTTTCAACCGCACCACAGCGAGGCGGTTCATCACCGATCTGTTGCTGCAGCTGCTGTTGGCGCTGCTGCTCGGCATACCCCTGCTCTGGGTGATCCTCTGGCTGATGGACCGGGCAGGCGATACCTGGTGGCTAGCAGCCTGGGCCGTATGGATGAGTTTTATGCTGTTGATGCTGTGGATCTATCCCACCCTGATCGCGCCCATTTTCAATAAATTCACGCCCCTGGAAGAGGGCCCGCTAAAGCAGCGTATTCAGAGCCTGCTGGAACGCTGCGGGTTCACCAGCAAAGGCATCTTCATCATGGATGGATCGAAACGCTCGGGACATGGTAATGCCTACTTTACCGGGTTCGGCAACAACAAGCGCATCGTCTTCTATGACACTCTGGCAGAGAGCCTGGAAGGGAATGAGATGGAAGCGGTTCTCGCCCACGAACTGGGACATTTCAAGCGCCGCCATGTGCTCAAGCACCTGCTGCTTTCAACCGCGATGTCACTGGTCGGCTTTGCCCTGCTCGGCTGGCTCGCCGGACAGTCCTGGTTCTATCAGTCACTGGGAGTCAACGGCCAGAGCAACGCCCTGGCGCTGCTGCTGTTCATGCTCGCGCTGCCGGTCTTCAGCCAGTTCCTGCAGCCGGTCATGGCCACTATGTCACAGCGGCACGAGTTTGAGGCGGATGATTTTGCCGTGGAACAGGCGGGCGCGGCACCGATGATCCAGGCCCTGGTCAAGCTCTACCGGGAAAACGCCAGTACCCTGACCCCCGACCCGCTCTATTCGGCATTCCATGACAGCCACCCCCCGGCGCCGGTACGGGTCGCCCATTTATCAGCTAAAATTCAACCTGTCCCCACAGAGAAAGAGGCCACTGAATGAAATCCCTGACCACACTGATCGGCATTATTTGCCTGATGGGACTCCCCATCGGACAAGCCAGCGCCTTCGATATCCAGGCCGGCAAATCGCAGGTAACGGAAAACTGCACCTCCTGCCACGGCAGTGAACTCTACACCCGGAAAGACCGGCTGGTGACCAGCCGCAAGGGACTATCCGCCCAGGTACAGCGCTGCCAGCTGGCGCTGAATCTCAACTGGTTTGATGACGAGGTGGAAAACACCGCGGAATACCTGAACCAAGACTACTACCACTTCAACAAGTAACCCTGGGCAACAGCTTTCGCATGGCAAAACGGAGATTGACCCAGCGCCAGCGGGAGCGCATCAGAGCGATACAGGAGCGGCGAAGAGACAAACTGGAACAGCAAGCAGACCAGGTGCTCGGCGAGGCCGACGCGGGCCAATCCCGTGAAGGACTGGTGGTCACACGGCATGGCCAGAACCTGGTGGTTACAGACGATTCAGGCAACTTTACCCACTGCCTCTCCCGACAGAATATTGGCCAGGTTGTCTGCGGCGACCGGGTAGTCTGGCAGACCACCGGAGACAACCAGGGCGTGGTTACTGCCATTCTCCCTCGCAAAACGGCCCTGATCCGCCCCAACTACAGTGGTGAGCAGCGCGCCCTGGCGGCGAATATCAGTCAGCTGGTCATCGTGCTGGCACCCGAGCCCGCCCCCACCCCCTACCTGGTGGACCAGTACCTGGTCGCCGCGGAACAGATCGGGGTAAACACCCTGATTGCGCTGAACAAGCGGGACCTGATGGACCAGGAGGCGCTGGCCGGATTTGAGCAGCAGTTCGGGCACTATCCCGACATCGGTTATCCACTCATCGAGATCAGTGCAAAATATGAACACGGGCTGGACCCGCTGATCGAGCGATTGAAAGACCAGACCAGTATCCTGGTAGGCCAATCCGGTGTCGGCAAGTCTTCGCTGGTCAATGCACTGCTGCCGGATATCGAGATCCAGGTCGGCCGCCTCTCCGTGGCATCCGGCCAGGGCTGCCACACAACTTCCGCCACCACACTCTATCAACTACCCAGCGGGGGTCATTTGATCGACTCACCCGGAGTGCGCAGTTTCCGGCTTGGGCAACTGAGCCTGGATGCCCTGGCCGGCGGCTTTATCGAGTTCAGGGATTATCTGGGTCACTGCCGATTCAGCAACTGCAGCCATCAACATGAGCCCGACTGTGCCCTGCGCAAAGCAGTGCAGGGCGGGAAAATCGCCCCGCAACGCCTGACCAACTACCTGCACATGGCCGAGGGCATGACAGCTCCCCACGACTAAGCCGCCACAACCTCAGCGCATGGTCACCAGCTCTTCCGCGCCGGTGGGATGGATGGCGATGGTGTCATCGAAGTCCCGCTTGGTGGCCCCCATGCGGATCGCCACGGCAAATCCCTGCAACATCTCATCCGCACCAAAACCGATGATATGACAACCGACGACCTTCTCCTGGGCACCAACGCAGACCAGCTTCATCGCCACTTTGCTCTGACGTTCGGTAAAGGCATGGTACATGGGGGTAAACCGGGTCTGATACACCTTGACCGCCTCACCGTGGGAGGCTCTTGCCTCCGCTTCCGTCAAACCGACGGTGGCGATTGGCGGATGGGAAAACACCACGCTGGGGACCAGAGAGTAATCCAGGCAACGATCCGGCATGCCGCCAAACAGACGATCCGAGAGGCGTCGCGCCGCCGCGATGGCAACCGGAGTCAGTTGCGGGGCATCGGTCACATCCCCCAGGGCATAGACACCGGGCACAGCGGTATTCTGAAAGGCATCCACACCGATGTAGCCTTCGGTATCACAAATCACTTCGGTATTCTCCAACGCCAAGCCAGCGGATGCCGGGTTACGCCCAATAGCCCAGATAAGCTGATCAAAACCACTCTGCACCTGGCCACTCTTCGCACAATAGAGATTCAGGGTGCCATCATCGGCACGCTCCACCCGGTCAATACTTGAAGAGGAGATAATATTGACACCATCGTTCAGCATCTCTTCCATCAGGCTTTCACGCAACATATCATCGAACCGCCGCAGCAGATGTTCGCCGCGCAGGAACATGGTCACATCACTGCCGACCGCATTGAGCATACCTGCAAGCTCGACCGCGATATAACCACTTCCCACCACCGCCACACGCTTGGGCTGTTCATCCAGACCAAAGAATCCGTCCGAGGTGATGCCCAACTCTGCGCCTTCGATATCCGGTACCACCGGATAGGAACCCGGTGCAATCACGATGTGATTCGCCTGATAGCGTTCACCGTTTACTTCCAGGGTATGATTATCTACAAACCGGGCGTAACCGTTGATCTCATCGATATTGGAGTCAGCCAGATAGGTGTGGTACCAGGTATTGATATTAGCCACGTAACGGTTACGCTCGGCAATCAACTTTCCCCAGTCAAAACCCTGCCGTTTGAGGGAAAAACCGTAGGCCGAGGCATCGTGCAACGTATGGGCGATGGTGGCGCCATACCACATGATCTTCTTCGGCACACAGCCCAAGTTGACACAGGTCCCACCCAGCTTTCCCGCTTCCACCACCGCCGTGCGCGCGCCATATTTTGCCGCCCGCTCAGCGGCGGAAAGTCCACCGCTTCCGCCGCCAATCGCGATCAGATCATAGGTTTTGGCCATACATCACTCCTTCAAATATGGGATACTTTAGCAGCCTGCCGGGTTTGGCGCTGATTGCCACGCCAATCCCGACAAGCCACCAGGTTGATCATGCGGGCTATTGTCCCAATATGAGTAGCCATTGGACAACCATTTATACGGAACTAAAACCTGTGAAGAATTTCCTGACCGACCTGGTAGCAAAACTGGGCCAGCTGGTTCGCCGCATCTCGCGGCTCTACCATCCACAGACCATCCGTGAAAAAGGCCTGCTCTGGTCCAGCGGACTGGGCGCTGTCACAGTAATCATTATCATGTATGCGTTCAGCGTCTACTGGAGCCTGGAACCCGACCCATTTGATATCCAGGAGAACACCCGTCAGGAGTTGGCCGGCGCGGAGTTCGTGACCGGTGCGCATACCACGGCAGCACTGATCCGCGTGATGGAGACCTTGCTGAATAAACCGGGTGGCTATCTGAGTAATGACATCATGCCCCCCAGTGTACTGCTGGATAATATACCTAACTGGGAATTCGGCGCCCTGGTGCAGTCAAGAGACCTGGCCCGCGCACTGCGTAACGACATCAGCCGCTCCCAGTCGCAGTCGACAGAAAACAAGGATCTTTCCATTGCCGAGCCCCAATTCAATTTCAGCAATGATTCCTGGATTCTCCCCTCCACCGAGGGTGAGTACAAGGAAGGGGTTAAGGCACTGCGCCGTTATCTTGCCGGTCTGGCGAAAAGCAATGTCCAGAATACCCAGTTTTATGCCCGGGCCGATAACCTGAGAGTATGGCTGTCGGTAGTGGAAAAACGCCTTGGCAGCCTCTCCCAGCGGCTCAGCGCCAGTGTCGGCCAGGAGCGGATCAATACGGATCTGGCCGGCGACCCGGATGCAGCACAGTCCACCGAGACAGCGAGCCAGCTTGAAGTACACACGCCCTGGCTGGAGATCGATGATGTATTTTACGAGGCCAGGGGTTCAACCTGGGCATTGGTCCATTTTCTACGCGCAGTGGAGCTGGACTTCCGCGAGATCCTGATGAAGAAAAACGCCCTGGTCAGCCTGCGTCAGATCATTCGCGAGCTGGAAGCAACCCAACAACCGGTGATGAGTCCAATGGTGCTCAACGGCGGCGGATTCGGCATCGTAACCAACTACTCCCTGGTGATGGCCTCCTATATTTCGCGGGCCAATGCCGCGGTGATTGATCTGCGTAACCTGATGAGTGAAGGCTGATTTACAAACGATTCGCGTCTGAAGAAGCCGCTCTCGCCTCAGAGTAGTCGCAGGCAGCAGCTTCCCACGCGGGCACCGGAATGCCTTGCCCATGGACAATTAACGCTTATTCACCGCCGAGGAGAGATCCCACATCGGCAGGAATACGCCCAGCGCCAGTACCAGCACCATGACGCCGATGACAACAATGATCACCGGCTCGATTGCATCCGACAGTCTGGCCAAATCGTATTTCACTTCCCGCTCATAGTGCTCGGCAGTCTCCAGAAGCAGGTCATCCACTGAACCCGACTCTTCCCCAATAGCAATCATCTGTAACACCATCGGAGTAAACATACCGGTTGCCGCAGCGGTCCGGGCAATACTTTCACCACTTGATATACCGTCCCGCATACTCAGGATGCGCTCGCTGATAAAGGCGTTATTGACTACCCCGGAGATCACGCTGAGGGCCTGCACCAGGGGCACACCGGAACGCATGGCCAGTGCCAGTGAACGGCAAAAGCGGCCCAATATCGCCTTCTTGAGGATATGGCCGATCAGGGGTGTGCGCAAAATCATCCGTGCCCAGATATAGCCCCCCTCCTCGGTGCGAATCCAGAAACTGAGCGCCAGCAACAGGCCGGTGATCCCGGCCAGCAGATGTGGCCACCAATCGAGCGTGAATTGGGAGACGGCAAGCAGAATCCGCGTGGCCAGGGGTAGCTCGGCATCGAAACGGGCAAATGCATCGGCGAAGGCCGGGATTACCCAGATATTGATAATCACCATGGCTATGACGATGGCCAGCAACACGGTCAGGGGGTAGCGTGTCGCTGTCTTGATGCGATTACGGGTCTCTTTCTCCAGTTCCAGATAACCCTCCAGTTGCAGGAAGGTGTCATCCAGCCGGCCGGTGCTTTCTCCCACCTTCACCATACTGATAAACAGCGGTGAGAAAATGGCCGGATAGCGGGCCAGCGCCATGTGCAGTTCACGCCCTGACTGGATATCATCCACAATGCCTTTCAAGGCAACGGCCAGGGTGGGATTTCGCGTGGTCTCGATCAGGCTGCTGAAACCGCGCAATATCGGAACCCCGGCCTTCTGCAGGGTATAGAGCTGGCGACACAGCAGCACCAGTTCATCCAGCGTGACCGTGGGGCGGAACCAGCCGAGCTTGATCTCCTTGCTGACGCCACGCCGCTCAACCGGCGTGATGTCAATGGGAGTCAGACTGGACCGGAACAGCTGCTCGGCAACCGCCTCCGCGGTCTCCCCCTCCAGGGTGCCGGTCAATGCCTCGCCACGGCGGTTCCGCGCCTTGTATTGATAGGCCCGCATCAGACGCTGACGACCCTGTCATCCATTGAGCGTTTCACTCGACGACCGCCATCCACATCACCCGAGATCCTCATCGCCTCACTGAGAGTCGTAACGCCCTGGGACGCAAACTGCAATACCGATTGCCAAAGTGGCTCAAACTGCTTGCTGGCCAGGGCAATACGGGTGAATGACTCATGATCATCTCGCCGCAATGCCGATGCCATCTCGCCGTTCAGTTCCAGCAACTCGTAGACACCGACCCGACCCCGGTAGCCCGTGTTGGAGCAGCGGTTGCAGCCACGACCGATGCGCAGACCGCTCAGATCGTAGTCATGCTGCACCCCTTCCAGCCAGGCCTGCTCGATCTGGTCCGGTTCGTAGGGTACGGCGCAATGGCTGCACACTCTTCTGACCAACCGTTGAGCCACAATTGCCAGCAGCGAGGAGGCCATCAAATAGCCCGGGGCCCCCATGTCGAGTAACCGGCTGACGGTGCCGATGGCACTGTTGGTATGCACCGTGGACAGCACGAAGTGTCCGGTGATAGCTGCACGCAAGCCAATCTGCGCGGTTTCCAGATCACGCATCTCACCTACCAGCAGGATATCGGGGTCTTGACGCAGGGCGGTTCGCAGCACCCGTGCGAAATTCAGACCGATCTGTTCATGCACCTGTACCTGATTGACCCGGGGTAACCGGTACTCAACAGGATCTTCAACGGTAATGATCTTCTTCTCCGCCGTGTTCAGTTCATTCAGGGCGGAATAGAGAGTGGTTGTCTTACCGCTACCGGTCGGGCCCGTAACCAGCACCATGCCGTGTGGTTTTTTAATCAGCAGTCGCAGTCGCTGCAGCATCCCCTGCTCAAATCCCAGATCATCCAGACTCAGGATGCCAGAACTTTGATCCAGCAGACGCATCACCACCGCCTCACCATGCTGAACCGGCATGGTGGAGAGCCGGACATCGATGGAATGTCGCTTCACCTTGATCTGAAAACGCCCATCCTGGGGCAGGCGCTTTTCCGAGATATCCAGGCTGGCCAGCAACTTGAGCCGCTGTACCAGTGCCGGGGCAATGCGCCGCTCGTTCATCACCTGCTCATGCAATACCCCGTCGATTCGCTGGCGTATCCTCAACACCTCCTCATCCGGTTCGATATGGATATCCGAGGCCTTGGCCTGCAGTGCATCCTCGAACAGCGTCTGCAACAGGCGAATCACCGGGGCATCTCCGGCCTCTACCGTCTGCATCAGCTGGCCAAGATCAAAATCCCCCTGGGTCAGATCCTCATGCAGCTCACCGGCGAGCGAGGTCAGTTCTTCCGAACGCCGGTACATGCGATCCAGCGCCTCCAGCAGATCACTCTCCCGTACCACCGCCTGGCGTACCCGCTTCTTCAGAACATGCCCCAGTTCATCATAGGCAAACAGATCCGTTGGATCCGCCATACCCACCAGTACATCCTTTTCGCGGTTTTCCAGCACAATCACCCGATAACGCCGCGCCAGGGTCTCCTGAATACTCTTCACCACTTCAGGCTGGAGCGGATAGCTGGTCAGATCGATATAGGGTATCTGCAACTGCTGGGAGAGAAAGTCGAGCAAGCGTTGTTCATCGATAAAGCCCAGCTCAATCAGTGTATGTCCCAGTTTATGTCCGGATCGTTTCTGCTCCGCCAGTGCGGCCTGTAGCTGGCCTTCCGAGATCACCCTGTTCTCAACCAGCAGATCACCAATACGAATCCGCTTGCGGCTGCGCGTAACGTCTGTCGGGTTTGTTTCCACTTCATCCACCATGCTGTTATCGCTCCACCGATAATGCCGAGACCCGCTTGCGGGCATATTCACTGACTTCCGCAGGCAACGCGTCAAAGGCCAGCGCCTCCCGATAGACCGACAACGCCTCGCCATGGACACCCGTGGCATCCAGCGCAATGGCCAGGCCGGCAACGGCACGGGCATTGTCCGGTTGCTGTTCGATTATTCGTCGGTAAATCCCGATCGCATCGGGAAATTGGCGGGTTTGCTGATAGGCGGAACCGAGCAGCGACAGCAGCTCAATTTCGTCGCCTGCAACGGAACGTTGCTGTTCAAGTAATCTGACGGCCCTGGAAAGATCGCCATCCTCTATCAGCAGCCTGGCACGTAAAGCGCCTAGGGATATAGCATCCGGGACGATGTTGAGCCCTGCGTCCAACAGGGCGGCAGCCTCTTTACGCTCCCCGTCTTTCAGCAACAGCATCACCAGTAGCCGACGCGCCTCGGTGTGCGCGCGATCCAGCGTGAGGCAGTGACGTAGTGCTGCTTCCGCCTCCCGCAAATGCCCCTCTTCCAGGTGCATCAGGGCAGTGGCATAGACATTAGCCGCTGATTCCCGCACTGTTTTTGGCGCGACCTTTTGCACCCTGACCAGTGGCTGTTCCACCGGGACACTTACCGGTTTAATCCCGTTGGGTTTGACAATCGCCTCCTTCACAACGGGGTCCTGCCGCTCATTCGGCCAGGCGGCTAGCGCTGTATCCGCCGACAACTCAGGCTTGGTAGCCGGCCTGTCCTCTACCGCCTGCCGGGCGGAGTGATCTTTTATCCGCTCACGGACAATATCCCTGGATAACGGCGTATCCAGTGGATTGGACTCAATCACCTCCACTTCGGTATCGGCGGGCTCATGGGTGGTGATGGTCATATCCTCGACTGATTCAGGCAAAATCTGCCTTGCGTTCAATTCCTCCGGCGACGGCCTGGTGGTACCCGCCTCTCCCTGTGTCATTACGGGGCCGGTGGCGACGGGTTGCTCCGTAGTTTCCACACTGCCAGAGGGTACGGTTTCCTGGTGAATGGCTAACACGGTCCGCTCGTCGGATTGTTTTTGACTGGCACCGGCAGGACTTTCGGAGACGGAACCGAATAGCCAAGCCATACGGGGCTGAAAATAGATCGCAACCAGCAGTGCGGCGATGATCGGCAGAAGCCAGAAGATGAGATGCCCGCGTCGACCACTCACAGGACGAGACGACACCGGCGCAGGGGTAACCACTTGTCGTGGACCCTCCGCGGCCTCCCGACGGTCCAGGTCGCGCAGCATCTGATTGATCAGGCTCACCCTCTACCCCGCATGGTCGCCAGCGCCTGGCGACCGAAGAGTGACTGCCAGAAGCGCACCAGGCTGTTATGCCGTAACGCTGCCCCTTCGGTATCATCGATGGCCCGTCGGACATGGACCTTATCCACACGACCCTTGCCCTCGCCATAGGCGGCCAGCATCGACTTATGGGCCAGGATATTGATCAGTCGGGGGATGCCCCGGCTACCTCGATAGAGCCACTCCAGTGCCTTGTCGTTAAACAGGGTATTGCCCTGATGGCCGGCAACCCGGGTGCGATGCTGGATATAGCCGCGACATCCCTCGGGATTCAGTGCATGGATGACGTGGGAGAAGGTGATCCGCTGCTTCAGTTGCCGGACCGAGGGGCGCTCAAGATGCTCATCCAGCTCCGGCTGACCGAACAGCACCACCTGAAGCAGCTTGCTCTTCTCCGTCTCCAGGTTGGTCAGCAAGCGGATCGCCTCCAGCGTCTCTTCCAGCAGCGCCTGGGCCTCATCCAGCAGCAGGATCACCTGCCGCCCCTCCGCCTTGAGAGTGATCAACCGGTTGTAGATGAGTTGCAGGGCACGGTGTCCGCCTATATTCATTGGATATTCAACCCCCAGCTCTTCCGCCAGGGAGTAGCGAAGCGCTGACGGCGTCAGGTAGGGATTGGGAATATAAGCGGTCACCATCCCTTCATCGGAAAGGGTATTGAGCAGTTTGCGGCAGATCAGGGTTTTACCGGTACCCACTTCACCGGTTATTTTTAAAAATCCTTCCCCCATGCGCAGTGCCACCAGCAGGACATTCAGCGCCTCCTGGTGGTCCGCGTAGGAGAAGTAGTAATCCGTGTCCGGCGTCAGACTAAAGGGGGATTCTTTGAGTCCAAAGTGCGTCTCGTACATGACTCACTCGGTCTTTTCACCAAGATTACCGAACACCTCGGGCTGACTGCCGTAGTGAAAACCGCGATCCAGTTGCCGGAAGCGATCCGCCGCATCCGATACCCGCGCCCGCCAGGTCTCCGTACTCTCCACCACGGTGGGCCGCAATACGATCACCAGTTCGCTCTTTTTCGCCGCCTGTCGTGTGTGCCGGAACAGCTGTCCCAGCAGCGGCAGGTCGCCCAGGACCGGCGTCGATGCCACCTCTTCGCCACGGGTATCCTGCATCAATCCCCCAATCACCACCAGCTGACCACTCTCGGCATAGACCAGGCTGTCCGATTCACGCACCGTGCTCTTGGCCAGCGGCAGGTTCTGGGTCTCGTTACCCACCTGGATCACCTTCTGCTGATCGGTGACCTGGCTGACCGAAGGGTGGATATGCAGGGTCACCCGACCCTGGCGATCAATCTGCGGTGTCACATCGAGCGCAATACCGGAGAAGAAGGGGGTCAGGGTGATATCCGGCGTAGTGGTGGTCGCGGTACCGGTGGTGGTGGTGCTGGAGACATCGGTGACAAAGAATTCATCACTACCGACCTTAATCACCGCCTTCTGGTTGTTCAGAGTCGAGATGCGCGGGCTGGATAGCACCTGGACATTTCCCTGCGACTCCAACAGCTCAATGAATGCCATGAAACTGCCGGTATTGAGCGCGGCACCAAACAGACCGCCAAAGGCGGAGAAACTGGTAAAGCTGACGGGAGAGGCCTCGGTTGGCGAACTGATCCCGCCCTGCGGCAGCTCCACCCCGGCCTTATCCGGATTGGTAAACAGTGACGAGCCACCGGTCTGCCCAAAACTGAACTTTTTACCGTCCACCGTCATCATCTTGGCCCAGTTGATACCCGCCTGGTAGCCGTCGTTCAGCTCCACTTCGATTACCTTGGCCTCCAGGATCACCTGCCGGTGCATCGCCTCGTTGGTGGTTTCCAGAAAGGCCTCGACCTCACGTAACTCATGGGGCATGGCACGCACCACCACCAGGCCGGACTGGGGCGAAACCACCACCGAGCGATCAGTTCCACTGCCGACGATGGATTGAATCGCACCCGAGAGCTCGGTCCAGAAGTCCGCCTCGGAGGTGGTATTGATCTCGCTGCCGGAGGTAACGCCGCTGGATGAACTGCCGGAACCCGACTCCTCACCGTCGCTGCCACCCCCGGTTACCTGACCGGAACTTACCCGCGTCTGGGAACTGCCGGTACGTTTCATATTGAGATAGTTGACTTGAAAGATGCGCGACTGCAGCCGTGCCGGCAGTACATGGAACCCGCTGCGCACCCGCTGGTATTCATAACCATACACATCCCTGAGCATCTCCATGACATCAGGTATGGTCACCTGCTTCAGGCTGAGCGAGAGACTGCCTTCCACCTGCGGATGCACGACCATATTATACGGAGTGCCTTCCACCAGTCCCATCAGAAAGGCGCGCACCGGCACTTCACTGACATTGACATCGAAACGCGCCTCCTGGGCGCGTTTGCCTGCTCTGGGCAGTTGCATATCGACCGGCGGCAACAATGCCGCCGCAACCGCTGGAGGTGGCAGAGATACGGGTTTGGCCTCGGATGGCGGAGGCGTCTTCAGGTCGTCCTGAATTTTCTCCATGGTGCCGCCATCTTTGGGAGCCATGCTCTGACAGCCGCTTAGCAGCAACAGGGACAAGACCAACAAAGGTGATCGGATCACACAACGAAACAGACTCATTCTCCCCCTCCGGATAAATCCTTTGCCGGTGTTTTTACGATTATCGGCAGCAGTTCAATTTTGATTCTATCCCCCTCAAGATCGAGTTCGACCAGCTGGGGTTCTATAGCGACAAGCTGCGCGCCCGCGATCTGATCACCGATTCGCAGGCGGCGTCCATTGATCACGGCGCTATTGCCATCCGGCCCGATGAATATACCTGAAAGTCGTATGGAATTCGCATCGAACATCGACGCCATTGTCTCTGGCGACCCACCAGTATGCGTCTGCCGAAAGCCGTAGGGTTCCAGCGGATCACGCAATTCTCCCCAAACCGGGGTCAAGATAAGCAGCAGTGCGCCCAGTAGCGCATATCGTATGAGTTCAGACACCTATCCACCCCTCCGACAGACTCAAGGTGTGCAGCTGCAGCCTTACCCGGGCGGTGGGATAGTCTGCAACCTCCAGTTCGATGCCGTCCCAGAAAAACCGTCCCGGTAAGGCCTCCAGGGCTTTCAGATAATTGAGCACCGCCAGATAGCTTCCCTCGAATTCGATAACAAAGGCGTGCCGGTAGATATTTTTCTCGGCTACCCTGGCGGGATCATCAATAACAGGAGCATCAGGCTTCTCGGTATCCGCCTTCTGGCTCCCCATCAGCGGCTCAGTTTTCAGTGTACTTAACCGCACCAGTTGCAGCGCGTCGTTACTCAAGAGAATCTGCTCCAACAATTGCGCCATCTCCCGGGGCTCGATCAGCGCCGCAGTGGTTCCCTTGATCTGTCCTTCCATCTCGGCGATCAACCGTTTCAGTTGCTCCAACTCCTGATTTATTTTCTCATTGGGATCGCGTTCCGCCTGCTTGACCAGACCACCCAATTGGGTGTCCAGCAATTCAATCTGGCCATCTATCTCCTCGATGTTATTTTTTATTTGCCCCTGAAGCACGCTCTGCGGATACCAGAGCAGGTTAAACCAGGCGCCAACCAGTATCGCCAGCACCAGTACCAGTATCATCACCCGCTCCCGCCCACTGAGTGCGTCAAAGCGGTTCGGCAGGGCGCGTATTTTTTCCGACAGCGCACTCATGGCCCATCACTCCTGCCGACGGTCATCAGATTAAAATCCAGTGCCGGGGAAAACTCATCCTGCCGCACAAGCTCAACAATCTGAAAACTTCTACCGGAAAATGCCGGCTCCTGGTACAGATTCTTTAACAACAGCGGCACCCACTCAGGCTTCAGCGACTTCCCTTTCAAAGTAAGAGATTTTCCGGCCTCAGTGATGGCGACATGGGTAAACCAGAGTTCAGGAAACGAGTGACGTGCGAGCCCCTCGAAGATACCCGAAAAACCATCCCGGTTGGCGGCAACCCTGGATTTCAGTGTATTCAGTAGTGCGAACCCACTCTTTCGCTTGTTTATCAGCTGTTGTACCTCACTCTCCAGCATTTTGTTCACGGCCGGCTTGGGAAGCTGCCCAGCTATCCGCTCCACGCTCTCCTCCAGCTTGTCGCGCTGGGTCTGGGATGCACCAAGCTGCTTAGCCAACCGGGCGCTTTGCCACTCACCCAGACCATAGAGCCCTGCCATGGTCAGAATTGATAACAGCATCAGTATCAGCAGCATGTTGAATGAAAAGGATACCGGCTGATTGCGAAAAACGGGCTGGTATAGATTGATCTGCTGCCTACGCATACCTCAGTCACTCCTCAGGGCCGCGCCGATGGCAGGCAGACAACGATAGAGAACAGCCGGGTCAACTGTATCCAGACCATCAAGAAACCCCGTCAGATCGAACAGCCTGACTTTTGCAGCCAGACTTTCATCCGCGAGAGCCTGCAACTGGTACTTCCTGGATTCGGGCGCGATCACCGAGATCGTCGGCACTGCCCCGAGTCCGAACTGACTTTCGTGATAATCCAGCGAACGCTGCAGTTCAAGTACCAGCGAATCAAGCTGTTCCTGCAACCCAAAACCGCCCTGTTCCTCAAGGTCACTACCGCTAATCTCGATCCGCCGATTAAGATAGAGCGTATCGCCCTGTACAATCTCAATCAGTCCATAACGCGGCGGCAGATAGAGCAGCGCCTGGAAACCCTCCTCACCCCCGGTGGCCGCAAGCACATTACGCAGCGCCAGTTCGGTGATATCGATAGCCACGATTTCCAGTCCAAGTGACTCCAGTTTATCGACGTACTGCTGAATCAGGCTGCGTTTCACAACTACCACATACATCATTCGCGGGCCGCTGCGGCGCTGTGAGACCGGGAGGTCAAAAATATCCAGCACCGCGTCATCAATGTGGTAATCCAACAGATCCTTGATCCGCCAGCGAATAGCGCTTTTCAGCTCTTCATGTTCAACCTCGGGAGTTTCCACCTGGAAAAGGGAATAGGAATTCGGCGGTAGCACGGCCACCACAGGGGCACCGCGCAATCCCTGTGCCTTGACCGCGTGTGAGAGCTCAACTTCGGCATTCGTGCCGGTTGTATAGAAATTACAATTTTCCAGGCGGCGCTGTCCCGCGACCTGATTGACCGACACCAAAGAGAGGCCGTCGGAATGAAATCCCACCCCCACCTGGAGCGTCGCCTGCGCTCTCTTTTTCGTAAAAAACATCGAGTTTTCAATCCCATCCACGTCTCGGACAGAACAGGGACTGTCCGACTCTGCGTACATTCCAATATAACGGCTGGAAAATCAATGGCTTTAGTGTTTTTTTTATTATTTCAGATCAACTTAGTTCGTCTGGAGCCGGCCAGGCATCCAGATAGCGATCCTGGCACCACCCAGATCACTCTCACCGATCTCAAGATCGCCCCCGTAAAGGCGCACAATTCCACTGGCGACGGAAAGCCCTATCCCCTGCCCGGGCATTTGCTGATCCCCACGCTCTCCCCTGCGCAGCACCCTCTCTCTCACCTCAAAAGGGATACCCGGACCATCATCAGCAACACAGAGGCGCACACCCTTTGTCGGCAACCGCTCAGTGTCCGACTCCAGGAAGATAGCTACGGTAGTGTTGGCATATTTGAAGGCGTTTTCCAGGATATTTCCCAGGCATTCCAGCAGATCACCCTGCTCACCCGGAAATAGAACATCTTCAGCCACCTCACAGAGACAGTTGATCCCCTTGTCCCGGTACACTTTCTGCAAGGTACTGACCAACCGGTCTATTTTGGGGCGCAACAGTGTCTTGTGTGTAAGACCGGCACCTCGCCCGGCCGCAGCAGCCGATTTCAGCTGATACTGCACGATGTCATTCATTCGCGGAACCTGTTCGGAGACCGCTTCCCGGAGTAATCGCGCATCCCCTCCTTCGGCGGCTCCCTGCAGTACCGCCAACGGCGTCTTGAGGCTATGTGCGAGGTCACCCAGACTGTTCCTGTAGCGATCCCGACTGGTCTCGCCATGCTGGATCATGGAATTGATCCCATCCGTCAATCGGCGCAACTCTCGGGGATACGCACCTTCCAGCCGTTCCCGCGTACCCGATTCAATCATGCGCAGATCCAGTGCCACCTCACGCAACGGCTTAAGTCCCCAGCGCAACACCACGCCCTGCACCAGCAAAAGAATGAGCGCGGCACCACCCAACCAGATCAGTATGGTCTTTCTGAAGGCGGCGACCCGCTCCTGCAGACCGAATGCGCTTTCTGCGACAACAAAAAGATAGGCAATCTCGGCGCCTGCATCGTCCTCCCAGAGCAGGGAATAGGCGAGCAAATAGAGCGGCTCATCGGCCGGCAGATAGACAAAATGCGGCTGTCCGGATGCTACACCGCCAGGCATGGGCAGCCTTCGACCTACCGCCGATGGGGAGTGCCACTGATATTCACCCTTTTCACCACTGACCTGGGCATAGAGTCCGGATGCGGGATTGGAAAAGCGCGGATCGGGCAGTGTTTCCGGTAGTCGCATCCGCCCCTGCGCATCCGTATCCGCGGCCCCAAGCAGGGCATAGATCTGACTCATCAGTTGGGTTTGCAGCGCATTCTCCGCACTGTCCCTGAAGGCGCGATCCAGGGCGAGAGCCCCCAGACCCAGAAATGCAGCAAGCACCACGGAGGCCGCCAGCAACAGTCTGCTATGGATCGATCGCATCAGGTGGCAGGCTGTTTCCGGGCAAAGCGATAGCCCCGGCCACGCAAAGTTTCAATAGGTTGCAAATTGCCGTCCGGATCGAACTTTTTTCTCAGCCGGCGAATAAACACCTCAAGTACATTGGAGTCGCGGTCAAAATCCTGATCATAAATATGTTCAGTCAGCTCACTCTTGGAGACCACCTTGCCCGCATGCAGCATCAGATATTCCAGCACCTTGTATTCATAGGCGGTCAACGCCACCTCCTGACCATCCAGGGTGGCAATCTGGTGCAGGGTATTGATTTCGATCGGCCCCCACGCAATCTGTGGCGAAGAAAATCCGGCCGAGCGTCGCAACAGCGCATTGAGGCGTGCCAGCAGCTCCTGCATATTGAAGGGTTTCACCAGATAATCATCGGCGCCGACCTCCAGCCCTTCAACCTTGTCCTGCCAGTTATCCCGCGCGGTGAGGATCAGGATTGGAAAGCTTATCTGTTTCCGGCGCAGACCCCGTATCAGTTCGATGCCCGAGAGCTTGGGAAGCCCCAGATCAATAACGGCCAGATCGAAGGGGTATTCCTCGCCAAAAAAAAGCCCCTCTTCGCCATCCTTCGCCACATCCACCGAATATCCCTCAGTAACCAGCCGTTGTTGCAGCTGATGTCTCAGGTTGGCTTCATCTTCGACGACCAGTATTCGCATGGCGACCCTTCAGCGCCGCCGCTTACCGGGTGACACCTCCGCTCCGGAACCGGCGTCAACCCGATAACGTTTCACTTCACCCCGGTCGGTGATAATTCTCACCCGGTGTTCACGGTTTCCCTGGTTATTCATGGTTTCTGCATGCAATACTCGCCCACCGGTCTTTTTTCGAATCCTTTCCACTGCCGAATCCAGGTCGACGCCATTCCCGCCCTTATATTCATCCCGGTTGTAGGCTCTGTTTCCCGAAGAGTTGTACTGCTGGGCCGCCAACGGCAGGCTTAACACCAAACCGGCCAGCAATAGTCCCACCATGATTCGGCACCGACACTTCAAAACCATACAATCCTCCCTAAGGGACGGTTAATAATCAGACTTTCAGTCATACTCCCGAAAACCATGGTTGTAACCACCGGCAGGGGTTACTGACACCTGTACATCGATAAATTTACCCGGATCCCGATCCGTACGTGTATGGAACACCTTACCTTTGTACTTGTATTTTACATCATAACCGACCAACTCCTCATGTTCCCGATAGTTATCCACCAGTTCACAACGCCGCTCACTGGTGACATAACCCTGTGTCGGTTTTTTGCCGAGGTCATTGCCGATCGAACCCCCTAACAGCACACCTGCTACAGTCATGGCATCCTTACCTCGTCCCTTGCCGAACTGATTACCGACCACGCCACCAACAATGGCACCCGCGATAGTCGGCGTATAGGAATCACTGCGTGAGCCTCCACGATGGCGGACACGCTCACTCCAGCAGTGTTCCTCCGGCTGATTGACCCGCACGATCTCATAGAGCGGCTGACTGCTGATTACCCGCGCCTTGTCGAGAAAACCATTGTCCGCCAACAGCATACCGGGAGCCGTAATAATGCTCAGCGCCAGAATAACGGTTCTTTTTTTCATGATTGCGTCCTTTTGTCATCAGGGGTGAGAGTCCAGTCCCTCACCGTTGATCACAGGATAAGAGGTGTTTCCTGAACCGTACCTGAACATAAAATCTTATTGATTTAGTTCTATGCCTCGCTCACCAAAGATGACTCATACACTCACAAAAATACTTAATAAGCAATTGTATTTAAAGAAATAAGTTTTACTTTAACCCTGACACACGCCCTTCCAAAATAAGGACACAGAGCCTTCCCAAGCACTTTAATAGAAATAATCTCTCGTACTCTTTTCATCCGTTTCCTTGCCAAAAAAAAGGAAACTGGGTAAAGATGGTCAGCGGACGTTATAACTAAAGCACTCCATGACCTGGCCGCTATCCCTATAAGCGCATGCCGCCATGCAATAAGGAGTCAAGGAAGTCATATATGGAAGAGTTGTCCCAAAAACCTCAAGCCACTCCATCAGGAAAAAAACATCAACAGATCCTGAATGAGTGTCGAGACATGGTGATGGTCTATCTCACCACCCAGCTTAATGAGCTTTTTGAACAGATTGAGCCGGTTTTTCTGGATTTTGCCAAAAAGGCGGAAACCAACGCATCACAAGCACGATTTTTTGAGGCCATTAATCACGTCCTGTCACTCAGGGATGTCATCGAACATGATTTCAGAGAGTCCATCGAACAGGGATTCAAGGCATTCACTCTGGGAAATCCGATCACCTATCCCAACTCACCGGTTGAAGAATCAACTGAAATTGAACTGGAAGTGATCGATAACGATGCGCTGGAGAAGCACATCGCGATTCAAAGCATGATTTCCAAAACCCAGTCCAACTGCTACCAGGAACTGTATGCCTTGGGCAAACGAATGGCAGTGCTACGTGGTGGTAGAAAGCTGGCTGAAGACGACATACCCGCCTGCCCTGCCCACACCGCAATCTCTTTTCAACAGGCTGCAGAGGCGCTGGATGTCGATAAGCAAATCCTGCTGATTATCTATTTTCTGTTTGGGAAATTTGTCCTGGGGGACGCCGGCAGCATCTATAAAAGCCTGAATGACACGCTGATCGAGGCAGGAATTTTCCCCAACCTCAAACTCAGTTCAATTATTCCGAGGCCTTCCAAGGAGGCAAATAATCAAACCAGCAACATGCTGGAACAGCCCGAATCAACCCACCCCGGGCAATTCGAAGCCAGGCAGCCGACTCCATCCCATATCCAGCACGGGGCAACTCCGGGGAGCGGCATTGCGCTGGGTGAAGAGCTGTTTCGATCAATCCATGATCTGCTAACCGCAAGAAGAGCTGCGGATCCGGACTACTGTAACCATCCTGAGTTTGCACCTGGCGGGAATACGGCTCAACTGAGGAGTGCCCCCGCCATTGTTCAGGCAATTGAACAGATTCAGCCACGATCCCAAGCGGACTATCTTCCAAACCCGGAAAGTGACGAAGGCATACCCCAATCCATCGAACTGGATACCAACCTGATCCAGAACGTACGGAAGACCCTGGAATCAGAAAGAAATAAAGTATTACACGATCTAAACAAAGACACTATTCCCACCGCCGATCTGGATACCATTGAACTGGTTGGCATGCTATTTGAGCAGGTGTTAAACGAAGAGGGGCTAGCCAATATTGCCAAGGCATTGATCAGCCATCTGCACACCCCCTACCTGAAAATCGCCATTCTGGATCGTACGTTTATTACGGATGAAGAACACATCGCCAGAAAGCTGCTGAACCTGATGGTCGACGCCGGCAAACTCTGGATTGATGAAGATGACTTGCGGCGCGGCATCTACTACCCGATGCAGGAGATTGTCAAAACCATCCTGACTGAATTCAAGAGCGAGCTATCGATCTTCGACGAAATGTTCTACAAACTCGAAAAACAGGCCAATGAACTGGAGTCCCGGGCCAAGATACTCGAGGAACGGAATCAGGAGGCTGCCAAGGGACGCGAGCGATTGGAGTCCGCCAGGCAGCAGGCCAGGGAGGTGATCAACGAAAGGATCAGGGGACGCAGCCTGCACCCGGTACTGGAGCGTTTTCTAAATCACGCCTGGCTGGACCGGATGATTCTGATGCTATTACGGGACCCTGAAGTGGAATCAAGCAAGGAGTGGTCTTCCGCCCTGGTGGTCATCGATAGCCTGGTCAAAGTAATTGATGCGAGACACAATCCAAAAGCAAGAGAGTGGCTGATAAAAAACCAGGCCAGCCTGATACAGCACATCAAGTCTGGACTGGACTCTTTGGGCAACTATCATCATCCTGATAGCAACGCCCTGTTCAAACTGCTCGACTCGGTAGTCAAAGAACAACCAGCCGTTCCCCGAGCCAGGGAAAAGACTGATGAGGCGGTCGAAATATCCCAACCGATCATCAAGCCCATAGCGAGCAAGGCAAAAAGCACGCCGGCACATCCGGCCAAGGATGAGCCAACGGAGGCGGAGAGGCAGATGCTGCTTAAATTGCGGGATATTAAATTTGGCACCTGGTTCGAACTGATCGATGACAATCATAAACTGCGTCGTCTGAAACTCTCCTGGTTCAGCCCTATCACCCGCAAGTACATGTTTGTCGACCGATTTGGCATCCAGGCTTACATCACGCCCTCCGATGAGCTGGCAAAACAGCTCTGCGCCGGTAAGGCAAGTATTATAAAGTCCACTGGCATACCTTTTGTCAGTCAGGCACTGAAGACCATACATGCCATTCTGCAAAAATCAATTGGTCTGAATCCCGCCGGTTAGGCTCAAACAAGGAAAACGGTAATGTCCGATAAACGCTCCAACCCAAGAAAAATCTGTGACGCCAGGATTGATATCCTTGATGCTGAGTCGAATGAAGTGATCGGAACTCTGGTAAATATCTCCGTCAGCGGGTTTATGATGATTTCCGAAAAATCATTGCCGGAAAATTATGTATTCCAGTTTAAGGTGGTCTTTTCTCCGGGTGCGGCAGATTCACATACCATACAACTCGGTGCGGAGAGCCTGTGGGTTCAGGAGGTGGAAGGATCAAACCAACGCTGGATAGGCTTTCATATTATCGATATATCAGACAGTGACAAAGCAGTCATCAGTGCATTAATTGGTGACTGGCGGGAGTAAACCCAAGCAGCGGATTATTCGAGGGCGGCAAATTGGCCAGACGACTGATTTTCCCTGTAGAGATCAAGTACCCGAACAACATAGGCCTCGGTTTCCGGATAAGGTGGTATGCTGTTGCCAAACCGCTTCACCGCGTTCTCTCCCGCATTGTAAGCTGCCAGAGCCAACCGCAAATCATTATTAAACATAATCAACAGATCACGTAGATAGGTAGCTCCCCCAGTCAAGTTGGACCTGGGATCCCAACTGTCATACACGCCGTAACGCTTTGCAGTATCCGGCATCAATTGCATCAATCCCTTGGCACCCGTACGCGAAAGCGCCCGTGGATCATAGGCGGATTCCGCCTTGATGACGGCATGTAGCAGGGCCGCTTTAAGCCGGACTTTTTTGGCAATCTCCTCGATCATGGGAGAATAGAGGTGGCGATTCCTTTCGCTTGATGCAATATCAATTCTTGAGCCGGTAGATTTTTTCTGCCGTGTTGGCGAGTGCCATAACAGTCGATAACCACTCCCCTTCATGGGACGGTCGGTGAAATGGAGTTTGCCGTTGCGATCCTCATACTTGTAGATATCCGCAACCGCCGAGACAGAGCAAAACAGCAGTCCCGCCAAGACCATCGCCCTGATTCCATGTCGCAATATTGTTTCCAACCCTTCTCCCCTTCAGCAGATAACCGACAAGCGTTATGTTGATGCTTCCCTATCTATTAGCGGCGGTATTGATTCAATCATAGACTGTCCGTGCGATCCAGGATAGCGTCCAGGCATAGCCAGGATGGCAATATCAACTCAGCAAAGGCAAGCTGCTACACAGATTCCACTTTTACCGTGCCAAGCACACAAATCATATCTCTCTGTTGACAGCGGAAAAACGGACCGCATTTTTTGTGAAACTCAACACAACTGCCAACACCACACTCAGCCATTATTAAACCCGACGATTGATGACAACGGCCACCCTCCCGCAAATCCTTACCCGGGCCGTTGTCGTTAATCTTCACTTGGGCCGAGATAAAAAGTAACACCCATCCACTAGCCGCCCTTAAGGCATCCATCGACCATTTCCAGCGAAACTTGAGCTTATACAGCATTCATGAATTCAGCTTAACCAAGACCTCCTCTATACTGTAAATATAGTTTATCAATTCAGCGGGAAGTTCAGATGCTCATCCAGGACTTTACGGTTAGCCAGGCTCACTGGCCAGAGAGTAAAACCATTCTGCGCGCCATCCGGGAATCGGTATTCATTATTGAACAGCAGGTACCAAAAGCACTGGAGTGGGATGACCAGGACGAATCCGCCCTGCATGCCATCGCCACAGATAGTGAGGGCAACGGCATCGGTACCGGCCGTGTCACTGGATCAGGCCAAATCGGCCGAATGGCTGTGTTGTCAGACTGGCGCAACCGGGGCGTTGGCAGTGCGCTGCTGGGTCAACTAATTGCGCTTGCCCGGAACAATGAACTGAAAGCACTTTTTCTGAATGCCCAGAAGCAGGCAATTCCGTTCTATCTCCGGCAGGGATTTCACCCTGTCGGTGAAGTATTTATGGAGGCAGGTATACCCCATCAACGAATGGAACGGGACAAAAGACAACTCAACGTCCGACAGGATTCACCATGAACAGCCCAACGGAAATAACCATTGACTCCCTGGTGCTGGGGGAAAGCAGAGAGCGAATGATCCTGCAGGGCCGCGAGCCGTTCAGACAGGCGAGCGAGAGCATCGCCCAGCAAACGAAATACCATCTCGACATCTTCACCTTTGATCTGGATAAACCCATCTACGACCAGACCCGGTTCCTCGATGCGGTGAAGCGGCTCGCCATCGAATGCAGGGGCATCGGCATTCGCATCCTGCTCCAGGATACTGAACGGGCGCGCCGGGAAGGGCACCGGTTAATCGATCTGTCGCGCAGACTCACCAGTAAAATAGAGATCAGGCGACCGCATGCTGACTATATTGATCACCCGGAAAATTTTATCATTGCTGACGGAATCGGCTATATCAGACGCCGGGCAGCGGGGCGCTATGAAGGTGAAGCAAACTTCTGTCATCCGATTGAATCCAGACTATTAACGGATTTTTTTACCGAAGTGTGGGAACGGAGTGAACAGGAAAGCAGCCTGCGCAGACTCTATCTTTAATCCGAGGATACAATCATGAAGCAGTCATTACTCCTGCTGATTCTTCTAATCTTTTGCGCTCAATCCGCAGCCGACTATCCACTGGAGATTATTCAACTGAAGAGCCGGCCCGTGGCGGAGATTATCCCGATACTCCAACCCTTCATAGACAATGACGGTTCAATTGCCGGGATGAATGATCAATTGATCATCCGCACTTCCCCAGACAATCTGGTGGAGATAAAGAAAATTCTTCAGCGTCTTGACCAACCACCCAAAAAGTTACAGATCTCTGTCAGACAGTCGACAGGCGAACACCAATCACAGCGGGCGGTAGAAGCGGATATTAATACCATGATTGGCAAACATGCCAAGGTAATTGTCGGCCAGCCACAAAACGGTGGCATACGACTGCGAATGAAAGAGGCGAGAACCAGAAGCCATCTGGATGCCACGCACACCCTTCAGGTGCTGGAAGGCTATCCTGCCTTTATCTCCACCGGGCAGTCAGTACCGGTGCCCGAGCAAACCACCATCATCAACAACAATGCATTCTATCAACAGACCACAACCCGCTATAAAAATGTTTCCAGCGGATTTTATGTAATTCCGAGGATCAATGGGTCCTTGGTAACACTTGAGATTAGTCCGCAAATGAACCGCACGGGCAACACCCAGGGCCACTATGAGATCCAGCAGGCGCACACCACCGTATCCGGCAGGCTGGGTGAATGGATCAGCATTGGCGGCGTATCTCAAGAATCCGTCGAGAATGGGCATGGCATATTGAAAAACACCCGCACGACAAACAGTGATGACAGAGCGATCGAGTTGTTGGTCGAAGAGATCGATCTCTGAAGAAATAGTGAGCTGTAATTCTTTACCTTTATTTACAATCTCCAGATGATTGAACCTGACATATGTCTGTTATATTAAGTAGGCTTTCCATTTAATCAAAAACAAATTCAATTAGGAGTTAGACATGCCTGAATTCATGGATCTTGAGAAGCTGGTAACAACCTTTGTCATCCCCTGGGGCATCAACATCCTGCTGGCACTGGCTACCTTTTTCGTTGGTCTCTGGGTGGCAAATATCCTGCTCAAGGTAGCCAAGAAACTGCTGACCAAGAGCAAACTGGATGTCATTCTAATCGACTTTATCACCTCCATTCTTCACGCGGTCCTGTTGCTGTTTATTGTCATTGCCGCCATGGATCAACTGGGCGTGGACACCACCTCATTGATCGCCCTGCTGGGTGCCGCCGGCCTGGCGATTGGCTTGGCCATGCAGAACTCATTGCAGAACTTCGCCGCCGGGGTCATGTTGATTATCTTCCGCCCCTTCAAAACCGGGGATTTTGTCGAGGCCGGCGGTACCGCCGGTGTGGTGGAAACAATCAGTATTTTCAGCACCATTATGCGTACCGGTGACAATCGGGAAGTCATAGTACCGAACGGGTCGATTTATAACGGCACCATCACCAATTATTCCGCCCGTGAGACCCGACGCATCGATATGGTTTTCGGCATTGGCTACCAGGACGATATTCGCAAGGCCAAGCAACTCCTGACGGATATCCTGAGTGCGGATGAGCGGGTCCTAAAAGAACCTGAGCCACTGGTTGCGGTGGGGGAACTGGCCGACAGCAGTGTCAATTTCAATGTCAGGCCCTGGGTAAAGAGTACTGACTACTGGGCGGTGAAATTTGATCTGACTGAACAGATCAAGCTTGCCTTTGATGACAATGGCATATCTATTCCATATCCGCAGATGGATGTGCACCTCGACAAGGCAGATTAAAAAACTGTGCCCGCCTCACCGCGGGCTCTTTTTTTGCCGTGCCGTGCGCTTCACCAAATATTTAATAGACAACCATATTGTTACTTGATTATTTAATAAATAGACAGACTACTAACAACCTTAGAGCCAACCAAGTTATTCACGCCCCTTCTCATCCTGGCCATTCTTCCACTGCGTCTTGATAAGGTGGGTAACAGTCACTGTAGCATCCGGCGAGCCGATCATCCCACCGCCTTCTAACCGCTGGCCGATTACATTAGAATAAGCTCTTCTGACCATTGAAGATGACATCATGAAACCGAATCGAAAATTGTTCCTCGCTGCTGCCTTGACGGCCCTCATTTCCACACCGCTCCACGCCGACCTTGAAGCGGGTCTCGAAGCCTATGCCAAAGGTGACCATGCCGAAGCGTACAGGCAATATAAACAAGCGGCGGAAGCGGGTGACGTGGATGCATTCGGCAAGCTGGCCGGGATGTATCTCTACGGCGTAGGCACTGAAAAAGACTATTCAAAGGCCTATATCTGGTTTGGCATGGCACAACACGGCGGGGATAAATACGCGGAAAAATTCAAGCTGGCCGCCTCCTCTGCCATGACCCTGGATCAGGTAAAGAAAGCTGAGGAAATCCTGGCGGACTACATAAAGCGGCTTGAGGATTAAACTGCCTGAGCAGAATTCGGAGCCCGACCTGTAGGCGTGATAAAACAAAAGTGGGCGGTCCAAAAGACCGCCCACGCTCGTACAGACTCAGCGCGAGGCGGTGAGCGCCTGATCAAGGTCGGCGATGATGTCGTCGATATGCTCAATTCCAATTGAGAGCCTCACCAAATCCTCACTCACCCCCGCCCTGGCCAACTCGTCTGGATTAAGCTGACGATGGGTCGTGGAAGCCGGATGACAGGCCAGGGTCTTGGCATCGCCGATATTCACCAGACGAACCGCCAGTTTCAGGGCATCGATAAAGCGTCCACCCGCCTCCTTGCCTCCGGTAATGCCGAAGGAGAGAATGCTGGAAGCCCGCCCACCCATGTATTTATCCACCAGATGCTTGTCGGGACTTCCCTCCAGTCCCGCGTACCGGACCCACTCAACCTGGGGATGGGACTGCAGATAGTTGGCGACCGCCAGGGCATTTTCACAATGACGATCCATCCTCACCGGCAGTGTCTCGATACCCTGCAGAACCAGGAAGCTGTTGAATAGTGAAATAGCCGCGCCCATATTGCGCAATGGCACCACCCGTGCCCGACCGATAAAGGCGGCCGGCCCCAGAGCCTCGGTATAGACCACACCATGGTAGGAGACGTCCGGCTGATTCAAGCGCGGAAAGCGATCCGCATGCTCTGCCCAGGGGAAGTTTCCTGAATCCACAATCACCCCACCGATAGTCGTGCCGTGTCCGCCCATGTACTTGGTCAAAGCGTGCACCACGATATCCGCGCCATGCTCGAACGGACGACAGAGATAGGGAGATGGGACGGTATTATCCACCACCAGCGGCACACCGTGGGCATGGGCCATATCTGCTATTGCCCCGATATCCACCACATTGCCTGCAGGATTGCCGATGGACTCGCAGAATACCACCTTGGTACGCTCATCAATCAATGCCGCCATAGCGTCAACATCCCTGGGATCGGCAAAACGGGCCTGAATCCCCAGTTGCGGCAAGGTGTGGGCAAACAGGTTGTAGGTACCACCGTAGAGGGTAGTAGTGGTAACGATATTGTCACCGGCCTCACACAGGGTAAAAATCGTGTTGGTAATGGCCGCCATGCCGGATGCCAGTCCCAATGCGCCAATACCGCCTTCCATCGCCGCCACGCGCTTTTCCAGCACGTCCGTGGTCGGGTTCATAATGCGGGTATAAATATTGCCCTGGACTTTCAGATCAAACAGATCGGCGCCGTGTTGGGTATCATCAAAGGCGTACGAAGTGGTCTGATATATCGGCACTGCTACCGCCTTGGTCGTGGGATCCGGTTCAAATCCCCCGTGTATCGCGACTGTTTCAATCTTCATCTAAGCACTCCTCCACTGTTTTTTTGCTATTGCCAGTCAAAATGACCTGCATCTTAACTGCTGAAATAACATGCTGTCGAATAACTATGAGTTCTGACAGACTCATCTGCAGATATCAAAAACTGGCTTCATCGACGATAAACAATGGATTCAAAATGACAGGCATTGCCTGAAATCAGGCGAGTTTAATCAGTGTCAATGGTGGGTTGGGATAGACCGGGAAGGTTGTCCGGAGGGGGACTGTTCAAAAAACGGGAGCGCGAATACCCCTCCGGCGCGAATACGCCAGAGGGGGCATAACATCAATTCAGCGACTGATAGTAATTCATTAGAATCTCGGCCACTTCCGGACGGGAGAATTCAGGCGGCGGCGCCATGCCCTGCCCCAGCATCTCACGTACCTTGGTACCGGAGAGCAGCACGAAGTCTTCCTTGCTGTGATCCGGGGCATCACGCATCATCACTACCCGATTCAGTTTCTTGGAATAGGCGGTGTGATCGGCCCTGAAGATCTCGATATCCAGAGCATCTGCCGGCACCTCGGTATCGAAGATCGTCTGGGCATCGAAGGCGCCGTAATAATCACCCACACCGGCATGGTCCCGACCGATAATGAAGTGGGTTGCGCCCATGTTCTGCCGGAAATAGGCGTGCAGAACCGCTTCACGAGGACCGGCATAGAGCATATCGAAGCCATAACCGGTGATACAGACGGTGTTGGGCGGGAAATAGAGCTCAGCCATCTTGCGAATCGCCGCGTCCCGAACCGGAGCAGGGATATCGCCTGGCTTCAGCTTGCCCAACAGCATGTGAATCACCACACCATCGGCCTTGACTGCATCCATGGCCATCTTACACAACTCTTCATGCGCCCGATGCATCGGATTGCGGGTCTGGAAGGCGACAATTTTCTGCCAGCCGCGTTCCTGGATCTCATTACGGATCTCAACGGCGGTACGGAAGGTATCCGGAAAATCCGTCTGAAAATAGCTGAAGCTCAACACCTGGATCGGACCGGAGATTGCGTAGCGTCCCTGGCTATTAAACGCCGCCACACCGGGGTGCTCCGGATCGGTGGTGCCGTAAACCCGACGGGTCATGATCTCCATCTGCTCATCCGAGACCTGCTCGATGGTATTGATGTCCATGACGGCCAGGACCGGATTGCCTTCCACATTCGGATCCCGCAGCGCGATACGTCCCACGCCCTGGAGCTCATCCACACTCTCCAGCAAGCAGAGCACGGGCACCGGGAAGAAACTGCCGTCGGACATTTTCATATGCTCGGCACAGCCCATGGCGTCACCAACAGTCATGTAACCTTTCAGGGGATTGAAATAACCAGCGCCCAGCATCACCGCGTTGCCTGCGGCCTGGGAGCTGATAATCACCGACGGCAAAGACTCGGCCTCATGCATCAGTGCATGATGTTTATCAGTGTCATAGACAAAAAGCGGCTGAAGGGTATCGGATCCGACAGGCTTGATCATCTCTCTAGATCTCCTTAGAACAGTTTATCGTTTAATATTTTTGTATCCGATTACAATAAAACCATGCAATCGGGTAGCTGTAGAAATCAGCGGGATACTCATCCGATCCGGTCATGATCCCAATCTGGTTCCACTGACAGGACCTTGGCCGATTGAGCAACGGCATCGCACCCAATATAAATTCAGGGCATACCCTACCACATGGATGAATGGGTTATCCCAAATTTATATTTATAAGGGCAGTAAAAAAAATACTGTATTGATTTAACAGGAAAAACCTTGCCCGAAATCGCTTATCCGGACACAGGGAACATCGGGCGGTGTGGCATTAGGAGAGCGCGACGCTTTTCACTTCCGGCTGCCAGCCCTGCAGCTCGGCAAACTTCGCCTCCTGCATGGGTTCCTTGCCCGGAATCGCTTCGTGCAACCAGTTGATAATGGGCTGCCACTGTTTGCGGTCTTTTGATGAGACGCTGCTCTTCATTTCGCAAATACCCATGCCGGACTCCATGGCAATGGCATAGTTGTGGGTATCACGCAGCGAACCAATCAGAGGTATCCCCATCCTGGACGACAGGTCTTCAATTTTCTCATACGTCGCCGTTTTGAAACGCACCCGATTGATGACCATGGCGATCCGCTTACCATGGAGTCGGTTTTTGGCAAACCGCATCAGTTCGGTAAGAAAACCCTCAATCGCCTGTAAATCGATAATGTTGGGCATTACCGGAATCAGGATAGTATCGGCCTTGTTGAACAGCTCCACCAGTTGTCCACCGGTGACACCGGCCGGGGTGTCTATAACCACGACCTCGGTTCCCACTCCGGTATGGAGTTGCCAGGTGCGGGTCATTCCGGTCCGAGACCGTGCGGCATCGATTGAATGGATTTGCGGCTGGGAGGGTTTTCGCATATCCAGCCAGTGGTGGCTGGAGTTCTGTGGGTCGTAATCCATGAGTGCTGTCTTGTAGCCCTGGCCGGCAAAATAGCAGGCCAGCGTGGTGGATATTGTTGTTTTCCCACAGCCGCCTTTTGCGTTGAGCACCATGATATTGTGCATTGAACCCTATCCCCGTTTATTCAAGTTCAGAGACAGCCATTCCCTTGACCCGTGCCCCTTGATGTTCAACCACCTGGATTCTCCGATCCATCGATCTGAATGTGGCCGTTGAAGACCTTCGCGCCAATCCGCACTCAGAGGGTTATCCCCCCTCTTCTTCTGCCGGAAAGTTATTACTTTCTTAAATAGCTGCATGAGTATTATCCGAATTAAAGTGAAAGGCAAGTAATCAGGATCTGTTAGTTGATTTTTAGACAGTTTTTACTCTTTTTGCGGTGATAAGACTCACAAATAACCGGATGGCCAGATATATTTGTCGATAACGGTGATTGTTGTCACACTCACGCCAACGATTTCCCTTCCCCGCCCCACAATTTCTCTCGCAATCCTGAGGCCCTTCTGGTGCACCGCGCAATCGCCGGGGCAAGCATTCCATGCCTGTCCGAGAGGATAAACTCGCGGCGACTTCGGGTGAGTCCGGTGTAGATCAGCTCACGCGTGAGCAGCGGACTCTCCCGCTCCGGCAGGATCAGCAGAACCCGCTCAAACTCTGAACCCTGACTTTTGTGTACCGTCATGGCAAAGGCGGTTTCGTGGGGAGGCAGTCGCGCCGGGCTCACCCGACGTACGCCGCCCGGGGTCTGGAAACAGACCTGCATCTCCCCTGAATCATCCGCCAGCAGGATACCGACATCCCCGTTGTAAAGTTTGAGATTGTGGTCATTTCGGGTAATCAGTATCGGCCGCCCCGGGTACCACGCCACTCCACGGTCTACCAGGCCGACTATCTCGAGGCGATGCCGGATCTCCTGATTCAACCTTGACACGCCGGCTGGCCCCGACCGCAAGGCGCAGAGAACCCGAAAGCCGTCAAAAGCGGCAAACACCTCTTCCACCCTGGCACCACGAGCTATTCGTTCCAAATAGAAGCGATAAGCGGATACGGCAAACGCCACCGGATCGTCCGGTTTCACCAACAACCGGATATCGCCCAGGTCCTCCCGTTCCAGCAGTTGCCGCGCCGCTTCCCCCTCGCCCCGGTTCACCGCCTCGGCAAGCTGTCCGATGCCGCTGTGTCGGCCAAAACGGTAGCTGTGACGCAGTTGCACCACAGAGTTGCCTAATGGATGATGTGCCGGCGTTTCTTCATGAAGAATCTGATTCGTGAACAGTTCAAGCCACTGTTGGAAATCAGCAGTGTAACCGGGGTTATCCCCACAGATATCGCCCAACACCGCGCCAGCTTCAACCGAGGCGAGCTGGTTTCGATCACCCAGCAGGATCAGACGAGCCTCGGCCGGCAAAGCGGCCACCACCTTGGCCATTAGCGCCACATCCACCATCGACGCCTCATCAATGACCAGCAGATCCACCGGTAGGGGATTGGCGGCATCATGTCTGAATTGAACGGAATCCTGCCGACTGCCCATCAGCCGATGCAGGGTCATTGCCTGCGTCGGTATATTTTCCATCAGGTCGGGGGCAACCGGCAGGTGCTCCAGCGCCCTCTGAATGGAGTCCTGCAGGCGGGCCGCGGCCTTTCCGGTCGGCGCCGCCAGGGCGATCACCAGCGGCCGGTCACCGGCCTGTTGCTGCAACAGCGTCAGAATCCGCACAACCGTGCTGGTTTTGCCGGTCCCCGGTCCCCCGGAAATCACCGTAAGACGTTTCTGCACCGCTACAGCAGCGGCGATTTTCTGCCAGTCAGTCACCAGTTCCGGCTGCGGGGGAAACAACAGCGCCAACGCCTGCCGCAAGCGCTGTGGATCCACCGCGGCGACATCTCTCCGACTACGATCCAGCAGCAGGTCGGCCAGTTGCTGTTCATACGCCCAATAACGCTGCAGATAGAGACGTCCTGCCCCGTCCAGGATCAGCGGCCGAAAGTCACCGGGGACACCCACAACCGGAGACTTCCGCAGCAGGCGAATCCAGTCCGCACAGGCGGGCAGTCTAACCTCTCCTTGCAACCCCTCGACATTACGACCGCTCCAATCGGCAAGTCGCAGACAGACATCACCCGCTTCAGTACAGTGGCTGGTCAATGCGGCTGCGAGCAGCACCTCGAGACGTTGATCATCGGCCAGTCGGCCGATCAGAGCGGCAAAATGGAGATCCAGATCGGTGAACTGAACCTGTGTCTTCAATCCCCTGATGATATCCAGCGCCTGACTCATGCCCGGACCTCTATCCCGGCAAAGTAGCGATCCAGTGCCTCAATCAGCCGTTTTGCCGGGCGATCCCGAAAGACACCGTACTCCGCCCCGGTTGCCGGGGACATGCCGCGCATAAACAGATAGTAGACAGAGCCAAAGTGACGTTCATAGTCATACTCGGGAATCCGCTGCGCGAGATAACGGTGTAGCGCCACACTATAGAGCAGGTACTGCAGAAAGTAGCCGTCCCGCGCCATCGCGGAGGCGAGATTGGCCTGGGCGTAATCTACCGGTTGGTCACCCAGCCAGTTGGACTTGTAATCGAGCAGATGATAGCGCCCATCGTCGACAAAAATCAGATCGATAAAGCCCTTCAGGTACCCCTTGATCTCGCCAAAGGAGAGCCGGTGAATCGCCTGTAGCAGGGAGTCCGACACCGCGAATCCCTGTTCGATCAGCAGTGCGGCCAGCCGTTGTGCATGCAGCCGTGACACCGGGTAGTTAAACTCCATCTCCACCAGGCACTGCGCCTTGCCAAGCTGCCTGAGGCATCGCTCACGACCCGACTCAAGCGGGGTATCAAGCACATCATTGACCATTTCACAGACCACAGCCCGCCATTGCAGATCAATGCCGTATTCGGCGAGCTGCTGCTGCACCAGCCTGCGCAATTCATCGGGGCTGTGTCGATTGAAATCAAGCTGCTCGAAAATGGCATGCAGACAGCTGCCGGGGTTGGCGCCCTTGGGAAAGCTGAAGCGGGAGCGGATGGGTGACAGCTCAACCGCAACATCAATCGGTACAAGGGGTTCGTCATGATCCGGCTGGTCGAAGTGGTCACTGCCGGCCGTCAAGGCGGAGAAGCTGGTCACCGCGGTGCCACGACTCAATTGCCGGTTGAATGGTTGCGCGCATAAATCCTCGGTATTGTAACGCTCCTGGCGGACCGAAGCGGACAAGGCGGCGTCCTCCTCCGGGTTCGCCAGGTCAACCTCACAGGGAGTGATTCGCACCTGGCCGGGCTGCCGGTCGGCCCACTGTTGCAGGCGCACCAACAGTTGTGATTGATCCAGGGAACGGAAATGCGCCGCCAGTTCCCCAACCGGATCACCGCCCAGGGGCGGCGGCGGGGGATACAGCAGCCAGGCGAGCGGTGACGCATCGGCCCCGTTCACCTCGCCCCAGGTGATGTAACAACGCTGTTCGGCCCGTGTCAGAGCCACATACAAGAGTCGCAGACTCTCCGCCAGCATTTCGGCCTGGGTTGCTTGTCGGGCCTCCGGCCACTGGGGGGAACCGAGATCCAGTACTGCCCGGTCGTGTTGCCCGGATTCATGAAAACGGCATGCCTCACCCGGCCGAATCGTGCGCAGGCCACCATCCCAGACAAAGGGACAGAATACCACCGGATACTGCAAGCCCTTGCTCTTGTGGATGGTGACGATCTGCACCAGGTTGTCATCACTCTCAAGCCGCAGCTGACGCTGTTCATCCTCGGGCAGCTCCCCCTGCCGCAACTGGCTCAGCCAGTTAATCTGTGCCTCCATGCCGGCGGCGGTATCTCGCTCCTGCTGATGGATCAACTCACTCAGGTGCAGGGTATTGGTCATACGCCGTTCGCCGCCCGGGAGTGCCAGCAACCGCTCGGCCACCCGCTGTTCCCGCATGAGATGGCGGAACATACGCATAAACCCCTGCGCCGACCAGAGCTGATGATAGCTCTGAAACTGCTCCAGATAGCCGGTCAGTTTCACTTCATCTGTGACCAGTCCGGCGATTTCATCCCCGGACATACCCAGCAGATCACTACCCAGCGCGGCGTAGACCAGGCCCTCCCGCTGTGGCTCCATCACCGCTCGCATCAACCGTTCCAGCTCGGTCGCCTCATGAGTCTGGAACACATCCTGTTGGGCACGCTGGACACTGTGAATCCCCCGCTCGGCCAGGGCGTTGCGTATCAACTCACCCTGCCGGTGGGTTCTCACCAGCACGGCGATATCACCCCCGACCAAGGGACGCTCACCAAGGCGGACAGTGCCGTCCCGCCCCGAACCGGTCAAACGGGCAATCTCCCGAGCGGTCCACTCGACAGCGATCTGCGAAGCCTGCTCCTTGCTCTGTTTACCAGGGATAAAACCGACCCTGAAACAGGCCGCATCACCAGCCGGGTCGATCAGTCGCGCCGACTTGCGGTCGGCCGGCCGGGAGGGTTGAAACGGTATCTGCTGAAACAGGAACCCCCCCTGGGGCTGGTCAAACAGCCGGTTGACGGCCTCGATCAGCGGCGGCACGGAGCGCCAGTTTACATCCAGGGTGTAACGTTTCCCGGCCTCGGCGCTGGCTCGCAGATAGGCAAAGATATCGGCGCCACGAAAACTGTAGATGGCCTGTTTCGGATCCCCGACCAGAAACAGCACCCCAGGCTGCTGTACAAACAGCCGCTGAAAAAACTCGTACTGGACCGGATCGGTGTCCTGAAACTCATCGATCAGGGCCGCGCTATAAGTGTGGCGCACCCTCTCCGCCAGCGCTGCGCCACGCTCCCCGCGCAGGGCCGTTTGCAGATTCAGCAGCAGATCGTCGTAGGACTGAACGCGCAATTGCTGTTTACGCATCTGCAACTGCTCATTGACGTAGCGGATCAGTTCACCAAGTAGGGCCACACGAGCCTGCTCATAGCGCTGGTCCAGCGGATCAATTGCGCGCAGCAGCGATTCACAGCTATCAAAGAAGGGATGATCCGGCGCGGTACCATCCTTTTTCAGCGAAGCCGCCAGCGCGGAACTGGCAAACTTCTCCAGCTCCTTGAAGCGCGGCCCGGGATGGGGCTGCAGATAGAGATCCATCGCCAGCACCCATTTATCGATGGACGCTGGACGATATTTATTTCTGTTCAGCCCATCGCACTGCTTGAGCTGGGCCACGATCCCGTCACGTTGGGCCAGCCAGAGCTGGCGCGCCTCGCCAAACCGTGCGAAAAAGTCCGCTTCCCGCTCGGCCAGATCGGCCGGCATGGTCTGCCCGCGGATCTCCAGGTAGGGTTTGTTGATATGACCACGCAAACCGAGAGCGAGTTGATCGGGACTCATACCCTGATCGAGCAGGTACCCGAGCAGGCCGGACGGGATGTCCTGTATCCGACTGCGCCAGAAATCATCCACCACTTCCTGCACCAGGGGCCGCTCATCCAGCAGCATCTCGGTCTGAAACGGCATGCCGCTCTCAAAGGCATTTTCCGACAACAGCCGCTGGCAGAAGCCATGGATGGTAAAGATGGCTGCCCGGTCGAAGCTGAGGATGGCCAGCGTCAGGCGCTGCAGCCGCAGCTCGGTGGTTTGTGCATCGACCATCAGGGCGGCGCGGAACTCATCCTCCTCACCACACTCGACAGCGCGCTTGAGTTCGACCATGCGGGCGCGGATACGCTCCCGCAACTCGGCCGTGGCCGCCTTGGTATAGGTGACGACCAGGATCTGTTCCACCGACAGGCCCTGTTCCAGTATCAGTCGGATATAGAGTCCGGTAATGGTGTAGGTCTTGCCCGTCCCGGCACTGGCTTCAATCAGGTTCATGCCATCGAGGGGGGTCTCAAACAGGGCGAGCCGTTGCATATCAGCTCACCTCCATGGCCGAGAGCAGCGGCGCGAAGACCCGCTCACTCAAGTTCTCAAAGGTCTCATCCAGCACCTCGCCATCGGGGAAGGCGAGCCGGTAGTACGGATTGTCATACTCGGCAAACCCCTGATAGCCGCCGAACCACTTCTGCCGCGCCCGCTGCAGGCAGAGCTCGCGCGGTTTGCCCTCCTGTAACGCCGTGGCGTAACTGCGTGCACTGCGGGCAAACAGCGGCAGCGGCCAACGCAGACCCTCCCAGTAGAGATCCAGCAGATCCCCTAAACGCTCTGCCGCATCGGCGACGGGGTGCAGGGTCACCAGCCCCTCACGGCTGAGCCAGCGGGTGACCGGCCTCACCGCATCTGCATCGGCGACATTCAGCAGCAGATGCCTGATCCACAGGGCAAGCAGTTGAGGATCGGGAATTTTTTCCAGCGAATAGTCGAGCAGACCGGCATGGGAGACCCCCTCCAGCCGCCCCATCAGGCGCAGGCTTCCGTGGGAAAAATCCACCGTCAGGGTTTGGGTCTCCGTCGCCGGATAGAGCGGCTGCAACCGGTCGGCAAATTGTCGGGCGCTGTCGGCCAGACGTTCGAACAACACCAGGCCACTGGTGCCGTGGGGCAGCGTGCCCCGGGCACGTTCCACCAGCAGCCGTTGCCCCGGGGCGCCCCCCTCCATCGACGCCTGCACCAGACGCTGAAAAAGTTCGCTGCGCTGAAAATAGTCCAGTTCGAAGGGATCACGGCTCTCCATCCCCGCCTGTTCGTAGGCGATGGTGATACCCAATCTTGCCGACAGCAGATAGCGGACCGGATTGGTATAGAAACGGATCAATTGAATCAGTTCGACCTGTCGCCAGTGATCCTCCGGTTCTGTCAGCGGCTGTTGGATAAACCTTACAGGTGGAGTGACCTGAGCCAACAGGGCCTTGGCCCCCTGGCAATTGACATCTGCATAGCTGAACAGCCCCGTATCCGGGTAGAAATAGCGCGGACTGAAGGCTTGCAGTGGATGGCGTACGGTCAACTGCAGCGAGGGCAGCCCCCCCTGCTCCGTACGGTAATGGTCATCGAGATAATCGATCACCTCACTCAACAGGACCGAGGGCGGCAGTGAACTGTTATCCCGTATATCCTGGCCGACATAACTGAAATAGAGCTGATCCCGGGCCGATATCAGCGTCTCCAGAAACAGGTAACGATCATCCGCCCGCCGCGATCTATCACCCAGGCGTCGCTGGCCGGCCAGCAGATTGAATCCCACCGGGCGTCGTTCCCTTGGGAAGCTGCCATCGTTCATTCCAATCATGCAGATCACCCGAAACGGCAGGGCGCGCATCGGGGTTAGGGCGCAGAAGCTGACGCCACCGCCGAGAAACCGTCCACCGGAGGGTGACGCAAACTGATCCTGCAGTTGTCCTATCATCAGCTCCCGCGAGATCTTCCCGGCAAAACCTGCGAGTGCGGCCGTTTCGGCAATTCGGCCGATACTGCTGCGCAGCGACTGAACCAGTCGCGACTCCGCCTCATCCGGATCAAAAAAACGATCTATCAGGTCATTTAATCGCGACGCCCAATCAGCCAGCGGAGCGGGCTCCGTGAGCACTCTCTCCAGTTCAAACAGCGCCGTGACAAAGCTGTACAACCCCGCCAGGATCTGCGCGTCTGCTCCTTCCACCTCGGCACAGGGGAGCAGTCCCTGAAACAGTTGTTCATCATTTCCGGGTAGTGCATACCCCAACAGCAGACGGTCCAGACCCTGTTGCCAACTGTTCTGCCCGGTCAGAGGCAGACCCAGCGCCAGCCGTTCCGAGCCATCCCGGCCCCAGCGAATGGCCACGGCTTCCAGCCAATGGCGGATGCGGGGAAGATCCCCCGCCGACAGACCAAAACGGCGGTGCAGGAGCGGCTGTCCCAGCAGGGAGAAAATCTCATCCACCGGATAGCGTCCACCGGGCAGGGCCAGCAGCTGCAGGAACAGCGAAACGATCGGAGTCTCCGTGATCCGGCTGCGATCGGACAGTGTATAGGGGATATGGGTGTGGCCGGCCGACTCGCCGAAGACAGCCTCGATATAGGGGGCATAGCTGTCCATGTCCGGCGTCATCACCAGGATATCACTCGGCTGCAGACTCTCATCCGCGGCAAAACGGGCGAGCAACTGGTCGTGCAGCACCTGCACCTCCCGCATCGGGCTGTGGCAGAGATGGAACTGCAGCGACCGGTCCCCCGGGTCCAGCCGAGCAACATCCTGCCGCTCCTCCATTTCACAGGCATGCAGGATGTCTCGCTGCAGTTGATGCAGCAGCCCATCCCCCGGCGGTTCGACAAACGCTTCCGTGGCGCCCGAGTCATGGTTCAGCAGGGATACCAGGAAATCACTCCCCTGTCCGCCCATGGACGCCAACAGGGGGTTGCCCACCTCCAGATACAGCGCCTGATCTGCGGCATCGAGGGTACGCCGTCCCAGCTCCTCCTCGGAAACCAGATCCATCCAGTAGCCTTCTGCCGGATTCAGGATGAAGAGATGGATCTGGATCCAGCGTGCAGCAAGATTAAGAATCTCCAGATAACCGGGCGACAGGCTGTTCAGGGCAAACAGGCAAATTCGCTCAGGGAGCTGATCCGGATTGATCTGTCCCGCGTCAACCGCCCGCAGCAACCGCTGTTGCAGATCGCCCCAATGTTCCGCATCCCGGTCAGCCACCAGCTCACGCCACAGCACCGCCTGCCAATAGTCACCGGCTATCGCATCACGCCCCTGTTGCCAATGCTCGATCCAGTCAGGACGATAGACCAGATACTGGTCGAAACAGTTGGCAATCTCTCCGGCCAGCTGAAACCGCGTCACTTCATCATCACGCGCCAGGTAGCGGTGCAACGGCTCAAAACCTTGCTCGGGCATCGGTTGCACCAACCGTTCGAACAGCCACCACTGCATCAGTTCGGGTTTAAAACTGTCGGCTTCCGGCACATCCTCCAGCAGTTGCCGAAGCAGTTGCCAGATGAAACCGGCGGGCAGCGGAAACGCCATATTGGCACAGATGGAGAGACGCCGGGCAAGCTGCAGGGAGAGCCAGCGCCCCATGCCGGGATGCTGGACCACAATGGTCTCGGATGCCAGCGTATCAACCAGTGGGCGGCGCAGGGTATCGGCCAGTTGATCGGCCAGCCGTTCCAGTTGATTGCTATGGTGAAGATGCAGCATAGGGGCGTTTATGATTGTCGATTGCCTGAAGCGGTGGTCGCCAGAATATTATCCCCCGACAGGCTCATCCCATGAGCCTGAATTGAAAAAAAGCCTATTGCACGCTGGTAAAGCCGGCAATTTCGCGCTGGATGCTATCGAGGCTCGCCTGGGGATCATCAGCGGCGGTGATCGGCCGACCGATCACCAGCAGGTCCGCGCCGTTGTTCAGCGCATCGAGTGGCGTCATCACCCGCTTCTGGTCATCCTGGGCCGCGCTGGCAGGACGCACTCCCGGAGTAACCAGGAGAAATTCCTGCCCCACCAGCGGCCTCACTTCAGCCGCCTCCAGGGGCGAACAGACGATACCGTCAAGACCAGAATCCGCCGTCAGTCTGGCCAGGCGAATCACGTTGTCCACCGGCGCCCCTGAATAACCGACTTCCGCAATATCCTTCTCACCCAGGCTGGTTAACACGGTAACAGCAATCAGCAGTGGTCGGTGGGTCAGCGGCTCCAGCCGCTCCCGCGCCGCCATCATCATCCTGCGTCCTCCGGATGCATGCACATTCACCATCCAGACACCCAGATCAGCCGCCGCCTCACAAGCTGCCGCCACGGTATTGGGGATATCATGGAATTTCAGATCAAGAAATACATCGAAGCCCTTTCCCACCAGTTTTTCGACGAAAGCCGGACCCAAACGGGTGAACATCTCCTTACCCACCTTGAGGCGACAGGAGGCAGGGTCCAATCCGGATACCAGGTCCAACGCCGGGGCGGCGGATGGGTAATCGAGTGCGACAATAATACGGGGATTCTTGGATACGACGGTCATGGATTCTGCCTTATGAGTTCTGGTATCTGTTCAGTGTGAAGAAAAACCGGGGTCAGATTTCATGGAGTTCATCACGCGGCTTAATGCTGCCCCAGGATTTGCAACTGGGGCACTGCCAGTGCATGGTCTTGGCGCTAAATCCGCAGCTGACACATTGATAGGCCGCACGGCTTTCCAGTATTTTATTCAGAATCTGTTGCAGTATCTGCAAGCTTTCCAACCCATCGCTTTTACCCGCCTTCAGCGAGAGGCCAACCATACGATCCAGACCTTCGAGATTGGGATGGGCATGCAGATAACTGCTTAAAAACCGGATAGCACCCTCTTCACCCTCATCTTCCTGAATGAAGTCGGTCAACGCCAGGACACTACTGACCGACTGGTGGAGTTCATAGAGTTTTCGCAGGTACCTGACCAGTTCTTTCCGGTTACCCAGTTCCCGGTAGCATTCGATAATCGCGGGAAGCACTTCCGAAAGATAGGCCGGATCCTGTTTTTCCACTTGTCGCAAAGTACGAATGGCGTTTTTCGGTGAGCCGTTCATAGCCTCGATTTTGCCCTGCAGAATGGTGGCCCTGACACAATCTTCATCTGACTGCTGCGCTTTCTTCAGCAGCTGGGACGTCTTGATCAGATCCTTGCGGAACTGCGCCTCTTCAGCCAGTTCACAGTAGTAGTGAGCACACTCTTTGCGGCGGGATTTTCCGGTACGCTGTCCTAACTGCTTGGCGACCTGCAGGCATTTATCCCAATCCCTTTCCTGTTGATAGATGGTCAGCAGATTTTCCAGCGCCTGGGCCTGGAACATGTTCATCTCACCCAGCTCATTGAACAGGCTCTCGGCCCGATCGAACAGGCCTGCCTTCATATAGTCCTGTCCCAGTTCCAGCAATGCCTGGGCACGTTGCTCGCGATTCAACATGGGCCTGGCAATCAGGTTCTGATGTATCCGGATGGCACGATCAACTTCGCCACGTCGCCTGAACAGGTTACCCAGTGCCAAATGCGTTTCAACCGTATCACTATCGACCTCGAGCATCTTTATAAAGACATCAATGGCCTTATCCGGTTGTTCGTTCAACAGGTAATTCAGACCACTGAAATAACCTGGCGAGCGATCGGCAACGGTCACCTCCTGGCGGGAGATGCTTCGCTTTGCCGCCCACCAGCCAGAGGCGGCGGCGACAGGTAACAGTAACCAGAAAAATTCCATCATAATGGCTTCAGCGGGTCACCGGCTGGGGGAAGGTAAAACAGAAGAAACTGAACGGTATCATCCCTTTCCGTAACATGCTTTCAGTTGTCCTTAATCGGAATCGAACGCAGATTGTTCACTTCCTGGCGGGCAATTCTTGCCTTGTGCCGGAGGCTCATATTTTCCCTGCGCAACCTCAGCGAGCTGCTCAACGTGGCAAGCACCCCCAGTATCGCACCCAGACCGACAGCCGCAACCAGTATCACCGACAGGGGCAGTTCTTTCACCCCGAAATAGTAGTTGAGTCGCACAGTCTCGGCATTCATGACTGCAAACGCAGCGCCGATCATCATGATCAGTAGAATGAAAATCAGCTTTAGAAATCGCACGGTCTAATCTCTCCCATGGTCGATCGGATTCCTGTAGCGGGTATCATAACCAAGATTCTGCTGGAACCGTACCTGGAAATTGCCACGCCAAGGACAACAAGGCATCTATCCCGGCTGTAATTCGGCTTTGGTCTGAAAACGATAAGGAGATGCCAGCGGAATATGGTATCTATATTCCCACTTGAGACGGCAGATTCAAATAATGTTTCAGCAACAGGGGGCACCGCCCTGGCAGGTGGCAATTGCGTGATGCTGAAAGAGCGCGACCAAGGTTGCGGGCTGTCGCCCGCAACCTTGGCCAGGCATGATCATTCATGCGTAGTCATCGACAAGGCCACTGGATGTCACGACGCGGACCGGGCCGAGCTCCTCCGAACTGTCGGCATCACCTCCCCGTTGCCCGTTGGCGGTAAAATTACCCCCACCGCCGGCACCCGCCTGCTGGAACAGATCCATACCGTTCTTCTGCTCCCCGGCATCACGCTGCGCCACATCCACATTGACCAGCTGCATGTTGTTATCGGCAAACATTTCACGCAGACGCGGAATCGCCGATTCGAGAGCCTCTTTGACCGCCGCGTTGTTCGTCAGGAAACTGATGTTGGTCTGATCATTCTGGATTGAGACCTGGATATCGACAGGACCAAGGTGGCGCGGTGTGACATGCAGCGACGCCTGCTGCATCTGACTCCCTACCATCCACATAACCCGGTTACTGAGCACATTATCCCAACCCTTCTCTCCGACGGGAACCGAAATGGCCGGGGGTGTATATACCTCGGATCGTTGGGTCGATATCTGCTCGAGCCCCGAAACCACTGCGCTCAACGGTGTCGCTGTGGCCACGCCATTACCATTTAATACCCCGGCCGGCAGATCCCCCGTAAACAAGCTCGGTTTAACACCAACAGTATCGTTAGTGATCTCGCCTTTTGTCAGCAGTAACGCCGTCTGGGCATCCGCTGGATTTACTGGTCGACTCCCTTGTCCAGTCTCGACATTCACCGAATTCCCACCAGCACCCTGACGCAGCAGCGCGGCGCGCAGGTCTGCCGCGGTTAAAGCGACGCCCGGTGTCGATTGCACACCGAGCGTGGCGGCGATCTCCTCCCCAACACCCTCCGCTCCTGTCAGTTGAAGCATCCACTGCAGCAGAGAAGGATTGCTCAGTGCATTGGCGGGATCGGCAATATCTGCCGAAAACGGCAAACCATTGCCGTTTTCAAGCAGTGCCTCAAGCTGGCTCAACTGATCGGGGGGCAACATATCCTGAAGCTTGGCCATACCTTCGGGCGTCATTAGCTCCCCATTGATAATCCTTTTGAAATCAATGACATTTCCATCACTTGCCGTTGTACCCGATAGGCTTGAACGACCATTTCCTGCCGAAGAAGGCAGTAAAGAGGGAAGCATATTTGAACCTGGCATCGCGCTATTCACATATCACTCCTGGCTTGCGCTGTATGGAATGACCATGTAATCAGCAGTAACTGTGCCAACAGAGTAAGGATCAACGCCTTATTCAAGAAAGTCGCGTTTTTCTGCCCGTCTCCATTCACCGGACTGCACTTGCCACTCACCTTGTTCAGCAGCCAGCGTCAGATCCAGCCGAATCAGGTCAGCGCGCATGGAAAGCAGTTGAGATACACCGCTGAAGGGTTGCCCCGCCACGGCGACGAAGAGTGTCACCTCCGCCCGCTGTTCCCCGATCAGTTCGAGACGGCTCACCTGGGTCAGCAGATGGATCGATTGGTGGGCCACAAAATAACCGGCCAACAGGCGCATGATCGCCTGCTTGTTGCGGCCGGCACCGCCACTATAAGTGGCTGACAGGAGTGGCGACACCGCAGAAAGCGAGCGGGACTCAACTGCCTGCTCACCCGTATCGAGCAGTTCGCGTATCTGTTCTTCGGGGGTCTTTTCACCATTGCTGCATGCGGTGATGAGTAGGAGCAACAGGAGCAGCGTACCTAACCGGCCCAGCATCATCGCCAATCCTCCAGCCAGATTCCGCCGGGCAACCCGTTCAGCGCAGCCCCAATACATCCTGCATGTCGAACAGGCCGCTGTCCCGCTGCATCAGCCAGCCGGCCCCGCGCACGGCACCATTAGCGAAGGTCATACGACTGGATGCCTTGTGGGTAATCTCCACCCGCTCACCCATCGCGGCAAACAGTACGGTATGATCACCCACCACATCACCGGCACGGATGGTTTCAAAACCGATGGTTTTCCGGTCCCGCTCACCGGTTATGCCTTCACGGCCATAAACGGCGCACTCTTTAAGATCACGACCCAGTGCGTCGGCTACTACTTCGCCCATGCGCAAGGCGGTGCCGGAAGGGGCATCCACCTTGTGGCGATGATGCGCCTCGATCACCTCGATATCCACCTCATCACCCATTACTCGGGCAGCGATATCCAGCAGTTTAAAACAGAGATTGACACCAACACTCATGTTGGGTGCCAGAATAATGGGGATCTCCCCGGAAGCCGCCTGCAGTTCAGCCTTCTGTGCTTCGGAGAAACCGGTGGTCCCGATCACCATCCGCTTACCGTGAGCACGACAGACCGCCAGATGAGACAGGGTCACTTGAGGCGCAGTGAAGTCGATGACGACATCGAAGTCGTCGACAACCGCCTCCAGGGAATCCCGGATGGTCACATCGATCCGGCCGATACCGGCCAACTCACCCGCATCGGCCCCCAGCAGCGTACTACCGGGCCGCTCAGTGGCGGCACCCAGGGTAATGCCTTCGGCGTCAGACACCGCCTGTATCAGCGCCTTACCCATACGCCCGGCGGCCCCCACGACTGCTATTTTGATCATCGCTGCTGTTCCTGTTACTGGTTTTATTTGGTTCCGCGGACTGTCTAGCTGGGGCGTTTAAAAACCCATGCTCTCAAAAAACTTCTTTACGCCGTCCATCCATCCTGTGGAGTGCGGGCTGTGCTTGCCGCCGGCATCTTTCATGGTTTCATCCAGTTGACGCAACAGTTCCTTCTGGTGTTCGGTCAAGTTGACCGGTGTCTCCACCATTACCTTGCACAGCAGATCGCCAACGGGACCTCCACGTACCGGCTTGACTCCCTTTCCGCGCATCCGGAACATCTTGCCCGACTGGGTGCCCGCAGGAATCTTCAGCACGACCTTTCCATTCAACGTGGGCACTTCAAGCTCGCCCCCCAGGGCGGCACTGACAAAACTGATGGGAACCTCACAGAACAGATGGTTCTCTTCACGGGTAAAGATCTCATGCGGCTTGACCGAGATCTGCACGTAGAGATCACCTGCAGGACCGCCGCTCTCGCCCGCCTCGCCTTCGCCGGAAAGCCGGATCCGGTCCCCGGTATCAACCCCGGGCGGCACCTTCACTGAAAGCGTCTTGTGCTCCTGAATCCGACCGGCCCCGTGACAGGCCGGACAAGGGGACTCGATAACCGACCCCTTGCCGCGACAGGTCGGGCAGGTCTGCTGTACCGAGAAGAAGCCCTGCTGCATCCTGACCTGGCCATGGCCGGCACAGGTGCTGCAGGTCTTGGGCTTGGTGCCCTTCTTGGCGCCGCTGCCATTGCAGGGATTACACTTGACCATGGTGGGCACGCGAATCTTGACCGAGGTACCGGCCACGGCATCTTCCAGGGAGAGCTGCAGGTTGTAGCGGAGGTCGGCGCCACGATGCACCCGTGAACCGCCACCCCGACCGCCAAAGATATCGCCGAACACATCGCCAAAGATATCGCTGAAGTTTCCTCCGGCGCCATGCCCGTAGCCCCCGCCCATGGAGTTATCCACACCGGCGTGTCCAAACTGATCGTAGGCGGCACGTTTCTGGGCGTCTGAAAGGACTTCGTAGGCCTCCTTGGCCTCTTTGAACCGCTTCTCCGAATCCGCACTCTGATCACCGGAGTTGCGATCCGGGTGGTGTTTCATGGCGAGTCGCCGATAGGCCTTTTTGATCTCGGCTTCACTGGCGTTCTTACTGACACCTAATACTTCGTAAAAGTCACGCTTCGACATATTCGATCTACTTTGTAAACCGCCAAAGCGCGAGGGTATGCAGGGACCTTCCAGCCCCCCCATACCAACGCGCCTCAGCTATGAAATATCAGACGGGTAACCCGTCACTCAACACCGCTACTTGTCCTCTTTGACCTCTTCGAACTCGGCATCGACCACATCGTCATCCTTGCCTGCGGACTTGGCATTCGCATCAGCAGCTCCCGCTGCGCCGGCTGCGGCCTCGTCACCGCCCTTCTGGGCATAGAGCCGCTCTGCCATTTTGGCTGAAGCCTCGGTCAGAGTCTTGGTCTTGGCCTCGATTGCATCCTTGTTATCGCCCTTGATAGCCTCTTCCAGGTCCTTGATAGCAGACTCGATGGACTCCTTTTCGCCAGCTTCGAGTTTCTCTTCACCCAGCTCTTCCATCGACTTGCGGATAGCGTGAATCATGTTATCCGCCTGGTTGCGCGCCTGGACCAGTTCATTGAACTTGCGATCCTCTTCGGCGTGCGCTTCGGCATCCTTGATCATCCGATCCACTTCGTCATCACTCAGACCGGAAGATGCCTTGATAATAATCGATTGCTCCTTGCCGGTCGCCTTGTCCTTGGCGGAGACATTGAGAATGCCGTTGGCGTCGATATCAAAGCTGACCTCGATCTGCGGCATGCCCCGAGGTGCCGGTGGGATATCGGTCAGATCGAAACGACCCAGCGACTTGTTGGCGCCCGCTTGCTCACGCTCACCCTGCAGCACGTGTACTGTTACCGCAGTCTGATTGTCATCGGCAGTCGAAAATACCTGGCTGGCATTGGTCGGGATAGTGGTGTTCTTCTCGATCAGTTTGGTCATCACACCGCCCATGGTCTCGATACCGAGCGACAGGGGAGTCACGTCCAGCAACAGCACATCCTTCACCTCTCCACCCAGGACACCGCCCTGAATGGCCGCACCGATCGCAACGGCCTCGTCCGGGTTGACATCACGCCGGGGGGTCTTGCCGAAGAACTCTTCAACCATGGCCTGGACCTTGGGCATACGGGTCTGTCCACCAACCAGGATCACCTCATCGATCTCGGAGGCGCTCAGGCCGGCATCATTCAGCGCCGTGCGGCAGGGGGCGATGGTACGGTTCACCAGATCATCCACCAGCGCTTCCAGCTTGGAGCGGGTCAGTTTGATGTTCAGGTGCTTCGGACCCGAGGCGTCTGCGGTGATGTAGGGCAGGTTGATATCGGTCTGCTGGCCATTGGAGAGCTCGATCTTGGCCTTTTCCGCGCCCTCTTTCAGACGCTGCAGGGCCAGCGGGTCATTGCGCAGGTCGAATCCCTGCTCCTTCTTAAAGGTCTCTACCAGATAATCGATAATGCGCAGGTCGAAGTCCTCACCACCCAGGAAGGTATCACCATTGGTGGAGAGCACCTCGAACTGATGTTCGCCGTCGATTTCGGCAATTTCAATAATGGAGATATCGAAGGTACCGCCGCCCAGATCGAACACCGCCAGCTTCTGGTCGCCACGCTTCTTGTCCATGCCGTAGGCCAGTGCGGCTGCGGTCGGCTCATTGATGATACGCTTGACATCCAATCCGGCGATGCGGCCGGCATCCTTGGTCGCCTGACGTTGTGAATCGTTGAAGTAAGCAGGTACGGTAACAACCGCCTCGGTCACCTCCTCACCGAGATAATCCTCGGCGGTTTTCTTCATTTTCTGAAGAATCTTTGCCGAGATTTCCGGCGCTGCCATCTTCTTGCCGTTCGCCTCAACCCAGGCATCACCGTTATCGGCCTTTACAATCTTGTAAGGGACCATCTCGATATCACGCTGAACCACGTCGTCTTCAAAGCGACGGCCGATCAGACGCTTGATCGCAAACAGGGTGTTCTGGGGATTGGTCACCGCCTGACGTTTTGCAGACTGGCCGACCAACACCTCTCCTTCACTGTTGTAGGCTACGATGGAGGGGGTTGTGCGATCGCCTTCGCTGTTCTCGATAACACGGGCGCTGTCGCCATCCATCACTGCCACGCAGGAGTTGGTTGTGCCCAGATCGATTCCGATGATCTTTCCCATTGTTTGATCTCTCCGGTTAACTGTCTGTTGTTAGATATAAAAGTACTTGTTTAAGGTTGTTATTCCAGATGGGGATAACCCTTCGATTTTCAAGGTCAGGCCTGTTCATCCACCTGACCGGGTTCGGCCTGGGAGACCATCACCATGGCTGGCCGTACCAGACGACCGTTCAGGGTGTATCCCTTCTGCACCACAATCACCACGGTATTCGGGGGCACATCACTGCGCGGCTGCATGCTCATTGCCTGGTGCAGCTCCGGATCAAAGGGTTGACCCTCGGGATTGATCTGCACCACATTGAACTTCTCCATAACATCGGAGAACAGTTTCAAGGTAAGCGCGGTACCTTCACGCAGGTGATCAATGGTGGCGTTTTCATCATTCGCGGCCGCCAACCCCATCTCCATGCTGTCACGTACCGGCAGCAGCTCGTTGACAAAGCGCTCCAGGGCGTATTTATGCGCATTTTCCAGCTCCCGTTCCTGCCGCTTACGCAAATTATCCATCTGAGCCTGGGTGCGTACCAATTGATCCCAGTGCTCATCCGCCTTGGCCCGGGCGTCTTCCAGCAGCAGGGTCAACTCTTCAGGGGTCTGCGCATCGGCTGTGGACTCCACCTGGCCTGAATCAACCTCGGCGCCGTTTTCAGCCGTCTCATCAATCACCGCCTGATCACTGACCTGTTCCTGATCTTTGCTCATCTGTTTCCTCTAACTTGTTGAAGTCTGAAAATAAAACAAACAGACCGCCAAAATGGGCGACCTGATTGAAAGGGGATCCTGATAATCCCCACAATCTGGGGGGTGGATAGGCTGGTTTCAAGCCATATCAGCCAATTATTTCTCTTTTCGCGTCTGCATGGCGGTGCTCAACAGCTTGGCAGTGATATCAACAATCGGTATCACCCGGTCATACGCCATGCGGGTCGGCCCCACCACCCCCAGAACACCGGCCACCTTGCTGTCCACCTGGTAGGGTGCGGTGACCAGACTACACTGGTCCAGCGCCCTGTACCCGGACTCCTCACCAATAAACAGTTGTACGCCCTCGGCCAGCATGGAGCCGTCGAGCAAGTGGAGAATTTCATTCTTTTCCGTGAAGGAATCGAACAGTTCACGAAGTTTGTTCATCTGTGAGAAATCATTAAAGTCCATCAGATTGGTCTGGCCGGCCATCACATAATCATCACCACTGATCTCCGGATCGATTACCTGCTCCGCCATCTCCAGCGCCTGCGCCATGATCTGATTCATGTCCTTGCGCGCCTGTTCCATCTCCCGCACCAGTCGTTGATGCATATCTTCCATGGAGAGCCCCGAATAGTGCTGATTCAGCATGTTGGCAAACTGTACCAGTTGGGACGCCGTATAACTCTTGCGAACATCGATCACCCGGTTATGTACCTCACCCTCGGTAGTCACCAGGATGGTCAGCAGTCGCTTGCTGGAAAGCGGAAGAAATTCAATCTGCCTGAAAGTAAGCTGTTTGCGGCGCGGAATCATCACCAATCCGGCCATGTGGGTCAGGCGTGAGAGCAGCTTCGAGGCGGACTCGACCAGTATTTTGGGATCAGCCGAAGTGTATAATCCCGTCTCAAGCTGCTTGATTTTGCCTGCTTCCAGCGGCTTCAGCGTGACCAGGGTATCCACAAACATACGGTAGCCGGAGGCGGTCGGTACCCTGCCCGCCGACGTGTGGGGTGACGAAACCAGCCCGAGATCCTCCAGATCCGCCATGACATTGCGAATGGTAGCGGGACTCAGATCCAGTCCGGAGTCACGGGACAGGGTGCGGGAGCCCACTGGCTCGCCGTCCTGGATATAGCGCTCAATTAGTACTTTCAGCAAATGCTGGGCACGTTCGTTTACCGACAATTCACTCGACACTTTTTTAACTGTCACAACCAACCTCTGTAGTATCCGAGTAACCGTTTCCGGTCCGCCGCCGATAACCGCCCGTTAGCACTCTTAATAATCGAGTGCTAACGGATGGATTATCATTTTCACACCTGACACTGTCAAGAAACGATCCAACGGCAGGAAAGCGCACGCTATCGGTTGGCTGGTCAGTGACGCCATGATAAGTTGGCGTCTGAAACTGCGTTTAAATATAAGACGAAAATGCCCATGCCACAGAAATTCCATACCATCGGTCTGATCGGTAAACACGGGGACGTCTCCCCTCGCGAGACGGTACTCGAACTGGGGCATTTTCTGCTGGAACGGGGCCATCGGGTGCTACTGGAAGAGAGCACCGCCAACCGAACTCCGAATCACAAGATGATTGCGGTTTCACTGGATGATCTGGGCGCCGAGTCGGATCTGGCCATTGTGGTTGGCGGTGATGGCACCCTCTTGCACACCGCCCGCAGCCTGGCCGACTATGAAGTGCCCTTGCTGGGTATCAACCTGGGTCGTCTCGGCTTTCTGGCGGATATCTCACCCAGGGAGATGCTGACTACCCTGGAGCAGATATTCTCGGGCGAGTTCCGGGAAGAGTCGCGGTTCCTGCTTAGCGCGGAAATCGATGGCGTCCATTACACCGCCTTCAATGACGTGGTAGTACACAAGTGGAACATCGCTCGCATGATTGAATTCGAGACCTATATCGATGGCAGTTTTGTCAATGTGCAGCGCTCCGACGGCATTATTATCTCCACTCCTACCGGCTCCACCGCCTATGCCCTCTCTGGTGGAGGGCCGCTGCTGCATACCGGTCTGAATGCCACGTTACTGGTGCCAATCTGTCCCCACACCCTCAGCAACCGGCCACTTGTGGTGGATGGCGACAGCGAGATCGAGATTGTCGTCTGCGACCCCTCCGAGAATGTGCATCTCAGGATCACCTGTGACGGCCAGACCAGCCTGCCGTTGCGGGGCGACCGGGTAACCATACGCAAACATGCCCACCCGGTACGACTGATACACCCGGTCAATCACGATCATTTTTATATCCTGAGAACAAAACTCGGCTGGAGTGAACACAATACCCTTTCCAAGGACAAGTAGTCTCCTATGCTGCAACAGATAAACATCAAAGACCTGGCCATCGTCAGTACCCTGGAGGTCGAGTTGCTTCCGGGCATGACAGTATTGACGGGTGAGACCGGTGCTGGAAAATCGATCCTGGTGGACGCACTGGGGCTGGTGCTGGGAGATCGCGCCGATACAGGCATGATCCGCAACGATTGCGACCGTGCGGAGATCACCGCCATTTTCGACACCGAGGGGCTTCCCTCGGTCAATCAATGGCTGGAGGAGAACGCCCTGGATAATGACGGCCAGTGCATCATTCGCCGTGTACTGCTGTGCAACGGCAGTTCCCGCGCCTTCATCAATGGTTCTCCCGCCCCGCTCAAATCCCTGCAGGAGCTGGGCAACCAGCTGGTGGATATCCATGGCCAGCATGCCCACCAGTCACTATTGAGACGTCACCACCAACGGCAATTGCTGGATGAGTTCGCGGGACATGCTGAACGTTGCCGGGAGACTGCCGAGTGCTATCTGGCTTGGCGGGAAGCCGAGCAGCAACTCACCACCCTGCAGGCCAGCGTGGAAGAACGAACCGCCAGAATCGACCTGCTACGTTATCAAATCAATGAGCTGGGCACATTGAACCTAGGGGAAACCGAGCTCGATGAACTGCTTCAGGAGCATGGGCTGCTCAGCAATGCTGGAAATATCATCGAACGATGCAACTTCGCCTTGAGCTGGCTGGACGACGAGGAGTCCGCTGCCCTCTCCCGCATCAATCGGGCTTATGGCGAACTGATCGATCTAGCCGGGATAGACCCCGGACTGAAGAGCACTTGCGAGCTGCTGGACAGCGCCGGAATCCAGATCAGTGAAGCTCTCTCCTCGCTCCGTCATTTTGCCGACAACCTGGAACTCGACCCGGCTCGTCTGGCCCATCTGGACCAGCGTCTGCAGGAGATCCACGACCTGGCGAGAAAATATCGCTGCAAACCGGAGGAGATACCGTCACTGTTGAATAAGCTGCAGCAGGAGCTGGATCAGCTGGACCATGCCGATGCCCATCTGGAGACCCTGAAACAAAAGGTTGAAACACTCTGGAACGCCTATCTGACCCAGGCGAACGACCTGAGCAACTCACGTCAGGCTGCCGCCCGACGACTGGGCACTCAGGTCTCCGAGGGCATGCATTCACTCGGCATGCCGAACGGGCTGCTGGCGGTGGAGGTGACGGTGCTGGATGAAGCGAAGGCCTCGGTAAATGGCCTCGATCAGATTGAATTTCTGGTCAGTGCCAATCCGGGGCAACCGCCCAAACCCCTCGCCAAGGTGGCATCAGGCGGTGAACTGTCACGCATCAGTCTGGCAATTCAGGTCGCCACGGCCAGCTGCACCCAAGTGCCCACCCTGATCTTTGATGAGGTGGATGTGGGTATTGGTGGCGGAATCGCGGAGATTGTCGGACGCCTGCTGCGCCAGCTGGGAAATACCCAACAGGTGCTGTGCGTTACCCATCTGCCCCAGGTGGCATCCCAGGGACATCAGCACCTGCGGGTTGAAAAGGGATCCAATGGCCAGGAGACCCACACCAGCCTGGGCAAACTGGAAGGAGATTCCCGGGTAAGCGAGATTGCACGCATGCTCGGTGGTGTGGAGATCACGCCACACACCCTGAATCACGCCAGGGAAATGGTGGAGCGGGTTCACGGATAACTACAACAGTTATTAAAGTATATTCAGGTACTTCTCACCTAATTTTTTTGCGGTTGCAATTCTTGTCCAGGCACTTGCCATAGATGACCAGCTCATGTTCACTGATCTGAAAGCCCAGATCATCCGCAATCATCTGCTGGCGTTTCTCGATGGTCTCATCAACAAACTCTTTCACCCGGCCGCAGGTGACACAGACAATATGGTCGTGGTGTTTGCCTTTGCTGAGCTCAAAAACCGAGTAGCCATCCTCAAAGTGATGTTTTTCAACCAATCCGGCCGCTTCAAACTGGGTGAGTACCCGGTAGACCGTGGCCAATCCGATATCTTCATTGGCTGCGAGCAGCATCTTGTAGACATCTTCAGCGCTGACATGCCGTTCCGGGCTCTTCTCCAGCAGCTCCAGAATCTTCACCCGAGGCGCCGTGACCTTCAGACCCGCCTTCCTAATATCCTGATCTTCCAAAACAAGTTACCTCAGGTGTTTTCATGCTGTGATTCAGGTATCATTCCGGCCATATTAAAACTAGATAGTTCCCTTACAAACCGGAAAGAGTGAATGCAAAAGCTTCTCATCTATTGGGTATGTGGCGCAAGCCTGCTGCTCACGGGCTGCTCCACCGTCAAGGATGTCAGTGACGCTATCCCTAACGCATTGAATCGGCTGCCTTTGGTCCATCGGCCAGACATCCAGCAGGGCAATGTAGTCAACCAGGATTCGATCAATAAACTCAAGCCGGGCATGTCGAAAAGCCAAGTCAGCTACCTGCTGGGGACCCCCATGCTGGTGGATGTGTTTCACCAGGACCGGTGGGATTACCTATATAGTATGAAACAGGGAAGCAAGGAAGTTACCCAGGAGCGGGTTACGCTCTACTTTGCCGATGATCGCCTCACCAGGATCGAAGGGGATTACCGTCCACAACCGACAGCGGAAACAACCGAGGCTAAACCGGAAGACGAGACCATCATTTCGGTACCCGATTACACCGGTGACAGCAAAGGCCTGTTCTCCCGGGCATTGGAATCGGTCGGCATCGAATCCGAGAACTAACACCATTAATGACAACAGGGCTGGGGATAGCCCCAATCCCTGCTGTCGGGTTTACTCCCCACCGCCCTTCTTGAGCTGTTTTCCCTCAGCCGCACGCTTCTTGCGGGCCTCCTTGGGATCGGCAATCAATGGACGATAGATCTCCACCCGGTCCCCAGGCTGCAGCTCGGCATCGCCCTTGGCCGCCTTGCCAAACACACCGAATTTTGCGCTGGAGAGATCGATCTCCGGAAAACGCTCGGTAATACGGGACCGCTCAACAGCCTGTTGGACGGTAATCCCCGGTTCACCATTAACGGTCAGGATCACCTGCTCATCGGATTTCGCATAGGCGACTTCTATATCAAAATGTTCACTCACCACGGGCTACCTCATCTGCACGTTTGCAGAATGCATCGACTAATGTGTTGGCAATCTGGCTGAATACCGCGCCAAACGCCGAATTGATTAACTTTCCTGAAAACTCGAAATCGAGTTCCAGTTCCACCTTGCAGGCATCCTCACGCAAGGCGGTAAAACGCCACTCTCCCTGCAGACGCTTGAACGGTCCATCCTGTAGCCGGATTACGATCCGCTCATGGGGAAAAAGCCGGTTACATGTGGAAAAAGTCTGGCTTATTCCGATACGCGAAACCTCCAGCCGGCCACACAACTCCTCCTCATTACGGGAAAGCAGTTGAGTGGATTTACACCAAGGCAGAAACTGTGGATAAGACTCTACATCATTGATCAGCTCAAACATCTCGGCGGCTGAATGGGCCACCAGGGCACTCTTCTGGACTACTGGCAACTATAAAACTCCTATCACCCGCAAGAAAATCAGCAGCATGGCCGCAGGTGTAATAAAACGAATAATAAAATACCAAAGCTTGAAACCGATACCAGCCAGACCACCCAGCTCATCCACCACGGAATCCCGAGCCATCACCCAGCCGACAAACAGCGCCATGCAAAGCCCCCCCAGGGGCAGTATGATACTCGAAGTGGCAATATCCAGCACATCAAACAGGCCATGCCGCTTAACAATCCCACCGAAGTTGAAACTGAATGACCAGCTACTGAAGGAGAGGATCGTCACAACCCCCAGCAGCCATGCGACTATTCCGGTCCAGATAGAGGCCCGGACCCTCTCAATTTCACGATTCTCAACCAACCAGGCGATCAGCGGTTCAATCAGTGCAATAGCCGAAGTCCAGGCCGCAAACACCAGCAATAGAAAAAACAGGGACCCAAAGAACGACCCACCGGGCATCTGTCCGAAAGCGATCGGCAGCGTTTGAAAAATGAGCCCCGGCCCCTCGCCCGCCGCCAGATCATTGGCGAATACAACAGGAAAGATGGCCAGCCCGGCCAGCAAGGCCACCACCGTATCCAGCAGGCCCACCAGAATCGATGTCCTGGCGATAGAGACGCCATTGGGAAGATAGGAGCCGTACACCAACATGGCCCCCAGTCCCAGGGTGAGAGTAAAGAAGGCATGCCCCATCGCGATCAAAACCCCGGCGGGCGTCAGTTTGCTGAAATCACTCTCAAACAGGTAGTTGAAGGCCTGGGGGAAATCACCAATTCTGGCAGCATAGGCCACCAGCACCAGAAGTAGGAAAAACAGGAGCGGCATCAAGATCCTTGCCGCCTTTTCCAGACCGTTCCTGACTCCGCGGGATACCACCTTGATGGTCATCACCATAAATATGGTATGCCACGCCAGCAATCTTTCTGGGTCGGCCACCAGTTGAGTAAAGATGCTGCCCGCACCTTCCGCAGTCACCCGCACAAACGCCCCGCTCACCATGCGCATCAGGTAGGCCAGAGTCCAGCCGGCTATCACGCTGTAGTAGGAGAGTATAACCAATCCGGCCAGCATGCCGGCCCACCCCAGCAGTCGCCAGGTGGTGCTTGCACCCGCTTCGATCGACAGTGTATGCAGACTGTTGACGGGGCTTTGACGGCCACGTCGTCCGATCAGCACCTCCGCCATCATGATCGGGATACCAATCAGCGCAATACAGAGCAGATAAACCAGGACAAAGGCGCCGCCGCCGTTTTCGCCGGTAAGATAGGGGAATTTCCAGATATTGCCCAGACCCACGGCCGAGCCGGTTGCCGCCAGAATAAACATCAGGCGTGATGACCACTGACCATGAATGGAAATACGCTTGGACAAGGAGTGAATCCTCCGCAAGTTCGTTGACCGGCCGACTGCCTGTTCACCACCCTGTCCGGAGACAAGGAGTCGGCATTTTCAGCGAATTCCCCAATCAGCACAAGTAAACGGTCCGCAAACATGGGTAATCTGCAACATCCCACTAGCCTCCGCCCCACCCTGTCACATACAATTCGCCGCATGGCAAAAAAATCGAAAAAGCAGTCCGGACAAGGCAGTTCAACCATCGCCCTGAACAAGAAGGCGAGACATGAGTACTTCATTGAAGAACGCTATGAGGCGGGCGTCTCGCTCCAGGGCTGGGAAGTCAAAAGCCTGCGTGAGGGCCGGGTGCAACTTACCGACAGTTACGTATTCATCAGAAATGGAGAAGCCTCGCTGATCGGCACCAACATCACCCCGCTGCTCAGCGCCTCAACCCACATCAAGCCGGAGCCGATGCGCTCCCGCAAGCTCCTGTTGCACAGGCAAGAACTGGACAAACTGATCGGCATGGTCGAGCGCAAAGGCTACACACTGGTCCCGATCGCCCTGTACTGGAAGAAGGGCAAGGTCAAGCTCGAGGTTGGCTTGGCCAAGGGCAAGCAGTTGCATGACAAGCGGGAAACCGAAAAGAACCGGGACTGGGACCGGGACAAACAGCGTATTCTTAAGGCCCACTGAGCCAGCCAAAAAAACAATCTATTGAAAAAAGCATTCAGTCACCCAATATAGGGGACAAGGAACCAACAGAGCCTGTATACTGTCTGTTGGGTTTACCCAGGGGGCGACATGGCTTCGACGTGGGTGATGAAACCTGAGGTGCATGCCGAGGATACAGACAGCCTCGTAAATAAGTCTGTAACACTATAGTTGCCAACGACGACAACTACGCTCTCGCCGCTTAATAACCGGTAGAAGCCGTCTGACTGGAGCCGTGCTTGTGCGTCCAGAGTCCCTCGGGACATTTCAGGCGTCATAGCTCACAAGATCGCGATAATGTACGTCCGGGACGGCATCGCTAAAACTTAACCGGAATCGCTGTCTACACGCCCTGTTTGCCGGGCAGTAGCCAGTTAAAAATAATCGGCGGAACTAAGCATGTAGAGCCAAAGGCGGAGTGCTTGCGGACGCGGGTTCGATTCCCGCCGCCTCCACCAATAATAAAACCCCAACCGTTCTCGGTTGGGGTTTTTTCTTGCCTGATCGTGCCGTTTCCGCGTACTGGTGCGGGTTCCTGCGAACGCCTGCGGAATTCGCCAGCCACTCAATTTGGCAGTTCCGGGCCAGATTCCACTCTCTCCTGGCCATTCCTCGCTCGACCTCACTCTCTGAAATAGGCCCGAAATCCGCAAGGACTGCAACGCGCCATCGATTTAAAGTTGGCACCGCTATCCCCCCGACGACGACCGACCTGCCCGATGCCCAGTTCACCATAGATTCAACCTCAGGTCCGCGCCCAGGAGGCCCCGCTACAAGCCCGGCTGGCTATCCTCCCCTGCAATCAATTGCCGATTCTCGAAGTCGTCGTAGCGCAGCCGGAACTCGCTGCTCAAGGTCAAAAAAGCCTCAGAACCCATCGGCATGGCTTTCAAGGGGCGATCGTCACGACTGCCGGGCTGGCGGCGCCATGCTTCAGCCCAACGAGTGGACATCATGCCACTTCCGGTTTCCGTTCCCCAGCCTGCAGTCTTCAGAGGATAAGGATCGGATCGCACATCATAGCGCTCATCGCAAACCCAACGGTCAGTACCAGATTGCAGAACAGTGACAGGCGAACCAGCGGCGACGCGGCTTTCACCTGACTTCGGATGAACAGGGCCAGACCCACACCTGCCGCCACTAACAGTGACACATTGATTTGCCCCGTCCCGGGATCATAGCGAGGGCGTAAGCCGCCAGGAACACCGTCAACGATAAGGTTCCCACCACGTCGAAACGCGGCTTTACCTCGGCCGTGAACTGTCGGTCGACCGACGGAAAACGCTGAGCCAGGAGCCAAGCGAGAACGCCCAAGGGGGCATTGATCAGAAACAGCATGGACCAATCACTCCGTGCGACCAGGACACCACCGAGCGATGGCCCCAGAGCGGTTCCGATGGCAGATACCGTGCCGAGAATACCCATGGCGCTGCCGGTTTTTCCTTATCGATGAACCCGATGCGGTTTGCGCCCCCCAGAGTGGGGGCCGAACGCCTTTTCGATAGCTACAGTGGCTATGTGCAGACCGATGGCTATAGCGCCTATAGAAAATTGGGGGGAAGGTCTTACCCAGGTGGGTTGCTGGGCCCATGCGCGCTGGAGGAGTTCGCGGCACACTGGGATAAAAAATACCCATATATCAGCCGCACCTGGCGTAACCATTGGCCCAACCTGAACACGTTGTTTCGGTACCCCGAGGACATTCGCAAGGCCATCTACACCACCAACGCCATCGAGTCCCTGAACAGCGTGATCCGCAAGGCCATCAAAAAACGGAAGCTGTTCCCGACCGACGACTCGGCCCGGAAGGTGGTCTACCTCGCAATCATGGACGCGTCAAAAAAATGGACAATGCCGATCAGAAATTGGAAGGCTGCACTGAACCGGTTTATGATCGAGTTTGAGGATCGCATCAGCGACTATGTATAACCCCGGCGGTTACACAGAATTATTTACACCCTCTCCAATAAATGATCAGGGACACTTCAATCCATGAATCGAACGAATTTTATTCTGCCTTGTGCGCTACTCAAGAATTTAGGAGAACTTGTCGATATCCATGTATTATCGCTCTCACTGGAGTTTTCTGTTGATGCTGTCATTTCCGACGTTCTTTCAATCGGCTCCATGCAGCCCCAAGTTGAAATCACCCTCCATGCAGCCCCAAGTTGAAATCACCATGGCTGCACTCAAGAAGCAGAATAACGCGATGACGCAGCAAGATGAGTTGGCGCTGCAATAACAAAACAGCGAGTCGAAACAGGAGTTGATCAGTAGTTCCGGACCATATGGGCTATGAATTTAAAGAAGGAAGAATTCGTTTTATCTGAGCAGGTGAGGCTCGCCTATGGCAACGCCACATCTTCTGCCATTGGCATATATATCATATCTATTGCCATATTTTATGGTTTGAACAGCGAGTTTCCTTTCTATCTATTATTAGCTTGGACAGGAACCATGCTGCTTATTTCTAGCGCAAGGCTATTTTCTATTTGGCGATTCCATTCTACCTACATCCCCTCGCAGGCCCACCTCTGGGGAAAACGACTAACAATCAACACCGCGATAGCTGGAGTAGGCTGGGGATCATTGAGTCTGTTTCCCATCCTAACAACAGAAACCACGTACAAAACAGCTATCGTCCTTATTCTACTGGGCGTGATTAGCTCGTCTGTTCCGTTATTCGCGTCCTATATTTCTGCCTTTGTTGCTTCGAGCTTATTGTCCGTATTAATTCTTCCAATCATTGTATATACGCAGTTTGAACAAGCTGCTCAACTCTTAACAATTGCACTGGCTTTATTCATAGTTCTCGTTTATCACATTACCATCAAAACCAATAAGAATCTCACAAAGGCCTTCGAACTGGAGTTTGAGAAAGATAAACTGGTTAATGATCTGAGTAGCGAGGTTGAGAAGCGTAAAGAGATTCAACAGCAGCTTGAATATAGTCAGCAGCACCTGGAAAGGATTGTAGAAGAGCGAACCCTACAGCTGAAACAAAGCAATGAAGAGTTGACTAACGAAGTAGAAGAACGCAAGAACGCTCAAAAAGCACTATATGAAAATGAACAACGGTTACAAATCGCTGGTAAAGCATCTTATGATCTGATTTATGAATGGGACGTATCTCAAAAAAAAGTAAGTATCCCCCGGCAAAGCCGGGGGCTTTATCTGTGAGCCACTCGAAGCGGCCTGTATTACGGAGCCTGACGGCTCCTTGAGCCCCTCGAAGGGGCCACTACACCAAGTTCAGCTGATCAATCCTGCGATCTTCTGCTTCTTGGTGTCGGATGTAATCCCTGATTACTTTCTCATCCCTGCCCACCGTCGAGGCAAAGTAACCCCTAGCCCAGAAGTGCTGTCCCACATAATTTCTCTTTCGACCTTGATAGGTGCGGGCTATGTGG
>NZ_ATZE01000026.1 GCF_000428045.1 Sedimenticola selenatireducens DSM 17993 | reverse complement strand
GCAGGTTTATCCGCGATAATTCTCAGCTGAAGCCACTCCTGCCGCTACGTTTGATCGCCGGAGAGGGGTTTGACCTGTAGGAGGCCCGCCCCGGGCCGAATTCGCGGCGAGGCGCCGCTCCTACCGGGCGAATCGCCAAGCTAAGCCAAAACAAGACCAACACATAATTGGGACAGAGCCAATAAAAAGCCCCGCACGAGGCGGATATCGTACCGATATAGTGTCTGCGGATAGCTGGCGGGGATTGATTCGCGCCATNCCTGGCGCTCACCCTGCGGGCGTTGCCTATGGCAACGTCCAGATCGGCTCCTGCCGATCTGTCGAACCGAGGGTTCTCACCAAATCCTGTGCACTTCACCAAATAAAAAGCCCCGCACGAGGCGGGGCTTTTTATTTGGCGGAGAGACAGGCCCCCAATATTACATTCCGCACCGTTCGCTATCGTTCTATTCATCGTTCATATTCAGTCACTTATAAACATCATTCGTTCTGGACAATTCGGTATCATTCGCTATAATCCTAGTTAATTGGGGGACCATTCGGGGGACCACCAATAGAACAAGGATCAACATCATGGCCATTCACAAGCTATCACCACGCAAAGTCGAGACAGCAGGACCGGGTAAGTATGAGGACGGCGCCGGGCTTCGTCTAGTCGTCTCTCCGGGGGGCGCAAAGAAATGGGTGCTTCGGTACACCATTGCCGGGACGCGCCGGGAAATGGGCTTAGGTAGCCTGCCCGATGTGGGGCTTGCTGAAGCCCGGGAAACCGCCAGCAGATACCGCAAACAGGCCAAGGCCGGTATTGACCCCATCGAACAGCGACAGGCTGACAAGGCGGCGCAGTTGGCAGAGAAACGAAAGGGAATCACATTCGATGAGTGTACCCGCGAATACCTGGCCAGCAAAACAGCCGAGTTCAGCAACCCCAAGCACAAACAGCAGTGGGCCAACACGCTACGCGACTACGCCAGCCCGATGATTGGCAATCTGTCAGTGGATGCCGTGGCGTTGCCCCATATCGTCAAGATCCTGAAACCGATCTGGCAGACCAAGACCGAGACCGCCACCCGTGTACGTGGCCGTATCGAGTTAGTTTTAGCCTGGGCTACCGTCTCCGGCTTTCGTGAGGGTGACAACCCCGCCCGCTGGAAAGGCAACCTTGATGCCGTGCTACCCAAGCCCACGAAGCTGAAGAAGGTCAAACACCACAAAGCTATTGAATGGGAAAAAATAGGCGAGTTCGTGCAGGTACTCCGCAACCGGGAAGAGTCGGCAGCCCGGGCGCTGGAGTTCCTGATTCTGACCGCTACCCGGTCGGGCGAGGTGCGCGGCGCCTTATGGGGTGAAATAGACCTGGATGCCAAGACCTGGACGATCCCAGCCGAGAGGATGAAGGCAGGCAGGGAACACACCATCCCGCTTTGTGACGATGCAGTGAAGCTGCTGAAGTCCCTGCCCCGCTCCGAAGAGAATGATTTTATATTCCCCAGCGCACGGGGCAAGATGCTGTCCGATGTGGTCCTTGCTAAACCTCTGAAGGCGATAGCACCGGATGCCACCGTACACGGATTCCGGTCCACGTTTAGAGACTGGTGCGCAGAGTCCACCAACTACCCGAACGAGGTGGCCGAGATGGCCCTTGCGCACACTATCGGCAATGCAGTCGAGAAGGCATACCGGCGCGGCGATCTGCTGACCAAACGCACCCGGATGATGGCTGACTGGTGCCGGTTTATAAACACCCCGGCAAAGTCTGGTGAGGTGATCAACATTCGCGGGAAGGAGGCAGGATAACGCGAAACCTTATGTAACACATTGTATAACATAGATATTGTTATTTGACCGTTCTAGCTATGTCTTGTAACTTCAGACCATAGCTACTCAAATTCAGCGTACTGAACGAGTGGTGCAGACTCGGATCATCGAAGAGATACCCCGCTGAGTAGCCGGGTCTTTTCACCGGAAGGTCAGCCACTCCAAAGGCACGCCATCAACCCTTTTAACAGGGCTAGGATGGGTGCCTTTTTTCATTGTTGCCCATTACAGCCCCGGACGTAACGGAGGCAACAATGGCTGCCGATTTGATTGTAAGTGAACCAGGGTTACAGCATTACCTGGACGCGGAACATAACCTATCCGTCTCTTACTCAACCATTCGACGGTTGGAACATCGAGGCGATTTCCCCAAAAGATGCAAGCTCCCCTTTCGCCGTGTCGCATGGCAACGGCGCGACGTGGACGCATGGGCGCACAGTGTCGCTAATGGGGGTGAGTCGTGAGAAAGATCATCTTCAAGCGAGATGTACCCATCTCAAATACTGTCCTCTGGCAACTTCAGAAGGACGGCCTATTCCCTCATTCATTCAAACTACACGGTTCAAAAACCGTTGCGTGGTATTCGGATGAAATCGACAGGGTTCTAGCCCTTCGCGCAGCCGGCGCCACCGATGGGCAGGTCCGTGAACTGGTCGATCAGATCCACATCGAGCGGAAACGGACAGCCGAGGCAATCATAAACGGGGGTGCTGCATCATGAACGAGGACAACGCCAATGCAATTACCCAGACCCCACGCGGAGTTAATGATGCTGCTGGTTCTGACACTCCTTATTGTCGCCAGACTGCCCGGCAGTATCTGACCCGGTGGTATCGGGCAAACGCGATGCTCACCCACCTGAAAACCAATCTTCGAGGTAGTTATTCGGCAATACGCGAAGCCCACCCGATCCGCACCGAAGCGCGGGTGCTTTTAGTCGAATGGTTGCGCTTGGCAGGGCGTGAATGGATACACGCTAAGCACCCTGCCTGGCAAACCATTTACTGTTTTTTGGGCGACCTTTCCAGCGAGCGGAAACCGATAGTCGATAACGGCGAAATGCTCGCATTGATCAACGGCGCAAGGCTCGACCGGTTAGCACCAAACGCTACGACTCGATCTTTCCTTATCCAGCTCGAACGGTTGACCATCAGCACAAGAAATAACGCCCCGGTTTCCTGAACAAACCGAGGCGCTATGAGGTACTTCAAAAATGACAAGTAAAACTCTACCCGACTGGTTGGTTCCGGTCAATGAACACCAAATCGCTTCGCACCCTGCATCCTGTGATAGCTATATCCGTCATGGGTGGAGGCTCGTACCCATCCCTCCAAATACCAAGGGACCAACAACCAAAGGTTGGAACAGACCAGAAAATGCTATCACTGATCCGGCGCAACTCTCCCACGGACACGGCTTCGGCCTGGCTCACGCCTACTCTGGCACGATGGCGCTGGATGTTGACCAATGGGATCGGGCAAAGCAGGAACTCAGCGCCCACGGTATCGACCTTGATCAGCTTTATGACGCCCCGGACGCCGTGACTATCGAGTCAGGCAACCCAGGACATGGGAAGTTGCTTTACAGGATGCCTCCCGGCCTTGTGTTGCCCTCAAAGAAGCTGATTGATACTGATCCCAACGGATTGAAGTTCAACTATCTGGATCTGAGGTGTGGCACCTCGAATGGGTTAACCTGTCAGGACGTATTGCCGCCGAGCCGGTACCTTGAATCAGATCGCTGTTATCAGTGGGGAGGCCGGGGACATTGGACCCGGCTGCCGGAGATCCCCGGTCCTCTGCTGGCATTCTGGCGCCGACTGATCGAACAGGAGCAGCGACCTGCATCAACGGCTGCCGGTTCAGATCATGCAGACTGGCAGACAATCCGGGATGCCCTCGAACATATATCACCTGATGTTGATCGTGCTGAATGGGTTTCCGTTGGCATGGCTTTACATTGGGCCGGGGTGTGCTCTGGCGATGCGGAAACAGCCTTCAACCTTTGGGACGAGTGGTCCGCCAAGTCTGAATCAAAATATCGAGGACAGCGGGATCTGTTGACCCAGTGGCGCAGCTTCAAGGCGGACAATGGGATAACCTTGGGTACACTTTTCAAATTTGCCAAGGATGCAGGATGGAGCCGACCCGCACCAGATCCGGCAACCCTGTTTGCTGGTGTGACGCTCCCGCAACTATCGACCAGCGCCCTACCGGCCAACCTTGACCAGTTCGCCCTTAACGGCCAATCGGCAGAGATGGAAGCGCGGATGCTGGAGGATGTTTTTGTCTTGGGTCGCATTGCGATACTTGGACAGTCAACTGTTATCTTCGCCAAGCCCAATTCCGGCAAAACTCTTTTATCCCTCTGGCTACTGATCGAAGCAATCAATGATCAGCGGATGAAGGGTTCAAATGTCTTTTATGTGAATGCCGACGATTCCCACAAAGGACTTGCCCATAAGCTGAGACTGGCAGAGAAGCACGGTTTCAAAATGCTGGCCCCAGGCTATGCCGGGTTTAAAGCGTCAATCCTCGTGGACGTGCTCAACCAGATGATTGCGAGCGGTGAATCACGTGGAAGGGTTCTGATCCTCGACACACTCAAAAAGTTCACGGATCTGATGAAGAAAGATCGTGCAAGCGAATTTGGCGAAGTGATCCGCCAGTTTGTTTTGCACGGTGGGACCGCGGTCATGCTGGCCCACGTTAATAAGCACCGGGCGGAAGATGGGAAGGTGATCTATTCGGGCACGTCCGATTCTGTGGACGATGCCGATTGTGCCTACACCCTCGACATTGTGACCGATGACACCGCAACCGGGATACGTACCGTCAAGTTTGAAAACTTCAAAGCACGGGGGGCTGTCGATCTTGAGGCGGTTTATCAGTATGACGCCTCCAGCGAAGCCAGTTATCTGGATCGGTTGGATTCGATCAAACAGCTATCCGATCGAGAAAAGACAAGAGCCGAACGATTCAAGAAGTATGAAACGGACTTAGACGGAATCGACGCGATTCGGATCGCAATCAGCGAGGGAACCGTCCTTAAAACTGAATTGGTTAAAACCGCTACCACGCGGAGCGCATTGAGTAGGCGAACCATTGTCCGAATCCTCAATGAGTACACCGGAGCAGATATTAATAATTTCGAGTTTTGGAATCTTTCTGTAGATGCGGCCAACAAAAACGCGCACATCTACAAGCTGAATTCGACGATTTAGAGGGAGGGGGGGTCCCCCGGTAAAACTAAATACTGGGGAAACTAAGAAAACTGGTAAAGGTGGTAAAACTGCGCCGTTACTGAGTTTTACCAGTTTTCAGTTTTACCACCCCACCCCCTATAGGTGAACCAAAGTCGAATTCTAAATGTGATCAACAACCCCAATGGGGTTTAACCAAAAACCGCGCAGAGCGGAACTCTGCAAATCAGGAGAACGTAATGAAATTTACCGACATGCTCAAATCGAAACAGCCCACCACCGAACAGGCACGGGCAACTGTCACCAACCTTGAATCGAAAGTTGCAACCGCAACCGACAATGCCGCCCAGGCTGAAGCAGAACTGAATGCCGCCCTACTGGCCCATGCAGAGGACAGCATTGATCAGGCAACCTTGACCAAGGCTCGGAAAGCCGCTACCGATGCAAAACAGGCCGTAGCAGACACCCAGGGCAGCCTGACAGCAGCCCGTCATCGTCTGGCCGATGCAGAGGCCCAGGAAGCCCAGAACCAAAGGGAGAAGGCGCGACAGGCTGCCACAACCAAGGCAAGCGAGCGGGTAAAACTTTCCACCAGGATCGAGAAGAAAGTTGCCGCACTTGCCGAGGATATGCGCGAGCTTCAGGCGCTATCCGAGGAGATCCGCCAGGGCTATCCAGGGCAGCTTGATGCGGCTGCCACACTGACCGGACCCCGCGACACGTTCAACGCGATGATGGAAACCCTGTGGCGTCATGGTGTCGTGTTGGATGGGCCATTTAGTCAGTGGGAATTGGAGCGCCGCCCCTCGCTCGCTGAAAAAATGAACACCGCGCAATCTTACATGGAGGACATGACCAATGTCTGAAGAAATTTACACCGATAGCGACGGTCTTGTTAACAGGGTCGAACCCGGCGAAGGTTCAACCATAGAGATCGGTTCCGATGCCTTCACCGCGGATCAGCTTGCCCAGCTTCAGGAGTGGGCAGAGATTGACGGCTGGTTGCCGGAGGATGCCACCGGGGAAGGTGAACCGGGCGAGGCTACCGAACAACCCGAGTTCGACCTGCACACAACCCACACGGATCTTTATGGTCAAGAAGTCCGCGGGATGGATTATAAATTCCCCCCTCCCGCTCCCGGGTCCGAAGCAATGGACCTGACCGAACAGCAGTCTGTGATGGCTGCGTTTGCCGCTGAAGGTATCCCGGCTGACCTTGGGGCCGAGTTTGCGAACGTCTGGAATAAGCATGTTTCAGAGCCAGTGGATGCGGAAGCCTATGAACTCAGCCGGGCGCAATCGGTTGCGCAACTCGAAAAGGTCTATGGTGATCGTCTGGATTCAATTGTCGAAGCCGCACAGTCCGAAGTGGATAGGTTGGCCGTTCGGTTGCCGTGGCTGCAGGACGCACTCAAGCAGACCACCTTGGGGCACGATCCTTGGCTTATCGGTACGCTGGCAAATCTGGCAGAAGCCAGACGAGCGGCAGGCGGATGATCGGAAGCCGGGGTATGGGGAGCAGTTAAAACCCCATACCCCGCACACATGTTTCAATTAACGAATTGGAGGAACACCCGTGGAATCATCATCTACCCAGCAACCATGGCAACCAGGGCAACCCGGCAACCCGACCACTACTCAGCAACCAGGCACCCCGTTTGCTAACAACCCAACACCCTGCACCCCGGCAACGGCAAAGGCACCCCTGCCACCGGTCAACCTGCCGCCTGACCTTCCCGCATGGCTGGCCCCAAGGCCCAAATTTAACCGGGACGATCTGGCCGAGCTGCTGGGGTATCTGCGCAACGGCAAAAGCCTGACCGCCTTCTGTCGGGATCGAACCCTCGACCCCGGCGCCCTTCGCCAATGGATACACGACGATGCCGAACGGCTCACCCTGTACCGGGATGCCCAGGCGCTGGGTGCGGAACTGATCGAAGATCAGATCATGGATATATCTGACGGGACGGATCAACCCAACGGCATCCCCAACGACATCCAGCGCGATGCACTCCGGGTGAACACTCGTAAACATCTGCTTGAGGTGTGGAACCGGGATCGGTATGGCAGCCGTGCCAAGGTTGAAGTGGGCCTATCCATAGACCTTGGGCCACTGATACAGGAGGCACGGTATCGGGTGGAGAGGTCCAAGGGGCGAACCTATGACGGGGAGGTTTTAACCGATGGCACGTAAGAGCGGTGTCCTGGCTACCCTCATCGGCAGCCGGTTGACCAAGGCCGACAAGGCCCAGATCGAACACATGAGCCCGGCTGAAGTTGATCAATGGGTGGAGGCCCGACTGGCTGACAGACAGGCCCGGGGGCAAGCAAATCGTAAGGCCACCCGGGGCACCCCAAAAGCACAACGCCCAGCCTGTGGAGCCAAGACTCGGGCCGGTGGCCGCTGCAAGGCTCCCCCGGTCTGGGATCGGGAGCGGAACCAGCCGAGGAATGGACGCTGCCGGATGCACGGGGGCCTTTCGACGGGACCAAAGACGGAGGCCGGTAGGCGGCGGGTTGCGGAGGCGGCTAGACGGAAGCGGTCCGGGTGATTTAGTTTGTTGCTGTCGCACCTACTATTTACGAATTGAGAATATGCTTAAAACCGTTTTCTAACCGCATCAATTTTTTCACATGTCCCTTTGTACTCGACATATGAACTTTTCAATGTTTTTGGCCGAGCTATCATACTCATAGTTCCAAGAATTCGATTGATAGAAATAGATATATTGCTATTGTCACTCATTATATCTACTTCTATGTGTTCATCGTTATAGACATTCGTATTTCCGATTTTACTTTTTGATACTCTGTGAAGCGTCTTATGGGTATCATTCAAACCAAAAACATATCTTTGTTCCTCGCCTTCTTCAGTTCTCCCAGCTATTTTTACCTTTGATTTAGTTTCACACTCAATCCATGTCAGCGGATGAACTTTTCGGGCGATACTTTCGTCTTCAAAATTGAGAGTGATGTATCCTGAGTGTTTTTCATCATCGGCACTAAGACCGATACAGGCTAGAACGATATATGTGTTGCCTATTTTCCATCCAGTCTCCTCAGCTATATGGTTGATTTCAATAGTACTATTCGTGTCCTTGCTAATGGATACTTTCTGATTTCTGCTCAAACTTAATTCACCAGCAGGATTACCGTATATCGCTCTTAGTTTTTTCAGAAACTTGGGACATTGTGTATCTAACCCAAAGTCCACTTCGAACGTAGCGCCATAACTATACTGCGGTCCATTCTCAGTATCGGTCACAACGACTTGATCATGCCCATGAATACCATTGATATTCACGTCTTTACGTTTCAGCCATTTAGTTTTTCCATCTTTTGATATTTCGGGTGCTTCATTATTCGGTAGGCTTTTCACAATCCTACTATTTTTAAATTCAGACCAATCGACTGATCCCCATAGTGATTTACTCAAGAGGTAACCTACGTCATTTTTCTGCAAGCTAGATGCAAATAAATTTGAGGTCAGTGACCATATAATTAAAAAAGCCAAAAATTTCATGCGCCTCCTCATTGGCATGTGTAGCCAGAAATAACCCTCAAACACGAATTATATTCAGCATGCAGATTTACCCAATAAAAGGCAATCGTCAACCCTTCCACAGGCCCGGTGGATAATATTTTCAAAATTTTATTCTCGGGAGCTGAGTTGATCCCCCCACGACACAGAACAACCCGGCATCCCGGCCCCCACCCCCGGGGTACCCCCCTATGCCTGGATTCGATATGCAAGGATGCGCGGCTACCGGTTGCCCGGAGGTGTGGCGCCGGGTGGTGTGGGGCTGCCGATCTGCTGGTGGATCTGTCGAATGAATGGACCAATTAACCCGGTATCAGGTCTTATGAACTACCCGGCTACACCATCGAATTGAAACAGAAAGGGGGACTGACTGGGGGACCGATAGACGGCATCCTTGCCTAACTATCTGATTTGCATAGTAATTATGCTTTGAATTGGCGGAGAGACAGGGATTCGAACCCTGGGAGGGCTACAAACCCTCGCTGGTTTTCAAGACCAGTGCATTCAACCGCTCTGCCATCTCTCCAGAATTTTGAGTTGCGAAGAATACCCGATCCGGAAGGGTTCCGCCAGTACTTGCACGCACTATTTTCAGGCCTTGATTTATTGAACATTCGCCTCAATCCAGTATGCTATGATCATTTCAAAGACTATGAACCAACAGGCTATTCTATAGTCATACTAGACAGATCAACCGTTCTATAAAACCTGCATAACCATCGGATTTATTGGAGAAAATGCAACATGAATCGATTTAACCAGACTATCGCACAACCGGCACAAAGTGCACTTGCGGTAAATAAAGTCATTAAGAACACCTACATGCTGCTATCGGCCACGCTGTTCTTCAGCGCCATTATGGCGATGGTTTCCATGTTCCTTGCCATGCCCCCCATGGCCTATCTGATTTCCGTGATTGGCGCCATGCTGTTGGGTATGTTTGTACTGCCCCGTACCGCCAACTCTTCCTCCGGTATCGGGGTGATCTTCCTGATCACCGGTATGCTCGGTTTTGGACTGGGCGCCATTCTCACGCTCTATCTGCAACTGCCGCACGGGCCACAGACCATTGCCACCGCCCTGGGCGGAACCGGTGTGATTTTCCTGGGTCTCTCAGGTTATGCCCTGACCAGCAAGCGTGATTTCAGCTTCATGGGCGGGTTTGTGTTTGCCGGTATGCTGGTTATGATCGTGGCCATTATCGCCAACATCTTCCTCCAGCTGCCCTTCCTGTCACTGGCCATCTCGGCTGGCGTGATGTTGCTGATGAGTGCCTACATCCTGTTCCAGACCAGCCAGATGATGAATGGCGGCGAGACCAATTACATCTTTGCCACCTACAGCCTGTACATGGCCATTTTCAACATCTTCATCTCTCTGCTGCAGATTCTGGGCGTGTTTGGTGGGGATGACTAACCGGTTCAACTGGATAAAACCCGTTCAGACCCCGGCTGATGCCGGGGTTTTGTTTGGAGGAGTCGATGGATAATATCTGGTTACAGATCGCGCTCGCCGCTACCATGGGGATGATGCTGTTCTTCCTCTATCCGAGAGCCAAGCAGTGGATGCAAAACGGCCCCAAGGCCGAGCAGGGTGACTGGATGGCGGCAGTAATTCCACTGCTTGCGGTGGTGGGCTTCGTGCTACTGCTGATCATGCTGGTCTGAACACGGGCACCACGCTTTTCACAGCAATAAAAAACGCGGCACAAAGGCCGCGTTTTTTATTGCTGGAGTCAGCTCAAGTCAACCGTTCAATACCGCCCATGTAGGGCCTCAACACTTCTGGAACCACGATGCTGCCATCCGCTTGTTGGTAGTTTTCCATCACCGCAACCAGGGTACGTCCAACCGCCAGTCCCGACCCATTCAGGGTATGCACCAGTTCGGGTTTCCCGGTTTCCGGGTTACGCCAGCGCGCCTGCAGGCGACGTGCCTGGAAGTCCTCGAAATTGGAACAGGATGAGATCTCCCGGTAGGTGTTTTGAGCCGGCAACCACACCTCGATATCGTAGGTCTTGGCGGCGGAGAAGCCGATGTCACCCGTGCAGAGTGTCACCACCCGGTAAGGCAACTCCAGCATCTGTAGAATTTTTTCCGCATGCCCTGTCAACTCCTCGAGCACCGCATAGGACTCCGTGGGTCGAACGATCTGGACCATTTCCACCTTTTCAAATTGGTGCTGCCTGATCATGCCCCGGGTATCACGACCATAAGAGCCCGCCTCGCTGCGGAAGCAAGGCGTCTGGGATACCCATTTGCGCGGCATATCCCCATCCTCGATGATCTCTCCGCGTACCAGATTGGTGACCGGAACTTCGGCTGTCGGAATCAGATAATAGGGTAACTCTCCAGAGAGCTTGAACAGATCCTCCTCAAACTTCGGCAGTTGCCCGGTTCCCTGGAGACTGTCAGCATTCACCATGAACGGGACGTAGGCTTCCGTGTAGCCGTGTTCACTGGTGTGGGTATCCAGCATGAACTGGGCCAGAGCCCGATGCATGCGGGCGAGCGGTCCCTGCATGGTGACAAAACGCGAACCGGTAATTTTTGCCGCTGTTTCGAAATCCAGCCAGCCCAGGGCACTGCCCAGATCCACATGGTCCCTGGGCTCGAAATCTAACTTTTTTGGCTCGCCCCAGCGACGCTCCTCCCGGTTGTCCGCCTCGTCTTTGCCATCGGGAACCGAGCTATGGGGGATATTCGGCAACCCCAGGGCGATCTCGCTCAGCTGCTCCTGGACGTTATTCAGCTCATCCTGCGCGTTCTTGAGTTTTTCTCCAAGGTCGGCAACCTCCGCCAGTAGCGGCTGGATATCCTCTCCGGCAGCTTTCGCCTGGCCGATCTGTTTGGAGCGACTGTTGCGCTGGTTCTGAAGTTCCTGAGCGGCCACCTGCAATCTTTTTCTGGACTCCTCCAGGGACTGGAACTGCTCAACATCCAGCACAACACCACGCCGTTTCAACTGGTCGGCGGTTGTTTCTAATTCAGTTCTGAGTATACGGGGGTCTAGCATGTTTTATTCACCACTGTTGACTGTTGCCGACCAGCTGACGATATGGCCCGGCTTGATGAGGGAATTCAGATGTTTCAGTACCTGGGACACTTTTTCAGGGGTATCGAAAAATTCCAGAATAATGGGCAAATCCAGAGACATGTCGAGTAGCGATGATGAATGCATGGTGCCCGACTGGCCAAACCCGGCAATTCCACGAAACGCCGTCACGCCGGCCACCTGTTCCCGGTCGTGCAGTAACTCCAGCAGCTGCTGATACTGGTGTCTTCCTTCGGTCAGATAGATACGAACCATGGTTACCGTTCTGCTGTTCATAACTGTCTCCCAAGAATCACGCCAGCCCAGCAGGCAAGTACGCAGGCACTCACCGATAGAAACATATTGAGGCCGGCCTTGACGAAATCCGCCTGCTCGATGAGATTGATTGTCTCAATGGAAAAAGTAGAGAACGTGGTAAACGCACCCAGAAACCCTACCAGCAAGGCACCCCTGATTTCAGGGCTGACGCTCATCCGTTCCAGAAACAGGATATAGAGGAATCCCATCACCAGAGAACCCAGGACATTGACCGTCAGGGTGCCATAGGGAAACCCTCTACCGAACACCCCATAGATACCGTTGGAGACCCAGAAACGCATCAGTGCGCCGATAGCTCCCCCCGCTGCAATGGTCAATACCTGGAACAATGTTCACGCCCTGCCGGCACTCAAAAAGAGGTATTTTACACACTGTTAGATGCCCGGAACACAGGACGGCGCGATTAAACCATTCAGCCGCCCGGTTTCTCACCTCGGGCCTTGCTGTCCAGGGTACGCAACCGGTCTAGTTTCTCGGCGATTTTTATCTCCAGCCCCCGCTCTACCGGAAAGTAGTAACGTCTGGGCTGCAGGGATTCAGGGAAGTAGTTCTCTCCGGCGGCATAGGCATCCGGCTCATCGTGGGCATAACGATATGCACGCCCGTAGCCCAACTCCTTCATTAGCCGGGTGGGCGCATTTCTAAGGTGGATCGGAATCTCGTGGGTTCCCGATTCCCGTATATCCTGCATCACCGCCTTGTAAGCGGTATAGACCGCATTGCTCTTCGGAGCACAGGCCAGATAGAGCACCGCCTGGGCGATTGCCAGTTCCCCTTCCGGACTGCCCAGGCGCTCCTGGGTCTCCCAGGCATTCAGGGCGATAGTAAGGGCGCGTGGATCGGCATTGCCGATGTCCTCCGAAGCCATGCGCACCACCCGCCGGGCGATGTAGAGGGGATCGCAGCCGCCATCGATCATGCGGGCAAACCAGTAGAGCGAGGCATCCGGCGCAGAACCCCGCACCGACTTGTGCAGTGCGGATATCTGGTCATAGAAGGCGTCGCCTCCTTTATCGAAGCGCCGGAGATTACCACCCACCACCTCCTCTACAGCGGAACGGTTGATCTCTGCACCGCTTGACAGATCGGCAGAGATTTCCAGCAGATTGAGGGCGCGCCGGGCATCGCCATCGGCGGCTTCCGCAATTAAACGCCGCAATTCCGGCTCAAGCTGCAAGCCACGTTCGCCGAGTCCATGCACCGAATCGCCCAAGGCCTGATCGATGATCTTCTCCAGATCCTCCGGACCCAGACTTTTCAGCACATAAGTGCGCGCCCTGGAGAGCAACGCATTGTTCAGTTCAAAGGATGGATTCTCTGTCGTGGCGCCGATAAACAGCACCGTGCCATCCTCCACATGGGGCAGAAAGGCATCCTGCTGGGCCTTGTTGAAGCGGTGCACCTCGTCAATAAAGAGTACGGTTTTTTGCCCGTTCAGTCTTTGCGCCTCACGCGCCTTGTCCACGGCGGCGCGAATATCCTTTACTCCGGAAAGTACAGCGGAGAGACTGAGAAACTGGGCGCCGGAATGGCGGGCGATCAGGGTTGCCAGGGTGGTTTTTCCAGTTCCCGGAGGCCCCCAGAAAATGAGCGAGTGCAACCGGTCGGATTCAATCGCCATGCGCAGTGGCTTACCCTCCCCGACGATATGCGCCTGGCCAAGAAACTGATCCAGGGTGCGCGGGCGCATCCGGTCGGCGAGCGGACGCATCAACTCAGGGGCATCTTGTGAAAACAGATCGTTGTCCGACACCCAATTGCCTGCGCTTAACGTTGATAAAGGTCGTAGTAATCCGGTCGGGTGAAGACAAAAAAACCGGGCTTGAAAGTGGGATTCTGCTGGATATCGTAAAATTGAAAGCGCGTAATCTGACCAAAGGTGTCGGTCATCTCCATCCGCTGCAGCAGGTTATCATGGAAGGCGAGCAGCACACGTATAAACTGACTCTCCTTGTCACGCGGGATCAGTTCCACCCAGGCAAACCCTTGGCTGTCACCGATATCGACTACTTCAAAATGCTTCTCCACCGGATCACCGCCAATCAGGAACATGGCCGGGGTTCCCTGCAACGCGCCCTCCTGGGTCTGTACGCTCACCTGCTCCAGTTCAGGATCCAGCAGCCAGATCTGGCGACCATCGGCGATAATCTGCTGCTTGTCAGGCTCTGAATAGTCCCAGCGAAAACGGCCCGGACGCTGCATGGAGAAAACCCCCTGGGAGCGTGCCGCCTGACGCTGCTGGGGATCCAGTACCGACTGTTCGAAATGGGCCTGCAGACTCTGCATATCGGTGAGAAACCGCTCCATCTGCTGCAAAGACGAACTGGCCGAAACAGGGGCCACAATCAACAATAACAGCAGCAAAAGCCATTTATGGGTCTTCGAATATTTAATCACATCACATCTCTGGGGGTGGAGGTGCCAGCACTTCACGGTTACCGTTGGACTGGGCGGGAGAGACGATACCGGTCCGCTCCATCTCTTCAATCAATCTGGCAGCCCGGTTGTAACCGATTTTCAAGCGGCGCTGCACCCCTGAAATGGAGGCACGTCGCGATTCGGTAACAATCTGCACCGCCTCATCGTACAGGGGATCGCTGTCCTCCGTATCCCCTGCTTCACCAGAGAGACCCGGAATCATCTCGGTTGGTTCCCTGAGTATCTCCTCGATATAGTCAGGTTTGCCGCTCTTTTTCAGATGATTAACCACCCGGTGCACTTCATTATCATCCACGAAGGCGCCGTGCAGACGCTGGGTAAAGCTGCCGCCGGGTTGCAAATAGAGCATATCGCCATGACCCAGCAGATGCTCCGCCCCCATCTGGTCGAGAATGGTTCTGGAATCGATCCTGGATGAGACCTGGAAGGCGATGCGGGTGGGAATATTGGCCTTGATCAATCCGGTAATCACATCCACGGAAGGCCGCTGGGTGGCCAGCAGCAGGTGAATACCCGAAGCACGCGCCTTTTGAGCCAAACGGGCAATCAATTCCTCTACTTTCTTGCCCACCACCATCATCATATCCGCCAGCTCATCGATGATCACCACGATATAAGGCAGACGCTCCAGGTTCGGCACTTCCTGGGCCTCGAACAGCGGGTCCGGCTGGAACAACGGGTCCTTGATCGGCTCGCCGCGCTTTTCCGCGTCACTCACCTTCTTGTTATAGCCGGCGATATTTCGCACACCCAATGCCGCCATCAGTCGATAGCGTCGTTCCATTTCACCCACACACCAGCGCAGGGCATTGGCCGCCTCCTTCATGTCGGTGACCACCGGCGTCAGCAGATGGGGGATGCCCTCGTAGACCGACAGTTCCAGCATTTTGGGGTCCACCATAATCAGCCGGACCTCTTTGGGCGAGGCCTTGTACAGTAGACTCAGGATCATGGCGTTGATCGCCACCGATTTACCGGAACCGGTGGTACCGGCAATCAGGGCATGAGGCATCTTGCCCAGATCCGCCACGGCGGGGTTGCCCGCAATATCCTTGCCCAGGGCGAGGGTCAGGCGGGATTTGGCCGAGTCATAGGCCTCCGACTTCAAGACCTCGCTCAGAAAGACCATCTCCCGATGTTCATTGGGAATCTCCAGACCAATGACGCTCTTGCCGGGGATCACCTCGACCACACGGACGCTGATGGTGGAGAGCGCACGCGCCAGATCCTTGGACAGATTGGTGATCTTGCTGGCCTTGGTACCCGGCGCCAACTGGAGCTCAAACAGGGTGATGACCGGCCCCGGGTGAACCGCCACCACCTCCACTTCAATACCAAAATCCTTCAGTTTCAATTCGACCAGCTGTGACATGGCGGCGAGAGCCTCTTTGGAGTAACCAAGACCGCTCTTTCTCGCCTCATCCAGCAACCCCAGGGGCGGCAAACCACCCTCCTCCACCGTATCGAACAGCTGAACCTGCTTCTCCTTCTCAACCCGCTCGCTGGTCTTGACCTCCCGAATAACCGGCTCGATCTTGGGGGGGACTCGTTTCTCGATCCGCTTCTTCTCGGCCTTGAAGGTTTCGCTGCGGCGTTTCTTCACCTCCCGAGCCTTACGCGCCTCCGCAAATCGGCCCTGGAATGATCCCAGATAACGCAAAAAACGCAGTACCAGAGCGCCCACGCCATCCATCACCCGGAACCAGGAGATCCCGGTAAACAGGGTAAATCCGGACAGCATCAGGGCAAGTAGCAGCAGGCTGCCCCCGGCAAAGCTGAATACACTGACCAGTTGTTGCTGGAAGAACGCCCCCAGCATGCCGCCTGAACCACCCGGTAAAAAGGTGGCGATGTGGGATAGATGCAGTGCCGCCAGACTGCTGCCGGCGGTAAGGGTCAGCAGGAAACCGACCCAGCGCAGGGAGACCATGGGGATATTCAGGCTGTTGTCCGGATTCCGTTCCTTGAGAATAAGCCAGCCGCTCCAGCCGATCATCAGCGGGAACAGATATCCCCACAGCCCAAACAGATTCAGCAGCACATCGGCCAGCCAGGCGCCAACCAGTCCGCCCGCATTTTCCGCAGCCTCGCGCGCGCCGGCATAGGACCACCCGGGATCATTGGGAGCATAAGTCACCAGCGAAAGCATCAGGTAAGCCGAAATAGCCACCAGCAGTACCAGCGCCCCCTCTCTAAGCCGCTGTCCGGCAACGCTTCCCCGGTCATTCTGCAACTGTTCTGTTTGACTGGCTTGTGCCAAGGTATTCACCAAAGTAAAAAATGGATTTTAAATTATATAGTTAGAGTGGCTATTTAGTCTAATTTGATAGCTGTTGACGGGATAAAGCCCAGCATACTTTGCCTGGAGGAATCTTCGCCGAATCGATAAAAAGAGTCTTTACCCTCCATCACGCTTTACGTACCATCGTCACCCATCTTGCCCTTGGGCTTGAGAGCCAAAAGGTAACGGGCGTTATCTGTCACTGTTACGGAAACCCCATGGTTATATATATCTTTATTGCCTGATCCACCCCCCTGTCTGGATGTGGTTCAGTCTGCATGGACATTCGCAGGAGTAATTATACATGAGTGATACCAAGCATTGCCGTCTTCTGATCCTCGGATCGGGACCCGCGGGCTATACCGCCGCCGTCTACGCCGCCAGAGCCAACCTGCAACCCGTGCTGATCACCGGCATGGAACAGGGCGGTCAACTGACCACCACTACCGATGTGGACAACTGGCCGGGTGATTTCGCCGGCGTGCAGGGCCCGGAACTGATGGACCGTATGCTGAAACACGCCGAGCGGTTTGATACCGAAGTGATCTTTGACCATATCCATACGGCGGAACTGACGCAGCGCCCATTCCGGCTGACCGGCGATCAGGCCAGCTACACCTGCGATGCCCTGATTATCGCCACCGGCGCATCGGCCCAGTATCTGGGACTGGAATCGGAAGAGAATTTCAAGGGACGCGGCATCTCAGCCTGTGCCACCTGTGACGGTTTCTTTTACCGAAACCAAAAAGTAGCCGTGATCGGCGGGGGCAATACCGCCGTTGAAGAGGCGCTCTATCTCTCCAATATCGCGTCCGAGGTGGTCGTGGTCCATCGCCGGGATAAATTCCGTTCCGAAAAGATCCTGTCCGATCAGCTAATCCAAAAGGCGGAAAATGGCAATGTCACCATCGAGTGGGACCACGTGCTGGATGAGGTTCTGGGGGACCAGAGTGGGGTCACCGGCATGCGAATCAAGAACGTCAAGGATGGCAGTACCAAAGAGATCGATTTGATGGGTATCTTCATCGCCATCGGGCATAAACCCAATACCGATCTGTTCAAGGGGCAGCTTGAGATGCAGCACGGCTACCTCTCCGTCACCGGTGGACTGGAGGGAAATGCCACGCAAACCAGTATTGAGGGCGTGTTCGCTGCCGGGGATGTGGCGGATCACGTCTATCGTCAGGCAGTTACCTCAGCCGGCAGCGGTTGCATGGCGGCACTGGATGCCGAACGTTACCTGGATGCAAAAGAATCAGCAAAATAAGCAGATGCCGGGCACCGGGCAAACGCATCCGTCCGGTGTCCGCTATTCAGTTTTCGCCATTTTTCAGTTGCAGTACACAATTATTGAGCAACACTTCCTGAAGCCGGTTGACCTTTAGAAACGAGATACCGCAACAGTATCTCGCATCTTCCTGATCCTGCTTGTCGCTGACGACTGAACGATTGCAGATCTCTGTCAGCACCATTATCTGCTCACTCTCTCCACACACATCTATATCCAGTTTCATGACCAGCCGTTCGCCCTTGCGACCCAGTGGATCAAGACTCTCCAACCTTGCGCCCGTCATGCTGAGATCCTTCACCAACACCGGTTGCCACGCATTGTCGTCGTCCGCGTGCCTGGTATTTCTGACCAGCGCGGGCAGATTGGTGTTGACCCTTTCCGCATTCCGTACGGCGAGACTCTCTATCTCTGACGGATAGCTCATATGAAGATGGGGATATGGCTTGCTGGCCGAGTGGGTTACGGTCGTAACAAACCCCAGCACCTTGCTGCCGTGCAATAGACGCACCGCAAAGCGCACACCCTCTTTTATAAACTGTATTTTATCGTGGATCGTGGGCGTGGTTACAATCACCCCCTTACCCGGCAGCGAACCGATTAACGTGACGGTGTAGCGATCATGAAACTCCGGCGAGATTCGCTGTAACTGGAGCAACTTTCCAACATGTAGATTCAGAATATTTTCGGGCATGGAATTTATTTCAAGATACCTATAATGTTCATATCGCAGAGATTCATCAAAAAGGCAAGCGCTGGTAATTATGATTTCATTGCTTGATCCAGACAATCCGGAAGAGCACTTTCCACCGGTAGAAAATGCAGAACAGGAACCGGACGGCCTTCTGGCGGTGGGCGGTGACCTTTCACCCACCCGCCTGCTGAATGCCTACCGGCACGGCATCTTCCCCTGGTATTCATCTGAACAACCGATACTCTGGTGGGCGCCTGATCCCAGAACAGTGCTCTTTCCGGAGAGCATCAAGATCTCCCGGAGTCTGGCGAAAACCTTACGCAACCGCAACTACCAGTTCACCTTTGACACTGCATTTAGCGAGGTGATCAACGCCTGTGCCATGCCGCAACCCGGCCGGGAGGAGACCTGGATTACCGAGGAAATGAAACAGGCATATATCCAACTTCACCAACTGGGATTCGCCCACTCTGCGGAGATCAGGGAAAATAACCGGTTGGTCGGCGGGCTCTATGGAATCGCCATCGGCCGGGTGTTCTTTGGTGAATCGATGTTCAGTCTGGAACGCGATGCGTCTAAAATTGCCCTGGTACATTTGGCCCATAGCCTGGCTGACAAAGAGTTCGGGCTGATTGATTGCCAGGTCTACACCTCACATCTGATTTCTCTGGGAGCCGAGGAGATTGAGCGCAGACACTTCTGCGATCTTCTGCAGCGCTTCTGCAATCAACCAGGATTTATCGGGAGTTGGACCGAGGGTATAGATGAATCGTGAAACCAGACGTTCAAGAATGGTACAGCTCTACCAGACACCGGAACATGACTGCGCCTACCTCGACGAAAGACAGGCAAGGAGTCTGTTTGTCGACCCGTACCGGGCTAAATCGATGCCGCTCTACGAAGCGCTGATCGACCAGGGATTCCGACGCAGTGGAGACATGATCTATCGCCCGGATTGTCGTGACTGTAAACAGTGTATTCCGCTACGCATACCGGTGGAGGAGTTCAGACCGCGCCGCTTTCAACGGCGCATCTGGAACAGACAGCAGACGGCTTACCAGGTAACCGAACAACCGGCTGAATTTGACCCCGCCCATTTCGAGCTGTTTCAACGCTACATGCGGTCCCGCCACCCCGATGGCGAGATGGCGGCCACAACCGAGGAGGGTTATCAGCAGTTCATATCCAGTAATTGGGCTCTCAGCAGCAGCTTCGCATTCTACCAGGACACAAAACTGATCGCCGTCGCGGTCACCGATATACTTCAGAACGGTCTATCTGCCGTCTATACCTTTTTTGATCCGGAGCTTGAACGGCACAGCCCGGGCGTTTTCTGCCTGCTTTGGCAGATACAGGAGTGTAAAAGACGCCGACTCCCCTGGCTTTATCTCGGCTATTGGGTACCGGATTGCCGGAAAATGTCATACAAGAGTCAATACCTTCCCCACGAGGTGTTCATTGATGATGAGTGGGTCAGGGTTTCGAAGCGTAAATAAAGTGAAAGAAGCACCGTATATTGCATGAGTAGACAAGTAAAAATATGAACAAATCACTTGCCTTATACTGATTTTCACTCATAATTGCCCGCTTATTTCGGCTGGCAATGTGCTATAATCCGCCGCCAGCAACTCAGGGTAACCAGGAAACCGAATGGCAAAAGAAGATTTTATTGAGATGGACGGCACGGTCATTGAGACCCTCCCCAACACCATGTTCCGCGTTGAGCTGGAAAACGGCCATGTCGTTACAGCCCATATCTCCGGCAAGATGCGTAAACACTATATCCGCATTCTCACCGGAGACACTGTCACTGTTCAGTTGACCCCTTACGATTTGAGCAAAGGCCGCATCACCTACCGCGCGCGCTAACCGAAATGTTCGATGCGCTGGGTCAATGTATGGCGCAGCCCTCCATCTCCAGCGTAAGCTCTCCTTCGACTACCGTCACTCTGATGTGACCGCCTTCCGACAAGGAGCCAAACAGCAGCTCTTCTGCCATTGGCTTCTTGATCTTCTCCTGGATCAGGCGCGCCATCGGGCGGGCACCCATGGTTGAATCATAGCCGTGTGTTGCCAGCCAGGCCTTGGCCTCATCATCCAGCGTCAGAGTCACATGCTTCTCTTCCAGTTGACCTTCGAGCTCGAAGATAAACTTGTCCACCACATTGCTGATCACGTCCAGCGGCAATGACTTGAACTGGATGATTGCGTCCAGCCGGTTGCGGAATTCGGGTGAGAACATTTTCTTGATCGACTCCATACCATCACTGGTGTGATCCTGGGAGGTAAAGCCGATTGAAGCCCTGGCCATCTCACCGGCGCCGGCATTCGTGGTCATAACAATAACCACATTCCTGAAGTCAGCCTTGCGACCGTTGTTGTCGGTGAGTGTGCCGTGGTCCATCACCTGCAGAAGCAGATTAAATACATCCGGATGTGCCTTCTCGACCTCATCCAGCAACAGCACGGAATGCGGATGTTTACTAATCTCCTCGGTCAACAGCCCTCCCTGATCAAAACCGACATACCCGGGAGGTGCGCCGATCAGACGGGAAACCGTGTGCCGCTCCATGTACTCGGACATATCGAAGCGAATCAGCTCAATACCCAGAATTCGCGCCAGTTGTCGGGTAACCTCGGTTTTACCCACGCCGGTCGGTCCGGCAAACAGGAAAGACCCCACCGGTTTTTGTTCAGTTCCAAGCCCCGAACGGCTCATACGAATGGCCGCGGTCAGGGTAGAAATCGCCTCGTCCTGGCCATACACCACCATCTTGAGATCACGATCCAGGTTTTTCAGCGCCTCGACGTCAGACACCGAGACACTCTTTGGCGGTATGCGCGCCATTTTGGCGACAATATTCTCGATGTCCTCCACCTCGATGGACTGTTTACGATTGCCGGCATCCTGTAACTGTACACTGGCGCCTGCCTCGTCAATCACATCAATCGCCTTATCCGGAAGATGTCGGTCATTGATATAACGCTCCGCAAGCTCCGCAGCCGTCCGCAAGGCCTCATTGGAGTAGCTGACGTGATGATGCTCCTCGAATCGGCTCTTTAATCCCCTCAGGATTTCAATGGTCTCTTCAACGGATGGCTCCTCTACATCGATCTTCTGGAAGCGGCGGGCCAGTGCCCGGTCTTTCTCAAAGATGCCGCGAAACTCCTGATAAGTTGTCGAACCAATGCAACGAAGCTCACCCGAAGCCAGTACCGGCTTGATCAGATTTGAGGCATCCATGACCCCGCCGGATGCCGCACCGGCACCAATAACCGTATGGATTTCATCGATAAAGAGTATGGTATCCGGCTCCTTCTTGAGCTGTGCCAAAACCGCCTTAAGTCGCTTTTCGAAGTCTCCACGATACTTGGTGCCTGCAACCAGACTGCCCAGATCAAGGGAGTAGATGGTGCATTTTGCCAGGATCTCCGGCACCTCCTTGTCAACAATCTTCTTCGCCAGTCCTTCGGCAATAGCCGTTTTACCGACACCGGCCTCACCCACCAGCAGTGGATTGTTTTTCCTGCGCCGGCAAAGAATCTGAACGGTGCGCTCGATCTCATGGCCACGACCAATCAATGGGTCAATCTTGCCCTGCCGTGCCTGCTCGTTCAGATTGGTGGAAAAGTTATCCAGTGGATTGGAGGAAGGTGAATCCACTTCAATCTCTTCACTGCTCCGACTGATTTCATCCCGCTGCTCAGACTCCCCATGCACCTTGGAGATACCGTGGGAGATATAGTTAACCACATCAAGGCGCGCTATATCCTGCTGATGCAGAAAGAAAACCGCCTGTGACTCCTGCTCACTGAAAATGGCGACCAGGACATTGGCGCCGGTCACCTCATCCCGGCCAGAAGACTGGACATGGTAGACGGCGCGCTGAAGCACCCGTTGAAAGCCGAGGGTCGGCTGAGTCTCATGTTCCGTATCATCCGGCAACAGCGGAGTGGTCTCCTCAATGAACTGGTCAATATCGCGTCGCAATACCTCAGTGTCCGCACCGCACGCACGCAGGACATTCACGGCGGTCGGGTTATCCAACAAGGCCAACAGCAGATGCTCTACCGTCATATATTCGTGATGCCTGTCCCTCGCCTCCATGAAGGCCTGGTTCAGGGTGAATTCTAGCTCTTTACTTAACATGGCTGACCTTGGCTTCCTGGTAACAAGAGTGACTGAAATGGGTGCTACAACCTATTGACTACTTACCGATCCGACAGTTCGAACACAGGGCATCAGGCTTCCTCCAGCGCACAGAGTAGCGGGTGTTGGTGACTTCGGGAAAACTCGTTAACCTGGGCCACTTTTGTCTCCGCCACATCCTTAGTGTAGACCCCACAAACGCCAACGCCACGTGTATGTACATTCAGCATGATCTGGGTAGCTTTTTCACGGTCCATTTTGAAAAAAGACTCCAGCACCAGAACCACAAATTCCATCGGTGTGTAGTCATCATTCAATAACAGGACCTTAAACATAGGCGGCCGCTTGAGCTTCGGTTTGGAAGTCTCAACCGCCAGGCCGCCATCATCATATGGATTGGTTTTATCCGTCATAGCCTAATTCTAGTAAAAATAAACTTTCCGTAAACATCCCGGGCGTTAGCAAGAGAGGGAATTTTCATTCCCTTCATCATCCTTGCCCAGACTCCGATTATCCCCTATTTCAAGACAAATTAATCCATCTCAACTACCCTGTTATTATGCCGTGAAATGTCTAATATTTGACCAACCGTTCCGAATCGCTATACTAATTAGATTGAGGGGGGTAGAAATTTAATTTATGATCGCCGTGGGATTTTCTACCCGCTTTGTATTCGTGATCTGCATAATTCAACGGGCATTAATTCAATAACAACAGCCCTGCCACCTATGCAGTGATGAATTAAGTCTGTACTTGGAGTACTGGAGGAGTACGCGTCATGGCAACTGGCACTGTTAAATGGTTCAACAACGCAAAAGGTTATGGGTTTGTAACGCCTGATCAAGGCGAGCAGGACATCTTCATTCACTTTTCAGCCATCAGTATGGATGGCTATAAAACACTCAAAGAGGGCCAGAAAGTTCAGTTCGAACTTGAAGAGGGTCCCAAGGGCCTGCACGCTGCCAATCTGCAGTCTATTGCTGAAGCCTGACAAGCTTTCATAACACGCTGCATCACCTGTACTCATCCAGGTGGTAGGTGGTGCAGATGGTCTAAGGGCGCCGCTTTACCAGACACCCGCTCGTTGGTGGTGCTGGTGTTAGGCCCTGCCCTTCAGGCCAGCAAATTGAAAGAAACAAAAAAGCCCGTGACGTTATTCGCCACGGGCTTTTTTTAACACAAAAACGACAAGTTACATATTCGCGATCATCGCGTCACCGAATGCCGAGCAACTTAGCAGGGTGGAACCCTCCATCAGACGCTCGAAATCATAGGTCACGGTTTTTGCCTTGATCGCTCCGGACATCGCCTTGACCACCAGGTCCGCCGCCTCGACCCAACCCATATGCCGCAACATCATCTCGGCAGAGAGGATCAGTGATCCGGGATTCACCTTGTCCAGGCCCGCATATTTTGGCGCGGTGCCATGGGTTGCCTCGAACATGGCCACGGTGTCGGACAGGTTGGCGCCCGGTGCAATACCGATACCGCCCACCTGGGCCGCCAGCGCATCAGAGATGTAGTCACCGTTCAGGTTCAAGGTCGCAATCACATCATACTCGGCAGGACGCAGCAGGATCTGCTGCAGGAAGGCATCCGCGATCGAGTCCTTGACGATGATCTCATTACCGGTCTTGGGATTCTTGAAGCTGCACCAGGGGCCTCCATCGATTTCGACTGCGCCGAACTCCTCCTTGGCAATTTCATAACCCCAGTTTTTAAAGGCGCCTTCGGTAAACTTCATGATATTACCCTTGTGCACCAGGGTAACCGAGCTACGATCGTTGTCGATGGCATACTGCAACGCTTTGCGGACCAGGCGACGGGTGCCATCACGTGAAACCGGCTTGATACCGATACCGGAGCATTCCGGGAAGCGGATCTTGGTGACGCCCATTTGACCCTGCAGGAAATCGATCACTTTCTTGACATCATCGGTGCCTTCTTCCCACTCGATTCCGGCATAGATATCTTCCGAGTTCTCCCGGAAGATCACCATATCCGTCAGGTCGGGACGCTTCAGCGGACTAGGAGTCCCTTCGTAGTAGCGGACAGGACGCAGACAGACAAACAGATCCAGCACCTGACGCAACGCCACATTCAGTGATCGCATGCCACCGCCAACCGGTGTGGTCAGTGGTCCTTTGATGGACACGGTGAACTCCTTGACAGCCTCATAGGTCTCTTCCGGCAGCCAGGTATCGCCACCATAAAGATTGTTGGCCTTTTCACCGGCAAAGATCTCCATCCAGGCAATACTGCGCTCGCCACCATATGCCTTATCTACCGCAGCATCGATCACCTTAATCATCACCGGGGTGATGTCGATACCGATACCATCGCCTTCTATATAGGGAATGATTGGGCGATTGGGAACACTGAGGGAGAAATCGGGATTAACGGTAATTTTGTCGCCGTCGGCCGGAACTTTAATCTTATCGTATGCCATGCGCGTTTCCATCGTTGTCCAAAAAAAATAATTCTAGCATCGGCCCCGGGGTTAGGCGAAATTTTTTTTGTTTTTTTATAGGATACTCATACTATTTAGTTACGTATTCACAGTCCGGGCATAGAATGCAGCGGTCGCACTCCGGTTTAACTCGGCAAGCCTGCTTTGCATGCTGCACGATCAAGGCATGATATTCATTATAAATTGCTGCAGATGCATCAAGTGCTCCCTCAAACCGGGCTCTCAGCGCTTCATAGTCTTCATTACCGGACACTAGTCCAAATCTTGAAAATATTCGCCGGGTATAGGCATCAATTACGAATACCGGTCGTTGAAAGGCATAGAGCAGAATCGCGTCCGCGGTTTCCAGCCCTACACCGTTCACCGCCAGCAGTTGTTGCCGCAATTCTCTGGTGGGCATCTCCTGAAGCCGCTTAAAACCGGCGTTATGCAGTAGCATGCAGAGATTTTTCAGGCGCGTGGTCTTGATGTTGAAATAACCGGCCGGTCGCAGCAGTTGTGCCAATTCGGCATCAGGACAGTTGATTATCCCGTCGGCAGCGAGCAGGTCTGCACGCTTCAGGTTATTGATCGCTGCCTCCACATTGCGCCAGGCGGTATTCTGGGTCAGGATCGCGCCAACCATCACCTCAAACGCCGTATCGCCCGGCCACCAGTGCTGTGGACCGTAGTGATCCAGCAGGCTACGGTAGACTTGGTTGAATTGGCATTCGGGGGAAGCGACGCCGGCACTCATCGCCGGGATGCTGTCTTATTCCGCGGGGTTTTGCCTTTTCTGCCCCGACCGCGTTTTTTCGGCTCGGGTTCCGGTGCGGCACTGGTAGCCATCAGCAGATCACTCAACTCCTGCTCAGTCAGTTCTCTATGCCGCCCAACGGCCAGACTGCTATCCAGAAACAGGGGGCCAAAGCGTACTCTTTTCAGGCGGTTAACCTTGAGATCGACCGACTCCCACAAACGCCGAACCTCCCGATTGCGTCCCTCCATGATCACCACGTGAAACCAGCGATTGCGTCCCTCTCCCCCCGATTCGACGATATCCTCGAAACGGGCAAATCCATCATCCAGTTCCACGCCATTCACCAACTGCTGCAGCTTTTCGCTGGTGACCTCGCCATTGACCCGCACGGCATACTCCCGCTCAATCTGCTGTGAGGGATGCATTAACTTGTTGGCCAGTTCGCCATCCGTAGTGAAGATCATCAAGCCACTGGTATTCAGATCCAGTCGTCCAACTGCAATCCATCGACTACCGACCAATTTCGGAAGACGGGAAAATACCGTTGGACGCCCACCGGGATCATCCCGGGTCACCAGTTCACCTTCCGGCTTGTTATAGATAATGATCTGGGCCTCTTGTTTCTTGAGCCGCCATGCCCCCACCTTGGTCCTGCCGATATAGATGGTATCTTCAGGCGTAACCCGATCCCCGAGCTTGGCCGTCTTACCGTTGACCGACACCTCGCCCGCCTCAATTTGACGTTCGAGTTCACGGCGTGAACCGAATCCCGCATTGGCCAATACCTTTTGCAAACGCTCCCCTGAATCAGTAGGTTGAGATTTATTCTTCATGTTTTTTCTCATCCAAAGCAGGCGATTCTAACGTATCGCCTGGATCAGATTCAGCGCCGATCTCGTCATTCAAATCAATGGTCGAGTCCGGCTTTTTGTCCGTTGTCTCAACAGGCGCGGCATCGGTATGCAATGAGATGACATCCGCCAGGTGATCAACTGACAATGCGGCATCATCCGCACTCTCGTCATCGAATGTTTCTCCCAACGCTGATGCAGCAGACTCCGCCAGATTGGCTATCGATGCCTCGCCGGCCATCTCACTCCCCGGCTCAGCCAGTTCCAGCTCCCGGTTGATGGAGTCCAGATCACGTATCTGCTGAAGAGTTGGCAGCTCGTCCAGGCTTTTCAGGCCAAAATAGTTCAGGAACTCCCGCGTAGTGGCATAGAGTGACGGCTTCCCAGGCACATCTCGTGTCCCCACAACACGGACCCACTCACGTTCCAGCAGGGTTTTCACTATGTTGCTGCTGACGCTGACCCCGCGGATATCTTCAATTTCCCCCCGGGTTATCGGCTGCCGATAGGCAATCAGTGCCAGGGTTTCCATCAACGCCCGGGAGTAACGAGGTGCACGCTCTTCCCATAGGCGGGACACCCAGGGTGCATACTCCTCGCGCACATTGATCCGAAACCCACCAGCCACCTCAACGATCTCGATACCGCGTCCGGAATAATCTTCAGTCAACGCGGCTACTGCCTCACGCAGATCCTTTTTCTCCGGCCGCTCGTCCTCCAGGAACAGCTCCTGCAGTCGCTCAACCGTTAACGGACCACCGGCGGCCAGCAAGGCTGCTTCTACTATCTGTGTCAGTTTATCCATCATTGATATTTCGGTCCGTCCGATTTTACCCTCCGGGTGTGGCACCCGGTTAATTTTTATAACAAGCTGCCAGGCAACTTCGCATCACATCCCGGTTTAATGTTCCGCCTTGGATACCGCCTTAACATGAATGGGACCAAAGCTTTCTGCCTGAATGAGATCAATCAAGGCCCCCTTGATCAGTTCCAATACCGCCAGAAAGGTTACCACCACCCCGAGGCGGCCTTCAGTGGGATCAAACAGCTGGGTGAACTCAGTGAAACTCTCGGCATTAATACGCTCCAGGATGCCGGACATCTTTTCCCGCACCGAGAGCGCCTCCATCTGTACATGGTGATGACTGAACATATCGACCCGGTGCATGACCTCTTTCAGGGCAAACAGAATCTCCCGCAGGTCCACATCGGGCGGCCGCCGCTGAATGATCCGGTCCGGCACCTCGGCTTCTGCCTGAAACAGGTCACGGCCCATTCGGGGAAGATTATCGATATCCTCGGCCGCCTGCTTGTAGCGTTCGTACTCCTGTAATCGCCTGATCAGCTCGGCACGCGGATCACCCTCCTCGTCTTCCAGCTCTTCCTGCCGGGGCAGTAGCATGCGGGATTTGATCTCCGCCAGCATGGCCGCCATCACCAGATATTCCGCCGCCAGTTCCAGGCGGATATCTTTCATCAGATCAACATACTCCATGTACTGGGAGGTGATCTGGGCAATCGGAATATCCAGAATATCCAGATTCTGTCGCTTGATCAGGTAGAGCAACAGATCCAGCGGCCCCTCAAAGGCGTCAAGGAACACCTCCAGCGCATCCGGCGGGATATAGAGGTCCTTCGGAATTGTGGTCCAGGGGGCTCCCTGCACCACGGCAAAGGGCATCTCTTCCTGTGCGGGATGGGGATGCAGCGGCAGATTCAGTTCCTTATCTGGCATTATATTCCTGACGACAATGTTATCCAGTGGTCCATGATACTCCGATCATTTGCACCGAAACATATCCGTTGAACCATCCAAATAACCTTGGCTAGCGATAATTCATGCTCATGGCGTGGCGCACCTCAACCATGGTGGACTGGGCCATGTCCCGCGCCGCTTCACACCCTTCCGCCAGGATCGACCGAACCAGGTCCGGTTGGGCCTCGAATGACCGTGCGCGCTCCTGGATCGGCTTCAGCTCTTGCAACACGGCATCGATAACCGGCTGCTTGCACTCCACGCAACCGATGCCGGCACTGCGGCACCCCTCCTGCACCCAGGTCTTGACACCGTCATTCGAATAGACGAGGTGAAATTGCCATACCGGGCAACGATCCGGGTCGCCCGGATCTGTGCGACGCACCCGGTTTGTGTCTGTGGGCATGGTGCGAAGCGCCTTTTCGATCACCTCTGGATCATCCCGCAGGGCAATCGTGTTGCCATAGGATTTGGACATCTTCTGTCCATCCAGCCCGGGCATTTTAGAGGCCTTGGTCAACAGCGGCTGGGGTTCCGGCAGAATCACGCGACCACTCCCCTCCAGGTAACCAAACAGCCGGTCCCGATCATTGACCGTGATATTCTGTTGACTGTCCAGCAGTGCCCGAGCCGCATCAAGCGCCGCCTGATCGCCCTGCTCCTGGTAGGACTTGCGATAGCGACTGTACAGCTTGGCACTCTTTTTACCCATCTTTTTAATGGCCTGCTCGGCCATCGCTTCGAACCCCGTCTCCCGGCCATAGATATGGTTGAAGCGCCTGGCGACCTCCCGGGTAAACTCAACGTGGGACACCTGGTCTTCGCCCACCGGCACCAAACCCGCCTTGTAGATCAGGATATCGGCCGCCTGCAGCAGCGGGTAACCGAGAAAACCGTAGGTAGCCAGGTCCTTCTCCTTCAGTTTCTCCTGTTGGTCCTTATAGGTCGGCACCCGTTCGAGCCAACCGAGCGGGGTAATCATGGAGAGTAGCAGATGAAGTTCCGCGTGCTCCGGCACCTGGGACTGGATAAAGATCTTCGCTTCTCCCTGGTTCACCCCTACCGCCAGCCAGTCGATCACCATTTCCAAGACGCTCTCGGGAATGGAACTGGGATCGTCATAGAGGGTCGTCAGGGCATGCCAGTCGGCCACGAAGAAGAAGCACTCATATTCGTGCTGGAGTTCTACCCAGTTTTTCAAGACACCATGATAATGACCCAGGTGAAGACGGCCGGTCGGTCGCATGCCGGAAAGTATACGGGCATGTTGCGCAGGAACAGAGTTCAAGATTTTTACCTCAAGTTAATGTTTTTTTATTACAAAACGGTCATAAAAACTAAAAATACCCACGCCCCGCCGGGTATTCGATTCAGGTTAGCAAAGTGTTCAGCTCAAACCCACTATCCAAGTGCTGAAACTCTGCACCAGACCCACACCCGGTTGAACAACACTGCCAAGCAAGCCGCTGAACAAGAGGGCCACCACAATCATTAATCCCCACGGTTCCAGCCGCGCATACTGCATGGCCAGACGTGGAGGCAACAGGGAAGCGACCACACGCCCCCCATCCAGCGGCAGAATCGGGATCAGGTTCAACACCATCAGAAAGGCGTTGATGAGTATCCCGGCAGAGCCCATATAGACCATGGGCAGAGCAAACCAGGCATAATCATCGCCAAGGATTATTCCCAGGTGAATCATGCCAGCCCAGAAAATTGCCATGATCAGGTTTGCACCGGGGCCGGCAATCGCCACCAGAGCCATATCCCGCCTGGGTTGTCTGAGTTTTCTGCCATCCACCGGTACCGGCTTGGCCCAACCGAACAGAAAACCGGTGAGGGCGAACATGGCCAGGGGCACCAGTATAGTGCCGATAGGGTCGATATGACGCAGCGGATTAAGAGTGACGCGCCCCAGCAGACTCGCAGTCTGATCTCCCAGTTTTTTCGCCATCCAACCATGTGCCGCTTCATGTACGGTAATGGCAAACAGCACCGGAAGAAACAGCACGGCGAGTTGTTGCGTTGTAGTTAAACCTTCCATCGATCGATTATACCCGTCTCATTTCGACTGACATCTGCTCAGGATTCGAACAGGGAGATATCGCCTTTTCCGGCACGAACCACCACCGGTGCATCCCCTTCCATATCGACCACCGTGGTATCTTCAAAACCGCAGTAGCCGCCGTCAATCACCAGATCCACCTGATGACTGAGGATATCCCGCATTTCATAAGGGTCGGTCAGCGGCATCTCTTCACCCGGCAGAATCAACGTAGAACTCATCAGGGGCTCATCCAGTTCTGCCAGCAGTGCCTGGGCGATGGCATTATCCGGCACACGAATACCGATAGTCTTTCTTTTCGGGTGCTGCAATCGCCGGGGGACCTGCTTGGTTGCCATGTGAATAAAAGTGTAGGGACCGGGCGTCAGATTCTTCAACATCCGGTAGTGCTGGTTCTCAATTTTGGCATAGATGGCTATTTCCGAAAGATCGCGACAGACCAGGGTGAAATTGTGCTTGTCGTCCAGCTTACGAATGGTGCGGATCCGTTCCATCGCCGCCTTGTCGCCAATGTGGCAACCCAATGCGTAGCTTGAATCAGTGGGATAAACCACCACACCGCCCTGGCGAATGATCTCTACCGCACTGCGTATGAGCCGCAACTGTGGATTTTCGGGATGTATCTGAAAAAACTGTGCCATGAGTTATGAATCAAAAAGATAGGTGAGTAAATGGGAGAGAATCAGGCCGGAATCGACACTGCTAAATCGGGCCAGCCACGCCAGATAGGAACCGCGTTATCCGGTAACGCGGATAGCTTACCCAGGTCGGCCCAGGGCGTTTCGGGTCCATGATAGTCCGAGCCGACGGAAGCCCGCAGGGAGAAATCACGACTATGCTTCGCCATGGTGAACGCCTCATCCCTGCTATGGCTTCCAGAGACCACTTCCAGTGCAGCACCACCGGCCTCCTGAAACTCGCCAATCAGGCGTCGTAGCTTGGTTCTGGTCATGCCATATCGAGCCGGATGGGCAATGACCGCTTCACCACCCGCACCGTGTATCCAGCCCACAGCCTTGCCCAGATCAGCCCATTCGCCGGCCACATGGCCAGGTTTCCCTTGAGTCAGAAACTGCTTGAACACCTTGCGCATATCAGGAGCGTAACCCTGCTCGACCAGGAACCGGGCGAAATGGGTACGGCTGATCAGGTGCCCATTGGAATATCCCTTTGCTCCTTCATAAGCACCCGAAATCCCATGTTTTTCCAACCGCCTACCTATCTCTTCCGCACGCCAGCCACGGAAACGGCGCAGTTCCGCAAGCCCCGCCTGCAGGGTTTTATTCTCCGGATCGAAGCCCAGCCCCACTATGTGTACCACCTGGCCACTCCAGGTTACCGAGATCTCCACACCGGTGACCAGGCAGATCCCGCTGCCTTTGGCGGCTGTCGAGGCTTCCAGTAACCCTTCGGTGGTGTCGTGATCAGTCACAGCCAACACATCAACGCCTGCCGCCACGGCGCGAGCCACCAGCACAGAGGGAGGCAGAGTTCCGTCAGAGGCAGTGGTGTGGGTATGGAGATCGTAGCAGACATTCATCCGCGCATTGTAACCTAAAGAGTCACAGATTGATTCACTACCGCTGCAACACCGCCAAGCGGGTGCAAGACCGAAAAGCGCCGTTCTGCTGCTGGGGTCTGGGCAATTTATGTTATCCTGCCACAATCAACGGCCGGGCCTTATTATAAAATCATGAAGTTTCTCAGCGATCTGTTTCCCGTCATACTTTTCTTCATCGCCTATAAAATGTATGACTTCTACGTGGCGACAGCGGTCATCATTGTCGCCACTATCGCTCAGGTGGGTTTTAACTGGTTCCGGCATCACAAGGTTGAGAAGATGCACCTGGTCACGCTGCTGCTGGTGTTGCTGTTTGGTGGCCTGACCCTCTATCTGCAGGATCCGTTATTCCTCAAATGGAAGCCGACGGTGGTTAACTGGCTGTTCGCCATCGTGTTTCTCGGCAGCCAGTTCATCGGAAACAAACCGCTGGTTGAGAGGATGATGAGCAAAAGCGTTGCGTTGCCTCCTCCTGTCTGGAGCAGGCTCAACCTGGCCTGGACCCTGTTCTTTGTCGCCATGGGGGTGGTCAATCTATACGTGGCTTTCAATTTTTCCGAAGCAGCGTGGGTCAACTTCAAGCTCTTTGGCATGATGGGAATGACCATACTGTTTATCATCCTGCAAGCCTTCTATCTGGCAAAGTTCATTACCGAGCCAGAGCAGAAAACAACCCCGGAGGAGAGTTGAGTGTTTTACGCAATCATGGGTACGGATCGAGAAGACAGCCTGGAGGCCCGCCTGCAGGCACGTCCCGAGCACGTGGAGCGACTCAAGCAGCTACAGAATGAAGGCCGGCTGCTATTGGCAGGCCCCCACCCGGCAATCGATAGTGAAGACCCGGGACCAGCGGGCTTCAGCGGAAGTCTGATTATTGCTGAATTCGCCAGCCTGGAAGAGGCCAAGGCCTGGGCCGATGACGACCCCTACACTCAAACAGGTGTCTTTTCGCAAATATCGGTCAAACCATTCAGGAAGACGCTTCCCTGAACTGACAGACAGCGGCATCAGCCCCTTTTGATACCCTCACCCACCCCATCGGCCTGCCGCATGGCAGGTCGATTGAAAAGCGCGGGGTCCTGCAGATAGTCGTTGATGAGCGGCATGGAATCAAAACCCCAGAACACTTCCTCATCAAGGATAAATCCCGGCACACCAAATATATCCCGAGAGATCGCCTGTTGGGTGTTTGCGATCAGCCGGGACTTGACATCGGGTGCGCTCACCAAATCCGCCGCCTGTTTGCTGTCCAATCCCAAATCATCGAGTAATGAGGCCCAATCGGCTGGGTTGTCACTACTCTTTCCTTCAGCCCAGACAAACCTGAACAGGCGGTCTGCAATAGACGGATCGTCCCCCAGGGCAATATTCAGGCGTAACAGCTTCAGTGGATTAAACGGGTGAAGCGGCGGAAATTTAAGCGGGATGGTATTTTTTTCCGCCAACCAGGCAATCTGCCGATAAGTGAATTTGCGCATGGGTGCAATCTCACCCGGCCCCCGCGTCTCCCACTGTTTCAGGATGCCAGCGAATAAAATTGGCCGGCGCATAATGCGCACGTCAGCGGGAAACCGGTCCAGGGTCTGACTCGCCAGGTAGGCGTAAGGGGAGATGAAATCGTAAAACCACTCAATGGTCTTTGGTTCACTCATTGGCGCGGGTGATCTGTATTTTCAGCCGCCGGTCATGGACATGACACGCACCACCTGGTCAGGATTGGTATTAAACTCGTGTTTCTCCGGTTTTCTCTGGATCGCCGCCAGGATCTCGTCCTTCAGTTGATCATCAGAGAGTCCCTTGCGCAATAACGGTTTCAGTTCCAGTTTGTCCTGTTGTCCCAGACAGAGATAGAGCGTACCTTCGGACGAGAGGCGCACCCGATTACAATCCTCACAGAAATGCTGAGACATGGGGGTGATAAATCCGATCTTGATGCGTTTATCAACTATCTTGAAATATTTGGCAGGTCCGGCCCCCTTCATGCGTGCCGGCTCCAGCTTGAAGCGTTGTTCCAGAATCTGTCGAACCTCGTCCATCGGCACATAGCGATCCCGGGCCTCTTGGCCGGCAGCGCCCACCGGCATGGTTTCAATGAATCTCAGGGTAAACCGGTTTTTAATACAGAAATCCACCATATCGCCCACTTCATGGAGATTCAGGTCCCGCATCACCACCATATTGATCTTGATCGGGTAGAGATCGACCCGCTTCGCCTCCATCAACCCATCGATTACCTTGTTCAGGTCCCCTTGGGTAATCTGACGAAATACTTCCGAATTCAGGGAATCAAGACTGACATTGATACGCCCTACCCCGGTATCCTTGAGCATCCGGGCGTGTTGCGCGAGATGGGAGGCGTTGGTACTCATCGAGAAGTCCTCGATATCCGGTAGCGCGGCAATCCCCCGAACCATCACCTCGATGTCCTTATGGATCAGCGGTTCACCACCCGTCAGCCGTACCTTGCTGACACCCATTTCACTAAACACCCGGATCAGCCGGATAAACTCATCCAGCTTCAGCCGATCCTCTACTTCGGTAAAGCCTTTAAATCCCTTCGGGATACAATAGAAACAACGAAAATCGCAGCGATCCGTCACTGAGAGCCGCAGATACTCTATCTTTCGATTAAAACGATCAATGAGTGCAGTCATGGTTTCTCATCCCGGCGTGTGAAATGCAATTGTTTCCTGTTATCAGTTAAAAAACAATAGCCCGTTGGACAAATCCAGCAGGCTATTGTTCAAATCGGCCCGGACCATTTCATGCCAGGCATTTACTTACTGTATCGGGATCAACCTTCACCAGGCATGTCTTCCGCCGGGTCATAACCCTCCGGCAGTGAGTGCGCGATACCCTTGTGACAATCGATACAGGTGTAGCCCTTCTCAATCGCTTCATCATGGGAATCAGCACTACGACTCTCCTGGCGGGTGAAGTCCATGGAATCAAAGTTGTGGCAGTTTCGACACTCACGGGAATCGGTATCCTTCATCGCCTTCCAGACATTCTGCGCCAGTTGCAGCCGCTTGGCCTCGAACTTTTCGGGTGTATCAATGGTGCCCATAAACTTGTGATAGAGCTCATTACTGGCCTTGATTTTACGCACCACCTTATGCACCCAATCCTTGGGTACGTGACAGTCAGGGCAAGTAGCGCGCACCCCGGTTCGGTTAGTAAAGTGAATGGTATCCTGCAATTCCTGGTAAACATTCTCTTCCATCTCATGACAGGAGATGCAGAACTGTTCGGTATTGGTCGCCTCCATGGCGGTGTTGAAACCACCCCAAAGAACAATACCCAGCACGATGCCGACTACCAACAAACTTAATACGCCACGCTTAGCACCCTTATTCATTTTACGACCCCATATCTTCTTTATTATCTCTGCTCGGAATCATACCGACCCAGGACATTTAGGTAATTGCTTTCGATCAACAAATAACCCCCGACTCACCCTGGTTGAATCGGGGGTAAGCTCAACACCTACAACTAGTACCTACTTCGCACCTTCGAACTGATTGTTAACAATTGGCTCAGCATTTAGCTGAGGCGCATGGCACTGGTTACAAAAGTATCGACGGGTAGAAATGGTCTCCAGAACCTTACCGTCCCGTGACACATAGTGAGAATCACCCGCCTTTGGCGCTTTTTTCTGTTCATAGGTCTTTTCAGAATGGCACTTCATGCAGGTGTTCGTTTTAAGATTGATGGTCTCCTTGTCAATCTTATGCGGGATCATTGGTGGCTGGATCTTGTAGCTGCGCTCTACAGCACCCTGGGTGATGACCTGCTTACGCATCGGATTTTCGTCCGCTCCTGCAGTCAGATCCTTATCACCCCGAAGCGAGGTGACACCAGAGAAGGCGCCCCCGGTGAACATGAGTGTCACCATGGCAACCATTAGGGTTACGATTACTTTTTTCATCTCGATCTCCATAAAGCTCTAAATCATGATATCCGGATATTTGACGGTCTTGATCAACCAGGATCAGACAGAATGTTGCGCTCCGTCGTCTCGCTGTTTTCCGGATGCGTTCACCATCAGGTTGTTAAAACGGGTCCCAAACTGGAATACATCTTTTGCACATACATCAATACAGCGTCCACAATTTGTGCAGTTGGCAGAGAGGATAACCGGCCCAATCCCCTTGTCCGCCCCTTTCAAGGCAGGTTTGATTACCTGCTTCTCCGGACAGACCACAAAGCAATCCATGCAGTCGTTACAGCTCTCCCTCTCAGCCGCAACGATTCTGATTGCACTCCCGGCACCCAGCAGGCTGTAAAACGCGCCTACCGGACAGAGCCTTCCACACCATCCATTCTTGGCAATGAACAGATCAAACAGGAAGATTCCTACAATCAGAATCCATGCCATGCCCATCCCGAACACAATGCCGCGGAACAACATTGATACCGGATTGAACAACTCCCAGACCAGCGAGCCGGTTACAATAGGCAGGACCAACGTCAGTCCCAACATCCAGTAACGCGTCGACTTCGCCATCTGTGAAGTGGTTTTGATACCGAGTTTTCGACGTAACCAGGCAGCAGCGTCCGTCACTATGTTTACCGGGCATACCCAGGAGCAGTAGACCCTTCCTCCCACCAGCAGATAGAAGGCAATCACAATGACAACGCCGACAATAGCCGACAACTCCGGTACCACACCCGACAGCACCGACTGCAACAGGACATGTGGATCAGTCAGCGGCAATACATCCAGAGTCATACTGGCTGCCAGATTACCTTTTACTATCCACAAACCTGCCAATGGGCCCAGCAGGAACAGAACCAATATAGACAACTGGCTTGCACGACGAAGAATCAACCACTGATGGGCCTTGAACCAGCCCTTGGCGGCAATGGCATCGGTACCTGCTACTAACTTGTCAGCCATTATTGATCCTCCAGTCCACGGTTAAGCCGATCCAGCGGATTTGAGGGAAACGGCTTTGTCTGTTGTCCCTCGGGTTCCACTATCAGGCCCTTACCTTGCAGGTCGTAGCGCACTCCTTCAGGAAGGTTGTACTTGTGCTCTACGTCCGGTGTTACCAGCGACTTTCCTGCTTTCTCCTTCTCTTTCCAACCGAGTCGATAATGTCTGCCCAGTTCTCCCTTCGCCAGATGGGTTGGGAAAACCTTGATTGCCGCCTCTTCGAGGATGCAGGCTTTTTCACAGAGTCCACAGCCGGTACAAGCGTCGGAATGCACGACAGGCAAAAACCTCGCATGCTTTCCTGAACGCACGTTGTGCTCGTACTCCAAAGAAATCGCCTTACCCCGAATCGGACAGATATTGAAACAGACTTCACAGCGCAATCCCTGAAAGGCAATACAGGTTTCCTGATCAACCAACACTGCAAGACCCATCCTGGCGTCATTTATGTTGGTCAATCCATGGTCCAGCGCATTGGTCGGGCAGGCCACAACACAGGGGATATCCTCACACATTTCACACGGATCGGTCCGCGCATAAAAGTAAGGCGTGCCAGTAGCCACCTGATCCCCCAACTGCCCCAGCGACAGCATGTCGTACGGACAATCCCGCACACACAAGCCACACCGAATGCAGGCACCCAGAAACTCCTCTTCCGGTAGTGCCCCCGGTGGCCTGATTGCCATCGCCGGCAGTGACTCGGCCTGTTTTGCATAAAAGCCGAGTCCCATACCCATAAGGCCCACTCCACATGCAGTCTTGAGCGTTTGACTCAAAAACTGCCGGCGGTTGATGCCTTTGCCTGTACCATTACCTGAATCTGACATCTCATTACTACTCTGCTATCGATCCGGTATTTCACCATTCCAGTTTGCCGGTTCAACCGATTTTCACCGGTTGAACCATCAACCACCCATTACGCCTTGACGATCTTCACCGCACACTTCTTATAGTCCGTCTCTTTGGACAGCGGATCGGTTGCATCCAGGGTCAACTTGTTAACCAGACGGCTCGCATCAAACCAGGGGATAAACACCAGCCCCTCGGGAGGACGGTTACGGCCGCGCGTTTCCACGCGTGCAAGCAGTTCGCCCCGACGGGTCTGCAGTTTGGCCATCTGGCCATCACGCAGCTTCCGCGCCTTGGCGTCTTTCTTGTGCATGAACACCACGGCATCGGGTACCGCGCGATGCAGTTCAGGCACACGCTGCGTCATGGAGCCGGAGTGCCAATGCTCCAGTACGCGACCGGTACAGAGCCAGAGATCGAACTCTTTATCCGGGCTTTCCGCGGCCGGCTCGTAAGGTGCGGTAATGATATTGGCCCTGCCGTCAGGCTTGCCATAGAACTTGACACCTTCACCCTTGGCCACATGCGGATCATAACCCTCACGGAAACGCCACAGGGTCTCCTTGCCATCAATCACCGGCCAGCGCAGACCCCTTGCCTGATGGTAGGCCTCGAAGGGTGCCATTTCATGACCCTTCTTGATGATATTGTCTGCAGAGTTGAACATCCGATACTCTTCAAACAGGCCCTTCTGCGGATAGAAGCCGAAGTGCACCATCTCATCGTTCTCGTAGACGTTACCCTGGCTGTCCTTGACTTCCTGAACTTCGAACTTGTTCACCTGACCATTGGCATACAGCACATCAAACAATGTTTTGCCCTTGTACTCAGGTGCCTTGTCCAGCAGTTCAGCCGGCCAAATCTCTTCCATCTGGAAGCGTTTCGAGAACTCCATCAACTGCCAGAGATCCGATTTGGCTTCGCCCGGCGCCTTCACTTGTTGACGCCAGAACTGGGTGCGCCGTTCCGCGTTACCGTAGGCGCCCTCTTTTTCCGCCCACATGGCGGTTGGCAGAATCAGATCCGCCGCCATGGCGGAGACCGTGGGATAGGGATCGGAAACCGTGATGAAGTTATCCGGATTACGCCAGCCGGGATAGGACTCTTCGTTCAGGTTGGCGGCTGCCTGCATGTTGTTGTTACACATCACCCAGAAGGTATTCAACTTGCTGTCTTTCAGCATGCGATGCATCAGTACCGCGTGAAAGCCGACCTTTCCGTTCAGGGTCTCTTCCGGCAGTTTCCAGACCTGTTCGGAGAACTTGCGATGGGCCGGATTAGCCACCACCAGATCCGCCGGCAGACGATGACAGAAGGTACCCACTTCACGGGCGGTACCGCAGGCGGAAGGCTGACCAGTCAGCGAGAACGGGCTATTGCCGGGCTCTGATATCTTACCCATCAGCAGGTGAATGTTATAAACCAGGCCGTTGATCCAGACGCCGCGGGTGTGCTGGTTCATGCCCATGGTCCAGTAGGAAGAGACCTTCTTGTTGGGATCGGCATAGACCTTGGCCAGCTGCTCCAGGTTCTTCACCGGCACACCGGAAATCTCCGACGCCTTCTCTACGGTGTAGGGTGCGACCGAAGCGGCATACTCTTCAAAACTGATCTTGTCCAGTTTGCCCTTACCCGCATTCTTGGCCGCCTTCTCAAGCGGGTGTTCCGGGCGCAGGCCATAACCGATATCGGTTGGAGTCTTGGTGAAATTGACGTGTTTACCAATGAAGTCTTCGTTGTAGGCCTTGTTCTGAATAATGTAGTTGGCAATATAGTTGGCGATTGCCAGATCCGATTGTGGATGGAACACTATGCCGTTGTCGGCCAATTCAAAACAGCGATGCTCGTAGGTGGAAAGCACGTGCACTTCACAGTCCGGCTTGGTCAGACGGGTATCCGTCAGACGTGACCAGAGAATCGGGTGCATCTCCGCCATGTTGGCACCCCAGAGCACGAATACATCGGCATGCTCGAGGTCATCGTAGCAACCCATGGGCTCATCAATACCAAAGGCACGAATAAAGGCTCCCACCGCCGACGCCATACAGTGGCGGGCATTGGGGTCCAGGTTGTTGGAGCGGAAGCCGGCCTTCATCAGCTTGGATGCGGCATAACCTTCCCATACCGTCCACTGACCGGAACCGAACATGCCGACCGAGGAGGTCATCTTATCAACCGGCTGACCGGCATTTTTCTCCATATCCTTCTTCAGTGCGACTTTCCATTTCTCCGCCATCACATCGAAGGCCTCATCCCAGGAGACCGGTTCAAACTTGCCATCTTTGGCAAACTGCCCGCCCTTTTTGCGCAACAACGGCTGGGTTAGACGATCCTCTCCATACAGGATCTTGGGCAGGAAGTACCCCTTGATACAGTTCAGACCCTTGTTTACGGGTGCGTCCGGGTCGCCCTGGCTGGCAACCATCTTGCCGCCCTTGGTGCCGACCAGAACAGAACAGCCGGTACCGCAGAAGCGGCAGGCTATTTTATCCCAACGAATACCGTCGGCATCCACGCCGTCGGCGGTTGCGGCATTGGCCACCTGGATGGCTGGCAGTGTTACACCCGCTGCCACGGCCGCTGCTGCAGCCGCATTGCTCTTTACGAAATCACGCCTGGTTAATTTCACTTCATTACCTCCTTATCAGCAGGTTCTTCCCCGCAATAGTGATAAATCATCACCGTATTGATTACACCGGTTACATCATTGAATTTGGCCATGGTATCCGCCAATGCATCATCGCCTTCCCCTTCCAGGGTAACGATCAGCTTGCCCACTTCGGCCCCACCATGAACTTCGACTCCCTCGAATGCTTCTAAACGTGACTGCACGACACCCGCCACTTCAGGCTTGGCATGTACAATGGCGCTGCAAATATTCATTGTCGTAATTCGCTCCTTAATTTATGCGGCTTGGACGCACGGTTCGTTTATTGAACAAAGGGTTACTACTCGGATGGGGCAGACGGTAAAACAGGCACCGCAGCCCGTACATAAATCAGTATCCAGTAGTGGTTTGGCTACACCGCCAAGCTCCAGCTTGAATCGGATGGCCCGTTCGTCGCATACCTCACCACAGGATCTGCAGATGACGGCATTCAGAGAGAGGCAGGCAGGCTGGATGGATGCCTTGATTTTCCAGGGAGGCTCGGCGGATTCAGGGTCCTGGACCAGCGCTCCGGTCTTGCAGGCGGACAGACAGTCCTCGCAGAAATTACACCCTCCCCGGGAAAAGTCCATCCGGGGCAGCTTGCCGCGCCCGACAATAATCAGCTTATCGGGGCAGGCAGTGACGCAATCACCACAACCGTTACATACTTCGACGAAATCAACCTCAGCAACCGCCCAGGGAGGCCGAAACGGTTGTTTCTCCCCTTTCACATCCCCACTTAATAGTTGCGCGCGGCTGACGTTATGTTCCATAAGCTTGAAGTTTAAAAAATATACACACTTAATAAGTGGGCTTTATAGACCTGCACCCCATGACCATCGTTGACCTAAATCAAGTTTCCCCGACGCCCACCGGTATTGTTGACCTACGTCAATGAATAGCTTCATCAGGGAAATTAATGACTTTATGTGCGTCTGGAAATATGCCTTCGATACGCTCGTCAGCTGTGCGAAAATCACCCGCCTGTCTTACCCGAACGACTGGTGACATGTCCGATTCACAAATAACTGACTCCGTAGTGCTGCATGAGCCAATGCATCCGCCAATTCCCGGCAAGCAGGATGAACGCATCCAGTGGGGACGACTCTATGGCTTGAGTGATGCGCTGGCGATCGCATCGGTCGCCCGGGAGTTCCAGGGCATTACCATGGTAATCGCCGATGATGCCCAGACTGCGGCAAAACTGGAGGACGGGCTAAGGTTTTTTCTAAAGGATGCAGAGATACCGGTCTTTGGCTTTCCCGACTGGGAGACTCTCCCATACGATATTTTCTCGCCTCTACCCGAACTGGTATCCCAGCGTCTATTGACGCTCTATCGCCTGGACCAGATGAATCGTGCGGTACTGATCCTTCCAGTCAGTACCCTGCTGCAACGACTCCCGCCCAAAAGTTATCTGCAGGCCAATACCTTGCTGCTGAAACCAGGCGACACGCTGTCACTGGAGAAAATGCGCCGGCAACTGGAACAGGCCGGTTATCAGTGTGTGTCGCAAGTCGTGGAGCATGGCGAATACACTATCCGCGGTTCTTTGCTGGATATCTTCCCAATGGGAAGCAGTATCCCCTACCGGGTCGACCTTTTTGATGAGGATGTCGAGAGCATAAGGACATTCGATCCGGAGACCCAGAGAACGCTGAATCATGTCGAGGCGATCGAAATGCTTCCGGCAAGGGAGTATCCCCTGGATGAAGCCGGCATTACCCATTTCAGACAGTCATTTCGCAACACCTTCGAGGGTGATCCGCAACGCAGCCTGATATACCGGGAGGTGTCCAACGGCAATGCTCCAGGTGGCCTGGAATACTATCTGCCGCTCTTTTTTGAACAGACCGCCACCTTGTTTGATTTTCTGCCTGATCAGCTACTGACTATTCGCACGACAGAGACCCGGGATTATGCCGACCAGTTTCTGCAGCAGGTCCAGACACGTTATGAGCAGCGCCGATATGACCCGGAACGACCATTGCTGCCCCCCGATCAACTCTATCTCGATACCGAACATCTACTGGCGAATCTGAATCGTGGCATGTCGATCTGTACACAACGGACAGAGATTGAGACACGCAGCAAGGGCTACAGCAACTTTTACAACTTTGCCACCCGCACTCCCGAACCGCTCAGCTTCCAGGCACGGGCGGAACGTCCCGCGGCCGCGCTGCAGGCATTCATCGCCCGCTCCCCGGGGAGAATCCTGTTTGTCGCCGAGAGCGCCGGACGCCGGGAGATGCTGAAAGAGACCCTGGCCGGATATAACATCCGTCCAAGCCAGGCGGAAGGCTGGCAGGCGTTTGTCGATGCCGACAACCCCCTGATGCTGACGGTTGCCCCACTGGAACAGGGAATCTGGCTGGACCGGGCCGGACTGATCATTATCACGGAGAGCCAGCTGCTCGGTGAGCGGGTTCGGCAGGACCGGCGAAGAAAGACCAAACAGCGGGATGCCGACCAGATTGTCCGTAACCTGACGGAATTGCATATCGGCGCGCCTGTCGTCCACGAAGACCATGGTGTCGGCCGTTATCTCGGCCTGCAGGTGCTGGAAGTGGGCGGCATGACCACTGAGTTCCTGACCCTGGAGTATGCCCGGGGTGACAAACTCTACGTCCCGGTCTCATCACTGCACCTTATCAGCCGCTATGCCGGGGCTTCTCCGGAAAGTGCTCCACTGCATCGTCTCGGAGGCGACCAGTGGGAACGGGTGAAACGCAAGGCGGCGGAGAAGGCACGCGACGTGGCGGCAGAACTGTTGGAAATTTATGCCCGTCGTGCTGCACACAAAGGCTATGCCTTTCCACCACCCGGGGAGGAATACGCCGCTTTTGCCGCCTCTTTCGAATTTGAGGAGACGCCCGATCAACTGCAGACCATTGAGTCGGTGATAGCTGACATGGCCGCCCCCCAACCCATGGACCGGGTGGTGTGCGGTGATGTGGGTTTCGGCAAGACCGAAGTAGCCATGCGCGCCGCCTTCATGGCGGTTCAGGGGGGGAAGCAGGTGGCGGTACTGGTCCCCACCACCCTGCTCGCTCAGCAGCATTTCGAGAATTTTTCCGACCGGTTTGCCGATTGGCCGGTGAAGGTAGAAAGCCTCTCGCGCTTTCGCACCGCCAAACAGCAGAAGGCGATTACCGACGGTCTGGCGGCGGGCACCGTGGACATTGTGGTGGGCACCCATAAACTGCTGCAGGAGAGTATTCGCTATAAAAACCTTGGCCTGGTGGTGATTGACGAGGAGCATCGCTTCGGTGTGCGGCACAAGGAGCGACTCAAGGCGCTGCGCAGCGAGGTGGATATGCTGACCCTGACCGCCACGCCTATACCTCGGACCCTGAACATGGCCATGTCGGGGATGCGCGATCTCTCTATCATCGCCACCCCGCCAGCGGCCAGGCACCCGATCAAGACCTTTACCAGTCAGTGGAGTGATGCACTGATCGTCGAGGCGTGTCAGCGTGAGATCAAACGCGGCGGTCAGGTCTATTTTCTGCACAACGAAGTCAGCACCATAGAGAACACCGCGAATAAGCTGGAGACGCTGTTGCCCGGAATTCGGGTTCAGGTGGCCCATGGACAGATGCGCGAGCGGCAGCTGGAAGAGATCATGCGGGATTTCTATCACCAGCGGTTCAATATCCTGGTCTGCACCACCATTATTGAGAGCGGCATCGATGTCCCCAGCGCCAACACCATGATTATCAATCGGGCCGACAAGCTGGGGCTGGCCCAGTTACATCAGTTGCGGGGCCGGGTTGGCCGGTCCCATCACCGGGCCTATGCCTACCTGATCACACCACCACCGAAGACCCTCACATCAGACGCAAAGAAACGATTGGAAGCGATTGAATCTTTAGAAGATCTTGGAGCTGGATTCACCCTGGCCACACACGATCTTGAGATCAGGGGTGCAGGCGAATTGTTGGGTGAGGGCCAAAGCGGCCAGATACATGAAGTCGGTTTTACCCTCTACAGCGACCTGTTGGAGCGTGCCGTCAAGGCGCTGAAAGCCGGGGAGCACCCGAGTCTGGACCGTCCACTGGATCACGGTGCCGAGATCGATCTGCAACTTCCCGCCCTGCTGCCGGAGGACTATCTGCCCGATGTCCATTCACGCCTGGTGCTCTATAAGCGGATCGCCAGTGCCGGTTCCAATGCCGAGTTGCGTGAACTGCAGGTGGAGATGATCGATCGTTTCGGCCTGCTGCCGGAGCCGACCCAAAACCTGTTTGGCATTACCGGATTAAAACTGAAGGCCAATCCCCTGGGAATCCGCAAAATCGAGGCCGGGCCTGCCGGCGGCCGCATCCTGTTTGACGGTCAGCCAAAGGTCGACCCGGGACAGATTATCCGACTGATTCAGACACGCCCCAAGGAGTACAAACTGGACGGCGGCGAAAAACTGCGATTCTTCAAGGATCTTAGCGACCAGCAGAGGCGTATCCAACAGGTGGGGGATATCCTGGATGAGGTATGTGGGTAGTGATGCGCCCGGTGACGCAACCGAATCTTAATTACCCCTATACATTTTTTCCTTTGAAAGGGACAATCATCGCCTGTTATCCAAAACAATAGCCGATCCGCAAACGCCATCCATATGAAACTGTTCCGATTTTTTGTTGCGATAGTACTGGGTCTGTTCGCCCTGACGCATCCCGTACAGGCCGCAGATGAGGCCCCCTGGTACGATATTGAATTGATTCTGTTCAAACAGGACGCTTCCGGTAGTGAAGCCACGGAAAACTGGCCGGAAGATCCGGGTAGCCCGGACTGGACGGACGCGGTGACCCTGCTACCCCCTTCGTCCGAAGAGATACTACAGCCTTACACCTTGCTACCCAAGGCAAACTGGCAACTGAATGCACAGTTTAATGCCTTGCAACGAACCCGTGCCGGGATGGAGCCGCTGTTTCATCAGGCTTGGCGCCAGCCGGTGGCCGCCAGCAGAGCAGCGGAGAACATTTACCTGGGCCCGGACCTGGTCAAGAAGAACGGCGCACCTCCGCCGCCGTTCGAGGGTCTGATCAAAATCAGCGTCAGCCGTTATCTGCATGTCGAGCTGGATGTTTTGCTGAGGGGTGCTAACAACAACCTCCCCTTCAACACCCTAGACACGCTATCCAGCCCGACCCGGGGCAGCATCCGGTTTCATGCCAACCGGCGCATGCGCAGTGGAGAACTGCACTACATCGACCACCCAAGGATAGGAGCACTGATCCTGATCAGCCGGGTGGAACTCCCTGAACCGGAACCGCTGCCGCCCCCGGAGGACGTTGCACCAGGTACCTCGGCACCGATTCCCGAGACATCCCCTCAAGCGCCGGAAAAACCAACGCCAACCCCGGCAACGAACTGATTCGAGCACTGGTTAACCGGAAACATGAGCGGATATTTTCTCCCGGTCGGTCTGTTACTGGCATTTCTCACGGCCTGGCTTGCCCCGGAACCGGGCAGGCTGCTCCAGCAAGCGGGACTGGTCCCCTGGATGGTCGTGACCATTTTCCTGATTAATGGTTATCAGACGGTACTGAGCCAGATGCCCCTGTCGGGAAAACTCTGGACCACCGCACTGATTGCCGTCCTGATCAATCTGCTGATCAGCCCCTTTCTGGGTCTGGCAGCTGCCAGTCTGCTGGCACTGCCAAGTGCCGCCGCCATCGGCCTGATAGTCACCGCGACGGTACCGTCCACCCTCTCCTCGGGGATTGTCATGACCCAACTGGCCGAGGGCGACGGCATCAAGGCGCTGTTTCTGACGATCCTGCTGAATCTGTTGGGGGTATTCACCATCCCCTTCCTGCTTCCGGTGGTGCTGGAAAACGCCGGCACCCTCGATCTCTCTCCCTGGCCGCTGCTCAAGCAACTGCTGATCATCGTATTACTCCCCTTTGTCCTGGGGATGCTGGGCCGCCGGATCCTGCAGTTGTCACCACGCCACTGGCTGATCCGCTACCTGCCCTCCAGTTGCGTGGTCGTCACGGTCTGGATGTCCGTCTCGGCATCCAGTGAAACCCTCAAGGAGATCAGCCTGCCGCTGATCGGCGGCATGATTGTGGCAGCACTGCTGCTGCATGGCGCACTCCTTCTGCTCTGTCTCGGTTCGCGCCACCTGTATCAACCGCAGCGCGGTGAATGGATTGCCCTGCTGTTCACTGCATCGCAAAAAACCCTGCCGGTCGCCGTTGGCGTATTGGCCGCACTCAATCAACCCATTGGCGTGGCGCTGGTGGCCTGCATCCTGTTCCATTTTATGCAACTGCTGGTCGACTCCATGTTGGCTGCCAGGCTGGCAAGGACTACTGCCGGGTAGGATCCTGTGTAATCATGCACAATCAATGCACAACCATACTTGTTGGACAGCATCATTCCGGAACTCGCTCCAGGATCTGCTGTCCCAGCTTTACTGACGACAACGCCCGCCGGGCAAACTAATCAGCAAGGATATTCGATGAAGCCAATCAAGATAGTTACACTCACTCTGGCCCTGTTCGCAGGCAGCACACCTCTTCATGCCGCCACAGATGCCCTGCTGACCGAGGAGAGTGTCATTGGTACGGTGAGCGGAAAAGAGATCCGTCTGTCGGATATCGAGGACCAGAAGATCAATGAACTGCGCATCCAACTGCATAACGCCCTGCAGGAAGCATTCATCCAGCATGCCGTCACACAACTTGGCGCCAATTCAGCCGACTATAAACCTGCTGCACCCGCACAGATTACCGACGAGCAGGTAACAACCTTCTACCAGAAAAATAATCTGCAGAGTCGCGGCTCCCTGGAACAACTGGGCCCCATGATCAGGGAATATATGGAGGGCATGGCCAAAGCCAGGAGTGATATCCAGATATACCAACGTGCGGCGATCAAGGGGGATATCACCACCCGGTTGATAAAACCGAAAGAGATGCTGCTCAATCTGCCGGTAGCCAGTGCCTTTGTAAGGGGTAATCAGAAGGCGGATGTCATGGTGATGGAATTTTCCGACTATCAATGTCCGTTCTGCAAACGCGCCCAGAGCACCATCAAAGATCTGATTGAACAGTATGGAGACCGGGTTGCCTTCGGTTATCGCCACTTCCCGCTGGCCTTCCATAAAGAGGCCGATGATGCGGCATTCGCCGTTGAATGCGCGCGCGATCAGGGCGGTTTTGAAGCCATGCACGAAATACTTTTCGATCAATCCGATCTATCCAGGTCCAACTTGAAAGAGATCGCCAAGCAGATCAATCTGAAAGACCTGGAACAGTTCAACAGTTGCCTCGATAAAGATCAGTACGCCGATCGTGTCGCAAATGATATGGCCGCCGGACAGGCCGTGGGAATTTCCGGGACTCCGGGTTTTATTATCGGTTATTACAATCCTGATAACGGCTCCCTGGAGGGCGAACTGATCTCTGGCGCACAACCCGCAAACGTCTTTATTGCAGCCATTGAAAAGTATCTTCAGGGCCGTTAACACACCCCATTACATGGATAATGGAGTACATATCCAATCCATAACCATCAGAAACAGCCCGGCGTTGCCGGGCTGTTTCTATTATATTCCAGCAGCAACGGCTGCCTCTGGGTGGTGCCCCCTACGGCATCTTACTCAGATTAGTGAGTACGACCAGTTCTACAGTCCACAGGCCGTCCATCGGGATCATATTTAGTGCATAGACTTAAGGAGCCATCTTTTCTGTATTGATATTTCTTTTGGGGAGCCCCCATGAAATAGCTTGTACTACTACGCTCACGGCCTGACTCATAGTACTGCACACTGTCACCATGCTTTTGTCCATCCGCATAGGCTGTTTGATAAGCCCGGTACACTGCTCCGGATTTACTTATCCGATAAGCCTCATCAAGACCGTTCATTTTACCATCGGCATACTGCGTTCTACGTGTTGGATAATGTGTGGAGAATATTGAGTCATACCGATAATTAGTCTGCAACCCGACTTTCACATTGTTCAAAAACCGCTGCTCGCTGGAGAGATGCCCGGTATTATCATATTTACACAGCAAATATGTTCCTCTGGCATCCTCACGATTTGGATAAAAACGGATGTTCCCGCGTTTATCACCTTCAGGGTTTTTCATGGCACAATCACCCAAATCCGAAGCATCATTATTGACAGATGTATTATTTAAAATATTGTCTAAAGACAGCTGTTCAAGATGGTCAGAACTGGTTATTTCATTCAGCGTATTTGCAAAAGATGAAGAACTTGCAATGGCATTATCAGCGTTTTGCAACTGTTGAGATCCACCATCTGGATCGAGATGATCATTTTGTTGTTGGGTAAGCACCCGTATATCGGCTTCCAACTCAGGAATAGTCTGTAAAAGCACCAGCTTCTTGGTCTCCTTTGACAACTCTACAGCGGTAAGAATGGTCTTGAAATATTTTTCATGAGAATAGATTTTTTTTGATATCAGGATTGTCATTACCCTCTCTTCCAACTGCTGTCGAGTCATGAACTTTTCCGGCCATAAAAAAGATTTCGGAATCCAAATGAGATCAGGATCGTTGACTGCCTGTGTAAGCAGCGCATGCTCCTGCTGCAGTTCCTCGAGAGTTTGTGCCAGAACCGGCGACTGGACCAGAAAAACGATCAGAATGGCCCCTGAGATTATACGAAAGTATTCCATTTCCTACTCCTGATCCTCGTGAAAAACTGGTTGAAAAATATTCGCTATAAACCGTTTGAAAATGCAGTCACCATTTCGGTCAGGCATACCAGGTATTACTGCACTCCGCTTGGTTGAAGGCGATCCAGAATCAACCGGCTGCTGCGCAACTCCTCAACGCCGAGCGTAATATCCGGTTCTATCCCTACATCCTTACAACCAACACCCCCGGGCAAGCGGATTTCCAGGTTAGTAAAATAAAACAGCGATCCATCGGAGAGCCGTTTTTTTGTCTGCGAGACACATTTACCGCGACTTCGCATGCCAGCCAGCCTGGCACGCCCCTGCTGCTGAAGAATACCGGCGAATATCTCTCCTGCACTCGCGGTCACCTCACTTATCCAGATAGTTAGCGGGCGGGCGAACTTGGGTGGAGTCTGTGGTGAATAAAAACGCCGTTTTAGGCCATGCCGATCATAGGTCACTGCCAGCTCCTGTCCGGCCGGGAGGAACAAAGCGGCACTATCCATCGCCTCAAACAGGTCGCCCCCCTGGCAATCACGCAGATCCAGGATTAACGGGGAGGAGTCGGTTGTTGCGCTCACCAAAGTGGCGAGAAATATTTTTGTCTCCTGCTGCCTGAAACTGCGTACTCGAATGATGCGTTGCCCCGCCAACTCCACCGCTTCGACCGCTGGAACCGGGGTATCTTCCAATACTAAGGTCAGGGTCGAGGGCGATCTGCATGCGGACTCGCAAATCTCAATCTGTAACACATCCCCCGTACTACCCGTGAGCATTCGTGCAATATCGGGTAGAGACAACACTGCAACCTCTTTACTATTGACCTTGTAGAGTTCGACCCGATCCCTGATACCGGCACGAGCAAGCGGCCCGTTCATATAGGGCATGAGCCAGGTTCGCTGCCCGATTTTATATAACTCGGCGCCTATTCCTGCCCTGCTCTCGGCCACATTTCCGGGCGGGACAAGGTGTGCCCAGGGATCGATGGTCTTTACACTCGATCCCAGGTCCTCCTGAGCCAACGACTGCAGCTGGGATTCATTCGGCACATTCAAGGCCTGGCTCAGTAAAATTGCCCGCACCTCTTCCACAACCCGGGCTTCCGTCGCGACCAGGGGCAAACTCCACACTAGGCCCAGAAGGGTAACCAGGTAACGCAAACGGGATTTCACTCTGCCAGCATCAATGTCAAGCTGAGCAACGAGTCATACTCCTTTTGCAACTCCAGCCGTTGTGCCTCCAATTGTTGCCGACGCGTGTCACCGAGCGCCCCGGTGCCAGTTCCCTCCAGCGCATCGGCGCCCCCGGTACCGCCACCTTCAAGCGCATCGAGGCTAGTCTGCTGCTTGGATAACTGCCCCTTCAACACGTCGAGCCGACGCTGAAGGTCCGCCACCCGCTTATCCGAGGCACCCTGCTCCTTACCCAGCGTCATCAATCTCGCCTCCAGGGCCTTCACATCCCTGTTCAGAGTAGCCAGCTTGCTCTGTTCCTGTTCTAACACCAACTGACGTTGATGCTTCTGTGCATCAAGGCTCTCTGTTTCCGCTTCCAGTTCTTTCTGCATGGCCCTCACTTTCGCCAGATTTTCCTCACGCTCCTGGGCGCGACGTTCGTAGGAACCACTGGAAATACCGTGAACCCCTCCAAAAAATCCTCCTTCCCGCGGATCGTCGGTGGTCACGCAACCCGTCAGCAGCAAAGTGGCAAGAATCACCAGCGTCTGTTGCGTCTTCATACCGATAACCTCTCGTTTATCTGTGCAAGCTGTGTGCTGTCATCTCGCAACTGTTCAATCTGGGCCTTCAGGTCGTTGTTTTCCTTCTCCAGTTTGGCCAGGTAGGGATCGGATGCCGGACGTGTCTTGCGCTCTTCGGCAAGAATTTCGGAATTGATCTCATACTCTTTCTGTAATGTAGATTCAAACTCCTGATTCTTTGCTATCTTCTCGTTGAGCTGTTTCTGCTTCGCCAGCAGTTGATCCCGATTCGCCTTGCCAGACTTGTACTGTTTTCTCAATGCAGCAGTCTCGGTATCAAGTGCGGCTATTTCCGTACGCAGACGCTGGTGCTGTGCTTTCGCGGTCTGATTGAATTCGGCGGTGCGTGCAGTTTCCGCGTCAAGGAAATCTTCATTGGTGGCATAAGCCTCCTTGCGCTTGGCGATTTCGTTACCAATCAAGTAGCCCGCCCCCGCACCTACTGCCGCTCCAATAACGGCGCCTTTTTCATCGCCAGCAGCCAGCCCAATCAGTCCACCCAGTAAGGCGCCAAATACTGCACCTTCGGTTTTTGTTCGCTGCGAATCTGACTGACTTGATGCCGTGGAACTTTCGGTATCGTTTCTTGGTTGATTAGTGACACAACCGGTAAGCATGGTACCGACCAGAATCACCGGTACAACTTTAACTGCCAAGGTTTTCATACATCACCTCTTATCATCTAAATTCACTGAAAATTTTGTTGAACTCTTCCAACCAGACAGCTTTATCCACCATCCGATTCTCGTTATATTTCTGCACATGGAGATCCAGTAACTCCAGCACACGCGCCTCTCTCGAACTTAACGTCTTCTTCTGCAGCATCTTGAATGCATGCGTCCTGAATTCATTCTGATAGTCACCAATCAATGCCACCTTTTCCAAGTAAGCCTTATACTGTTCTTCGGCTGCGGCCCTGTTCTCATCCAGAGACTTCTGTACGGCATCAACCTGAGCCTGGTAGCGTGTGGACATAGCCAATAATTTTTCCGCTGTCTTTTTGGCTGTTTCAAGCGTGGCGCGCTTGCTTACCAACACACTCAGATTGGTCCCGTTGCGCGATGCGTCCTGCAACAGGCTCCGGGCACTCTCCCGCTGCGCCTGATCCAATTGACCTCGTGCCGTATCCACATAGCTCTGAATTGACTGCACCTGTCCTTGCGCGTCCGGATAGCGGTCCAGCAATTGCTGAAGCACCGTGTCCACGGTATCCAATTGACTGGATGCCTGACTGACCAAGTTATCCAGTGTGCGGCCTACCGGCGTCTCGCGGCGCAGGGTTTTACGGTATTCTGCATACTCTTTCTCCAGCGCACTGCGCGTGGCAGAACTGACCACAACATTGGAACCGAAGGCGAGTCGGGCACCTATATTGAAGGTTCTGCGCAAAACCATCTGCTTGTTTTCCGCATCCCAGGCATAAGCGTCAAACTCTGTTCTGTAGCTTGATCGCACCTTACCGGCGGGACTGGAAACACTCGCACCACGCACAGGCACACCGCCCGGCTTGCCTTGCCAGACTTCGGGCCGAAATATGCCAGCAGTCATTTCATGAACATTGCCATAGAGATCGTGAATGCCCAGTCGATTGGGTTTGCGCATGCCGACTGGTCGTGGCTTGTTTTTTGCGTTGCCCAGATGCCAGGCGTACTCATTCAACTGGCGAGCTGCAAAGGGTACTCGATCGTTGAAGCTCCCGTCCTTTATTGCCTCCAGTCCATCTCTGGCGGAATATTCCCATTCATCCTCCGTGGCCAGGCGAAAAAAGCCCGGCACACCATCCACTGCAGGGAGTCCAGCCTGTCGCTCCGGGTGTGCCGGATCAAACAGCCAGCGATTGTACGCCCGGATGAAATCTTCAATCACCTGATAATCTATCCACGCAAGGGGCATCGCCTGCGCCTGTTTCAGTTTCCGCCCCTGCAGATCGTCAAATTTCTGATCGGCGGAATTACCGCTGGCAGCGGCCAGGGCATCACTGCCCATCACTGCAACAAACTGCCCCTTGGTCAGTTCATATTTGCCGATCCAGATTATCCAACGCTCGTTCTGGGCATCCTGAAACGACCCGGCCACCATGCTCCGCTGTATACCTTCGAACGCACCTCCACTGGCATCGCCCATTTGCACGAATCGCTCACGGGCACCCCAGAACCCCTTACCCGGGACTTCAACCGGACGCAGTACCATCTCGGCCCCGTTAGGCATCGGCAATACCAAGTCACCGTCGGCCGGGCTGGGGTTATAGATGCTCTTTGGCGGCACCGCCCCCCAAACCTGTAGTGTTACCAATAGAGCACCCAACAGCCACAGACATCTACTCTTCACGAATTGCCTCCGCTGGATCGATTAATGTTGCCTTCCAGGCTGCGATCAGAGAACTGCATACAGCCAGCGCTAGCGTGGCCGCCAGGGCCAGCCAGGAATACCCCGCGGGCAGACGACAGATGGCCTGTCCAACGGCAAGTTCATGGCCAAATGCACTATTGATCACCTGTGCCAGACACCAATAGCCAAGCCAGCCAATGGCCACGCCGAGGATGGCAATCAGCGCTCCCTGAAAGACCGGAAACAGAAATACATCGGTACGTGCCAGACCGATCAATCGCAAGACACCCAAATCCTTTCGCTCACGTTCAACGGCCGCATACAAACTGGCCACCAGTACGGCACCGGCACCCACCACGCCCAGCACGGCGATCAACCAGAAGAGTCGACTCAAGCCTCTATCCAAAACCTGGATGCGTTCAATCGCGTCGACCTCCGCGACCACTTCCAGTCCACCGGATCGGAGATGTTCTACCAGAGCGGGGATATCATCGATAGTTTCGCCATAGAGTCGAAAACCACGATAGCCGGCACGTTCCAGAACCAGGCCGCCGGACTCTGGCTGATAACTCACCTTGCGCTCAACACCTGTGCGCAACATACCCATCAGTTCAGCCGGTATTAGCGCCGTCTTTAAACTGGACGCCCCGGCAACCTTTAAAGGCAGCTCCAACCTGGCGACACCGGTAAAGACGACCTGCAGTTCAGAGGATTGATCGAACATGTCATTTGGCAGTACGGCCTGCAATAACCGACCAGAATCCAGAGCCCGGTCTGACAACTGCCCCCAAGGTGGAACCGGCCAATCGAGCTTTCTGGCCAATTCAGCACTGATCGAGAGTCCCATCACCGCAAGCTGGCCATTCGGCAGTTCAAGTTCCATTTCCCTGGCATAGGGGAACACCACCGCGCCTCTACCCCGCAATTTCCGCTGCAGTGCTTTGATACTGGAGAAGTTGACCGCTCCGGCGGGGATGTTCAGATCGTACGCATGCCAGCCATCCGGCAAACCCAGGCCGGTCAGTGATTTAAACGACACGGCAGTCATGCTATCTGCCTTCAGCAGGCCGGTATTCACCACCAGGCCGGTACGGGTCACCGGATCAAGCGGGGTCTCGGATAGCACCACAACCCCATCAAAACTCATATAGGGGCGGGCTGACTCCCCGTTCCAACCACGCCTGGCAATCCCACGCCCCTCTTTGTAGGACTCGACATCGACAACAAAGTCCAGAGGGGTATAGACCCTGGCCAGATTACCGGCCCGGGTTGATAAAACGGCTATCACCCGCAGCCGCTCTTCCGCGGTTTCCAATCTTCCCGCACGGCTCCGGGTCACCCGGGCCACGATGGTTTCGCCGGCCTTTGTCCCCAGACGTCTGGCCGCTTCACTGCTCAGCACGCATTCACCATTCTGTGGAATGGCAGCGCCATTTTCCAACAAAAGCGGATCACCACTGTCCGTCGGAACCAGGTCCATCAGTTCACTGTCACTGTCGCCCGAGCTGAGATGAATCATTGATGAGGCTGGCAGGATTGTGGGGGTCATGAAGGCCACGCCGGGCTTGCCCTGCAACTGCCGCAGCCACTGTTCGTCAAAGTTGCGTGTTATCGCGGGCCGGATCTCCCTGTAGACCGGGTCCTGCACCAGTCGATCGCGTAGCGTTTCTATTGTCCCCTCTTTAAGCCCCATCAATATCAGTAGCGGTGCGAGCACCGCGGCCAGCGCGGAAACCAGGCACAGGGTTAATACCCATTCATGCCGGAGGTGGGCCGCGGCCAGGTTGAAAACGCGCATCCTTTGGCTGCCGCTATTAATCATCAGGCAGGCTCCCTGCGACAGATGGAACGCACCTGGTTCTCCGCAACTTGGGTCACTTCAAAACCATAAGTCGCATCGGCCAGCGATTTCACCAGATCCAAATCATGCGTAACCATGATAATGGAGAGACCTTCATCCCTTGCCAACGACCTGAAATCATCCACGATCAGTCGGGCGCGTCGTTTGTCAACAGCAGCGGTCGGTTCGTCCGCCAGTACCAGCCGTGGGGCATGGGACAGGGCACGCAGGATGGCGACCCGCTGGCGCTGTCCCCCAGAAAGCGCATCCGGTTTGCGCTTCAAACAGTCAGTGACCCCCATACGTTCAGCCATGGCAAGCACGCGCTGATTGGCACCCGGCAGTCTGTTCATGCGCATGGGTAGCAACAGATTGTCCTGCACGCTCAGATAGGGTAATAACCCACCCGTCTGCAATACATAACCCAGGTGTCGTCGTCGGACGGAGGCCAACGCGTTCTCATCGTTACGCGCCCACAAGCTGGCCACATCAGTTTGATCCTGCTCCGTGAAGGCCAGCCGAAAGCGGGAAACCTCGTTCGGCTTTGATATCAGCGCCAACAGGTCAAGCAAGGTGCTTTTGCCACAACCACTCTCACCCACCACCGCCACAAATTCCCCTGCACGGACAGTCAATTCCGGAATCACAAGCTGAAAACTGTTCGTGGCATGTTGTCGCGTCTTCACCACCTGTTGCAGCATTAACACTGGTGCCGATAGATTCTTATCAGCCTCCGGATGTTGCTGCCTGACAGCTTCTACAGATTCACGAACGTTCATAGCATTTAAGGCAAATAATCGATATGCAACGGATGCACCAGTTCACTGGCTGGGTCGGATTCATTCAGTCGATGCCAGGCATCGACCTGCGAATTAATCGCCAGATACTGGGCCAGTTTGGCCTTCAAACCCCACTCCAGTTGAACCCGCTGCTCGGCAGTGAGGCTGGCAAACATCTCATTGCTCAGCGAGAGAATATCGCTACGGTATGGCAGACTCTGGATAAAAGCGGGAAGCAGCCCGGTCTCCGCCAGACTCTGCGCCCTGCCCAGATCCTCGGGGCGCTTGAGGGTCTGGCCCGAGACACTCTGCAACGCCTCGAAAAACTGTCCCTGGCTGATCTTCGCCTGATCAAAAGCCTTTAGGACACGATCAAGGGCCTGTACCAGGCTGCTTAACTGTTCGCGCGTCACCAAAACCCGCACTTCCAGGGCGGTATCAGCGGGATTCAGCAGGTCACGATCCATTACCCAGGCAACGATATCTTTGGGTGGCCGTGCACCCTTGCCAAGATATTCGATCAACGCCGCTTCCCAGACCTTGTCCATCGCCATCTGACCTTGTGTTGCGACATCCAGGTCGGCTCCGTATTCCGGCATGGGAGGTGGTGGTGGCAGACTGCGCATGGCCAGGGACTGTTCAAACCGGCTCACAACCCCGCCTACCACGCTGTCAACAGCGGCCTGAAAATCACCCTCTTTAAAGGCATTGACCTGTACCAGTGCCTGTTGGCCATCACTACCCCGAACCTGCGCCAAGTGGCCAAACTGGGTGGCAGCACGGTCATGATCCTCGGCGGCACGCTCATCCTGGAGATGTAACGAGATCAGATGCACACCGGCATCATCCAGCTCACGTCGCAAGTCGGTCTCGTCCTTGCCGGTAGTGTTCTGCGGATGTCCACGGGGATGGGAACTGGCATCACCCACCAGGACAATAAAACGCAATGCACCGGGACGCCATTGCGAGCGCAACGCCATATCCACACCGGAAAAAACCTCTTCAGCATAATCCAGACTGCCGGCTGGTGTGGCCCTGGCTTCGTTGGTAAGTACCTCGATCAAGCTGTTGGCATCCACCAGTTCCGGGGTGAAATTGCGGCTGGTGTACTCCACAGCCGGGACGGCGGCGACCGCGTCACGATAGCCGACCAGCCCGAACTTCACCTTATCCTTCAGGCGATCACCCGTGGTCTGGACCATGCGCCTGACGGCATCCCGCGTCATATCGATATAAGGCTGCATGCTGCGTGTCGTATCCATGACAAACACCACATCGATCGAGAGGTCAGCGAGTCCGGCCCCCTGATCCACCTCGCGACCAGTACTGGCCTGGTCCCTGTAGCCACTGTCGTCCAGGGTGTCGGCGCCACGCTGCCCGGGTACAGCCGCAGCTAGTTGAAGCAGCCGCACCTCGTCACCATAGATATCCAGCTGTTCCCAATCCAGAATGGGCAAAATATAAAATTGACGGTTGATATCGATGTACCTTTTTGGCTCCATGCTGACCACCGTGTCAGGTGGCGTCGCGTTATCGATGGCGTTGTAGATCTCCGCAGCCTTGCCCGTCATATCCTCAGCATCGACGATGGCTTGCAGCGATTCCACATCCTTGAACATCAAAACCGGTTTACGCCCTTCTGCGATCCCTCCGGGATGGGTATAAGCGACCACCAGTGCCTGTCGCCATTCCAGGGCATCTTTCGCCTGAATCCAGCCCGTGGTCTGCTTTTTATTGCTACCCACCTGATACCAACCCTGTGGATCAGAGGGATTGCTTAAATCGATACCCTCGCGCGCAAATACATACAAAGGCCGGAAGGCCTGAACATTGGCCTGCGCCACCGCATCGGGATTTGCCTGCTGCTCCAGGTAGACATTGGCAAAGGGTCGAGGCAGCACCTGCAGCGGTAATCCGGTAGCGGTTTCGATACAGGGTGATTGCCCATCACAGGTTACCGGTGAGGCACTGATGCCACCTTCCAGGGCATCGGCCGACACCGCTCCACCTTCCAGAGCATCCGCGCCGGTTGCGTTGTTCCCTTCCAGCGCGTCGGCGCCGGTACTTGCGTATACCGTGCTGACCAATAGCAGACTGCACAGTAGAGTGGATATTAATTGTCTGAGCCATTCATGCCTTTTCACAACCTTTCCTCCCAGTTGTAGGCCAGGCCCCTAGCGCTGCCTGAACCCAAAAATAGTTGTCTCTTTTCGGTGCTGTCATTCATTTTTATCTCGCGGGTGCAGTTTTGTTGAGTACACCCTCGACCAATTGCATGTGCGCTTCCAGGCGGTAATCCGGATAGAACCTGAGGCTCTCTTGATACTTGTCCAAGGCCTCGCGCAATCGCCCTTGTGCCTGAAGTTTTCCCCCTTCAGTACGCAAACGTTTAGCCTTTTCATAACGCTGGCGCATCTTGGGATCCATGGCGGCCGTATTGGCCGGTTTTTCAGTTGCAGCCTGTAGTGCCGCTGTCTGCTCTTCAGGTTTCACCGGTTGCATGACACCACTGCTGCCCTGAAACAGGTCGATGGCGAGGTCGCTGTCACGGATCGGCCACAACAAGCCCTGCAGCTCAGCTCCGGCAGCCACCCGCTCATCTCGCTCCCCGGGTTGCGCGGAACAGTTAACATCCAGAGACAGGTGCCTGACCACGCCGGACTGGCTGGCCACCATCACCTCGATCGTTTGCTGGCCAAACTGCAATGGCAGGTCGACGTGGGCCTCATCACCGGTCAATACGGCTTTATGCCAGGGCCCACCCGCCGTGCGTACACCGACCAGTTCGGTCTCCTTCGGTATGGCAGTTACCACGTGCGCGTGACGTTCTGCGATCGATTCACCGGGTTTGGGTTGCATGACCTGGGCCTGGGGTTGTGCCGCTTTCACCTTGACAGGGAGCACGTTGATGGCCGTATTCCCGGCAGCATCCACCACCCGCAGTTCAAGGCGATGTTCTCCCGGTTGAAGTAACAGTTCGGTAGACAACTTGCCCTTGACGGGTGGAAATTCGGTCCAGAGTCCGCCATCGATGGAAAGCGCAGGTTCTACCGTCCCGGCTTCCTTGTTTATGGTCGCCTCAAGACGTTGAATTGGACCCTCGACAGCACGGCCAGGCTTCGGCTGGTTGAAGGTGATAACAATCGGCTTCTCTTCGCCTTTGACGGGTAGGAAAAAGTTTGCCTCGTTATTGACTCTATCCAGATCGTTGACCTGTTTTTCCGGATCAGCCACCAGATAGAAGGCACTGGACCCGGCTGTGGCCTTCCAGCTGAATTTCGCAATCGCGCCACCATGCAGGGTAATATCGCTGACAGTGACACGACCGATCTCTTCACGATCACGCCCCTGCGTCTTGCGAAGCAGCGCGACGTCCACCTGGGGTACGGCAACAGATCCCAGATTATGAACCGGAACCTCAACCGTCACCTCGTCGCCCGTCTTTGTTTCAGCGGGGGCGTCCAGCCAGATTTCGGATGAAGAGAGACTCAGGTCCGCTGCATTGATAGAGAGTCCCCCCACCTGCGATACCGACTGGCGCGCTTCTGTCTCGGATTTGGCAACTGTCCAGACAGGCGTCGCGGTTAACCTGAACTTGAAACGAAAATCGCTATTAACCACATAGTGGCCACCGCGCAGATGCTTGGAGTTGATACCGATGCGGTTGTCCGCCGGATGTCCGTTTTTATCAAACCGCAATGCAGCTGGTGGTATGCGGAAGCTGTAGTTACCCTCGGGTATGGTATCCCGCAATCCGCCAATAATCTGACCATTCAGCACAATATCGGTATCGTGGGGATGGTAGCTTTTTCGACTCCAGGGCAGGCTGAATCCCATCTCAAGCCAGGCCTCTACCAGGTTGGTCTTATGCCACTGCTCCTGTTCAAGCAGCGCGGAGTATTCAAAAATCCCGTCATCGCCCACATCGGCGTGAACAAAATCGACTTCACTATCCGCATTGGTATCGTCACCAACCCAGCGTACATCACCGATGTTCATCGACCAGCGATCCGCCACCCCATCCCGATCGAGATCTTCCGGGTTATCACGCCGGCTCCAGTCAATGTTCGAAGGGTCGAGCCTTTCCGCCAGGTTGGCGTTATGAATCAACCCGGGTTCCTTTTCTTGCAGGGATTCGTCCGTCGGATCAATACCCGGAAACAGCCAGATTTTCCGCGCGCTTTCGCCCGCTGCCAGCTTCATTTCATAATCGTAACTGAACTCCTTCTTCAGACCGCGTGCCACGATCCGGGTTTTGACGCCATTGAAGCCCTCATAAAATCGCGGCGTAACCGTAAAGTCCAGGTACTGGTTACGGGCTAGCAACCCATGCTGAACGGTGGGGGAGATGGTCACGGCCTGGCTATTGTCACTGGTCACCTGAAGATCGGTGATGGTATCACCCAGGTTGGTCAGCCGCAGAGTACGACCATGACCAAGCGGGAGCGCCCCCCGGTCCTTCCACTGCAGTTCGACATGCGGCAATCTAACATGAACTGCCACCTCTGACTCGTCACTCAATCCGTTATCGGACACGATCCGGACAGGAATTGTATGATCAGCAGTGTTCACATCCTGGGCGCTAATGCCGAGAAGGAACTCCCGCACCTCTCCCGGTGCCAGGTTGATTGGTTTATCCTCCGAACCTTCACCGACAAAACCGACCAGCATGCTGGGGTCCTTCGGTTTACCGCACTCGAGGCGAACACTCAGCGGTTCATCACCGTTGTTGCGCACGCTGATACCCACCCGTTGATTATAATCCCGGCGGATATTGGCGCCGTAACGGCTGCGCCCAAAGGCCAACCCCTTGACTCGGGTCAGGGTCTGTACCGGACCATCCTGACTGCCGCCCATCGGTTGTATCTCGTAAGGCACGGCGGCTTCCAGATCCTTCAGCTCGACCACGCGCAACCGGCCACTCTGTCCACGCTCGGTCTTCCACTCCGTGCTGCCCTGTTTCCGGTAACGCAACAGCGACTCGCCATGCCTGGGTGCAAGCCAGCTGACCCGTATCGATTCGCCAGTGAGCACGGCCCCGTTGGGAGGAGAGATATCAAAATACTCTGACAGGTAAAATTGCCGGGTGACGCTCGCCTCGACACCTGTACCATCGTAGGCTGTAACCTCCACGGTATGTTTTCCCGCAGCCAGCGCCTGCCAATTCACATCAACATCGTAAGGGGCCGAATAGTCCGTTGCCAGGACGGTGCCATCCAGTTTGTAGCGCACACCGGCAACTGGTCGACCGTTATAATTGATCGCCTGGGCCGCCAGCTTGACGGGCTGATCGATGGTCTGCCCTTCCCTCGGTGAATTGAGGAACAAGGCAATCCCTTCACGGGCGCGATTGCCGGTCGCCTGCACCCAGAATTTCTGCCATGCAACCTGGCCATCAGCACCAACACACTTTGACTCAACCACATAACGCCCTTCACCGGGGAAGCGTGCGCTTTTGGCCTGGTCGCTGTTGAGTGTGATCTCGGCCTTCCCATCACCATCAAGGTCGAGCTCACAACGGGTCGCCGGGTCAGCATGCTTGAGGACCAGCCGCTTGAATGAGACCTGTTCGGGGAAAGAGCCATCGGGGGTGGATTCGATATGCTCGGCCTGGAGAGTACGACCCCGGCTGTCGACCATGATAAACCCCGGTTCCCTTGAGGTCGCGTTGTTACCCCATTCGCTCAGTTCTATACGGAGGCGAACCGGCTCATCCAACTTCAGCGACCGAGACCATCTAACCGGATCGTAGTGACCGGATTCGTGAATCAGCTTGCCAGTCTGGTCGTTGTATACCTTGACCAGAGTCTGTACCTGGCTGGCGATACTCAGTTTGACCTCGCCGGCCTTGGCCATTTCAAACAGGAAGCGGTCGCGGTCCCCGTTCTGGTCAATCGAGAAGGACTGCGCCTCACCATCCAGCAACCGCCGCGGCGGGTCTTCGGCCAGGGGCTCTGTTTCCGTCGGTTCAGCTCGCTGCAGTGCCAGCTTCAGCTCATAGGGTTCGGTCGAGGCGGTGTTATTGCCCCACTCACTGAGCTGGATATAGTAGATGCCCTTGTTCACCTCAGGCCGCAACTCGGCGGTCTTATTCCCATACGCTCCTCGCTCGGCAATCATCTTCCGCTGACTGTCGAATATTCGCAGGTGGGTCTGCTGAGCAGAAGTTGCACTCACCTCCAACATACCGGGAAAGTCGATATCCACGGCATAGAAGTCCTGATCCCCGATCGGCAGGTAACTGCCGTAAACGGTATCCCCCGACACCAGTGGCGTCGCCTGGTCAAAGTTTTCGTTGCGCTGTTGATAATCGATCTCGTCCGCCCGTTCAAACCAGACCCGCATCGTGTAGGGCAGTGCAGAGTAACTGTTGTTGCCCCACTCCTCGATCGACACGAACACCGTCCCGGGTCCGTTGGCGTGCCAGTTGAGTTCCACCGATTTGTTCTCGTAGCCACCTACCTCCTGCAGCAGTTTACCTTTAGCATCGAACACCTTGAGATGACGCTGCATCGGCCCCTTGCTCTGCATGCGCAGTACGCCGGCACCGGGAATATTGACGCTGAACAGATCCCGGTCTCCGACAGGCAGCAGGGTACTGGCAAACCAGATATGGGAGGGCAGTGAACGTGCGGCGCGCATCTCCCCTGGCACCTGTACCGGATCGACCACACCGTCATCGGGCATCATCTCTACTGAAAGGCGGTAGGGTTCCAGCGAGGCATCATTATTTCCCCACTCCTGCATCTCGACCAGGTAGACACCCGGGGTTACCGCATGCTCCAGAGCGAGTGGTTTGCCAGCGTAACCACCCTGCGCTGCCAGCTGCTTACCCAGACTGGAGTAGATCTTTACGTGACGCTGCAGGCTAGTATGCATATCGCTGAGTCGAAGAATACCGGCCTGCTTGACTTCGAGACGATAGAAATCACGATCACCCACCGGCCAGATCAGCCCGGAGACCTGCTGATTCAGATTGATGGTGCGGGCTGATTCAGCATCCTGGTTCGGTTCATTGGGATCAACGGCCGGCTCTGCGGCAATGGTCAATGTCAGACTGGCTTCCGGGTCGCTGGCATTATTACCCCATTCGGACGCCTCGATTGAGTAACTGCCACTGACCAGGCGCTGCTCAAGAATATTCGGTTTGCCGACATGAGCCCCCTGCTGCCTGATCGAGTTACCATCGCTATCCCGCAGATGTAACAGTGTCTCAAGGTGAGCAGCTTCAATCGTTACCGTCAGCTTTGCCGCTTCGGGCAGCCTGAATTTAAAGAAGTCACGATCTCCCCGCTCGGCAATCTTGAAGCGGATGGATGCGCCCACGAGCACTTCCTGGCCGTGCTCAAGATCATTGTTGGGCTCCAGCTCCTGCTGCTCGGTCAGCGGTGATAAAGAGACATCCAGCTGGGAGGCACTCTCGGAGAGCACCAGCGGAACAACGGTAGAGACATAACCCTCTGCCGCAACATGGGCGGTAATCTGCCGCCGCGACAGGCTCACCCGTCCATTAACGTCCTGGTGGTTGGCCGCACCAATCTGCAATCCCTTGAAATGGGCCAGTCCCGATCTATCACTCTTCATCTCCGCAATGGCGCCGCTGGGCCAGGTCTCGGCTAACGCTATAGTGGCACCGGAGATCGGTTTACCCGTCACCCGGTCAGCCACCTTCACCGGCTGACTGATGGCTTTTGATTCCGCCCTCAACTTCAGCAGCAGCGGCTCCTGTTGATCACCAACACACTTTATCCAGCTGATACGATCACAGCTATCCGCTTCACATAATTTTCCAGAGGTGATGATTCGCGTCGGTGGCTTATCATTTTCTACCCGGAAGTCCCCCGCTTCGAAATAGTTCTGCTGCTGACAAAACAGGTCGGCTGCCGGCTTGTTACAGTTCTTGCCCCACTCACGACAGAGATCCAGCGCTACGCCGTCGATCATCGGCCCATCGATCTCGACCTGTTTGGTCATATCCGGGGCAACCACATCCACCGCCTGGCTGATTGATCCATAGCCGGGGGCATTGGCGCTGAGTTGATAGCGGCCAACAGGCAGGTCGATAAATTCAAAGCGTCCATCCCAGGTAGTGACCGAATGGGCCTGTCCGGAAAGAGACGATTTCACCTCGATCGGATCCAGGACCACCATCACCCCGGCAATCGGCTGCCCCCCACCCTCAATGACAACCCGACCACCCCACCGGACCACAGCTGCCGGCGTCAGGGTCAGCTCGATGGCCTGGCGGGCGCCATTTGCCAGACTAACCTGCTGGGTCAGGGTCTGGTAATCCGCCTGCTCCACACTCAGCTTATACTCACCACCTGGCAGGCCCTCGAAGACAGCCATCCCACGGGCGTCAGTGGCAGCATGCCGGTTACCGATATGCACCCGAACATTGGCCATAGGCTTTCGTGTAGCGTCAGCGGCTTGCTCGAACACTTTCACACCCAAGGGCCCCGGAGCCTCGGCATGGGCAACGGTAACAAGAAGGGTCAGGAGCAATAAGCCATGGAGTAACCGGGCAGTTAGTGACTTCATTATCTGCGCTCCACGATAGCTGGCAGAACAACCTTGGCCTCGATCTGCGGGCGGTTGGTGCAGTACCAGTCTTTCTGCTTGTGGTGGGCAGTGATATAGGCACCACCCTTCCCTTTGACCAGGCCCAGTTCATTCACCAGGGAGTCGATCAGGCTGATCGGTTTTCCGTCCTTGCCTTTCTGTGGATGCTTGGCGTAGAAATCCGCCCGCTTCTGCAACCTCTCACGGATGTCCGAGAACTCCACGCCCGGGGGCAGACGCAGACGGCCTGAACGGAGATTGCGACAGATATTGACAATACTGTCACCGGCCTTGTACTGGCGGTCGAGTGCATCGTGGTCATAACCGGTTATAAGTTCCCTGCCATCCAGTTCAACCGAGGTACCACCACCGGCACCCAGCCCAAGCGTGGCAGACAGCTTGGCGCCCAGGCGGATCCGGGTCCAGGAGAGTTCGGCATCGACTTTCGCCTCTGCACCGGCACCCGCCGATACCTCGCCCTGCGCCTTGCCTGTCAATTTCAATCCCCAGAGCGACAACGAGGCCTCCGCAGCGGCCTCCGCCTTGCCGCCCACGAAAACCTTGGCTTCCAGGGAGCCGGCTATGCGATCCGAACCCAGATGCGCCTCTGCCGAGGTTTTCCCTTCCGCTCCGAGCTTGGCTGTACCTGAACCCTTGACGCCCAGGGTTGCATCACCGACTTTTTGTTCCGCACTACCCGTGGCCGTCATCTTGACCGCGTTGGCTTCCGCATTGATATCCGCCTTGGCATGCAGACCGCGCTTGTTGGCGGTAACCTCCCAACTACCTGCTGCGCTATGCTGGCCGGTCTGTATTTTGGCATCGTATTCATAGTCACCACCGGAGTCATTCTGACCGGCGCCGCTGGTGGATAGGGTTTTACTAGCCTCATCGATCGGCTCGAAAAGTTTTCCCCCGGCAATTTTGACATTAACTTTAGTGGGGTCCCCAATCCCCTCGCCCTCCTTGGGCTGGTTGGGATCACCGCCCGGTTTCAGGTCCTTTTCATAGCCCCCGGTGGTGGTTCTGGATTTTTGCCAGGGCTTGTCGGTTGTCGTGGTGGTAACGTTTGAGGTCGTTTTTCTGCCGTCATCATGGGTTCTTGTCGTGCTGCGGCTATCCGTATGGGTGGTGGTTCGCTTACCGGTCCGATCATCAGTTGTGGTGGTTGTCGAACTGTCAGTTCTCCTTTTAACCCCGCCCTGTTCGTGCTCCGTAGTCTGTTGGCTGGTATCCGTGGTCGTGGAACCCGTGCTACCCGGCATCCACCCCTTGTAGTCCTGCTTAGTGGTTGAGTTTTCGTAGGTACTGGTACGCTTGCCATCCTTGGTGGTGCGTGTGTTGGTGGTTTTAGTTGAATCGGTCTGTTTAACTGAACCATCAGCACCCGTTTCGAGGGTTGTCTTTGTCTGACGGGTGGTTTTACCCCCACCCGGGGTACTTTGGGTGTCGGTCCGGGAATCGCGTTGGGTCGTGCTACCATCCGCATTTTGCGTGGTCGATGTCCGGGTCTGGGTGCGCTTGTCACCATCCCGCTCTTCGGTGATCTTCCATTTACTGTTCTTGGCAGAGCCCGAACGCTCTGAGATTGTTGTCTTGGAGTCCTTGTCAGCAGCACTCTTGCTGGCCTTTCTTTCGGACTGTCTGGTTATTTCTTTTTCATCCGGTGTCGGAGCAGCAGGCAGGTTGGCCTTTTTTCGCGCCGCTTCATTAGCCGCCCGAGCATCCTCGTTAGCGTTATTAACCAGCCTGTTGCGACCACGAATATTGGCAGCCGTATCCTCGGCATCTTTATCAGCTGTGCCCCTGGCGCTCTTGTCTACCGTTTTTGCTACCTGTTCACGGATCTTCTTGATGTTCTCAGACTTTTTGGCGGCAACAGGCTTGGTATTTTGTATCTCCTGGTCAGCCTGACGAATCCATTTTTTCTCATCTTCCTTCTGCTGTTGCGGAGTCGCGCCCAGGGGTGTGATACCGGTCTCGTATTTATCGCCGTAGTTCCTCAGCTTGTTGGCTTGTTTAATGACTTCTGAATCATGATCCACTTCATCGGCCGACTTACTGACACTTTTACCCATGGTTTTCAGTGCCATGTCCCGCTTCAGCTGGTCGTCGGGCGATTTGCTGTTGATATCGGTATTTTCGAGATCTTCTGCACCGTGGATAAACTTTTTCTCGTTATCCAGAACATTGCCTTCAGGATCCCTGACCGACTCATTGCCTTTTACATTGGTCGCCTGCTTGCCACCTGGTGTAGAAAAGGCATCGTGGTATTTTTGTCGTTCACTGAGCTGGTCGGCTGTGGGTGGTTGCCACAGGGTCGTATCTTTCGATTCATTGATATAGATACCCAGCTTTTTATCGTATTTAACAACGTCCCCGTTCGCTCGCCACTCATCGGCGATTTTCGCGGCCACATCACTATTGTTGGCACTAATATCAACATCTGCACGCACATCTTTCGGTGAGCTGCCGGTGGTTTTCAGACTCGAACCATAGCGCTCCTGCAAGTTTTCAAGCTCATCACCCCGCGTATCCAGGTTATTGAACTGAGACTGGATTTCTGACTTATCCTTGCTGTAATCACTGAGAATCTGCTTGTATTCAGGGTGATCGGTATCGACAGTTCCATCCGCCCTGATCAAATTCGGATTGCTGCGAACCCTGGTGTGGTAACTGCTTTCAAGCACATTCAGTGCATTCTGTTGGCGTATCCGGAGATCATTGATGCTGTCACTGGCAACGGCACTGATCGGCAGCCCCGTTAGCAGTAGAAGGACTATAAACAGCCATCGGTACAAGCCAAACAGCCTGGTGGCGGGCAGCGGGATTGACAGATCAGCGCGCACCTTTGTCACCCAATTTCTTCAGCAGGGCAGACGCTTTCTCCTTTAACACTGCATCGGCCTTGCCGTTGCTGAGGATGCCTCGCAACTCCTTATCCGCAGCCTTTTCCTGACCCAGTTTGATCTGTACCCCGGCCAGGTAGAGGGGGAGTTCCGGAGTACGATCACCGGCTGCTCGTGCTTGCAGATACCTTTCCGCCGCTTCCTTGTTCCGCCCCATGTCATCCAATAGGGTCGCCAGCAGGAACAGTATTTGAGGATTTTCAGAGACGGCTCCCATCGACTCTTCCAACAGCTTTACCGCCTCATCACCGCGGCGCTGACTAATAAGCAGAATCGCCAGACGATGGATGGCCGCCGAATGCGTGGGATCAGCCTTGATGGCCCTGTGCAAGTACTCCCCTGCCGGTTTCGTCTGGCCGGCCGCCATCAGTATTTGCCCCATGTTGTACCAGGCATCTGCACGCTTGGGATCGATCTTGACCGCCGCATGAAAATTGGTCATCGCCTCCTCTACGTTTCCCTGTTTCAACGCCAGAACGCCCAGATTATTGTAGGTTTCAGCAAACAGTGGATCTGCATTCAGCGCACAGTCGTAATAGCTTTTCGCCTGCTCAAACTGACCCTGGGCCAAGGCGATATTGCCCAGCAGGTTACAGGCTTCCTTATCATCGGGATTGGTCTTCAGAATGGATTCAAGCTGTGCCCTTCCCTGCTCTATATTGCCGTCATTCAACGCCTGCTCTGCCAGTTTGAATCTCTCATCCACGGTTGGCTCCCCACTGTGCAAACTGAATGGTACGCCCAAAACGGCGATAATCAGGACTCCGGGTATCAATCGCCTGAAGCGGCAAAACAGACGCTCTTTCCTCGATGGTGTGGTTTGCATGAAACCCTCTCCTTTGCTCCCCGAATTACTCGTACAAGTCCGTTCCGACCAGCGTCGTCAAACGGGCGCTGGCCTGTTGTGCCTGCAATGTTTGGTTGCCTTGATCGGTGCGCATCACCTGGCGATATTGCTTGATCGCCCCGGATTGGTCACCACTCTTCTCCAGCGCCTGCGCATACTCCAGCAGTTCCTGAATCTGTGGCATCTCCGCAAAGCCCATGTTGGCGAACTGCTTCCGGTATGCTTCAACCAGTTCGTGCCACTTTTCCGCATGAAGCAGTTCAATAATCTCGATACGTTTCCGCGCTACCCGTAACCACAGATCACTCATATCGTAGTTACCGGCCTTTTCACCACTGGCCACGCTCTCCACTTGCCGGTAAATCGCGAGCGATTTATCGCGCTCGCCACTACCCTCCAGTGCCCTGGCATAATCAAGCAGTGTCACCAGATAGTGCGGATTCGCCTCGGTGAGTGCGGACACCTCTGCATGGTAAAGCTCCACCACCCGCGGCCACTGGCCCGTATCTTCATAGGCACGCCGCAAGCGCTTACCCATCTCTGGTGCCATTTCTGAGGCCGGGTAGCGTTCCAGGTACGCTTCCAGTAGTTCCCTGAGCTTGCGATATTCCGGTGGATCCATACCCATGCGATAAAGATTTGAGAGTCTGAAATAAGACTCTTCAGCCTGCTCGGTATCGGGACATTCACTTATCAGCTGCAGGTAGAGCTGTTCGATTTGTGCATAGTCATATTTATCAGCCTGCCGTATCTGTTGAAACAGCTCCGTTGCACGCGCCTGCTGCTGCTCCAGCGTCAGTAAAGGTACTTGCTCGACTTCAGTGCCTTCACTGGGGTGCTGTTGTGCTTTTGTCGCGTCACCCCGTTGCCCGAGAATGCGCACAATCCCCATATCACCCTTCGCGGGATTACGGGACCAGGTCCCCGGTTCAGAGTCCAGCACTGTATAGGTGCCGGCCTCCAGCATGATGTTCGGTTTCACTTCCCAGTAGGCGTTAGCCAGCCCCTGACCATCATCGATAGCGCTCGCCTGCCAGGGTCCGATCAGGCGTTTATTTTTTCCCTGCAGGGCTATAGAACCGGGCAATGCACCCTTGCCTCCATTCCAGTGAAAGGTCGTAATACTGGTAATGGTTCGACTGTCATAGAGGGTAAACCGGGTCGGCTTCAGTGGCACACTTTCCACCGGAGCGGGGATACTATTGTCAAAAATTACGCCGCTTTGATCCGCCTGCAAGTTGGCGGTCGCGGATAAAAGCAGCAGTGCTGCCAATATTGATCGATACAAATTGGCCCTTGTCATTTTTCACCCCTTATCGCCACTACTTCCTGCCGTTGCTCAACATCTGTTCGATCAGTCGTACATGGGCTTCCAACTGGTCATCCGGATACAGTGACAGGGAGCGGCGGTACCTCTCGACCGCCTCGGTCAGCTTACCCTGCTGTTGCAGCGCCGCCCCCTCGGTACGCAAGTCTCTGGCCTGGTCATAGCGCTGGCGTGCTGTATCAACTGCCATTGTGTTGTCCGGCGCCGCGCTAACGGGGGCATCAACCGTATCGACAGCCTGATGCTTGTTGACGGTGGGCTCCGTCTCTCGCTCCGCCTGTAACGGTTCGATTACCTCTTGCTCTTCCTGTACTGGTTCGATTGCCTCTTCCCCGGCATCCGCGGGAGCCACATCATCGGCTGCCGGCGGAGCCTCGACTCTCTCCGACTGAGCCGCTGCCTCGTCCACTGCGACTGCGGTAGGCTGTACAGGCTGCCCTTCTGTTGAATGGATCACAGCTACCGGGCGCTCGACCCTTGCAACCGGTGTTTCACTCGCCCACTCAGGGCCGAACACGATGGAGTCGAGCACCCGGTTATGGGTGGCCGTATCCGGCTCAGCCGCCGCGGCGGGGCTGGTTGTAAAATGCACGATAAAAAATGAGGGTTTGTTTTGCTGACTGGCCGCCTTGAAACGCATCCGGCTATCGATGATGTAATAGTCGTGGATCGACTCCACCTTTTTGGAATCGGTATGCTTTTTTCGATAATGGGTTGCCGGGTAACCGTCTATGGTCAGTTGCTCCAGGGTCTCGGCCGGGTGATCGTAAGCGGTTATCGGATGCACATCCGTGGTGTTATGGTTGATGTAGGCCTTGATATCCGCACCGGTGGTGAGCACCCTGTCATACCAGGAGAGCTGGAACTTGGAATCCTGATTTTTCCGCCAGCTGCGTGGCACACCGACCTTCAGTCCCTCATTCCAGTCATAGGTCACCAGGTCATCACAGGGACCGGCCTGTTCCGGTAGGTTCAGCTTGACGCTGGCCAACAGTTTGTCCAGCTCTACCTTATGTTCGGCCAACTGTTCCTCGGAAGCGGTGATGGCATAGCCGAAGCGATCACCCTTGGCAAGGCAGATATCCGATAGATAGAGGACGGTGGTGGCCGGAATGGTTTTGTTACGCATTGGGGAGGTGTAGGTGACACCCACCCCGGTACCGACAATCTTCCAGGCCGGGATTCCGTACATCTCCGACTTCTCAATGATCGGATCCTTCATCTTGCTCAACAGCCCGTTGCCACCGGTAAGATGGTAACCATGGGCAAAGCGGATCATTCTCCCTCCGTAGATCGAGACTAGGGGTGGTTCCCAGGAGACATTGTCTGAGTAGTCGGTTTTCTCCCAGTTATTGCGCACCTCCAGGCTGATCAGCCCGTCGAACAGCTCATGCCGGCTGTACCCTTGCAGCAGCGCCACCAGCTCAGGCGTGGGCGCCACACTCGCCATCACTTGCTCGATCACCGGCTGCCACTTGTCCAGGGACATATCAATCAGTGAGGTGCTAAAAGTGATTTTGTCTCCATCGGGAAGCAGACCGTCGAGAATCGCGACGCTGACAAACAGATCCGCGCCTTTCATTTGGCCTGAAATCTGATGTTTTTCACCGGACAAGGAGCCGAAGGATGCCGGTCCCAATGCCTTCACCTCCATACCATCCTTTTCCGCCCCCTTGAGCATGCCCTCGGGTCGCCGCTCGCGAGAGATGGCGAAGGCGATGGCCTGATGTTTCTCATCATCCCTGATACCCCACTGCCCCTCGAACTCCCGTTCCTTTATCACAGCCCAATCAGCCGGTACAGAAAATGACAATCCACCATGAGTTATTTGTTTCCATTCGGTTGGCAATTCCGCACATACCCATGCAGGGAGTAACCAGAAACAGATAACGAGCAACTGTTTAGTATATTTGTTCATATCGACCTACCGGCAATATATTGTTATGGGGAGATGACAGTGTCAGTTGCAGGAACAGAACAGATGAATATAACGCGGGAAGCAAACGAGGATCGCTACCTTGCATGAGTGCGGATTTTGATTGTTGGTTTCCAGTTAACACTGCCATGGAACCTTTTTTTTATATTATTACCAATCCTGCGTTCAGGATCGCACTCTGGAAAAAATCATCCATGATAAAAATCAAGCTAAACCGGGAAGTCCGAAAAGAATTATTATTCTTAATTACACCATTATCACCAGCCATTCATGCCGGTCACTAAATCACTTTATTTCTTATGGAGTTATAGTAAATAACCGCAAAGCTCCTAATATGCTAATGTCTAATTAACGCGGAGTCCACAAGGTTATAATGGAAGCCCAAGCTGGAGATGGACTGAGAGGCAATGACAAAAAAAAGCGGTCTGATGACCGCTTTTTTAACAGGACAATTCTCACACTACCCGGTAACCATCGGTTATCTGACTCCGAACACTATGATGAACTTGAAATGGCGTCCCCTAGGGGGTTCGAACCCCTGTTACCGCCGTGAAAGGGCGGTGTCCTAGGCCTCTAGACGAAGGGGACTTGAATCGCCTCCATTGAATGACCGGTCAGCAGGTTTTCCGGTCAGTCGGGCATCCTGCCCTGAGTTTGTTTGGTGGAGCCAGGCGGGATCGAACCGCCGACCTCGACACTGCCAGTGTAGCGCTCTCCCAGCTGAGCTATGGCCCCGTAACAAGGCGCGCATGGTAAGGTATCCTGCACGGTTTGTCTAGTTGGCTTTGGCAATTTCCGGGGTTCTGTCGATTACCTGGCAAGGGTATAGAAGTGCCTCCGTTAAATGCCATCCCAAGCCGTGATAATTCTCACCTGGATAACGATAACGGCGCTTACGAAACCATCGCTGCAGCTACACGAAACCGCGCCCCGGACAGAGCAAAAGCGGAAAATAAAAAACCCGATTGCTGTTATTGCAATCGGGTTTTCAGATGGCGTCCCCTAGGGGGTTCGAACCCCTGTTACCGCCGTGAAAGGGCGGTGTCCTAGGCCTCTAGACGAAGGGGACTTGAATCGCCTCCATTGAATGACCGGTCAGCAGGTTTTCCGGTCAGGCGGGCTTCCTGCCCTGTGTTGTTTGGTGGAGCCAGGCGGGATCGAACCGCCGACCTCGACACTGCCAGTGTAGCGCTCTCCCAGCTGAGCTATGGCCCCAAACGAGGCGCGAATATTAAGGTAAGCGATGGCGTTTGTCCAGACCAACCAGACAATTTTTGCCGTTCAGTTATTCTGCTCCGCGATCTTGGCCCAGGTATCGCGCAGGGTGACGGTACGATTGAAGATCATCCGCTCGCCACTGCTCTCCTTGTCGACACAGAAATAGCCTTCCCGCTCAAACTGGAAGCGGTCGCCTTCAACCGCCTGCCCCAGGCTCGGTTCGACCACCGCCTCCACCACCCTCAGCGATTCAGGGTTAAGGTGTTCCAGGAACGATGCGACCGACTTGTCGCTGTCGGGGGCCGGATGGTTGAACAGCCGGTCATAGAGACGCACTTGTGCGCGCACCCCGTGGCTGGCGGAAGCCCAGTGGATCACCCCGCGCACCTTGCGCCCGACCGGGTTGGCGCCCAGAGTATCGGGATCGTAGCTGCAACGCAGCTCGGTGATCTCGCCCGCTCCATCCTTGATCACCTGCTCGCACTTGATTACGTAGGCGTTGCGCAACCGCACCTCGCCACCGCTCACCAGGCGCTTGTACTTCTTGTTGGCCTCCTCGCGGAAATCGTCGCGATCAATATAGAGCTCGCGGGTGAAGGCAAGCTGGCGGCTGCCCATGCTCTCATCTTTGGGATGATAGGGGGCGTCCAGCATCTCCACCTGTTCCTCCGGATAGTTTTCGATCACCACCTTCAGGGGATTCAGCACCGCCAGGGCACGGCGGGCATGTTGATCCAGGTCTTCCCGGATACAGGCCTCCAGCATGCCCATCTCCACCGAGTTGGCGGATTTGGTCACCCCGATACGCTCACAGAAGGTACGGATTGACGCCGGCGTATAGCCTCTGCGGCGCAGCCCGGCGATGGTCGGCATGCGCGGGTCATCCCAGCCCGTCATCAGCCCCTCATCCACCAGCTGGGTCAGCTTGCGTTTGCTCATCACGGTGTATTCGAGATTGAGCCGGGAAAACTCGATCTGCTGCGGATGGCAGTCGATACTGATATTGTCCAGCACCCAATCATACAGCGGGCGATGATCCTCGAACTCCAGGGTGCAGAGGGAGTGGGTAATCCCCTCCAGGGCGTCCGATATCGGGTGGGTGAAGTCATACATCGGGTAGATACACCACTCCTCCCCGGTCTGGTGATGGATCACCCCGTGACGGATACGGTAAAGAGTGGGGTCACGCATATTCATATTGGGCGAGGCCATGTCGATTTTGGCCCGCAGCACCCGGCTGCCGTCGGCGAACTCGCCGGCACGGATACGCCGGAACAGGTCCAGATTCTCCTCCACCGAACGGTTGCGATAAGGGCTCTCCCGACCTGGCTCGGTCAGGGTGCCACGATAGTCGCGGATCTGTTCGGCATTTAGATCACACACATAGGCCTTGCCGGCCTCAATCAACTCCACGGCATAGCCGTAAAGTTTCTCGAAATAGTTAGAGGCGTAAAAGAGTCGATCCTGCCAATCAAAGCCGAGCCAGCGCACATCCTCCTGGATGGCGTTGACGTAGTCTTCATTTTCCTTGTGCGGGTTGGTGTCATCGAATCGCAGATTACACAACCCAGCATAGTCCCGGGCGATACCGAAGTTGAGACAGATCGACTTGGCATGTCCGATATGCAGATAGCCGTTGGGTTCGGGCGGAAATCGGGTATGTACCCTTCCATCATTCTTGCCAGCCGCCAGGTCACGCTCGATGATCTGGCGGATGAAATGTGTCGGTGCCGTGGTTTCGTTGTTGCTCATAGCCTGTTGCGCCAAAGAGTTGCTGTTGTTCTGTTGATCATAGCGCCCGGATCAGGCGTTCGCTTCCCGCTTGCTGATGTAATCCAAGGCCTGGTCGATGCGGCGCAGACAAGCCGCCTGCCCCACCAGGCTGAGAGTGATATCAATGCCGGGTGAGGCCGCACGTCCCACTACGGCCACGCGCAACGGCTGAGCCACCTTGCCCATTTTCAGATCCATCGCGGCCGAGACATCCATCACCAGCTGGTGCAGCGCCTCGGGGGACCAGTCTGCTTGCGACTCCAGAGCGGTGCGCATCCGTTCGAGCGACTCACGCGCCACCGGACGCAGGTGCTTTTTCGCCGCATCCTCATCGAAAGCTTCAAAATCACGGTAAAAGAAAGCGCTGATCTCGGCCATCTCCACCAGGGTTCGCGCCCGCTCCTGCTGGGCCTTGACCACCTCAATCAGATCCGGACCCTGGGACGGGTCGATCTCCAGTTTCCCCATATGGTAGCTGAGCAGGTGGGCCAGATGGGCCGGATCGCCCGCCTTGATGTAGTGTTGGTTCAGCCACAGCAGCTTTTCAGTATTGAAAGTGGACGCCGCCTTGTTCACATCCTCGATATCAAACAGCTGGATCAGCTCATCCACGCTGAAGATCTCCTGATCACCATGGGACCAGCCCAGGCGCACCAGGTAGTTGAGCAGGGCCTCCGGCAGAAAGCCGTCCTCCTTGTACTGCATGACGCTGACCGCACCATGCCGCTTGGAGAGTTTGGCGCCGTCGTCGCCCATGATCAGCGCCACGTGGGCATAACGGGGAATATCCCAACCCAGCGCCTTGAAGATGTTGATCTGCCGGGAGGCGTTGCGCTTGTGGTCATCACCACGGATCACATGGGTTATACCCATGTCATGATCATCCACCACCACGGTCAGGTTATAGGTGGGGGCACCGTCGGTGCGACGGATGATCAGGTCATCCAGCTCCGAATTATTCACCACCACCTTGCCATGCACCTGGTCATCAAATACCACCACACCGATCTCCGGATTGCGGAAACGGACCACATGGGGTTCGTCGGGATTAACGAACTTATCCCGGCAGTGACCGTCGTAGCCACGCATGCCGCCACTCTTCTCGGCCTCGGCCCGCAGGGTATCCAGCCGCTCCTTGGAACAGTTGCAGCGATAGGCGTGACCACCCGCCAGCAGCTCGTCTATCACCTCGTTATAGCGTTCGAATCGATGGGTCTGGTAAAAAGGCCCCTCTTCGTACTCCAGCCCCAGCCAGGTCATTCCTTCCAGAATGGCATTGACTGCCTCCTCCGTTGAGCGCTCCAGGTCGGTATCTTCGATGCGCAATACGAAGGCGCCACCGTGACGTCTGGCATAGAGCCAGGAGAAGAGTGCGGTGCGGGCGCCTCCCACATGGAGGTAGCCGGTCGGACTGGGGGCAAAACGGGTACGGATGGTCGTCATAACTCACTACCAGGCAGCCAATATCGGAAAGAGGCGCATTCTAGCAGATGTGTATGGATCTGCGTATGGAGCATTTGACCTGACGGTGACAAATCACTAGAATTGCGCACCTCCACTCAGGGGGCGCGTAGCTCAGCGGGAGAGCACTACCTTCACACGGTAGGGGTCCCTGGTTCGATCCCAGGCGCGCCCACCAATTCAATCCGCACCACTCAGCTAAATCGTTCTGTATCCGGTGGTGTCCGGCTTGCTGCGGGATCAGGCGCCCTGCCGGCCTGTCCCAATTGTCCACGCAGAATACTCCAGACCAGTGTCAGTATAAACAGCGCCAGTGTTACGGCATTCAGGATGCTGCCCTGGATCAGGAAGTCGGCATTGCCGCCGAGGCCACCGACGATGCGTAGCAGCAGCGATAGTTGCAGCAGCAGCAGGGGGAAGTAGAAAGCTGGCGAATAGGGAATCTTCAGCCGGGTCACCGCCGGAAAGATGATCAGGGCGTGGCCTATCACCATGGAAAAGACGAAACCGAGAAAGATGGCATGCAGAGCGGCATCCCGACTGATACCGCCCCACTCCAGGGCCATTCCCAGGAACAGCAGCGCGGACAGCAACAACCAGCCGTAACCGGCCAGCATACAGACTGCGGTAAAGCGGGTCAGTCCAGTCAAACGGACTGTCCGCCTGGCAATATCGAACAGCAGCAGCCAGGTGCCGATACCCGCCAGTCCCAGGGCAAACAGGGTCAAGCCCAAGGACGGGTTGAACATCCCAATGGCTGTACCGGCCAACGGCATCACCGACAACAGGGCGAGCCCCATGCGCTTGCGCTGATCCCGGATCACCAGGCGACTCAGCTCCAGTCGCTCACCCGCAATGGTCAGCACCAGAAATGCGATCCACCAGTAGAGCACCTGACTCACCGTCTGGCCATTCAAAAGCAAAAAATTACCGATAAACAGTCCACTGGCTCCGCCGAGCAGGATCCAGTTATGCACCGCCTGCTGGATGCGCAGCACCTTGATCGAGGCGATCAGAAACAGCAGGCTACCCAGCGTTAACAGAGCGAGAGTGATAACCGGCGGCGCACCCAGCAACAGCGCAATACCCGCAGCACCAGTCGACAACGGGGCAAGATAGGCCCAACGCTGGCCGATCGCCACCGCCCGCTCCAGTCCGATTACCGTACCGAAGAAGGCGGGAATCATCAGCACACCGTGCTGGGCCGCCTGCTGCAGGGCGATGTGTGGAACGGCCAACCCCAACCTGGCCAGGCCGGCAAGCACACCGAAAACCAGGGACAACATACCGAGTATCAGAATCGGATACCGGTAAACGGGTTTGAGATCACTCCACATAAACATCACCCTGCAAACAGTTGCTGAGGTTAATCAGGCGGCCTTTTTGGTGATATGCACCTGCCACACCTCAGGCCCCTGCTCAATATACTCCCAGGCGAATTGATTAGCGCGTTCCGCCTCAAACTGGTAGCGCAACGGTGCCGGATCATGGTCATTCACCAGCAGCAAAAACTCTCCCGGCTGCAGTTCCTCAAAGGTGTTGAAAATAATCGGATGGCGAAATCTTGGCTCAATGGTTCTGACATCCACGGTGCTCTTTGCTGTTGGCGTGCTCATATCATCGGTCTCCAGTTCTATTAAACAATACTATTTCCAACCCAATAGCTGTTTGGCCTCATCCGACATCATCTCCGGATTCCAGGGCGGCTCCCAGGCCAGCCTGACATCCACAACCACTGAAGCGGGCACTATGGCCTGAATTGCCTGTCTGCTCTCATCGGCGAGGTGAGCGCCCATCGGGCAGGCCGGGGACGTGAGGGTCATGGACACTTCAACCCTGTCGCTATCGGCAACCACGTCATATACCAGTCCCAGCTCAACAATATTGATCCCGACCTCGGGATCAATGACTCCCCGCAGGGCGTTATAAACAGCCTCGCGGGTAATCTCCGTATCGGTGGAGTTGTCTTTCATGTTGGATGATTCCATAAGCTATATATGATTTGCATGTTTAATCTAGCACGCCGATTTGAGATAATCAATATGTTAAATACATATTAAAGGCACCTCATTATGCGGCTGACAACCTTTACAGATTACACCATCCGGGTGCTTATATTCCTCGCCCTTGATCGGGAAAAGCTGGCGACCGTGGGTGAATTGGCGACCAGCTACGGGGTATCCCATAACCACCTGACCAAGGTAGTCCATTACCTGGGTCAACAGGGTTATATCGAAACACTTCGGGGCAAAGGAGGTGGCATTCGCCTGGCACTGAGTCCGGATGTGATCAACATCGGTCTGCTGATCAGGCAGACAGAGCAGAACAGTATTCTGGTAGAGTGCTTCAGTCCCGAAAGCAGCCAGTGCAGAATACTGCCCGCCTGCCGCCTGGCAGGCGTCTTGACCGAGGCACAGGAGGCATTCTATCAAGTGCTGGAAAAGTACACGCTGGCTGACCTGATGGGCAACGCCAGTGCCCTCGATCACCTGCTTTCCGGCCATGCCTGAGTTGAGGTTTCCCAACCAAAGCCGCGTTAATACCTTGTGCGGTAAACCGATTCCACCAACGCGCCATCTGCTATAATCGCCGCCTCGAATCTATTTGCGGAGCATCGTCGTGCCGAAAGCGTGTGATTTAAAACGAGGCGTCATTGTCGAGATCAATGGCGCACCCCATGTGGTAAAACAGGTTGAAACGAAAAGCCCTTCATCCCGTGGAGCCGCCACCCTGTACAAGATCCGCTTCACCAACCTGCAGACCCGTCAGAAGCTGGACGAGTCCTACAAGGGGGACGACCTGCTACAAGGTATCGACTGCCTGCGTCCCCAGGTTCAGTACTCCTATCTGGACGGCGAGCAGTATGTCTTCATGGATATGGAGGACTACAGCCAGTATGCAATTAACAGGGAGGACATCGAGGATCAGGTCGGTTACCTGACCGAAGGATTGGAGGGCATCACCGCGTTAATCGTGGACGGCAAACTGCTGGGCATTGAGTTACCCCAGTCGGTCTCACTCGCCATTACCGATACCGCTCCCGGCATCAAGGGCGCCACCGCCACCGGACGGACAAAACCTGCCCTCCTGACCACCGGCCTGGAGATCCAGGTACCTGAATACCTGGAGCCCGGTGAAATAGTCAAGATCAATACCGGCACCGGAAAATTTATCTCCCGCGCCTGAGGTGTAGTAATTTAATTCACACCCGACCTGGCAGTCAGTATCAGATCAAAGGGCCTGCAGTGCGACTTTGGCAGCCATTCGAATTTTTCCTCTAGAAGGCAGCTCCCGACATGAAGCTGCCGTTTGTCATATGAATGACATACGTCCGTTACTGGAAAATAGATCCACCTTTTTATCTGTCCCATTTTTACCTATGAACAGGCTAAGATTTGCTCTTTCTCCATCCTGCTATAGGTTGATTTGCCATTAGGCCAGCGCGAGGGTGCCAATTGAAATTGTGAGCCTTCTTCGAGTCCCAATTAATATCACCATTTCCATATACTTCACTCGAGAAATGAAGTTTTTTGAGCTTATATAAACCAAACCCATATGTTTCTTTTATTTCATAAACCTCTGTAAATAAAACTTCAAACTTAGAATCAAACGTTGCTGCAGGTAATGCGAGATTTATCGCATGATCATTCTCAATACTGGGAAACATAATTCCGCCTTTAGCTTTTAAGATAAGGTCGGCGTACGTCGCTGTAATCTTGTATTCATATGGACGTTTTGCTTGTATTCGAAATAACTCGGAGATTACTGAATCTATAAATATAGAGCGCAGAAATTTTTCTTGATTTGCATGCTGTATAGCCTGTATATGATTCGTTGTTATACGTGAATTAATTAGCGAACCTCCTGAAGCGTAAAAGCATCTAAACTCCCCTACGATGTGACATGGAATTTCTACCTTTTCTATAGGGCGGAGAGTGATTACTTGTACCACATCGCCCGGTTGGGCGCCTATCTCGCTAAGTGCAGTCGGTAGATTCCAAGTAAGTATCCCCCGGCAAAGCCGGGGGCTTTATCTGTGAGCCACTCGAAGCGGCCTGTATTACGGAGCCTGACGGCTCCTTGAGCCCCTCGAAGGGGCCACTACACCAAGTTCAGCTGATCAATCCTGCGATCTTCTGCTTCTTGGTGTCGGATGTAATCCCTGATTACTTTCTCATCCCTGCCCACCGTCGAGGCAAAGTAACCCCTAGCCCAGAAGTGCTGTCCCACATAATTTCTCTTTCGACCTTGATAGGTGCGGGCTATGTGGATTGCACTTTTTCCTTTGATAAAA
>NZ_KE386616.1:31941-83599 GCF_000428045.1 Sedimenticola selenatireducens DSM 17993 | reverse complement strand
GTAGGTCGGGTTAGACCGTCAGGGCGTAACCCGACATCGGGGCATGCACAGCATAGATGGCCTGCAAGCGCTTCCCGGACCTAACACACTCTGGCTGCCAATTGTCCCCTGCCTGTCGGATTACGCTGCGCTAATCCGACCTACCGACTATAACGCCATAAAAAAATCCTTACTTTCCGGTTGTTGATATCCCCTCTGTTCCCCAGCAAACTACAGGGCACTGCAGTAAATCAGGAGTACCCCAAGGATGCGCACCTTCAGACTGGATGAGTACCGGATTGAGGATGAACCTTATTACCAGCCGACTGGTGATGAGATCGAGCTGTTTGAAGCGGCCTATCACAACCAGTTGCCGGTGCTACTGAAGGGACCGACCGGTTGCGGTAAGACCCGTTTCATGGAGTACATGGCATGGCGGCTCAAACGTCCGCTGATTACCGTCTCCTGCCATGATGATCTCACCGCCTCCGATCTGGTGGGACGCTACCTGATCAAGGGCGGTGAAACCACCTGGATAGACGGCCCCCTGACCCAGGCGGTCAAGGCGGGTGGCATCTGTTATCTGGATGAGATTGTCGAGGCGCGCAAGGACACCATGGTAGTGATCCATCCCCTGGCCGACGACCGGCGGGTATTACCGATCGAGAAGCTGGGCACGCTGATCGAGGCCGATCCGGAGTTTGCCATCGCCATCTCCTATAATCCCGGCTACCAGAGCGTGCTCAAGGATCTGAAACAGAGCACCCGACAGCGCTTTATCGCCCTGGAGTTCGACTATCCCGGGGCGGAACTGGAGACCGAGATCGTGGTTCGTGAATCGGGCCTGGAACGGCAACTGGCCGGGCGCCTGGTGAAATTCGCCGGCATGACCCGCAATCTCAAGGGCAGCGGCCTCGAAGAGGGAGCCAGCACCCGCCTGCTGGTGCACGCCGCCAAGCTGATGGCCGCCGGTGTCAACCCGGTCTCTGCCTGTCAGGGGGCAATTGCCCAGGCCCTGACCGACGACCCGGAGATGCTCGCCTCGGTGAATGAGCTCTCCTCCTCGCTATTCTGAGATGGCCTCCTCCGCCTCGCGCTCCCTGCCCGAAGTCCGGCAACTGCTCGATGAGCTGCTGGAGGTGGAGTTCTCCTTCCGCGACACCTCCGCGCCCGCGGCCGCCATCGCCAAACTCCCCGGCGTGCGTCAGGCACGCCTGATCAACTGGATTCAACGGATAGCCAGCACCCATGTTGAACTGGGCTATCAGGTCGCCTGCAAAGGGGTGGACGCCCAGGCACTGATGGAGCCGGATATCTTTGAGGCGTGGATATTTCACAGCATGGATTGTTACGATGCCGAGGGACTGCGCCCGGCGCTACTGGCCATCGAACAGTACCGGCAGTTTGCCGGGCAGCAGCAGGCACGAGCGCGCGGCGCCCTGCTGCAGGATCATGAAGGGGTGCTGAGCCATTTTCTGCAGGGGCTCTCGGGACGACCACTGAAACTCGCCCCATCGGACCGCATCTACACAGACACTGAAACCCTGTTCCTGCCGCCGCTGCTTTCACTGCTGCCGACCCCGGAACAGAACTTTCAACACTACAAGGTTACCTGCGCCCTGCTCTGGGCACAGATTCGCTTTGGCTCATTTCGTCCATTGCTGCAATTATCTTCACCAGAGCCGGAACTCCTGCAGCTCTATCACGCCATGGAGATGCTACGACTTGAAGCCTGTCTGCAACGTGCTTTACCTGGACTATTCAGAGCACTTGAGCAGATCAGACAGACGCTTGATGAGCCGCCGCTACCGGCGGAGTGGCAGCGGCTCCTGCCACAACTTTCGGCAGCGGACACCCGGGCAGAGGATGTAATTGCACTGGCGCTACAACAGCGTGGCCTGATCACCCCCTACACCCCATACAGTCATCAGGTCTCCCTGGAGCTGGACGCCGTGCAGGATTGCATGAACGCTCGAATTGAAAAAGAGAAGGCCCGGTTCAGAGTGTCCCTGAATACCCTGCTGGAAGAACTACAGCGCACCAGCCCAACAGAGCAGGAGTCCGAGCGCCGGTTCAGCAAACAACAGCGGGAAGACCCTGCTACACCGGAAGGTCTGAATATCCAAATCCTGCTGGATGACATGCCGGCGCCCCTGCCCGATCAGGTACAGGCGTTACAACGCTCCATTCTGCTCGATCTGGGTGATATTCCGGATGACTACCTGCAACCCGCCGGGCCTGGCGAGTACGACCCGGCCCTGCTTCAGGATCAGACCCGGGACGCGGACGATGTATGGCGCGGCAGCTATCACGAAGAGGGGGCACACCTCTATGATGAGTGGGACTTCCAGCGCCGTCACTACCGCAAACAGTGGTGCGCCGTCAGGGAGCGCGAGGTCACTCCACGCCATGACGACTTCACCGAACGCACCCTGGAGAAATACCACGGCCTGATCAAACATCTGCGCAAGACCTTTGAGGCGATGCGTCATGAAAACCGGCTGCTGAAACGCCAGCCCGAAGGGGACGATGTGGATATCGACGCCCTGGTGGAAGCGCTGTCGGACGCCCATCTCGGTTTCGAGATGACCGACCGGCTGCTGACCAGAATGCAGCGCAATGAGCGTAACATCGCCGTCATCTTCATGGTGGATATGAGCGGCTCCACCAAGGGCTGGATCAATGATGCCGAACGGGAATCCCTGCTGTTGCTGTGCGAGGCGCTGGAGAGTCTGGGCGACCGCTACGCCATCTATGGCTTCTCCGGTATGACCCGCAAGCGCTGCGAGCTGTTCCACATCAAGCACTTCGAGGAGCCCTACAATGAACTTGTCCAGGCACGCATCAGCGGTATCGAACCCCAGGACTACACCCGCATGGGCTTTGCTATCCGGCATCTGAGTAAAATACTGCAGACCACCGATGCCAGGACCCGTATTCTCATTACCCTCTCCGACGGCAAACCAGATGACTACGACAGCTACCGGGGGCAGTACGGCATTGAGGATACCCGACGCGCCCTGATCGAGGCACGTCGGGCCGGTATTCATCCCTACTGCATCACTATCGACGAAGAGGCGCGGGACTACCTGCCCCACCTCTACGGTCCCGCCGCCTACAGTGTGGTGGATGATGTGCGCACGCTGCCCGTGAAGGTTTCTGACATCTATCGAAGACTAACCACCTGACACCTGTTCTCCCACCAACGAGATTGACGGCCCGCCATCAGCCCGATATATTTGCGATTGGTTAATCACAAATCAATCCGCATGGGCAAGCCGACCGAGACCAGAAGAGCCGAGATCATCGAGGGCGCCCTGGCGGTTGCTGCCGAACGGGGCGTCAATACGGTCACTACCCAGGCCATCGCGGACCAGGTGGGCATTGCCCAGTCGACCATCTTTCGGCACTTCAAATCCCGCGACGAGATCTTCTCTGCCGCCGTTAACCGGACTGGCGCCACTATGCTGCAAACCCTGGAACCCTGCTTCAGTGGTGCCGGGTCGGCCGATCAGCGGCTTTGCAAGCTGATTCGGCTACAGCTTGAATATGTCAGTAATAACAAGGGATTACCAAGAATTCTTTTCTCGGACAGACTACATATAGAATCACCGGAACTGAAACAGAGTGTGCAGCGGGTAATGCGTAATTACACCTCCCGGGTCTCTCAGTTACTGCAGGAGGGCATGGATAACGACTGCTTCGACCGCTCGCTCGACCCGGACATCACGGCAAGCCACCTGGTCATGCTGATCCAGGGGTTGCTCATGCGCTGGTCGGTGTTTGATTTTGATTTCGATCTGGACTCGGAGTCACAGCCACTCTGGGAGTTCATCTCCCGGGCCGTCAGACCAAACTAAAATAGTTAACCAAATTGTGATTATGTAATCGCAAAAGGAGACAAAGATGTGCAAATTCTGCTGGGGCTCGCTCACCGCCCTGCTACTGGTCGCGGCCTTTTTTGGCTACAAATTCGTTTATCAGGGTGACACCGAGCCGATGAGCGACGGCCGGATCGCCATACAGTTGAACAGTAGCGAACGGGATCTGGTACTGGCAGAGATGCGTGCTTTCGTTGCCACGCTTCAGAGCATCACCCAGGGCATCGCCAGGAAGGATCTGGCGCAGGCTGCCGGCGCCGCACGTACCGCAGGCATGGCGGCACAAGGCGGCGTTCCGATATCACTGGCAGCAAAACTCCCCATGGAGTTCAAGAAACTGGGATTGGATACCCACCAGAAGTTTGACCAGCTTGCACTGGATGCCGAACAGATGGAAGACGGTAGCCACACCCTGACCCAGCTAAGTGAACTAATGCAGAACTGTGTCGGCTGCCACGCCACCTACCGCATAGCCATGGGCAACCCGCAGTAGAACTGCGCTGAGACAGAAAGGTACCAATCAATGACCGCCCCCCTTCTACTGCTGCTGCTCTTACTGTCCCTGATTCTGATCGGCTTCCTCTACCACAGAATACGGAAACAGCAGCAGATCAAACGGAAGAAAGAACAGGCCCGCCGCGAGGCCGAGCAAGGACTTGTCCCCTGCTTTACCTGTGGCATGAAGATACCCCGTGAGGGGGCGCTGGAGAAAAAGGGACGATACTTTTGCGGGATCAAAAAGGCGGAACGTACTGCCAACAATCAGGATTTCTCCTGATCATCTTCCAGTACAGGGTCATAATCCCAATCCCGCACACCCTGAATTATCAGATCAACATCCTTATCTGGAATTTGCAGCACTTGCAGCGCGATCGCGCCCAGACGCAAGCTCGCTTCAATAGCTTCCGGATAGGCGTGGGTAGCACCGGCATCAATAAGTTGGGTACTGGTCTCTAGATCACGTGCCCGCGCAATGACCGGTACTTGGGGGCAACTATTGCGCAGCACTGAGATTGCCCGTAATGCAGTAGATGGCTGATCAACGGTAATCACCACCAGTGAGGCATGTTCCACATGGGCAACAGCCAGCAGTTCAGGATCAGAAATATCACCATACACTACCGGATGGCCATCAGCCCGCCCCTGTGCCACCCGTTTTGGATCGGTATCAAAAGCCACAAACGAAACACCACTCGACTGCAGCAGCACGGCTATTGTATGTCCCACCCGCCCGTAACCACCGATCAGTACTTGCGGTTTGGATACCCCCAATAGTGAATCAGCTACACCTTGTGTCTTGCCAAGCTGAGGCCCGGCCAGCCTACCGGCAATGGCATGATTGAACTTGATCAGCAACGAACCCGCAACCATTGAAAAAAGAACAGAAGTAAGTGCTATCTGACCAATATGCACATCAATCACGCCGGCATCAATTGAAATCGCAAGAAGGGCAAAACCAAACTCACCGCCGACCGCCAATAATAGCGCCGTACGCCAAGTGGCCAAAATATCGATACCACTCTTACGCACCATCGCGGCGACGATCAAAATCTTGCTGATCAATATGAGCAGCATGCCCATCAAGGCCCAATGCCAAATACCCGGTATGGCTGTTGGGTCGATCATCATACCGATGCCAACAAAAAACAGCCCAAGCAGCACATCGCGAAATGGGCGTATGCTCGATTCCACCTGGTGCCGAAACTCTGTCTCACCCAGCATCATACCGGCAATAAAGGCGCCAAATGCCAACGACAGACCAAGACTGTTTGTTGCCCAGGCCGCAAGCAAGGCAACCAGCAGTACTGCCAGTGTGAATACCTCAGCCGTTCGATGTTTGGTAACCAGATGAAAAAACGGTCGTAGCAACCAGCGTCCAACAACAAATACCAGTACAAATGCCGTCAGCGCTTTTATTACGGCCCATCCAAGGGCACCTGCCAATACATCTATACCAACCGCCATGCCCAGCACGGGTATGACCACCAGAAAAGGGACAGCCGTGACATCCTGAAAAACGGACATGGCTAGTCCAAGCCTGCCGTGGGTGCTGTTTTCCTCGCCCTGCTCTGTCAATTGATTACCAATAATAGTGGATGATGACTGGGCAAACACCGCGCCTATCACAAACGCCACAGTGACCGGGAACCCAGCCAGCCAGACGACCGCACCGACCACCAGCGTGGTGAATACGACCTGCGCTGTCCCAAGTCCGAGAACCTGGTTGCGTAGACTGTGCAACTGGGGTAACGAGTAATTGAGGCCAATCGTGAACAGCAGGAATACCACACCAAACTCGGCCAGCGCTTTAAACTCCGGCACATGGACCACGGGCCCAATGGTATGCGGTCCGAGAATCAATCCTACCAGTAGGTACCCGAGGCTGGTTGGAATATGCAGACGTTGAAATGTGACGGCAACGGCAACCGCAACCCCCAGAAGCATGAGGATTTGTGCAAGATTATCCATCATGCTGAATACTCCTTAACAATAGAAAGCAGGTGCGATTCGGGCAGGACTCACCCGGTGGATGACACAATTGCGCACCAATGAGGATCACGAATATCGTTCCGTATCGAAAAGAGCTTCACCCAAGCAACATGAACGAACGCCTTTTTCAAGGATGGGTATCGCTATTCAATCCTCCAGTGTAACCGGTGTTTTAAACTCGGACGGTTTGATGGCAAGCACCGAACAATTGATCTGATTCAGGATCGTCTCGGCGGTGTTGCCCATGATGAACCCCGGGACACCCGTGCGCGCGACGGTTCCCATAACAATAACATCAGCCTTCAACTGTTCTGCCAGTTCAGGAATCTCTTTACGGGCCCCTCCCTTTATTAGATGGATCTGGGGATTGAGATATTCAGCAGCCCCCTTTCCCAATTGGCTGGTAACCTCGTGCACAACCCTATTCAATTTAATTTCACGCTGACGCCTGACTTGCTCTACATAGTTAATAATCTTTATTTCTGGTGTATGCATAAGCGCACCGCGCATAGCGCTCTCGCCGATTGCTTGCCAGGCATGCACAACATGCAACTCGGCAAAATCGGACAGCGCAAGTGAACACGCAATTTCAAGAATTTCCCGGTTCACCGCATCGCGTGAACTCAGTTCTGCCCGAGGATATCCGTCGTCGGTATCGACCGCCGCCAGAATGACGCGATAGGACTTTTTAATCTGAGGTTTGACCACCCAAACCGGACACGGACACTCACGTAACAGGTTCATATCATCACAGCCGAATAACCGATCAAACCAATCCAGCTTTTCGGGGACCTTGATGACCAGGTCGTGTCCGTTAGTGAGCACCTGGCGAATAGTTTCCATAAAACGGGTACCCTTCCGCACCGCTACTTTTATCGAAACCCGTTTGCGGTAAGGATCGACCAGCTCTTCCAACGCCTGCATGTCGGCAGCTACTATCGCGGACTGAAGATCAGCGGAAATAGGGCCTCCATCGGGCATACCAATACCGGCAGTAATGCGGTCAACCACATCAAGAACGGTGAGGCTGGCCTGATTATTCTCCGCCAGTGTGACAGCACGTTCCAGAGCAGCCGCGCAATCTTCTCTGATGTCCACTACACAAAGAATATCTTTAAATATATTCATGTCACTTATTCCATCAATCGGTATTGGTTAACTGGATTTGCCCGCGACTAAAAAAATCGACTGCAGCAAGATCACTGGCAGGATCTTCAGGCCAGTCTTCATGAATAAATAATCAGTCAAAACACATCAGAATCTTGACCCCCGCACAGATTGTTCTGGCATTGATTCAAAAAATATGGACGCGAATAATGTACCACAAACCATGATAGGATGCCCATCCAACGGTCACCAGCTCCAGGCCTTGGATGATTCCATCACCTGCCTTTTGGGCCACTCCAAAATCGGTAATAATGTCCCTGTGGCCCAGACCTAAAAACCCTGAAAGGAGCTGACTTGGAGACGCATGAGTTTTTTCTTTACCTGCTGGTCATTCTTCTGACGGCACGCATATTCGCAGAGTTGGCGACCCGTCTGCAGGCACCTTCCGTCATAGGTGAATTGTTCGCAGGCGTGGTGCTCGGACCCAGCATTCTGGGCTGGATTGAGCCGTTTGAAATCATCAAGCTGATGGCGGAAATCGGCATTATTCTGCTGCTGTTCGAGGTGGGACTGGAAACCGACGCCAAACGCCTGGTGCGGACCGGCACCAAATCCCTGGTGGTTGCCTTGATTGGTTTCGCATTGCCGCTGGCGTTGGGTTTTGCGCTGGGTTACTGGGTATTCGGCTTGTCGTCACTGGTGTCCCTGTTCATCGGCGGCACGCTCACTGCCACCAGCATCGGGATCACTATACGGGTACTGGCCGACCTCAAGCGACAACACGCTCCGGAGGGACAGATTGTGTTGGGGGCGGCGGTACTGGATGACGTATTGGGCGTGGTACTGCTGGCCCTACTCTACGAGTTCTCAATCGGAGGCGGTGTGAGCCTGATCAATGCCGGCAAGGTGTTGATATTTGTGGTGGCGTTTTTCGTACTGGCACCCATGGCCGCCAAGTTGATCTCACTGGTTATCCGGCGCTTCGACGCGGTTAGCGAGATCCCCGGTCTGCTGCCGACCACTATCGTATCGCTGGTGTTGTTCTTCGCCTGGCTGGCTCATGTTCTTGGGGCGCCGGAGTTACTTGGCGGCTTTGCCGCGGGACTGGCACTGTCGCGGCGCTTCTTTCTGCCTCTGGGCATTGTTCTGCACGAAGATGAGCGTTTTGCACACCGTATCGAGGAACAGATGAAACCGATTGTTCATCTGTTTACGCCGATATTCTTTGTGTTTGTGGGGCTTTCGCTCAATCTACGCGAGATCGATTGGGGTTCACCCTTTATCTGGATTTTTTCGCTTTCACTGTTCCTTGTGGCGATCACCGGCAAGCTCGCTGGCGCCCTGTTTATAAAGGAATCCTGGCCTGTACGTTGGGTAATCGGCATGGCGATGATACCGCGTGGCGAGGTCGGTCTGATCTTCGCCGAGTTAGGCAGGATCAGCGGTATATTCGATAATGAAGTCTATGCAGGCATGGTGATTGTGATAGCGCTCACGACACTGTTTCCGCCTCTGGTCATGGAGTGGTTCTACGGGCGTTACGGCGATCGCTTGCCGGCCTCTGCCCCCAGTTGACCGATATCTACTGAAATATTCAGACGACTTTCGGGAGCGGCCGCACGGACTCACCCGCCGCTGGCTGATTACCCATCCAGCGATCCATAACGGCACTCCTGGGCAGGCCACCAGCAACATGCGCTATTGTTCGGCACATATTTAGAATCCGGTCTAGACCAAGGACCAGGGCAGTTCCCTAAACCATCGCCACCCACACTTGTTCCCACCGGTGTACAAATAAATAAGGGCCTTTGGGGTTTGCAATGTGTTCGTATGCCCACTTTCCTGTCTGGCCCCGGTGGGGCTTCTAAGTTTTGTCAAATAGGCTTAACATGGACGCCTACAACACTACGGCGTATCGAGGATTGAGCTGGATATCCCATACGCTGTCCCGATTGGCGAGATTAACCCAACGCACTATCGGCGCCACGCTATTACCGCCACTGAGGCGGTGGGGTATTTGTGCGCGTGGACTTTAGTGAATAGAGCGCGTTGGATTATCTGGAATGAACCGATGAGCGAGAAAGTCTGATGGATAAACGACCAAGAATTATTCTGACATCTCAAGACCTGGACCGCCTGGAGGCGCTGCTTGATACGCTGCCGGCAGGCAGCTTTCCGGGCAAATCCGAGCTACAGGCGGAACTCGATCGCGCCGAGGTGGTTTCACCAGAGGCAGTATCGCCAGACGTGGTCACCATGAACAGCAAGGTGCGTTTTGCCCTGGAATCCGGAGAAGAGTTCTGTTTGACACTGGTGTATCCGAAGGACATGGATGGCAGCGCCGAACGTATCTCCATACTCGCACCAGTCGGCAGCGCGTTGCTGGGGCTGTCCGTGGGTGAACACATAGAATGGCCCCGACCGGGAGGTGGCATGATGAAGGTACAGCTCGTGGAAGTCATCTACCAGCCCGAAAGAGCCGGCGAATTTCATCGCTAGGAGACAATTCCAGCCTGACCATGGACCACATATCATTAGTTGGCGGCACTGAAGCATCTGTTGATCGGCGTCATGGTCCACCGGGCATCTTCTGCTTCAGCATATAACGTATACCCGACAGGCCGTACTTAGCCTGATTGCGGGTTGGCTCATCGTCTATGTACTGCGCGATTGACTATTTCAAACCAGTCTCGATGACTGGCTAAACAGGCAGGTGCGTCGCTATGAATGAAATTCGGAATATCCTCCTGGTTGTTGACGGAAAATACAATACTGAGGCATTGGTCGGCGAGGTTACCACTGTCGCCACTGACGCCGGTTCACAGGTCACGCTGCTGAGTGTTCTGGACACACCACCCGGCCATCATACGCTCACTGCAGAATCGGTTGATCTACACCAGTGGGTGGAAGAAGATCACCTGAAACAGATGAAAGAGATCGCCGCGAAACTCACCCAAGGCGGTGTCCAGGTAACAATGAAGCAGTGTAGTGGAAAACCCTACCAGGAGATCATTCGTGAAGCGGTCAGGGGGGATTATGACCTGATAATAAAACCCTCCGAGTATGAGAGCAGGGTTAAGAATATTCTCTTTGGGGGTACGGATATGCAGCTTTTCCGCATGTGCCCCAAGCCCATCTGGGCATTCAAACCGACCAGCAACACGGAGTTGCGAAAAATAATGGTAGCTGTCGATCTGCTGCCGGATGACCCGGAAAAAACCGCCCTTGCCGACAGGGTGCTCCAGTGGGGCAAGCACGTCTCCGGTCTGGTCGGCGCCCCGCTTGACGTGGTTCATATATGGGATCTCTATGGGGAAACGACACTACGCGGCAGGTCGGTTTCCGCCTATACAGTTGACAGGCTGGCGCAAAAGGAGGAGCAAAAGCATCGCCAGTGGCTGGATGATGCACTTGCAAAAAATGGCTTGGTGCAGGAAGAGGTACGGATACATTTCCATAAAGGAGATGCGGAAAAATTGATCCCTGATATAGCGAATACCATGGAAACGGATTTGTTAGTAATCGGCACCGTGGGTCGGACGGGGATACCCGGCTTTTTTATTGGTAATACCGCAGATTCCGTTCTACGCCAGATCTCCTGCTCAGTTCTTGCGATCAAGCCAGAAGGATTTTTGACCCCGGTCAAGCTGGATTAGTGGCTTCACCTAATGCCTGGCAGATGGACGGTCTCACTTCATGCAGTCGCGTACCCGCGATAACCGCCTGTCTAACTACAGCGACGGGTACGGGTTTAATTACATTACTTTGCTGATATACCCGAGCGAAGCCGACCGGGAGGCATCGCAACTCACAATATCCGTTTTACGGTCGTACTTGCGTCACTCACTCCGGGAAGCGAAATGATCTGTATTGTTGGTGGTTTACCGCATTCGTGAAAAACACAGAGCAGAACGACATCAAGATATCCTATTCGGGGTGTTGCTATTGACCACCCGGTCCTGGATAGTTGATAAGATAACCAGCTTGTTCAACCACCGGCAGATCAGACCGTACCCCGCCCAGACCGGCGGCAAGCCCCCGCACGACACAAAGAAGCCTGGAGCGAACCCGGTCTTGCAGCCGATTAATTTTCAAAAAAACAGACAACATCAAAAGAATTGACCGGATCATCGCCTTCTCTGCAATCCCATTGACCGGTATCATCAGGGTCTGTTTTCAAGAACCGGTGATTTTGTGCATCTGGATACTTTCATTTTTTCCGCCCTGTTGCTGCTGGCCGTCACATCGGTAGCGGTAACACTGTTCCGCCATCTGGGTCTGGGATCGATACTGGGGCTGCTGATCGCAGGGGTGGTGGTAGGGCCCCACTCGCCCGGCCCCTATGTCACGGCCCATGTAGAGGATGTGCGCCATTTCACCGAACTGGGGGTGGTGCTGCTGATGTTCGTCATCGGCCTGGAGATGCGCCCTACCCGGCTCTGGTCGATGCGGCGCTACCTGTTCGGCCTCGGTTCCCTGCAAATCCTGCTGGTGGGCCTGGCGATTACACTCTATGTCTCTATCGGTGTGAAGTCATGGCAAACCGCACTGCTGATCGGCCTTACCCTGTCACTCTCATCCACCGCCTTTGTGATGCAACTGCTGCAGGAACGGGGGGAACTGGCCAGTAAGCATGGCAGCGGCACCTTTGCCATCCTGCTGATGCAGGATCTGGCGGTGGTACCGCTGCTGGCCCTGGTGGCACTGCTGTCGAACAATACAGCGATCTCATCCAGCATACCGCTGTGGCAGCAGTTGCTGATTCTGGCCGGAATCTTTGCTGTGCTCTGGATATTCGGCCTGAAGATCGTGCCCATGGCACTGGAGTGGCTGGCGCGCCACGACAACCGGGAAGCCTTTCTGCTGGTTGTCTTGCTCGCCGTATTCTTTGCCGCCTGGATGATGCACCGGGCCGGACTCTCCATGGCGCTGGGCGCCTTTATCATGGGCATGCTGCTCTCCGGCTCCAGCTACAACATGCAGATACGCGCCTTCATCGAGCCCTACAAGGGCTTACTGATGAGTCTGTTCTTCGTCGCCGTGGGCATGTCCATTGATCTGGGAGCGCTGACCGAACGCCCGCTGCTGTTTATCGGGCATACAGTGGTTCTGATCAGTATCAAGCTGTTGGTGCTGTTCCCGCTGGCCATTGCCTTTGGCTACAGCCGGGGAGAAGCCACCCGTATTACCTTTCTGCTAGCCCAGGCCGGCGAATTCGGTTTTGTGCTGTTCGGCTCGGCACTGGCACTCAAGGTAATCGATGAGGAAATATTCATCATGTCAGTGGCGGTGATCTCCCTCAGCATGATGTTCACCCCACTGTTGATCCGTCTCGGTGATTGGCTGGCCCGGTATCTGGAGAAAAGCTCCCACGGATCGAGTGCACCCTCCAGGGAAGGGTTGGAACTTGAGGAGAGAAGTGTGCTGATTGGCGGCTATGGGCGCGTCGGTCACACAGTGGCGACGCTGTTACAAACCAGCGGTATACCCTTTATCGCCTTTGACACCAATCCGGCACACGTCAAGCGCGGGACGGCCAATGGACACCCGGTACTCTATGGCGACATCTCCGATCCCGAACTTCTGGCAGCCGCCCATGCGGAACGCTCATCCCTGGTGGTACTCACCATCGACCATGGTCCGACCGTGATGCGCGCGGTTTCCCACTTCCGAAACACCTATCCCCGCATACCGGTCATTGCCCGCGCCCGGGATCTGGAAGCCAGCGGCCAGCTGCTCAAGGCGGGGGCTACCCAGGCATTTCCCGAGGCGATTGAGGCCAGTCTCAGACTCGGTGCAGAGGCATTGAAAATGGTCGGTGCCTCCGAGGACAATGTGCAGTTGTTAATGGATGGAATCAGAAGCGGTGGATACCAGATGGTCCAGCAGGAGAAGAAGGTTAACCCGTCCCCCGGCAAGGTTGGGTAATGGTGAACCTAAAAACAGGGGTGGTTGATAGTGAACTACCCCAGGCTTGACTCAAGAGTCACGGCGCACTTTTTTTGACGTAATAATGGCGTAATCTCATCGGCCGGCAGCGGACGACTGCAGTAATAACCCTGAATCTCATCACACCCCTGGTCATGCAGAAAAAGGATCTGTTCCAGGGTCTCGACACCCTCGGCAATCACCTGGAGCCCCAGGGATTTGGCCAGCACAATCACAGCATTGGCAATGGCGGCATCTTCCTCATTATCCGGCAGATCGGAGACGAAGGCCCGGTCCACCTTGAGCTTGTCCAGAGGGAATCGTTTCAGGTAACTGAGTGATGAGTAGCCGGTTCCAAAATCATCGATGGCCAGGTAGACACCAAGCTCTTTCAGGGACGCCAGCAACTGGATGGAACTGTCGGCATCCTGCATCACCATGCTTTCGGTAATCTCCAGTTCCAGATTGGCTGCATCAACCCCGGATCGTTGCAGAACCGACGCGACCATCGCCACAATGTTACTGTTAAACTGACGCGCCGACAGATTGACCGCCATACGGAATTCGCTGTCTACCACATCGCCCCAGGCCCGGTATTGTAGACAGGCCTGCTCCAGCACCCATTCACCGATCTGATTGATCAGACCGCTCTCTTCGGCAATCGGAATAAAGCGAACCGGAGAGACAGCACCAAGCACCGAATGATGCCAGCGCAATAACGCCTCCACGCCGATGATCTTGCCATCCTCCAGCCGCACCTGGGGCTGGTAGTAGACCTCCAGCTCATTTCGCTCGATAGCGTAACGCAGACCGTTTTCCAGGAACAGCCGCTCATCGGCTCCGGCGTTCATCTCCGGCAGGAAAAACTGGTAGTTATTGCGGCCCCGCTCTTTTGCGCGGTACATGGCGATATCGGCATGCTTTATCAGCGAGGCGATGTCTGTACCGTCATTGGGATATATGCTGATTCCGATACTTGCACCAATAAAGGCTTCACTTCCTTCAAGACTGAACGAGCGACCCAGACGTTGAATCAGTTTCTGTGCAATATGGCTGGCCTGGACCTGATCGATATTTTCCAGGATGAGGGCAAACTCATCACCGCCGAGCCGGGCCACCGTGTCGCTCTCCCGGACGCACTCCTGCAATCTGCCGGCAACCTGTTTCAGCAGCAGATCACCCGCCTTGTGACCAAGACTGTCATTTACGGTTTTAAATCGGTCCAGATCAATATACATCAGGGAAACGCTGCTGTTGTTCCGCCGGGACTGACGCAAGGCCTGTTCCAGGCGATCTCCAAACAGACTACGGTTGGCCAACTGGGTCAACGAATCATAATAGGCAAGACGCGCAATACGCTGTTCCGCCTCTTTTTTCTCGGTAGTGTCATAGAATACACCGACATAATTGATCAATTGACCCTGATAATCATACACAGTGCTGATAGTCAGCCACTCCGTAAACAACTCCCCATTCTTGCGCCGGTCGATCATCTCACCCTGCCAATGACCGGTATCATTCAGACTGCGCCACATTTCACTGTAATAGTCAGCATCATGCCAGCCGGAGCTGAGTACTTTTGGTGTTTTACCGACGACCTCCTGCGCACTGTATCCCGTGATGCTGGTAAAAGCGGGATTGACTTCAAGAATTTTCAAATGCGGATCGGTGATCGTTATACCTTCGAGACTGTGTTCGAAAACGCTGGCCAACAGGCGCAAACGTTTCTCTGCCTGCTTGCGTTCGGTGATATCCAGGGCGGTTCCCCTGACAATTACAACATCACCCTCTCCATTACGGATAAACTCGCCTTCGCTCTGAACCACGCGTTCAGCGCCGTCTGACCGGATCAGCCGAAACTCGATATCAAATCTCGCCTGGCCGATTTTATGCTCATTGACCGCATTCATCACGGCAGCACGATCATCGGCATGAACATATTCCAGCAAAGCACTGTATGAGGGAGTAAACGCCTCGGGTGACAGGCCAAAGATGCGATACATCTGATCCGACCAGACAAACCTGTCCTTTTCGGTCTGCCACTCCCAGCCCCCCAGGCTTGCAATGCGTTGTGCATCAAGCAGGCTTTTCTCACGTTGACGAAGCGCCTCGGTTCGTTCCAGAACGCGCAACTCCAACTCTTCATTCAGATGAGCCAGTGCACGCTCCCTTTGTCCGACATCATTTGCTGCATGACGTAATGCATCTGCAAGTACTTCAAGCTCTATGCTGCCCGTATCGGGAATCTGGATATCATAATCACCGCTGGCGATCTGTCTGGCACTGTTGGCCAGGCTTTTCAACGGATGGGTAATTCGTTGCGAAAAATGCACGGTAAGCAACAGCACCACGAATCCGAGCGCACAGATGAGTAGAATGTTCTGCACCCGACTGCTTTTGTGGAAGGCGACTATCTGTTCATGAGGTATGGTGAGCATTAGTCCCAGATATCGACCTTCGTTCAGCGGATCAAAGGCAATACGCAGAAATTGCACTTTCCAGGTGTTATCTGCCGATGTGATATCCAGTTTATGCTCATTGATATATTGCTCCTCATTGAACAGACTCTTCAACGAAGGAAAGTCATCCTGCAGACGATAACGCCGCCCAGTATCAAATCCGAAGCGTTTATTGATATCAGGATGATAGAGATAATCCCCTTTCTCATTGGTCAGGTAAAAGCCCACACCATCCGGCAATTGTTGCTTTAGTCGAGCAAACAGGGAGTTCATCGTCCGGTTGATCACCAGCATGCCAAACAGCTCACCATTGCTATCAAATACCGGTTTGGCGATACGCAGGGTCGGCACATGTAAAGGGGTGATCTTCCCGAACTCCCGATTGAGATCCATATCAGACAGATAAAACTGATTCGGGGCGAGTTTAATCGTGGCCTGAAAATAGTCGCGCGCCTCCTTGGACTGCAACTGATCATCCGCTACCAGCATCACACCGTCACCATGCCGGTTCACCCGAACGATTTCCCGACCCCGATGGGCAATCCCAATAAAACGTATCTGTTCATACTCCGGATTTTTCTTGATAACGGCACTGAAGATCTGTCCAAGACGCGCCAGCCACATATCGACGGTGGAACTATCCACGGGGTCCACACCATTGGCCTGAACGCCACGTATGATACCCTGGACAGGTGGTGTCTCACTGATCAGGTCAATATCGCGTCGCAGATTCTCCAGTTGACGATATATATGATCACTGAGGAGCCGGGCGTCATTCTCCAGGGTGGATGATGCCTGCTGCATCGCATTCTGATACTGGGTCTGCTCATAGAGCATGGCAATCAATGCCGTCGCACCAAGCACCAGCGAGAGGATTACCAGGCTGAATTTGTTACCAAGACGGGAGAGCGGTTTCATTCGGTGAAATTTTGGGTGAACTTCTGCGTTGATTTTTTGTTGTGTCATGTAAGAACCACTTGCGAAGAAGTCATGGCCTGGAACTGCGGCCATTCACTTGGAAAGACCCGGTTAATTAGTCATCCAAGGATACAGCAGACGGATGGCGTTGCATAAGCGGTGACCGAGCCAATCCTGACCTCGTCCGGGAAATAATCATACTCAGCCGGTCTCATTCACAGTATCCGCACACCAGTCCCAGCGCAGCTCATCCTCATGACTGTCCAGGCAGCACGCCCGGCCGGCATCCTTGGCGCGGTACATCCTTGAATCCGCCAAGGCAAGCAGCTCCTTCCAGTGACGTATCTTGTCCTTGCGCAGCTCGGCCACGCCGATGCTCGCCGTCAACGGCGACCCATCCGGGCGTTTACCCAGCCCCGCTTGCATCAGCCTGCCAAGCACCACCCTGGCTTCGATGCAATCGGCTCCAGGAAAAATCAAAATAAACTCTTCCCCACCCCAGCGAATAACGGTATCGATTTTACGCAATGTCTCTCTGATCCTGTCACCGGTCTTCCGCAAGGCCATGTCGCCAGCCTGATGACCATGGGAGTCGTTGAGGGATTTGAAATGATCCAGATCGAAAAACGCCAGGGAGATATTTTCACCGCGAATCCTGGCCAGGCGAAATTGAAGCTCCATGGCTTCAATGCCTGCCCGGCGGGTCAGGGCACCGGTCAGCACGTCATAGCTCGCCTGACTGGTCAGGGAGATCATATAGCGAAGCTGGTTAAGTGAAGAAATCAGCGACACGCCCAGTATCAGGAGGAACAGCCAGACTGTTGAAATTGCCCCGTTCAACTCAACCGCGGTAACGGCAAATACGGAATAGAGTGTCAAAGCCAGCAGCGGCAGGGCGTAGAATCCAAACTCGATCAGGGTCAGCGGAAACAGGCTGAGGCCGGCAATAATAACAAATGGCAACAGGCGGTAAATATCGGCCGTTGCGCTCTGTATGCCGCTCAGCTCATATCCGGAAAGCATGGAATCGGCGACAAAGTAGAACATGTACGGCAGAAACAGCAGTGCTATCAACAATAGCCGCGCCCGCATCAGGCTGGCATCACGCCGGGTCTGCCAGGCAATAGCCAGAAAAACCGCTCCGGCAAAGAATCTCAATACTGCCAGTTCCACCCACAGGGGCCAGGGAAAAATCAGCCAGTCGACCAGCACCCAGGCCGGTGTCAGCACAGCAAATGTGGAGGCGAAAAAGAAGATGCGGTTAAGGAGCAACTCACCCCGGTGCTGCTGAATGGACAGGGTATGCCGATTACCACAAAGCAGCTCATACGCCTGATCCCAGGTGTGGACGCCAAATGCCGAGCAGATTGATTTAAGCGAATTGGCCAGAAATTTCATATTAGACAGGCAACCTTCCGTCCCTGAATCAGCCAACCAAGCCTTCAGGAGATATGGACACACATTCTCCTGGCGATTCTATTGGAAGAGTCGGCCTGTGAAATTGATCTGGATAAAGAAACCGCTTTCTCTGTATGAAGCCCCCTTCAGCGGCTGATCATGACAATCCCTTCAGGTTGATCTGTTCAGCCACCTCCCGCATGCCCAGGATGGTCTGGGTGATCAGCTCCCGCCTCTCCATTCCGAGCATGGCCGCCCCGCGATCGATAATGGCGCGATCCACCTTGGCCGCAAAACTTTTATCCTTCCACTTCTTGATAACCGATTTAGCCTCCAGATCCATAACGCTTTTTGAGGGACGCACCAGGGCGGTGGTGGTCACCAATCCAGTCAGTTCATCCGTGGCGTAAAGCACCTTTTCCATATCGCTGATGGGTTCAACATCGGTGCAGATACCCCAGCCATGACTGATCACGGCCCGTATATAGGATTCCGGCCACTGCTGTTCCCGCAGTATCTGTTCGGTTTTTATGCAGTGCTGCTCGGGAAATTGCTCGTAATCCAGATCATGTACCAATCCCACGATGCCCCACTGCTCCTCATCACCACCACGGTGACGGGCGAAATAGCGCATTACTGCTTCGACCGCCAGTCCATGTCTGATCAGGCTTTCGGTTTTGGTGTAGGTAGCCAACAACTGAAATGCCTCTTCCCTGCTCGGAATTCGCTCTTCCATCTTCACACTCCGGTTCCTGTTTACGCTCGATGGGTCTACTATTGCATTGACTCAATTGACCCATATCTTATCCGTCATGCAAACAAAGACCAAACCGACAGATATTATTCTGCACAATCAATCACGCACGCTCGAAGTGGTTTTTGACACCGGCGAGCGTTTCCATCTTCCCTGGGAGTATCTGCGGGTTTTCTCCCCGTCCAAGGAGGTGAGAGCCCGGTTCGGTAAAGACCGGATTCTGGTACTGGACAAGCAGGATGTGATACTCAAAGAGATCAAGCCGATCGGCAATTACGCCCTGAAACTCTATTTTGATGATGGCCACAACTCGGGGCTGTATGACTGGCGTTTTCTTTATGAGTTGGGTGTCAACCAGGCGCAGTACTGGCAGGAGCACCTCGACCGTGTAGCCAAACTGGATTAGGACCCGGACTGATAGACTAAATCACTCCCTGATGACTCCGGCCTGATTGAGCATACCCTGGGCTGCGCTGATACCACAGCGCTGATTCCCCGGCACCGCAACATCAATCTTTTGCGGTTTTTCCAAGTCCATACTATCCATGATGCGGATATAGCCCTCGCGGGTCTGATTGTTGCCCAGACGGGGATTGTGCCGTTTCTCTTCACCGATGGTGGAGGCGGTCATGCCGTTATAGTCATGGGCCGGATAAACCCGGATATTATCGGGCAGAACAAACAGCTTACCCATGATTGAGTCGTAGGCCTGCCCGGCATCACCGGACTGAAAATCGGTACGGCCGCTGCCACGAATCAGCAGCGTGTCACCGGTAAACACCCGATCAGCCGCCAGATAACAGATATCGGTATTGGTATGGCCCGGAGTATACAGCACCTTCAGGGTATTATCGCCAAACAGCACGTGGTCACCCTGTTTCAGCCAGACATCGGCACAGGAAACCTGCCCGTTCTCATGCACCGCGACATGGCAGTTGAAACGCTCCCGCAACATGCCGCCACCGGTGATGTGATCGGCATGGATATGGGTCTCCAGTGAATATCGAACAATCAATCCAAGCTCTTCTATTAATTGGATATCCCGCTCATACTGATCCAGCACCGGATCGATCATCACCGCCTCCAGGCTCTGCTTGTCCCAGAGCAGGTAACTGTAAGTGCTGGAAGTCTTATCAAAAAGCTGTCGCATCTGCATGGTTTGTCCTTCTCTCCCTTGCTGTTCCCTATAGGACTACAGATGATGCTGAATCGTTCGGGGATCAACCCACCGATTTTTGGGGTAATACAGGAACAGGGGCCGGCGTCACTCGTCACGCCGGCCCCATAAACCACGGTAAAAGCAGTCGCTACTGGCGAATCCCCTCAACAGAAAGAAACAGTTCCACCTCGCGTGAGGCCGGGCCCAGATCCATTGGTATCCCGAAATCCGCCAGGGTCAACCGGGTGGTTCCCTCAAAACCCCGGCGGTAGCCACCCCAGGGGTCCTTACCGGCACCAATCTGGGTGACATCGATAACAATCGGTTTGGTGATCCCGCGCAGGGTCAGATCGCCTTTCAATAATGCCGTGTTTTCGCCCGTCACTTCATAGCCGGTGCTGTTGAATGTCGCCGTCGTGAACTCATCAACCTTCAGGAAATCCTTGCCGCGCACATGTTTGTCCCGTTCGGCAAAATTGCTGTCCACGCTGGCGGGATTGACCGTTACTGAAACCGTTGATGCGGATGGATTGTTCTCGTCATAGTTGAAGCTCCCCTCAAACTCGTTAAAGCGTCCCAGCACCCAGCTGTAACCCAGATGGGAGATCTTGAACTGGACAAAGGCATGGGCCTTTTGGGTATCGATGACATAGCGCTCGGCCGATACCGGGGCGGCGAGTGCGATCCCGGCGATCGTCAGAAGTGAAACCAGCAGATGTTTTTTCATGTTGTCTCCTTGGAAATTGAATATGCGTGTCTTTGAATAAATCACTCTTATTATTACGAGCGCCGCGGCCTGCCGAGCATTCGCATCAGGGTAGCATCCCGATCAATGAAGTGATGCTTGAGCGCGGCCAGGCTGTGTACGCCGACCAGCGTCATCATGACGACCGCCAGCACCCAGTGAATCTCCCCTGCCACATCCTCCATATTGTCAATGGCCGGAAGCAGCGCCGGTAGCGTGAACCAGCCGAACACCTCGATACCGCGGCCGTCAGCAGTTGAGATGAGATAGCCGCTAATGGCAATGGCAAACAGCAGCAGGTAGAGCCCCCAATGGACCAGTTCAGCCGCGCGCCGCAGTATTCGGGGATCGTTGCCGACCGGCTCCGGCAGCGGACTGATGAGCCGCCAGAGTAATCGAAACAGCAGCAATACCACCATAACAATCCCAAGGCTGCGGTGCATATCCGGAGCCGCCTGATACCACGGATCGTAGTAATCGAGACTGGTCATGTAGAGGCCTAGCAGGAACAGACCAATGACCAGTAGCGCTATCAACCAGTGCAGTCCGATACTGATTACCCCATAAGCTTGTCGGGTGTTAGCAAACCTCATCCTCACTTCCTTTATCCCTTCGAGGCACACGCCCGATTCAGGCGGCATAACGGCCAATCTCTGCCTGGGCGCTTTCGATCCCCTGGCGACGCATTTCATCCCCCATATTGAGCCCTTCCGAATGGATAAAGTTCACCTGCTTAATGCCAAGGAAATTGAACAGGGTCTGCAGGTAGGGGGCCTGCTGATCAGTGCTGGCGCCACTGTGCATGCCACCGCGTGCGGTAATAATAAATACCGGTTTATCCGGCACCAGTCCGACCGCGCCCTTGTCCGTATAGGCGAAAGTGCGGCCAGCCATGACGATATGGTCGATGTAAGCCTTCAGCGTGGACGGGATGCCCAGGTTGTACATTGGCACACCCAGTACCACTGCATCCGCCGATAGGAATTCATCAATCAGCAGATTGATTCGATCCGCGATCCGCGTCATCTCGGGCGTATGTTGTTCCGGGGGACTCATCATGGCTGCCAACATGGCGTCATCCAGATGGGGCAGTGGTTTACTGACCAGGTCCCGTTCCATGACCTGATATTCGGGATGGTTGTCCACCCACTGACGGACAAACTGGGCGCTGAGTCTGCGTGAATCGGAGCCGGTCAGACGGGCACTGGTGTCGATGTGGAGTAGCCGTTTTCTGTTCATGTCACGCCCTCTCTTGGGAACTGGTCAACTTGGAGGAGAGCGTAGCATTGTCTCTATTTCATGATTAGATGGGTTTTTTCAAAAACTATGTTCCATATATGGAACAATAGCCCGAAATGGGGCGCAGTGAACCATAGGGACAGCACCTGATTAGTGGGGAAGATTGCTGAAATGCCGGTCCAGGAAAGTGATGAAGGCCCTGACCTTGGGGGTCAGATGCCGGGGTGACGGATAGACGGCATAAATCCCCCCCTCACGGACCCTCCAGTCATCCAGCACCGAGACCAGTTCGCCTGTGGCAATCAAGTCCTGGCAGTGCAGTTCCGGTAGCAGGCCAATACCTGCGCCCGTCAGGCAGACCCCACGAATGGCATTCAGGTTATTAATGCCAATTCGCCCGCTAATCTCCACCACCACCTCTCCTCGCGGCCGACTGAATTTGAGTGTTTCACTGCTGTGCTGCGCGGAGAACACGACGCAATCATGCTGCTTCAGATCCTCCGGGGAGCGGGGAATCCCCCTCTGTTTAAAATAGCCCGGTGTTGCGCAGACCAGCATCCGGTCGGTATAGAGCCGATGCGCCACCAGGGTGGAATCTTCCAGCACCCCGGCACGAATGGCCAGGTCAAACCCCTCACCCACCAGGTCCACGTAACGGTCGGAGATATCCACTTGCAATCGGATCTCCGGATACTGCTGCATAAACTCGCGGGTAACGGCCGACATAATGGAAATACCGATATCCACCGGCAGGGTGATACGCAACAGACCGCGCGGCTGCTCCTGACACTGGCTGATGGCGCGTTCCGCCTCCTCCGCCTCCGTCACCAGCCGGGCACAACGCTCGTAGTAGAGTGCACCCAGTTCCGTGGGCCGGACACTGCGTGTGGTTCGTTGCAGCAGACGTGCGCCCAACCGGCTTTCCAACTCACTGATCTTTCGGCTGACGGTCGATTTGGGCAGACCCAGGTTGGTTGCGGCGGCGGTAAAACCCTGCGCCTCCACCACTTTCACAAAGATCACCATTTCATTGAAATCCAGCATACATATCCGCCCTTCATCTGATACTGCCGTTTGGCAATACGGTAACGCATCCCGCAATTATTGCGCATTATTTTCGATTGCAACCGATGTTCCCATTTAACATCAGCTTGTATTGACTCACCGGGCAATGGCATAGTCCGGCTGATCTGCTGACAAATGGAAGGCATCAAACCTTGGACCCCAATCTCACCCGACGCCACCTGTTTCTCAGCATCCTGTTCCCCTTCGCGCTGGGTTATTACCTCTCCTATCTCGCCCGTGTAGTGAATGCGGTCCTGGCACCGGACCTGGTGGCGGAACTCTCACTGGGGGCCGACACCCTGGGACTGCTGACGGCATCCTATTTTTTTACCTTTGCCGCTGCCCAGCTTCCCCTGGGCATCCTGCTTGACCGCTACAGTCCACGAAAAATCGAATCCCTCCTGCTGCTGGTGGCTGCGGCGGGCGCACTGCTGTTCGCCCTGGGTGACAGTGCCGGCGATCTGATTATCGGACGAGGGTTAATCGGACTGGGCGTTTCGGCCTGCCTGATGGCCGCCTTCAAGACCTTCACCCTCTGGTTCGAGCCACAAAAACTGCCCTTGCTCAACGGGGTCATTCTCGCTTCCGGCGGCGTCGGGGCCATCACAGCCACAGCACCAGTCCAGGCCGCCCTCTCGATAACCGACTGGCGCGGTGTGTTCCTATTACTGGCCGCCCTGATGATTCTCTCATCGATTATCATTTTTCTGCTGGTACCGGACCATACCGAGGTCAGGCAACAGGAGACACTGAAAGCCCAATTGCAGGGCATGCGCGCCATATTTTCCGACCGATTCTTCTGGATGATCGCCCCCCTGACCATGCTGTCGCAGGCCACGTTCATCTCTATCCAGAGTCTCTGGGCCGGACCCTGGTTGCAGGACATTGGTGGACTGGAGCGTGCCGCCATGGCCGACAGCCTGTTTCTGGTGGCCACCGCCATGGTGGCCGGCTTCCTGGTGATGGGTACATTGGCAGAGCGGCTGTCGAGAATCGGCGTACCGCCCATCCTGCTCTCGGTCATCGGCATGCTGATCTTTCAAGGCATTCAGCTATTGATTATTATCGGTCCCTCACCCGCGTGGCTGTTTCCGGTCTGGATCGGCTTTGGATTCTTTGGCACCACCGGCATTGTGCAGTACGCGGTGCTTTCACAACACTATCCGCGCCACTTGGCCGGCAGGGTCAACACGGCGATGAACCTGCTGGTATTCGTCGCCATCTTTATTCTGCAGTACACCATCGGCGCCATTATCAATCTCTGGCCACAGACATCTCCCGGCCACTACCCCCAGATCGCCTACCAGGCGGCATTCGGTTTTGCGCTGCTGCTACAGGCATCCGCCATTATCTGGTTTGCCCGTGAGTATCGGCGCGGTCCGCGGCAAGATGACCCACACACGATGAGATCAACCTGACACGGTTGTGGCACCTTTTCGGCTGAATTAGGATAGACATGGATATTTAACCAATCAACAGCAGGGTTTTCGCCCGGGCGACTCAATGAAAACAAAACTTCGACTGCAGATCCGCTTTAATGACACAGTCATCGGACCGGGCAAGATCGCCCTGCTTCAGTCGGTGGCGGATAACGGCAGCATCTCCGGTGCCGGCAAGGCGTGTGGTATGACCTTCCGCCGTGCCTGGCAACTGATAGAGACCGTCCAGGAGGCGCTGGGTCAGTCACTGGTAAACACCACCGTTGGCGGCAAAGGCGGTGGCGGTGCATCGCTCACACCTTTTGCCGAGGCACTCATTGAGCATTACCGAAGACTGGAACGACAGGCGAATGAGTCGGCCGGGCCCCTGTTCAAACTGCTGAACGAGACAGAACAGAAAACCGCCGAATGATCAGATTGCAGTCTGCTGGATAAACTCCAGGGCGTTCTGGTCAGGATCACGGCAAAAAAGCGCCCTTCGCCCGGAGCGACTCAGACTGTAGTCAATGTCCATCCTGTCCAGGGCTTCGATCAACAGGTCCAGATTTTTCACCCGGCATGCCAAATGGCGGTCACGCCCGCCATGCGACGGCCTGCCGTTCAGCGGGTCGGGGTTAGGCAGTTCCAGGAGATGAATCTGTTGCTCTCCCACATTCAGCCAGGCACCCGGATAACCCAGATCGGGACGTGTATTATCAAGCGTAAGCCCCAATACCCCCTGGTAAAAATCAAGCGCCCGCGCCGTATCGGCCACGATCAGGCTGACGTGATGAAAACCTGTTACCAGACTCGACATCTCTGACACTCCTTACTTCTGCCATATCAGGCGATCTGTTTACAGTGGGTCTCGCGGGTAAACAGGATCAGCACCAGCGCCAGTGCAAGCCACGCCAGCATCAGGCTGAAGCCGTTGCGGTACGCCTCCAGGCCATAAATCCTTGCCCCGTTATCCATGCTCCCGGACCAGTTCCTATCCAGCAACCAGCCCACGGCCGGTTGCAGCAGCATGGGTCCGATCATCACCCCCATATTGACCAGTCCCGAAGCAGTTCCGGCAAGACGGGCAGGCGCGGACTCGCGGGCAAAGGCGAAGCCGATAATCATATTACCGCTAAAGAAACCGACCACAATCAACAGCAACACCAGCAGCCAGACCGGCAGGCCCGGTACCAGGACCACCACACACCAACCCGCCAGTTGAACCACGCAGCCCAGCAGATAAAGCGGTTTGCGATGCCCAAGATGATCCGACAGCCAGCCGAACACCGGCCCGCCAATCGCCCAGGAGACCAGTAGTGCCGAGCAGATGGCGGCGGCGGTCGTCTTCTCCAGCCCATAGTGGGTGGTGAGAAACGGCACGCCCCAGAGTCCGGCAAAGGTCAGCACACTGCCAACCCCGGCTCCCGGGATGAAATAGAGCAGCCAGGTATTGCGATACCCCAGCACTGCCCGGATACCGGCCATCACGCCCTTGTCTTGATGGCCGGCTTGATCATCATGGGCGATAGCATGACTGGCATAACCCTTCTCCGTCGGGTCATCCCGGACCAGCAGCCAGATAGCCAGGGCGACGATAAAGGCCACCACAGCAGAGACCAGCATCACCGGACGCCAGCCAAAGGCATCCACCAGCAAACGCAGCGGCACCCCGGCAAACACCGCGCCCACCACACCACAGAACAGTGCCATGCCGGAAGCCAGCGAATACTGCTTGGGCGGCAACCAGTGCCCCGCCAGCTTCAGCATGCCGACGAAGGCCACTGCCACCGAACCGCCAATCAACAGTCGGCCCAGATTGGCCCACAACGCATCCGGCGCCATGGCAAACAGCAGCGTCCCCAGGCCCGCAATGGACGCCCCGCTGGCCAGCAGGCGCCGGGGCCCCCAATGATCCGCCAGCAGCCCGGTCGGCACCTGCATGGCCACATAGCTGTAAAAATAGAACGCAGACAGATTACCCAACGCGGTCGCATTGAGTTGGAAATCAGTCATCAACTCGGTGGTCATTACGCCGGGAGCCACCCGCTGATAAAAACCGATCAGGTAGAGTGCGGCACCAAGGCCCCAGATCATCCAGGCCAGGCGCAGTGGTGGAAAGGCTACAGCGTTCATGAATTATCCCAGTTGACGTTTACGTCACTATAGCCTGAGTTGTGGGAGGAAAAAACCCGACGGATGCGGCTGCTATTGCACCACCATCATCACAACAGCGACCAATCGGTTACAAACGCAATTAATTTAACAGGAAACGGGCCGAAGACAGACCGCGGAGGCGAAAGGGAAACACTGTCCCCGGGAGCAGGCAGACCCTGTCTACCTGCCGTGGTCAGTTCAGTTATCCCGGTCCCAAACCTGGTAATCCCTTCTCTTTTTACAATGTTCAAAAACCTCGGGCGGACAATCCAGCCTGTCGCAGATAAATTCGCAACGTGCACTGTCCTTTGGAACATCGTTAATCAATGAGGCAAATAGATTACGCAGAAAGGCGCTGATTTTTGTGACCATCATTTGGATACTCTGCTTTTCAGGGTTACTTTTGGATGGGAACCGATAGCTATGGTCCATCCAGGCTTCCCTTGCCCAGGGCCTAAACGACAGGCTTACAATTAACGTAGCGCTAAAATATTTTAACTCTCCAAATACTACTTAACCGCCTATACCCCGTCAATGGCGTACTTGGCTGTTTTGCCCACGCCCCTTCCTGACACGTCGCAGATGAACTATTTCGGCAAAAAGTCCGCCGATAGCGCCCCAGAGCCCCCCCAGGATAATCACCACCACTGACTTGTCTCCAGCCAGTTGCTGCAGAACAGCGACCTGTGGCATCAGGTAGATCAGCAGTGACAACAGCAGTGCACCGGCAAGTCCCGTCACCATTCCATGCAGCAGCCGGCCGTCGCGCGCCTTCAGGCCAGTGAAGATACCCGGTGCGATCCAAAGTGCAGAGAGGGTGAGCAGTTGTGGCGCGGTCGCCTTCTGCACATCCAGCAGCAGGGCCAGGATAATCATGCCCAGAGAGATTGCCGTAAGCATCAGCGCACCCAGCAGCAGGGCGCGATAGTTCATGAAGGGAGGGGTGTCGGATGTCATAGTTGTTATTTGCTCATTGGCAACAGGTTTCCAGAAAACGCAGGCTACGGGTACCGTACCATGAGTAACTCTCCCCATCGATCAGGCCACATGCATATCCGAGTTCCAGCAGTTCATCCCGGTAACGCTGAAAGGGAAAAGGTTCGCTGGAGAACAGCAGCACCGTCTGCTGCGGGTTCAGGGCAGCAAGCTCAATCTCGGGATATTTTTCCGCATGGGGTGTCAGTAGCTCTCCCACCCCCATGCGACCCAGCATGGAGTGAATAAAAGTGCCCTCGCCTATCGCCATCCAGGGATCACGCCAGATCAGGTACTCCACCCGCGTCTGGATGGTCGGCGGCCGCCACCACTCGATAATGCCCGGCAGAGACCGGATAGCATACTGCTTCCCGGCAAGCCGACTGGCCTGCTCCCAACGTCGTGCAAACTTCCCCAGTGCGATATTGCCGATCCGCTCGGCCAGGCGTGAAAATTCCGGCCCAACATCCTCCACCCGGATAATATGCAGGGCGAGATAGGGATAAGGACAGCTCTCGGCCATCTCCCGGGTATTCTCCTCCTTGTCGAGGATCACCAGATCCGGCTGTAGATCGGCCATCGATCCCCAATCCACCCGCTTGGTCCCCCCCACCGCCGGAATCCGTCCGACCTCGGGTTCGGGGTGAATACAGAACCGGGAACGCCCCACGAGGTTGGCGTTGCAGTCGATCAGGGTTTCGGTAATGGACGGGATCAGCGAGATCAACCTCATCTTGCCGGCTTCACATTGATATGGTCGAAGGGACAGTGGCGACAGGCAGAACCACAGCAGTTACCCCGGCTGCGGTGATAGCATTCGGTAAACACCATCAGCCCGTCTTCCCAGTAGTAGTGCCGCCCCTCTACCAGCTGCTCCAGTGGCCAGGGGTCAGTCGCTTCCGTCTCGTTCTGTTCTCTCATAGCCTCAACCTGGCATCGTCAGTTGGACGGGTTCGAGTTGCGGGAGGGTCCTGCTTCAACGCCAGGGACTGGTGGCACTGGAAGGGATGCGCCGTTTGTCCCCTTCAATTTTCCGCCGTTCATTCTGCTCCCTGATCCGCTCCCCATAACCACCTGAAGTATCGCCGGCGGCCGGTGCGGACTTATCTGCAGCTGCTTCATTGAGCATCTGCTGTTCCCCCGGACGCAAGCCGCCGGGATAGAGATTTTGTGTCTCGCCACTCTGCCGGGCATTGGGTCCACAGCGGGTATCGGAATAGACCACCACACCATCCTGCTCACATTGATATGTGGCCGAATAGGCAGTTGGGGAGAGGGCCATCAGTCCAATAACGACGCCGATTCCGGCAAGCCGGAATTGTGCTGGGTTCCACATGATCCCTCCTGTTCTTTCTTTTCGCTTAATCCCTGTTAAGTATCAATATCGATCTGAATTAGAGCAGCCGACCCGCGGAGCCATCACAGCCGTCCCGCAAAAAGACCACTCCTTGTTCGACCGAATGTTATTTTTCCACCTTGTCTCTATCTTTAAGGATAGTCAGTTGCTGCATGAGTGCCGCAGTTCCGCTCCATCTACTGGGCCGTCCAGCCCGAATCGATGGTCAGGGAGGAACCGGTGATGGATGACGCCTGATCACTGGCCAGGAAGGCCACCAGATTGGCCACCTCTTCCGGCTCAATCAGTTTTTTGATCGCGGCATTCTTCAGCATGACATCGGTGACCACCTGGTCTTCGCGAATGCCCCGGGTGCGGGCCTGATCGGCGATCTGGTTCTCCACCAGGGGGGTCCGTACATAGGCCGGACAGATGGCGTTGACCGTGATACCAAACTCGCCCCCCTCCAGGGCCGCGGTTTTGGTCAGGCCGATCACCCCATGTTTGGCGGATATATAGCCGGCCTTGAAGGGCGAGGCCACCATGGCGTGAACCGAGGCGATATTGATCACCCGACCCCAGCCATTCTGTTTCATCATCGGCCAGGCGTAGCGCATCAGCAGGAAGGGGGCGGTGAGCATAACGCCGATCAGCTTGTTCCACTGCTCCACCGGAAACTCCTCAATCGGGGAGATATGCTGGAAGCCGGCATTGTTGACCAGGATATCGACGCTGCCGTGCAATTCAGCGGCCTGGGCGATGACGGAACGGCACTGCTCGGCATCGGACAGGTCCGCCTGCACGAAACTGGCACCGATCTGCTCGGCCGCCACGCTGCCGGTTTCCGGATTAAAGTCCGCAATCACCACCTTACAGCCAACGCTCGCCAGTTTCTCGGCAACCGCCCGCCCGATACCACTTGCCCCTCCGGTTACAACAGCCACTTTATTCTGCATCTGCTCATTCTCCTGATAAATATCGGCGCAACGCCCATCATTCAGGCAGAAATTATACCTCAGCGGGATGGCGATTAAGTGATGAAAAAGCAGGTAAATCGCAAAAAGGGAGGGAAATCGGTGGGCCGGGTGCGGCCCACCTCAGATCAGGTTTTCCCTGCTACCAATCAGCCTTTCCCTGAATGACCGCTCTCCTGGACCTTGTGCCGTTATCACTCTTGTGAAGCGGGTCGGACAACAGACCCTTGTGGGGTCTTACCTGGGAGACAACCTGGGTCAGGCTTGTTCAGTGAACTCAGTATAGGGAAAAAAGATGAGTGAGTGTATGCAAATATAGCCCATGATTGCTTGATATTTAGATTATTCAACTATTATTTTTATTAAATATAGTGATATTATCCATTTTATTCTAACATCACCCTAACCAAACCCTACTTTCCAAGCCCATGATGAAACTGGACCGTATAGACCGACGCATCCTCACGGAGATGCAACAGAATGGCCGGATCAGCAATCTGGAACTGGCGGAACGGGTCGGACTCTCCCCTACACCCTGCTCACGCCGGGTCAAGCAGTTGGAGGAAGCCGGTATTATCGCGAAACATGTCACCCTGCTCGACCCCGCGCGGCTGAACCTGAAGCTCACCGCACTGATCCAGATCAGCATGGACCGGCACACACCCGACCGCTTTGAGAATTTTCAGGCCAAGGTGGCGGAGTTTCCCGAGGTAATTGAATGCAGTCTGATCACGGGACAGGCCGCTGACTACCTGGTCAAGGTGGTGGTACCCGACATGGACGCCTACCAGGAGTTTCTACTGGGCAAGATCACCCGCATCGCCGGTGTCTCGGGGGTGCAGTCGAGCTTCGTCATGCAACAGATCATCCACAAGACTGAATTACCGCTCGATTACCTGACATAGTTTCAAGCATGACACAGAGTCATGCTGCCACTTCCAACTCCCCATCCATGGCGGACTCGACACCACTCTCGGTCAAATATTGTAAACAATTGTAATTCATCCCGTTTTCATCGCGATTTGGCTTCATTCCAAAAACCGTCAGGACTATAGTGGAGGCAGGGAGTTACCTGACCTCGACTGTTCGAGGCCAGCCCTTTCGAGAACGGCACTCAGCGAATTTACCAGAGGGCCAATAATTCAGGCACCGGCATCGCAGGATCGATAAAGAGCCACTACACGGAGCAGACAGAGATGACAAAACTGACACAGATCGAAGGTATCGGCGAAAAGTACGGCGCAAAACTTCAGGAAGCCGGCATCAGCACACAGGAAAAACTGCTCGAAGCTGGCAGTACCACTAAGGGCAGAAAAGCCTTGGCTGAAAAATCCGGCATCAGCGAAAAACTGATCCTCGGCTGGATCAATCGTGCCGACCTGGCACGGGTCAAGGGTATCGGGGAAGAGTATGCCGATCTGCTGGAGCTCGCCGGCGTCGATACGGTACCCGAACTGGCACAGAGAAATGCAGCGAATCTTCATGCCAAGATAAAAGAGGTTGCGGAAGCACGGGGCAATGTCGTGCGCCGTGTACCTTCGGCATCCGAGGTCGAAAAGTGGGTTGCACAGGCAAAAGAGCTGCCACGTGCAATCAACTATTGAACAGGGTCTGAAAAGACATCCACCGGGACGGGTAACATCTGTCCCGGTGAATCCCCATGCAAAATATGCGAAACGACAGCACCCGACCACCACAGCAGACCGACCCACAAAGCTTAGCTGCCCGGGCAACAGGATTGAGGTGATGGACTATATAACACGGGGAACACTCCGTTTAATCACCCGACTTGGTACCATCCTGGACTTCAGCACAGTGGCTGCGGCTCTGGCGGAGACTCTGGAATCTATCAATTTTGCGGAGCTTAACCGCATGCTCTCGCAGAACAACGAACTGCAACGCCTCACCCGCGCATGGCTTGGAGAGGTTGACGACCGGTCTTTTGCCGCGGAGCAGATCGAGCTGATTCTGGGTAGTGAGCGGCTCGAGATTTTTGCTGTCCAACTCGGGCTGGATAAAACCACGGCGACTGCTGCCCTTGCCGACGTGCTGTCCGAAATAGCGCTGGAATGCAGTGACAGCAATTCATCCGAAGACCAGCCGGACCCCGTTGAAACAGATGCTGTTTCAAATAGCCTCTCCATTTGATGCCGGCATCCTGCCACATTCACAACGGACTTGTCGGAACAGAGGATGACCGGTATGGTGTGCCCGACCCAACCGTCAGACAATAACTGCAAGGCAGAACCCCTGCCTGCAGTTATACCCGGCCTTTTTCATGCGAGCATCCACAACTATGAGTACCGAACAGGCGTTACTTGAGCGCAGTGAATCCAAATGTGAACTCTGCAGGGCAACGGAAAACCTCCAGCCCTACGAAATCCCACCCACTTCCGATGGCAGTGCCGATCAATCCCTGCTGCTCTGTGACACCTGTCGTGAACAGATAGAAGACCCGGAAAAGATCGACCCCAATCACTGGCGTTGCCTCAACGACAGCATGTGGAGCACGGTGCCGGCGGTGCAGGTGATGGCGTGGCGCATGCTCAAGCGCCTCAGCGCGGAGGGCTGGCCGCAGGATCTGCTGGATATGCTCTATCTGGACGAACAGACCCAGGCATGGGCGGAGGCTGCCGGTGATGGCAGCGACAACGACACTTCAGTGCAGCATCTGGACTGTAACGGCGCGCGGCTCGAAGCAGGCGATACCGTCACCCTGACCAAGGATCTCAACGTCAAGGGCGCCAATTTTACCGCCAAGCGCGGCACCGCCGTGCGCGGCATCTCGCTGGTGGCCGATAACCCGGGACAGATAGAAGGCCGGGTCAATGGCCAGCAGATTGTCATCCTGACCCAGTTCGTCAAGAAATCAGGCTGAGCCCCAATAATTTAGAAACCGCTACCCGAGCCTCAGCCGGTATTCTGCATACCGGCCGAAATCCCCGCCATGGTCACCATCAGCGCCTGCTCCAGGCGTTCCTTCGGTGTATTGCGGTCGCGATGGAGCAGTTCCGCCTGCAGATAGTGGAGCGGATCGATATAGGGGTTACGCACATTGATGGAGCGCCGGATCAGGGGAAAATCCGCCAGCAGTTTGCGCGTCTGTTTGATTTTCAGCACCATATCGAAAGTGCCGCTCAGGCGTTCCCGTAGCGTCTCGCCCAGGGCCTGTAACTCCTCCGGCACCAATCTGGCTGCGTAGTATTCCGCAATCACCGGATCACTCTTCGCCAGCACCATCTCCAGCATATCCACATAACTGGCGAAGAAGGGCCAGGCCGCGTACATCTCGTGCAGCCGGGCCAACTCACCGGACTCGATCGCCTGCCCCAGGGCGCTGTCTGATCCCAGCCAGGCCGGCAGCATGAGCCGGATCTGGGTCCAGGCGAACACCCAGGGAATCGCCCGCAGGCTCTCGACACCGCCGTCGGCACGACGCTTGGCCGGCCGCGATCCCAGCGGCAGCTTGCCCAGTTCATGTTCCGGTGTCGAGGCACGAAAGAACGGCACGAAGCGCGGATCATCCCGCACCACTGCCCGATATTCACGAAAGGCGTCCCGTGCCAGCGACTCCATCATGGCCCGCCACTCCGGGCGCGGTGCCGGTGACGGACAGAGGGTGGCGGCCAGCACGGCGCCGGTATAGCGTTCCAGATTGCGCTCGGCAATCTCCGGAATGCCGAATTTAAAGCGGATCACCTCGCCCTGCTCGGTCACCCGCAGGGTGTGGTCCACCGAACCGGGAGGCTGGGCCAGAATCGCCCGGTGGGTCGGGCCGCCACCGCGGCCGACCGTACCACCACGGCCATGAAACAGGGTCAGATGAACCCCCCGGGCACGACAGGTGGCGGTCAACGCCTCCTGGGCCTGGTACTGCGCCCAGACCGCCGCCAGCTGACCGGCGTCCTTGGAGGAGTCGGAGTAACCGATCATCACCTCCTGGTGTCCGTGGGTGTAGTCCCGGTACCAGTCGATGGAGAGCAGCTGATCAATGCAGTGATGGGCATCCTGCAGATCCGCCAGGGTTTCAAACAGCGGCACCACCCGCATGTCGTGCCCGACTCCCATCTCCCGCAGTAGCAGAATGACCGAGAGCACATCGGATGGCCGGCTGGCCATGGAGATGACATAGGAGCCCAAGGAATTGGGATCGGCCTGGGCGATCGCCCGGCAGGTCTCCAGCACCTCGCTGATCTCTTCATCGGGCTGCCAGTCCACCGGTATCAGTGGTCGTTTGCTCTGCAGCTCCTGTAACAGAAAGCGCTGTTTCTCCGCCTCGTCCCACGCCAGATAGGAGCCAAGATCGTAGAACCGGGTCAGGGCGTCGAATACGGCCGCGTGGCGGTCGGCGTTCTGCCGGATATCCAGCCGCACCAGGGTCACGCCGAAGCAGGCGATGCGGCGGATGATATCCTCCAGCAGACCACCGGCGATGATCTGCATACCGCACTCGATGAGGGAGCGATGACAAAGCATCAGCGGCTCCAGCAGATCTTCGGCGGTCATCAGCACCTCAGGCTTGAAGCCCTGCCCCGACAGCCCCTGTTGGATCAAGGTCTTGGTCTGATCCAGGCGGCGGCGCAGACCGGCCAACAGATACCGATAAGGTTCGGCCGCATCCCCAACCCGCTCCCGCAGTTCGTCATTACACTGATACATGGAGAGTTCCGAGCGCAGCTCATCCAGATCCCGGTCATACAGATCGGCAGCCATCCAGCGCGACAGCAGCAGCACCTCCCGGGTCACCGCAGCAGTGACATAGGGATTGCCATCCCGGTCCCCGCCCATCCAGGAGGAGAAACGAACCGGCGAACAGTCGAGTGGCAGCGGCTGGTTCAACACCGCCTGCATCGACTCATCCAGCTGCCGCAGGTAGTTCGGCACCGCCTGCCAGAGTGACCCCTCGATAACGGCAAACCCCCATTTCGCCTCGTCGATCGGCGTGGGGCGCTGCCGGCGAATCTCATTGGTGTGCCAGATCTGGCTGACCAGCTCATTCAGGCGGCGCTGGCGGTACTCCCCCCGCTCCAGTTTGCGCAGACAGTCGGTGATGGCGTTATATTTTTTGATCAGGGTGCGGCGGTTCACCTCGGTGGGGTGGGCGGTGAGTACCAGATCCACTTCCATGCGGCCGATCGCCTGCAGGATCTGCTCATCGGTGAGTCCATCCACCTGCAGCTGCTTCAGTTGCCGGGCAAAGGAGTCCTCCGCATCCAGTTCGCACACGTCCTGATGCAGTCGCACGCGATGAAACTCCTCGGCGATATTGGCCAGGTTGAGAAACTGGGTAAAGGCGCGCGCCACCGGCAGCATCTCGGCTTCACTCAGACCGGAGAGTTCCCGCAACAGCGCGTCATGATTGGAGCCGGTATCCTCCCGCCCCGCCTTGGCCAGATGGCGTATGCGCTCGATCTTCTGCAGAAACGCCGGTCCCAGATGGTTTTCGATGGTCTGCCCCAGACTCTCACCGAGCATACGTACATCGTCGCGTAATGATTCATCCAGATTGGTCATACTTCTTACTCCAACAAGGTTTCTGCAGCTACGCTTGCTGCCAGTCGGCCGGGGCGGCAAATCGTAACAGAAAGGGGGAGAGATAACGGGCACTCTCTTCGCTGTAGGCGCGCGGCGCATTATAGATGACCAGCCGGCGGCAGACGAACATTTCAGGTCGGCGACTGAAGGTGAGCGCGGCCACCTTGGCCCGGCTGTGGGCAAGCCCGGCATAGTCGACCCGCCCGGTCAGCCACAGGCCGGCAGCCGCCGCCAGATCAGTAATCCGGACCACCTCATGTGCCGGAATCAGCAGATAGAAGCGCCCGGCCTCACCCAATAACCGGGCTACAAGCCGCACCAGTTCATGGTGCGGCAGCAGATCGGCATGGCGGGCCAGGCGGCGCAGATTGACGCTGTTTTTACTGTGCTGCTCAAAAAACGGTGGGTTGCTGATGATCAGGTCATAACGTTGATCGCAGCATTCGGCATAGTCCTGTATCGACTGCCACACCAGTTCCAACCGCTCAGACCAGGGACTGGCGGAGAAATTGACGGCGGCGTCCCGACACGCCTGTTCGGTCAATTCCACGGCAGTGACATGGCCCGCCCCCAGCTGCATCAGCATCAGCGACAGCAGCCCGCTGCCGGCACCGATGTCCAGCACTCGCTCGCCGCCGGCAACCGGCGCCATGGCGCCAAACAGCGTGGCGTCAGTGCACACCTTCATGGCGGTCTCACCCTGCTGCACGCTGAATCGCTGAAAGCGGAAAATCGACACCGCGCACTCAGTCCGGCGGCGAGACGGGACGAAGAGTACCGGCCGGCAACTCCAGATCATACGCCTTGCCAAAGCCCGCCACATAGCGACCCGACTGTGGCGTCAGGGCAAACAGATGGAAGTCCGGCAGGCGGCGCAACAGGGCCACGGTATCGCCAAAACGCTGCTCCAGCCGAGACAGCATGGCGGCATGATTTGTATCGGTCTCGGGAACCTCACCCGCCCGGCACTGCAGGATCACCCGCTCCCGGGCGAACGGGTTGCGGGTTTCCGCCTCCGGACGGACAAACAGGATCGCGGCACTGCCCTGCTGCTGCAGATTGCCCGTATGCTCCGCCAGGTCACTGATAAAGATATAGAAACGGCCCGACGCATCCCGGACATAGGGGGCATAGCTGATTGCCGGCTGACCTGTGGCCGTCACGGTGGAGAGCAGCAGGGTCTGGTGCGAATCAATCAGAGCTTGAAGGTCCGCCTCTGCCTGTCGCAGATCGGTTGATTCGGGGGTGGTCATAAAGCACAGTCATCGGTTGAAAAACAGACGCCCATGCTGACACGAGGCGACGCGGAGATAAACCCCGTCCAACGCTTCAGTGCATGCGCGGTGAAGGGTCAGAGAGGATCAGGTCGGGCATGGAAAAGGGCGCCAGACGCTCGATAAAATCCACCATCTCCAGCACCGGGGAGCCACGGAAGAAGCGCGCCATCGGCCGGTCCATCCAGAGCCGGTCGGAATAGAGATATATATTGTGCGGGGTATCACCGGTACCATCCAGGTCCCGGTCGAATCCTTCGTAGGTGTCCCAGGCGTTGCCCCGCCAGTCGTTGTCCAGAGCGCTGGAGGCGGCACTCACGGCGATGGGTATGATATTGCCGGTAAAACGGTTGCCATGAATGATATGCCCGCCCTTTTCACCATAGAAGTACATCGCCACATCGTTGTAGGCAAAGTGGTTATTGGTGAGATAGATGATATTCTCCGGATCGGTGGGCGAGTTGGCGGTCAGGCCAACGGCACAGCGGACAATATCGTTGGCCTCCAGCCGCACCTGGGAACTCTCTTTCACCGCCAGCGCGGAACTGGTGGCATCCGGCATATTCAGCAGCCGGTTTTCCCGAATGACCACGCCGTTGGAGTAGATCAGCACAATACCCGTGGTGTTTCTGATCAGGGTATTTTCAGCTATTTCGTTATCGGGCGAAAAGATCAGCTCCATGCCGATGCGGCTGTTCTCGATGGTGTTGCCGATAAAGCGGTTATCCGACGAGTTGGTAAACACCACATCCCGGACCTGAGTGATGTGGTTACCTTCCATCAGGTTGTCGCTGCTGTACCAGACGCGAATGCCCTCCCCGCGCAGGCTGGGTTCCTCCGCACGCGACTCAATCCGATTGTTGCGGACCACATTGCCGTTGGCCTGGCGAATATGAATCCCGAACAACACGTCATCCATGCGGTTGTCCTCCACCAGCGCGTCATCCGCCGCCAGCAGCAGAGCGGCGTCCACCTGATCATGGGAATGGCCGGAGTTGGTCAGGTGCAGGCCACGGATTGTCACCCCGTCCGCCAGGACCGTAACCACGGTGCCGCCACCCTCACCATCCACCGTCACCTCGCCCCTGCCGTCAATAATGATCGGCCGTCGGATCACCACCGGACCGGCATAGCTCCCTGCCGGCAGGGTCAGCACGCCTCCCGGCGGTGTGATGTCGACAAACAATTGCAGTGGCGGCAGCGCATATCCCAGGGTGGATACCAGGCACCCCGCCAGCAAACAGAGCATCAGCCATAAGCGCTTCATGACAGGTATTGATCAACAGTTCCAGTGAGTTAAATCCGGGTTACGGGCACCACAATGATCAGCCGATCGCTGTGACGCGCATAATTCTGGCACAGAGTAGGGTTATTATGCGATGTTGTCTTTAAGAATAATCAATTTGGCTTGGTCGCGGGTGGCCGGTAGTTTCAAAACCGACAAGATGGCATGCCCGGTTCACACAGCCAACCCAGGCCTGATTATTGGGATCGGTAACGATCCAGACAACGGCCAGAGCCTCACTTTCGCTATCCTTTTCAGAGACGGAGACAAAAGCCATCTCACAGTCGTAGTCGATCTGGGTCAGGCATACCTATTTGCCTTTTCATATGATCCTCACCTCTGTAGTGGTTGTCGTGCACCATTATGCCTCGGTCAATGTGCATCTAATGCATTTTCGATAAGTCCTGCTTTTTCAGCAGGATCTAGTGGGCCATGCGGAAAGTTATGTGAATAACCATAAACAACGAAAAACTAAAAGGACTCAGAATTCGTGTTGCAGTGACGCGTCTACAGATCAATCAACGCTTTCAATATAAACTTTCGTTTCAGAATTAACCGCATAGCCCACTAGGTAATAAGCGTATTGCTAGCCAAGAAAACACAAACTGGATTTCAGCCTTGTTCGATAAAATACACCGCTTCTGCCGGGGCACTACTTAAACCAAGAGCACCGTTTAAAATGGCTTGATCAAAGTCAACCGAATAGTGTTGCCGGAAGGAGCTGGATTACTGCCAGCTTCAATAGCATATTCATTGTAATAGGCAGCTTTTAATACACCACCTATCGTAGTAGAAAAGTAAGAGCCCTCGACACCAATTGCATGCTTGCTGAATTTATTAGTTGTTGATCCCGTTCCCTTATCCTTGCTTACTTGCCACTGATCATAGCCAACCAGACCAAGCTCTACGTTATTATTGATTTTTTTGCCAATTCCCCATTCGAAAGAAATCTGGTCACCTGGTTCTAATCCGGCATCATCTTTTGAGTTTATCTCGTAACGCATCAGAGCTGACGCTGACAGGCTTTTATCTGCGTTCAAGTACGTGGTACCACCGCCGGTTAGCATTACTGATCGATATCCATTACCTGCAGAAGCCATCTCAGCACTGTTAGCCGTATCCAGCCAAATACCTGCTGCACCTACCGCATCCCAACGATCGCCATGCCACCCGAGCACGACCGGACCAATAAAAATATCTCCTACAGCAGTTTTTTCATCTGCATAACCAGCAGCACTAAAATTGAAATCTTTGTTTATTACAGGAATGATTACTTCCATTCCGTAATCAGCACCTAATAATTTAGTATTTGTAATATGCACAATACGGTTTGCTATGGCAGTAACCGTTCCATTGTTATTAGTTGGGATATCTGTATCTGTACCCGGTGCTTTCAATGCATCAATGTCATACTTTACTAAGTAGCCAAGATAATAATTACCTGGTGGAGGGACAGATGCCCCTTTTATACCTTCAATTCCAGGAACATAATGACCACCTGCACAGGCGCTCAGTGACAGACCAAAACATACTATACCTATTAATAATTTATTCATTGCTCCACTCCAACGTTATTTTAAAATACAAAACTCTCTGGTTTTGTTTAAGGCGGACCTAAACAAGTACTTCCAACACTTATCTGGCTACATAAACCAAAAATTTGATTCTCGATTTTCTTTAAATAAAACACCTCATAAAACTTGGTATACTTCACTATCTCATTGATTTATCTCTCCACTGAAGATTCGATCTAAAACGGTAACTGCTCTGTTTTAACCACGGCCCTGACTTAAACCTCGACTTGACAAGCACTCTGATCTCCTTCACCAGCCCCCTCGCGTAATAGCTCGCGCAGTTTATACTTCTGCATCTTTCCGGACGCCGTGCAGGGCATTTCATCAACGAGACGGATAATGCGCGGGCATTTGTAGATGGAGAGTGTCTGAATCAAGGCCTGACGGATCTTGTCAGCCAACATGTCATCATCCGTACCCCTTTGCTGGGGCACGACGAACAACGCGGAGCGGACCAGACTATCTTCATTTGAATAGCCAATAACGGCTGCAGCTTCTACCCCGGGCACTGTCAGCGCACAAGCTTCTATTTCCGCCGGGCTCACCCACTGCCCGGAGATCTTCAGCATCTCGTCACCACGTCCCAGGTGGTACCACCATCCATCTTCATCAACACGGAACATGTCACCGGTCTTGTACCAATGGCCATGAAAAGATTTACGGGATTGATCCTGGCGATTCCAGTAACGATCGGCGACTGAGGGCATGCGCACCCAAAGTTGTCCCGGTGTTTCAGTAGTGGAGATAGCCTGTTCTGACTCATCCATGAGCTTGATTTCCGCCCAGGGTACGGGCTTGCCACAACTCCCGGAACGAAACTGCTTGATGCTGTTGGTTACATAAAGGAACAGTGTCTCTGAAGTACCAATACCCTCAAGAATTGGGCGTCCTGTTGCCAGCCGCCATTGATCAAACAGCTTAACGGGTAGTTTTTCACCAGCAGAGACATAGACCCTTACAGATTTAAATGGCGCAGTATCCGCAACACCATCCCGCAACAGATTGCGATAAAGGGTAGGCACGCTAAAGACCAAGTCAGGCTGATGGCGGCGAATTAGCTCCGCAATTGCAGCTGCATCCGGCCACTGTTTGGTCAGGATAATCGTGGCACAGCTACGCAACCCTCCCAACAAGGAGTGGCCCAGGGCATAGGCAAAAAACAGTTTGGAAGTAGAGAATATCCTGTCACCAGGCTCAACTCCCAGATTTTCCCGCATATGCAGGTCGGCAATTATTACATCGTGATGCAGGTGCACCGCCGCCTTCGGGGTCCCTGTAGTGCCAGAGGTATAGACCCAGAAAGCCATATCATCGGGTGACACCTTGAGCGCCGGTGAGCGCGTTGCGCCACTTTCGACAAAGCTGCCCAGCGTTGGAAGATCGCCCTCATAGTCACCATCGACCACCACTTTCAGGGGGTGCTTTATTCTATCCGCGATCTGCAGGTAGATAGGTAGATAGGCAGCATCAATGACCAGCATGGTGCAGTTGCTGTCCTCGATAACAAACAGCAGATCCTTGGCTGCTGAACGCACATTAAAGGCAATCGAAACAGCCCCCATGTGCATAGCCCCTAGGTAAGCAGCCACAAAATCGGGGCTATCGTTAAGCATAAAGAGCACACGATTTTCCCGCACTACGCCCGCCGTACGCAGGGCATCCGAATACCGGTTAACGAGCAAATCCAACTCACCGTAAGTAAGAGATTTTGTATCCCCTATCAGGGCGGTCTGTTGCTCCAACCCCTTTGACAATGCAGGCCCAATCAACTCCTCGACCGCATTCATCGCACCCGAGGGAAAATATCTTTCAACCGTCTTTTCCATCACTTTTCACTTTATTATGGCGTGCAGACTCCTGCTTTGACCACAACAGCTGTGGCCACACATACAAACTGCACAGGGTTGATGTTTTCCGGGTTCTAGAATGGGAAGTGTCGCTTACCCATCTGAATGGTAATCCACTTGACTTCGGTCATTTCTTCCATCGAATATCGCCCTCCTTCGCGTCCAAAGCCACTTTTCTTGACACCTCCAAAGGGCACATGTGGCTCATCAAACACCGTGCAATCATTGATATGCACCATGCCTGCTTCGAGTCGAAGGGAGAGCTCCATTGCCTTTTGCAGATCGTTGGTAATAACCGCTGAAGAGAGTCCATACTCGCTGTCATTAGCGATATAGAGGGCCGCCTCATGATCATCCGCCTTGATGATCGAAACCACGGGACCAAAACTCTCCTCACGATAAATCTGCATGTCAGGGCCCACATCGGCCATAACGGTGGGCTGATAAAAATTGGATTCGCTGCTACCGCCAGTCAGCAGTCGCGCTCCCTTGTCAAGAGCATCTTGAACATGGCGATCGATTACCTGGCACTGCGCACCACGAATCAATGGGCCAATCACCGTATTCGGCTGACGCGGATCACCCACCTTGAGACTTTTCACCTTGGCGGCAAACTTGTCACAGAAGGCATCGTACACAGCCGCCTCAACAATCAGCTTCGAATTGGCCATACATACCTGACCCTGGTGCAGGAAGATACCGAAGCAGGCGGCATCCACGGCATAATCCAAATCTGCATCCGCCAGTACAATGAGTGGACTCTTGCCACCCAATTCCAACGTGATCTTCTTAAGCTGTTGAGCCGCTTGCACGGCAAGTTTCTTACCCACTACCGTTGATCCCGTAAAGGTAATCATCTTCACCCGGGGATCATCCACCAATCGTCCGCCCACCTCGGGGCCGCTTCCCGGAATTACATTCAGTACGCCTTTGGGCAATCCCGCTTGTTCAAATATCTCTGCAATCTTCAAACCCGTGACCGCCGTCTCCTCAGAGGGTTTAAGGACAAAGGCATTTCCCGCCGCAATGGCTAATGCCACTTTTTTACAAGCCAACAGGAAAGGAAAATTGAAGGGCGCAATACCCGCAATGACCCCCAGAGGACGGCGCACCGACATGGAGAAGATATCGGGCCCATCCGAGGGCATCGTCTCGCCAAAGATACGGCGTGCTTCACCAGCCGCACTTCGCAGCAGGTTGACCACAAACGAAGCCTCGAACATCGCCTTTCCAAAGGTCGAACCGGCCTCGTCAATCAACACATCGGCAATCTCGTGAATACGTGCCTGAAGGCAGTCCGCCGCCTTAATCAGGATCTCTTCACGCACCGCCGGTTGCGTCTTACCCCAAGCGACACTGGCCGCACTGGCCGCGGTAATCGCATGCTCCACATCTTTGGGACCGGCCTGATGGACGCGGGCAAAAACCTCTCCAGTGGACGGATTGATATCATCCAGCACTTCACCATCCTGCGTCTCCACCCATTCACCATTTATAAATAGTCTGTACTCTTGCATGGTTCATTCTCACTTTGATTGGATTCTTTTCCGCTTCGTTTTTAGGGCAGAGTGTTAAACATAAATACCCGACTTTCCCGGAGCAATAATGCCGTTAGGGTCCAATGCCCGTTTAAGCACCTGATTGACTTTGCGTTTTACTGGGCCGTATGTGTCGGCCACTTTGTCCATAAAAGCCGTGTTTGTGCGGTACATGCCATAGCCCTGCGCCGCGAACTCATCTATGAGTTCCCTGAAACAGGCATTGGCTTTACTGGTCTCCTCGGGATTCGTTCGGTCGTATAGGAGATCAATGACATGGTGCATATCGCGCCATCCGACAATGAACTCGCCGACATAATCAAATCCGTACTTGCCCAGGATGCGCTTGGCTAAATCCATCTGCTTCAAGGTCTCACTCCCGCGCGCCTGTGAGACCGGTGCAAACCAGAGTGACCCACCACCCCCACGCCAGTTATAAAGGCCGAACTCCTGCAGATTCATATCGCCGCGCATCAAGTCTCTGCGGTAGCGGAATGTGGGACTGTCTCCCACCTGCTCCTCTGTTAATAGCTCACCGCCAGAGGCCTCCACGGCACCCTTAATGATGTTCCAATTCACTTCGATTTGTTCCGGACTGCCGTAGAGGCCGGCATAGACGTTCCACGCACCCAGATTATGGGTCTTGCGGATCTCTCCCACCGCCTCTTCCGAAATCGAACCTTTGCCTTGGTAAAAATCACTCCGCCGAACGAACGCGCCGGCCTCCCAAAGCGTATGCGCAATGACCACCGCATTAGGGATGATCATGGCGATGCGCAGGGGGCGTAACGTTTCAACGATTTTGTCGATATCGACCTCATCTGGATAGCGAATGAGGAACGGCTTGAAGGCGGGCGGCGCAGGCATCAGCCACATCCCCATCTTGGTCACGATGCCATAATTTGACTGGGTAAAAATGCCATCCAGGCTGGGGCCATAACCCCACTTAAAAACCTGCCAGGTATTGGAGTTTGACATGGACCCCATGCCGGTTCGCAAGACATCGCCGTCCGGCATCACCACCTCCATACCGCACTGGAACAGAAAGTGTTCACCGTAAGGGGTATAACCCACCCCGCGATCGAGCGAATTACCCACTGGCCCGGCGATGGCGGAAGGGGCCGGACATGAGAGCCACAGGGGCAAATCATGTTCCCGGATATAATCGTGCAGCTGCTGATAGGTCACCCCGGGTTCGACCAGTGCGGTGCAGAGATCGGCATCGACTTCCAAAATGCGGTTCATCAGCCGCATATCGAGCACCACTTGGCCACGAGTAGCGGGGGCCGCGGAGCCGTAGCCGAGGTTGCGCCCGGTAGAAACCGGCCACACCGGCACCTTGTAGCGATTGCAGATAGCTACTATTTCCTGCACTTGTTCGACGCTTTTAGGCAGGATGGCGGCGGACGGCGTGTGCTGGGAGGTATCCACCGGCAACATGATTTTCATGTTGGGAGCCAACTCCTCAGGCTTGATCAGTACGTGCTCATCACCCAAAACACGACGAAACTCGGCAATAGCCTGGTCAAACTGCTGTTCGCTCACACCTTCCGGCAGAGCAATATATTTTGTTGTCATCTTCATCCTCCTCGGATGCAGTTAAGCGATCTGATGGCCCGGCGATTACACCTCAAACATAAAGGAGACAAGGCTCCCGCCCGGCGTTGCATCGGCGACCAATTGCATGTGTGGTTTTTTCTCAACGGGATAGGGCCGTCCTGCAGATGCCCCGACATTTCCCAGGGCCGCACCCACCAATTCCGGCCAGGAGCCGTGGGGCATCGACGGCCCTCGGGTACCCGACAGGCTTGCCATACTGCCCGTAGCGTGCAGCTGATTCAGCAACACATGCTCCCCGAGGACTCGCAAATTGCGGTATAAGATGTTGCCCAGGCGCTGGGTCTGTGGCGTGGTCGCGATCGCGTGACGAGGGCGATCATGCGCCCCTCCTCCCCACCTGTGCTGGCCGGTGTAGAGCACACGCCCACCAGCACTGCGCACCAGTTCATGCAGGAGTTCAAAGGCACCCTGTTCCATCATCCCCACCAGCTGCTGTCCGCTGTAGGTAGCGAGCAGGTGTTGTAGATGTGTAGGGCGATAGAGCTCGGCACGGCTGAGAGATAAACGGGTTAGCCCATCCGGGTTGGCCATTGCCAATCCTTGAGCAAACTCGGCCTCACGTGGAGCGCCATTCTTAAGCCACAGCTGTCTGGCTGAGGCAGAAACCGGACTGACATCAAGTGCAGCCGCCATAGCGCTGAACAGGCCACCGCTGGCCAAGGCCCCGCCACCGGCCAGCATGCCCTGTAAAAATCTGCGTCGCTTCAATTCCATCTCGCCCCCTATTTTTCAGCAACCTTGCCACTACGCATGAGGTTGTCTGTCAGCTTGCTGTTACCGATCAACAGCGCCAATTGATTCAACGTCTGGTCATTGACATCAGACAGTCGAAACGCAGGCATGGCCCGATTACCCTGTCGCACCATCTGATTGATGTAGGCAGTTGGGAGATTGCGTCCCTTGAGCTGCGGCCCGATTCCGGTTTCATGGCAATGGCCACAAACCTTTTGGTAAACCTGACCCGCCTCGCGCCATGAATCTGCATTGTAGGCACGAACAAGAGTACTAAAAAGTAAAAGGTTGCTCCCCAACAGGGTGATCAATAGCGCTGTCTGCCAGGCACGCTTGGTCTTCATACTGAACTCCTCATGGCTGTATTTCTTTATAAACGGGCAATGCCCCTCGGGCTCGACCACATAGGGCACTGCAAGTCAAAGGCCAACTCGCGCGATAAAGATATAATATCTAATTAATTCAGTATGTTAGTGATATTTTATCGGGAGTTTTACGCGTTTTTTACCAGGTCGCTATTTGTCTCAAAATAAGACACTTATGACTCCTCTCCGTGGGATCCGAGGTAAAACTGCCTTTTTTACAATGTCTATCAAGCCACTGTCTCGAATCGAGACAGTGGCTTGATATGAGACACTCTCAACCCGCCGCCGGGCCGCTGTTTTGGATTGCTCAGGATGACAGCTTGAAACGGGCGGCGGTTAACTTTATTGACCGCAGAAAAATAACCAGACAGGTTATTTTTAGCCCCATCCTCGACACAAAACTGACCGGGACAGGGGCTCAAATGTGTAGCAACGTGAGAGTCGTGGCCGCCTCTTTTCCGACAGGCATAAGGGGCTAGAAGGATCGATCACACAGAACGGTTGGCAGCCGACGTGGACGCCACCAGCCGTCTAAACGGACGCTTCGATCTGCTTGAGTATTCGGTATACTTTGGAACGTGAAATCCCCAGACACCTGGAAAGTGCACTGAGATTTCCATCTAACTGCTCGGCAGCCCATTTCACATAAGTATGTTCCAACTCTGCCAACGGGATAACCTCTTCAAACGGGGCGGTGTTTGCGACAGCTGCCTGTTCCTGCTGCTGATTCAGCATGGCCGCTACCATAGCATCCTCTACCAGATCGCCCACATTCAATACCATAATTCGCTCGACTACATTGCGTAGCTCGCGGGTATTGCCTGGCCAGGGGTAGGCCATTAACCGAGCCATTGCCTCAGCGGTGAACTTCAGCGACAGTGCGGACAGGCTCTTGCCCCGTTCCATAAAATGCTCGACCAGCAGGGGCACATCATCGCGCCGTTCGCTCAAGGATGGGACTTTGATATTGATTACATTAAGCCTATAGAACAGGTCCTGCCGGAAGCGTCCCTCGGCGACAGCCTTCTCAAGATCAACATTGGTGGCCGCAATAATACGGGCATTGGTGTGGAGCTCCTTGGTCCCACCAACCGGGCGATACTCACCAGTCTCCAGTACCCGCAACAGTTTGGCCTGACTGGATTCTGGCAGCTCACCGATCTCATCAAGAAACAAAATACCGTCCCGCGCGGTATAAAACAGACCCTCCTTATCAGCCACAGCCCCAGTGAATGAGCCCTTTTTATGGCCAAACAATTCACTATCCAGCAGATTTTCCTGTAAAAGACTGCAGTTTATCGGCACAAACGGATTGCAATTTGCGTTGCTCAATTGATGCAGGGCGCGGGCAATTACCTCTTTGCCAGCACCACTCGGTCCAGTAATCAGCACCGATACCGGGACCCCCAAGGAAGCGATCTTTTGCACTACTTGCATTAAATTCAGCCAAGGTTCACTCTGCCCCACCGGCAAAGACCAACTGCGCTCGCGCAGATGATTCACCTCGGCGGAGAGACCGGCACAGCACTGGGTCAGTCGCTGCTTCTCCAGCGCCCTCTCCACCACCGCCTCCAGTTCACTGAGCTTGTAGGGCTTCGACAGATAGTCGTACGCCCCATGTTTCATGGCCGCAATGGCAGTTTCTATATTGCTATAGCCGGTGACGATCACTACCTCTATCCGTCCATCCAGCTCTTTGAGCCGTTGTAACAGCTCAATACCATCCATCCCAGGCAGATTGATATCCACCAACGCCAGGTCTACTCGGGCACGCTCAGCATGCTCCAGAGCCCGCACACCATCTTCAGCTTCGATTATATTGTAGTTGCGCCGCTGCAAACGGCTGCAAAGGAGTTCCCTGAACCGCGGCTCATCATCAACAATCAAAATGTTTTTACGATTATCCACAGTATAACTTACCCCTGCTCAGGCGAAGAGAAATACGCCTAAACATTACTATTATAAGGTCTACCATTATCCAGGTGTCACAGGCGATAGCCTATCTGCCGTTCTGGAATCTATTTTCATCACTCGGGACAAAGGGCGTACTTACTCGAAACCGAGCCCCACCTCCAGGGCGTGCAACATAACTGATATTTCCCTGCAGTTCTCCCACGATACCATAACAAATTGAAAGCCCTAATCCACTTCCGGCCCCTGGTCCCTTTGTGGTAAAAAACGGATCGAATATCTGACTGGCAATATCCGGTGCCAGCCCGGGGCCCTCGTCATCCACCTCCAGGATCATCGTCTCTTGTTCACGATATAACCGAACCCAGATTCGCCCCTTACCGTTCATCGCATCACAGGCATTTTTCAACAGATTCAGCATCACTTGACCATACAGGTTGGGATCGGTGTCAACCATCATCGACTCCTCCTCAGTCTCCACCAACACCTCAATCCCCTTGGCCTGTTTGCCCTCGATAAAGAATTCGACCGATTCCCGCACAAGCTGATCCATATAGGTCGGCTGCAACAACACTTTTTGCTGCTTGGCAAATGAGAGGAGGTTCCCGGTGATATATTTACAGCGATAAGCCTGCTCCTGAATCGTATTCAGCCCTCGCCGAAATATTTCTATTTCAGGCAGCCCAGCGGCGGCGGGCAGATCCTTCATCAGATCCAGGATCTCCTCCGCATATCCCGAAATCAGACCGATCGGATTATTTATCTCATGTGCAATCCCGGAGGCAAACTCACCCAGGGCGGCCAACCGTGAGGATTGTGCAAGCCGACGCTCCAGTTCGCGTCGGATAGTGATATCCCGGGCAACCCCTACCACACCAATCACCTTACCATTTTCTATCAGCGGCTCATTACTCACCTCGACAATACGCACTTGCCCCTCGCGACCCGGCAGGGATAACTCAAATGGCTCTGTCCGTTCTCCGCTCAAACAGAGTCTGAGTTCCTGATTAATACGGTCAGCGGCCGAAGGAGGAACAAATTCGGCAAAATTCTTGCCTATGGCCTCTTCCTCGGTGGTTTCCATACGTCTGGCCATGGTGGCATTTACCAGAATAAAACAGCCTTCATGATCCGTCACATAGAGGGCGTCACTGATCAAGTCATAAATTTGTTCCTCGCGGTGCTCAAGCCGGCTCGCATATTCGGACAAACGCCGTTCGCGGGCCTTCTGCGCGGCCATATCTACCGCCAACCCCTGGTAACCGATCAACACATCCTTCACCACTATGGGCTTTATCAGCAGTTGGGCAGGAAACTCCTCTTCATTACCATCGATAAAAGTCACGTCCAGCCGGTTGGTTTTGCGTTCTCTTGATAATTGGCGGATAAAATTAATTATTTTTCGATGCTCGAAGGGTGCCAGAAGATCACTCAGCACGACATTTGGAACATCACTAATGGAAATCCCCAGGCGCGCACGGCCTGAACTGTTAAGTTCAGTCAGCCGTCCATCCGTATCCATATTAAATGCAATATCAGGTAAGTTTTTCAGCAACTCACGGTAACGTTGCTCCGAGGCCTCTAAAGCTTGCGTCCGTTCCTTAACCTTCTGCTCCAGCAGATTAATGTGAGCATGAATATTCAGCGGCTTGAAATATTTATGTATCTCGCCCCATTCGGGACCGCACTCATCTGCCGGCATCAGAGACCAGGTACAGCAGTTATCGCCACGCCCCTCACACTTATGTTCCACACAGATCATTGAGGTATTGAATACTACGGAAGAGTAACCAGAGGCATAACCTGCCAATGTCCAGCACACAGACTCTTGATCCGGGCCATACAGATGCAGATGTTGCTCTGCCTCATAAGAACCTAACCAAGTGCCAGACATATGGTATTTCCCTGTCTCAGCATTGACTTCCAGTTTCTCTGGTATTACCTGAGCAATGCCGGCAATCATATGTAGACGAGGCCCAGCCATGACAAACTCTGATAATCCTTTAGGGCGAAATTCAGTCTCAAGAGTTTCAGCATCTTCTTGGCCACAACTAAAACCGTAACGGGTGAGAATTACCTTGGCAATATCCCGTCCTAAGGTTTGAATCAACTCATGCCGCAGAACACCCATGGCATTTGTGTTGACCAAAATGGCACGCCGCCCACAAAAGGTGATAGCACCCTGTTGGGAATCAAACTCGACCATATTCTCAAATTGAGCGACATCTTCACGCATGCTTTTTTATTCCTCTTGCAATGTGCATCTGACTTGGATCGGTGATACAGAAATTACTAACGCACCATTTAATACCACACGAATTTTATTTGCTAGTGTAGGTCGTCAAACAGTTTGTAACTTATTCAGCGTTTCTCTTCCACGCTTTACTTTCTCCAGAATATCACTACGTTGACTTGGTCAAGATGTAGGACGCTGGTACCTTATTATGCTTTTCAATGAATGTCATGACTGACTCTTGATGTTCTTTAACACTACTGAACACACCCGCCTTAACTGCTTAGCGTTAATTCACGAAAGAATCTCTCCATCATGTTTAACCGCGATACGCTGGTCGACATAAAACGTATGTAAAAACGTTTGTGGCATCTCAACCAGCCTTTCACCTTTGGGTATTTATGCGTTGCGTAATTATCACAAATAATGTGAATGTCCGGCTTTCTTTAGTGCTAAAACTTGGTATCGTTTATGTTCGATCAGCTGGCTGTAGCTCATAAGTGCTTCATCTCTTGGTCGGGAGAAGCGCTGACTCTACCAGCTGGCCTCCCGATTACCAATTGCGCTTATTATCCGAAACCGCGTTGGCAAGTAAGTTGACCAACGGAATTTACTGTATTGCCCTCTCAGAAAATGCTGTGTGTGGCAACGTACAGACGCAACGGTGAGATACGCCCATCATGACTGTTCCGGCTGCTCGCAAATGTGCGGGCCGAGGAAATAAGCAGAGGTTATTATGGACAAACCACGTCAACAGGATTCACTTTACAGTGGGAAAAACAGTGAGAAAAAGGGTACCCAACAGGAGCAAAAGCCTGTAACGAAATTTAATGCGCCGTTTTCAAAAGTTTCAGATTCAGATTCAGATGACAAGGACAGCCCATTAACTGCTGCCAAGCATGACGACAGACCTGCAAGTCAAAAAACGCAACAAGTACAGCCGCAACAGCAAAAACCGCAGCAGCAGAAACCACCGCAGGCCGTCCCTGGAAAAGATGCCAAAAAAGGCAAATAAAGCGGGTTAGCCCGTGTTTCCGCAATAAGCCGGTGTATAGGGAAAGGCAATAGACCAGGCCTACTCCTCCGGTGACAGTGAAAGATTCCCGATTGGCAATATCGCCAGTCGGGAACTGAGCGGTAGAATTGTGATAACCCGAGATATTTTAAAAAACAACTGGAAGCGGTTTAAAGCCAAAGTGAAGGTCACAACGGGATTAAGATCACCGGCGCTCTCACCTCCTGCTGAAGCCATGCCAAACGACGGCGGACTCAGAAAAGCAGGCGTGGCAATCCATCATTCAACCAAACCACGTTCGCCCCTAACAATCGATCGTCACCCGCCCTGATATAATTTTGCAGCGAGGATATTCGTCCGATGGTTAATTTATTAGTGATAAGTCGCAATATTTTGTCATTCCTGCAAACTCCCTAATCCAAGGAAACAGCACGGTTAACATTATGGATACCGGCGATAGGCTGTAATAAGTTTCGCGAACCCGATTGTTGGCGAAACCCATCACATCATGCCGGGGTACCTTATTTTTAATCACTCAGGCATTTGACCACCCTGGCGATAACCTTGCGGCCCCCCCATCATCCCGGGACCACCCTGGGGATAACCTTGCGGACCCCCCATCATCCCGGGACCACCCTGGGGATAACCTTGCGGACCCCCCATCATCCCGGGACCACCCTGGCGATAACCTTGCGGACCCCCCATCATCCCGGGACCACCCTGGGGATAGCCTTGCCGGCCACCCATCAT
>NZ_KE386616.1:0-31806 GCF_000428045.1 Sedimenticola selenatireducens DSM 17993 | reverse complement strand
GGACCACCCTGGGGATAGCCTTGCCGGCCACCCATCATCCCCGGACCACCCTGGGGATAGCCTTGCGGACCACCCATCGTGCCCGGATAACCCATCTCCCCCATCGGACCGGCCGGTGCGGGCCCTTCCTGCGCGGACACGGCAGGCGCTAAGGTGAAGGTGATAATCACTGCTGCAAGTATTGAATTCGTCATGTGAAGTTTCCTTACTAGAGAAAGCCTGGACTCATTTCATGGAAATACCGGGCGTTAGAAAAAGTCTAAACCTCTGTTCAGGTGTAGTATGTTCGGTGACGCACATATCGCCACAATTAGCCACCGATCAGTTTAGCTGAGGGTATTGATTGGAGATATCGGCAGGCGCAACCATCACCATCTTCAGAATCCAGGCTGAGCCGAAGTAAGGTCCGCGTTGGAAGTGTACCCTCCTATTCCTCGTCAGCGCTCAGTGCCTCAAAGCCAGAGATCACATCGAACAGCTCCGCATCAATGCCACTCTGGCGTAATCGGTGAAACGATCCATTAAGGACTTGGAACAATTCGTCGATATTTTTCTCGCCACGTTGCATAGCCGCCGGACGACTGGCGTTTGAGATTCGTGCATTGAAGCCCTTACCAATCAAGACGACCACCCAACAAACCATCCTACCGTCACCTGCACTGCTCATTTACCCGTGTGAACATGGTAGCTGACGCTTCTCATTCAATCGCAATGTACGATAGCGTACAGACGATGGCCACGTCCGGTGATTATGCTTCCTCTGTGATTAAGAGACCGCGTGTAAAACCCCGCGGGTTCTTTGACCGTTCACAAGGAAGCACAAACAGCCTTGATCGGCTCGATACCGCACTGTTTTTGCAGAAGACCGATAACCCGGGTTTTAGCGTATCGAAACGACTCAATACCGGTGTCAGTAAGAGCCGAATCATGGATATCTGGAGAGTTCTATCATGAAACAATTTCGCAACTATCTTACCGTGTTGTTGTTGGCTATTACGTTAGCATCGGTCATCGGTTGTTCATCCACCTCGAAACAGGAGAGCACCGGGGAGTATTTAGATGACAGCGTTATTACTACCAAGGTGAAGACGGCCATTTTTAATGAGCCTACGCTTAAATCCGCCGAGATTAACGTCGAGACGTTCAAGGGTGTGGTACAGCTGAGTGGCTTCGTCAACTCCCAGAGCGATATCAACAGGGCGGTAGAGATTGCGCAAGGTATCAAGGGCGTAACCTCCGTCAAGAACTCCATGCGGCTCAAGTGAAGCTGACTAAGCCTCGCCAGTGCCGGCCCCTTTCAGGTTCGGTGCTGGCCAGGGCTAGTAACCCATGATTCCGAACCCGGCGCTGGTCAGGTGGATGGCCACTCTCTTGGGGTCGACAATTAAAAACCCGCTGTCATCAATCACCGCACAGGTTTCGCAGGCACGCGCCCTGCAGTGCCAAAAGCAAACGATATACCAACCATTAAATTGTCGGCCTTGAAAAGCATGTCAACAATACTTTAGTCCGCGCTCTGTGTACGCCACCGCACAGAGATTAAACTATTTTTTGCGTAACGTTCAGTTGGTGATATCAGGAAGTCAGCGGCCGACGTGAGAAACAAGGCTACAACCACGAATCCTGCCCAGAAGCCGTAGCGTCACCCGTACGATTTCGGCGCCATGCATTGGGCGATTGAAGCAATCAGGCACACCTCCTTAGAGCACCGAAGGGATAACCGGAGACGGTATCGGCAGTCAGTCGAGCACCGGGCCAGTACATATCGGTTTTATACTCAAGTCTAGACAATGGATAACGCACATGAAAACCTCATCCTATGCACGTACACTGTTTGCCATGGCATCTTTAGCCTTGGTTAACGCCACCTTCGCTGATCAAAACACCAAGGAGGGATATACGCTCGGTACTCCCGATAAGTCTATCGTAATGAACGGCTCTAATAACTGCTGGAGAACTGGATTCTGGACAGCCGACATGGCTATTGCAGAATGCGACCCGAGCTTGGTAAAGGTAGCCGCTACCGAGACACCAATGGCCCCAGTTGCACCACCTCCGATGAAGTCAGAGGCCATCGTACTTACCCTGGAATCCGATACGCTGTTTGAATTTGACAAGTCGGTTATCAGTACCGAAGGTAAGCAACAACTGGACAATCAGGTCATCGCCAAGATGAATGAATATCCACAAATTGAAATGGTGCGGATCACCGGACACGCCGACCGAATCGGCTCGGAAGCCTACAATCAAAAACTGTCACAGCGCCGCGCGGATGCAGTGAAAGATTACCTGATTGGACAAGGTATTGTAAGTTCGCGCACTGAAACCGCCGGCAGTGGTGAATCCGATCCTGCTGTTTCCTGTGCAGACATAACTGGCAGAAATAACAGTAAAAACACGAACCTGGTTGACTGCCTAAAACCAAACCGTCGCGTTGTGGTAGAAATCAAGACCCTTACTATAGCGCAGCAATAAACTGAAGCTGATGCCTAAGGAGCATCTGTGGATCATCGGATACACAAGGTGACATGAATACCACCGGCTTAGGCCGGTGGCGTTCGCTTATACCGCACGCCATCCTTCCCTCTCGCTATGGATATGCCATGATAGATAGGTAAGCGTGGATTGCTTACTTAAACCCTGTGGGATTGACAGCGTATTCAATGATGTAATCGCTTACTCTGACTCAGCACAGAACAACAGAGGAAATGATTATGCTAGTGACCTTTTCCTGTCCCGCCTTTGCGGACATCACCCTGTTTGGCGACGTGGCCATCAAGTTGCTCAAGATGATGGGGCACAGCGGTACGGTACCCAGCGCACTTCTTGCCGATGATGTCCCGGCGGTACTGGCACGCTTGGAGGCCGCGATCGAAGCTGAGAAGCAGTCATCAAAGGCGACGGAAGTACCGGCAGAGGACGATGACGAGGAGCCTGTCATCAGCCTCACCCATCGCGCATTGCCTTTGATCGAGTTGCTCAAGGCGGCAGCAAAAGATAAATGCAACGTGATGTGGGACAGCGGGACTTAATCCGACACGGGCGACAACAGGCAATCGTAGATCGCAAGAGGATACACCCGTATACCGCCAGCCTGCCTCATCATCCACGATCTGATTCAGCTTTGGGAAGGGTCACCCATGACTTCCCATCGATCAGGGCAGATTTGCAGGCCAGGAAAACCAGGTTGCCCCCGTTCCCTCTCGCTTGGATAAACCTATCATATTTTACTGTCAATAGGATTTTTTGAAGTACCGGTGTGTATTGTTTAGTCCGTATGTCCTCGTCATGAACAAGAGCGAACGCTTCAACAGCATTTCACATCTGGTCGGCGCCGCACTGGCGCTGGCGGGCACCGTGGCGCTGGTGGTGATGGCATCACGGGGTGGCGATGTATACCGCATCGTGTCGTTCAGTATTTATGGCGCCACGCTATTTCTGCTTTATGTAATCTCCACGGTTTATCACGGCCTGCCGCCAGGTCGCGCGAAACGGGTGTTTCGTGTACTCGATCACCAGGCCATTTATCTGCTGATCGCCGGCAGCTATACCCCGTTCACGCTGATCTCGCTCGAGGGTATCGTGGGTTGGTGGATGTTCGGTGCGATCTGGGGCATGGCGGCACTGGGGTTGGTACTTGATGCGCTACCACGGCGCGGCGCGCGGGTGCTGCCAATGATCATTTATTTTGTCATGGGCTGGCTGATTGTACTGGCGATCAAGCCACTACTCGCAGCGCTGCCACCCGCGGGCTTCGTGTGGCTGTTAACCGGCGGGATACTCTATTCGTCGGGAATTGTGTTTTATGCCCTCGACCAGCGTTACCCCTGGATGCATGGGGTGTGGCATCTGTTCGTGTTGGGGGGTAGCGTCAGCCACTATCTGGCGATTCTGGTCTATGTCTGATAGCAGCTGATCACTGTCAAACGCCGCGTCTACAAAAACCTGTGGCCCGTTTGCCTGTAGAACAAGGGGGTGCCTGCGCTAGTAACCTTCCCCTGATGGTCTACACGGACATAACGATGTTCGGCGACGTGGCAGTCCTAATGGCTTAAACAGTGGGAGCACAGCGGCGCAATACACGATTCCCGCTTGCCGCTGCAGCAATTAATCCGGCAGCTGCAAACGATCAACCCGGATTACAGAATATTCACTTCGGGTAACAGGCGATCAAACTCCTTCTTGACCACCCCATAGCACTCACAGGCTCGCGCCTCCAGTCCCGCGCGGTCGAGTGCCGTGATGTGGCCACGTTGATACTTGATCAGGCCGGCCTTCTGCAGGTTACCGGCCGCCTCAGTGACGCTCTCACGACGTACACCGAGCATGTTGGCGATCAACTCCTGGGTCATAACCAGTTCATTGGAGGAGAGACGGTCGAGGCTCAGCAGCAGCCAGCGGCAAAGTTGCTGGTCGAGCGAATGGTGCCGGTTGCACACGGCGGTCTGTGCCATTTGGGTCAACAGAGCCTGGGTGTAGCGCAGTAACAGATGCTGCAAGTCGCCGGAGCGATTGAACTCCTGCTTCAACAGTTGCCCCTTCAACCGGTAGGCGTGACCGGCACTCTGTACGACGGCCCGATTAGGCATGGTCTCGCCACCCATGAACAGGGCAACACCAATAACGCCCTCGTTGCCGACCACGGCGATTTCCGCCGATGCACCGTCGAGCATGACGTAGAGCAGGGACACAATGGACGTGGTGGGAAAATAGACGTGACGCAACTCGACGCCGGATTCATAAAGCACATCGCCGAGCGGCATAGGGACCAGTTCAAGATGGGGAAGCAGGCGTCCGATATCCTCCTTCGGCAGGGCGGCGAGCAAGTGGTTCTGGCTGGGGGCGTGTGGATCGTGCATGCATAAACTCCGGTCCTTGGGTTCTAATCAGATTGCCTTACCGACAAAACAGATCCGGATGTCTGATATTACGCCAGTATAGACCATTATATATACTGTGTGTAATTGCCTGCGCGCAGGCGCAGCAGGGAGATCGGCGCACGGTTCCGTGCGGGGCAGCACGCGCTCACTCCGTAAGGTGGATCAACGCCCAACACACCTGTCGATTGCCGCTATTGTACGCCAGCAGACAGACGGCGACGGTGCTTCTGCGTATCCTTCAGTCATCGGAGACAAACAAAGTACCAGCAAGGGTGTTTGCGTGAAGGCAGCGAAAACCCGCGACCGCCGACACGGCCGATAGCAGGAATCGCGGCGTGGATAAGGGCAGTGCGTTTTTGCCAAGTCGAAAGACGGAAAGACGCACGCGACCTACTTTGAAGCACCGCAAACATAATATTGGATAAGAAGGTAACGTCATGAAAAAAATACAGAAATTCACTCCCTACATGGTTGCTGCAGTGATGCTGCTCAGTCTGAGTGGTTGTGCCGGCATGTCGACACAGGATAAAAATACCGCCATCGGCGCCGGTGTTGGTGCTGTCGGCGGGGCCATTCTTACAGGCGGCAGTACTATCGGAACCGTCGGCGGTGCTGCGGTAGGCGGCGTTATCGGCCACGAGGTCAGCAAGGACAAATGAGGATGGAACCGTGCGGTCGTCCGGGTGTCCCGGTCGCTCAGCGCCCTGACCCCCGCATTAAGAATGGCCAGCAAGATTTTGCGCTTTATTCCATGAATAAGAGGAACGAATTATGAAGCGACTCCAGATCATCAGTGCCGCACTGGTCTTGAGTGCATTGCTTGTAGCACTCCCCGGTTGCGAGAAACAGGGCCCGGCAGAGCAAGCCGGCGAGAGTATCGACAATGCGGTAGAGAAGGCCGGAGATCAAATCGAGAAAGCCGGTGATGCCATCAAGGATAGCGCACAGGGCGACAACACCTATTAACCCCGTATCGCGAAAACCACGGCGACTGTCGACAGTGTCCCCAGCGACACTCCGTGTGCGTCCACCGGTAGCCGGATAGCGGCTGCCGGAGAAATGCCGTTGGCGTTGCCGTCATCCTGCGTCGCTGCTTGAGTAACCGGCATTATCTCTTTACCTGGCTCTGCGGCGGACGGCACATCGGGTATCCAGGGAACGGCAACTGAGTTGGCAACGGTAATAGTGACGAGGTAACAGCGTCTCATAACGGTTGACAGATAACCGGACGATGCAACAACACTACTGCTCAATTCCGTTGTTAAAGATGCGGTCCACATCAGAGGCGAAGGTGCTTTGCCCATTTTTGCAGTACTCCTGAAAAGTAATGAAACCTCTGCGGGATCTGTATATGCAGAGCCCTGTAGCTTGTCTTACAGATTGTCAAGCATCTTTCTAAGCTTTCCCTGGACCTGTTCAGCGATAACCGTGAGTGCCGGGTTTCCAACCGTGCCCATCGATGCCACGGGATCGATAGCCGAAACTTCGACCTTGCCATCCGCTTGCTCTTGAATAACGACATTGCACGGTAGCATAGTGCCGATTTTTTCCTCCAATTTGAGTGCCTCGTAGGCAAGTGAAGGATTGCATGCACCTAAGATCCTGTACCCTTTAAAATCCACATTTATCTTTTTCTTCAGGGTTTCCTGGACATCTATTTCCGTCAGTATGCCAAAGCCTTCATTCTTCAATGCTTGCGTAACCGTAGCGATAGCATCATCAAACGGGCGTTGAATGGCTTTACTTAAGTGGTAGCTCATGGACTGATTTCCTTTAACCGTATTTGCGTGAGGATTACATTGGCAATAGTCTTGTTAACTGACAACATCACATGACCGCGACAGTTCCTTGTGGCGGTAAAAAGATGGCGGATCTGTTTTCAAGATTATGCTGTATGACGTTCGTCTTTCGATTTGCCCAACAACTTATCCCGTAGAATAATTTGCGTATCGCTATATGCGTCGACCTTGAATAAACCGCAACAGGACCACAACAACCGCGAGGACCAGGAGGATATGAATAAATCCGCCCATCGTGTACGACGAAACCAAACCAAAGGCCCAGAGGACAATAAGGATGATCGCAATAGTTTCCAACATTTTTATTTCTCCTGATATTTGGGGTCTTCTGGCGCGGAAACACTCCTCTCATCGTAAATCAGGCGTGCGCAACTAACGAAGCGTCACAGCCACGACGAGCGGCAACCCTCATGCTTTCAGCGATTACTTCGGCATGATTCACGCCATCGCACGTCGCCAGGGTGAAGACTGCAAGCATACTGGCTTCGATGCCAAATACTAAGAGAGAAACACCCTCGCCGTCTGTCTGCTGGCGTACATAACAAACCCTCACGTTGCTACCTGCTACCCGGTCGCACCTGTGCGCTATCGCACATACACGCACTTGATGAGCTATACAATGCTGTTCAACAATCAATATCAGACTCTATCCAGTAGGTCAGATTGCATGAACGATTCGCACAGTCCTTGCCAGAACCACCTGCTCGCCGCTCTGCCATCTGAGGATTATCAGCGTCTGTCACGTTCCTTTAATTGTTGCCGATGCCGCTCTGGTAGGTGCTTTACGAGTCCGGCAACGAGTTGCGACACGTCTACTTCACCACTACTTCTATCATCTCACTGCTCTACGTCATGCTCGACGACGCACACGAAACAAGTTGCTTATGTTCGCTAGCGCCCAGACGTGCCCCGGGGTTATGACCCATAGTGGCTAATACACGGCCTCCGGTTTCAGCCGACAAAATGGGGGCTAAATCCAATATCGGAACCGCGCACTGCGCTTCCGACCAAAGGTCAATCCTTATGTCGCCGTCTAACAAATCCATCCCGTCTACCAACCGTCTGCTCGCAGCCCTGCCACGCAAACAATGTGAGCGTTTTGTGTCTGCCTGTGAACCTGTTGAGCTGGTATTTGGTGAGGTCCTGAGCGAGCCCGGCGAACGCATTCGCCACATTTACTTTCCCACAGAAAGCTTCATTTCCCTGATAATGCCGATTAATAACCACGCCAATTTGGAAGTTGGATTGGCTGGAAATGAGGGTATGCTAGGAATTTCACTCATATTGGGCGTAGAGGTGTCGCCGCTGCGTGCCGTGGTACAGGGCGCAGGGGCTGCATTGCGCATCAAAGCCTCGTCATTCCGGCGTGAAATCGACCAGAGCCCTGCGCTGCAACGGGAATTGAAGAATTACCTTTATGTGACGCTCGGCCAACTCGCCCAAACTGCCGCCTGCACCCACTTCCATGTCGTGGAGGCGCGTCTCGCCCGCTGGCTGCTGATGACGCAGGACCGCGCACACTCGGATGCATTTCATATCACCCACGAATTCCTGGCTTACATGCTGGGGGTGCGCCGTGTCGGTGTCACCAAAGCGGCCTCTTCACTGCAGAATCGCAAACTGATTCACTATAGCCGTGGGGATATCACGGTGCTTGACCGCGATGGTCTGGAGGCGGCTTCCTGCGACTGTTATGCAGCCGATAAAGCGACCTACACCAGGATTATGGTTAAAGGTAAGACAATTGGATTAACCAAGCCATGAGTGATCTCACAACCAACCACAATTCAGGGGCTGGGTGTTGCATTACAGGCTGAACCCCTGCTCCCATCTGCTTACCGGTACACTGTATTCATTCGGCAGTACCCCGGATCTTCCAAAATTTTGAGTACGCCGTGAATTTTCAACGCTGATCTATCTGACACAACGAAGTCATTCTGTCCGTTATATTTATCAGTGAAGAAATGACAGCGGTTCAAGCAGTCTGCGACAGCCCGGGTATCAGCAGGACTAAACCTTCCGAGGCCGTTTCAGGATCACCCTCTAAGCCTCCATGTCCCGATTGAGGTAGGCAAAGGTCGATCCCCAGAGATAGAGGCGGAAGCACCGGTACTGCTCCTCGCCCCAACGATGGATGATGTCATCCCACGGGGCGTCCAGACGCTCGGACTAGGCCTTGCAGGTGAGATAGTAACTTGCGTCGATCATTATACACCGCCAACACCTCCAGCGGAGTCTTGACCACTGTGGCGAGAAAGCAGCCAGGCGTTCAAGCGCATCGGAAGCCGCTTGACCCAGTCGATGCGGAAGGCACCATCTCTCCCGCCCGCAAGCCCCACCTGGAGCTGGCCGGCCTCGACGGGAGTGGCTGTAATGTGAAACACTGTGCTGGTGATATCGTTCATGCAAAGCAACCGTTTGCCTGAATCAATGGGGTAAGCGGCAAATCTTTATATGCTATTTTTTCGCGCTCTCTTGAAGGCGCTCGCTCTGCTCCTCCACCGCATCCTTGGCATTGCCATAGCCCTCCTGTAGTTTGCCTGATAACTCGACACGTTTTCCGTCAACTTCATCAAGCTGATTGCCAGTGAGTTTACCCCACTGTGCTTTCACTTTGCCCTTGAACTGCTTCCAACTGCCTTCAATGCTATCGCGATTCATTTCAAACTCCTGTTCTGTAATCAAGTTACAAGCCTAATCATTTGAGTAGACTGGGTCTGTTTGCTACCGAACATAGCCAAGAATATACCGGCAAGATCGTTTGTTTGAGTCAATCCACCAGGGCTGATGCGGATTCAACCCTCACTCCGGGGAGGCTATGAAAACAGGTGAACCTACTGCTACTGGCGATTAATCATGTTTATCAGGTCGCCGACAAATATCTCCAATGGGTCAGATAGACCACAAATCATCCGGTTACTATACTCAAGGGTAGATTCAGCGGTCAGAACAGAGAGGTGCTGCCATGTTTGTGGAAAATCTGTTGGCGGAAAAAGATGGCCAGATCTGGTCCATCACACCGGATGCAACAGTCTATGAAGCACTGGTGCTGATGGATCAGAAGGATATCGGCGCCCTGCTGGTGATGCAGGGGAACAAGCTGATCGGCATTCTTTCGGAGCGGGACTACGCGCGCAAGATCATTATCAAGGGCAAATCATCCAAGGAGACTCTGGTCAAGGAAGTGATGACTACCGAGGTCTGTTATGTGGACAAAAAGAAACGCATGGATGAGTGTCTGGCCATCATGTCAGACAAACGGATACGCCATCTGCCGGTCATGGAAAACAACCAGCTGATCGGACTGGTCAGTATCGGTGACGTGGTCAAAAGCATCATCAGTGAACAGGAGATTGTTATCGACGACCTGTACAACTACATCAACGGGGTCTATTACTCGCCACACTGATCGTTGGCTGCAGAGACCGGAAAAATTACCCGAAAGGCCGCACCGGGCTGTTGATTGATCACATCCACCCGGCCACCCATGGCCATGGCAAGCTGACTGACCAGGGCCAGGCCGATACCGGTACCGATGGTTTCACGGGTGAGTTCATTCTCCGAGCGATAGAACAGGCGGAATATCTTTTTCATCTGGTCCCGGGGCACTCCGGGACCATAATCCCTTACTGTAAACACCAGTTGATTTCCCCGCTCCAGAGTGGCCGTGATATCGATTCGCCTGATCTCCGCCCGGGCGGAAAACTTCAGCGCATTGTCCACCAGATTAATCATGATCTGGCTGAAACTGTCACCATCCAGCATTAGCACGGTCTTCGCTGCCACCTCACCGGCCCGCAGGTTGAGTTCGAATCCCGCCCGCTCCACCGCTGAGCCAATTTTTGAACGGATACCGTCCAACAGTTCTGTCACACCGACCGGTTTACACTCCACTACCAATCCGTTACGGGTCATGCGGGCCAGCTGCAGCACATTGTTGATCAGGCGGGTGAGGCGTTCACTCTCATCATGGATATAGTCATAATAACTGCGTTTTTTCTCCTCGCTGGCCCACCCCTCCCGCAACATCTCGCCATACATGCGAATCGAGGTGAGGGGGGTCTTCAGTTCATGACTGATGGCGGAGACAAAATCCTGCTGCTGCCGCGCCAGTTCAATCTGCCGCAGACCCAGCCGGTACAGCAGATAGAATCCACCGCACAGCACCAGTATCAGGGTGATTGCCACCCAGAGAACAAGCCGGCCACCGGGACCCGCCGGCAACTGCCTGACGCTGTAGATCAGCTCCATCTCACTCAACGGGGCAGCAAGACGATTGCGGTAGAGCAGCGCTCCGGACAGCTCCGTGGCGCGACTCTGATAACTCTTCGGACTCTTTCCACTGAAAGTACTGAACAGATCCCCCCGATAGGCAAGGGTCAGCTCACTCATGCCGGACAGGGCCGTCTCCCGGAACAGGTCCGCAATGGTGGCCTGCAGAAACGGTTGCTGCTCGATCAGCAGGCCCTGGATAAAGCGGCGGCCATCACGCCACACCTTGCGAAACAGCACCAGGTGGCCGCTGTCCAGCAGGCTGAATTCAAACGGGTCCAGTTCACTCTCAAAGGTGTGGATACGCACCCCGCCCTGACTTGTCAGTGGCTCACCTGCATCCGTTTCGTTCTCGGCCATGATCGACGCAGGCGCGGGCAGCACACTGCGCTCCTTCCTGATACTGCGCTGCTCGTTCTGTTGCAGCTTCTGCGCCGGCGAGGCTGCCGCCTGTTCCTCGGCAAGCCGTGATTCAAAGCGTCGGTCAAGCTTCAGATCCTCCACCCTGCCGAGTAGTTTGCTATCGCTGGATTTTTTCTCCAGTTGACGTTTGGCATCGGCCTGATTGAGCTGGTCAAATGCCGCCTGAGGCTGGTTGGCACTGTCCAATTCCATGGTTGAGTCGATCCGCGCACCCTTACCGGAACTGGACAGGCCAGCGGTGGATTCACGCCGGGGCGATTCATCCAGCCTCTGTTTGAGCCTATCCCTGTCGCGCCCGCTCCCACTGCTCTGGACCAATCGGTTCTCACTGAGGATCTGCTGCAACCGGACATGCAGCGCCAAGCGCTGGTTCAGCTCATCATCGGCAATGCCGTAGCGAACAGCCTGATCCTGTGGGGCGGGCAACAACGGACTGCTGAAACGCCCCGTATCATCCACCTGAAAATAACCGATAACACCAGGCACGGATGTATTGACCGGATAGCTGGACAACACGGACCTCTGCACAAAACCGGCAGTCGCTTCCCCCGCCACCACCAGAAAAGCGTAGTCGGTAAAAGCGCGCTTCTCTTCTTCGGTTATCAACCGCATCAACCGGTCATTGATTCGCGTACTCAACTCCTCCGCCTGCACCCGGTACTGGTGAAAGGCCTCCCACTTCAGCTGGCTGTAAGATTGCTGAATCAGCACTCCGGAAGGGATTAGTAACGTCAGGAAGAACAGCAGCAACCAGCGCCGCAATTGAGACGGCCCAAGACCGACAAGCCGCTGTCCATGAGCCATATCTAATCCACCAGCAACCGGTAACCCGCACCACGCACCGTCACCAGGTAACGTGGATTGGCGGCATCCGGTTCGATTTTTCGCCGCAGTTTGGCGATATGAATATCCACCGTACGGGTTTCCAGATCGAGGTTTTTGGCATAGCCCCATACCCGGGTCAGCAATTCATCGCGGGAGACCGGCCGATCGGCGTTGGCATGCAGATACTGCAGCAGCTCCATCTCTCGCCGGGTAAAGGTGTGTTCCTCCTCACCGCAGCAACCGGAGAGATTGCGGCAATCCAGCTCCACCCCATCACCCAAACGGATACACTGCTCCTGCGCCACGCCGATACGTGAACGACGCAGCACCGCCTGCACCCGCAGCACCAACTGGGCCACGGAGAACGGCTTGGCCACATAATCGTCCGCCCCCAGGGAGAGCCCCTGGATCACATCCTCATCACCACTCTTGGCAGTCAGCATGATGATCGGCTGCTCCCGGTCCTGCGCTCTTATCCGCGCACAGATATCGAAGCCATTGATACCGGGCAGCATCACATCCAGCAGGACCAGATCATACTGACCACTCAACGCCAGCCTCAGCCCTTCCCGGCCATCATCGACAGATTCCACCGCATAACCGTGAAACACAAACAGGTCCACCAGGCCCGTGCGTATGGCTATCTCGTCTTCCACTATCAACAGGCGAATATTGCGTGACATGTCCTCTCTGACTCACTGCAATGGTATTCGAAACTGGACAAAAGCCTACCAGTTTAAGCCCTCGACGACATGTAAAACTTTTGTAAACCAGAGACGGATCATTTTACAAAACCCCGTCTACAACCGATCGGTGCTGTATCCCACACTGTAGCCACGCAATCACCAAAACAACTATCGGGAGATGGACCATGGCACTGATCAACCGGCTAACACGACTCTTTCGTGCCGACATGCACGCGGTACTCGACCGCATTGAAGAACCGGATCTGCTGCTCAAACAGGCGATCCGGGAAATGGAAGCGGCTTTCGCCGGCGATGAACAGCGAAGTCGGCTGCTGAAACACGAACTCACCCAACTCAGCGACCGGTTGCAGACTTGTCACAACAAGCTGGCCGGCATGGATGAGGAACTGGACATCTGCTTTCAGTCGGACCAGGAGGAACTGACTAAAAATCTGATTCGAAAAAAGCTCGAGCTGGTGCGGTTCACTGACCAACTGGAGCTTCGCCGTAACAGCCTGCAACAGACCCTGGTCGACCTGACACAGCGCCTGAATGAAAACCGCACCCAACTGGAGAGTCTGCGGCAGAAGGCACAACTGCTGGCTGTCGACTCTTCCGACAGCAGCGAGAGCGATGTTCGCGAACCCGCTGCTATCCACATTGACGAGGCGGATGTGGAGATCGCCTTTCTGCGGGAAAAACAGCGCAGGAGCAGATCATGAAACGGCCCACATTTCTCGAAGGGGTGGGAGTCGCCCTGGCGGCCAGCCTGACCGGTTCGATCCTGTTTAGTGCCTTATCACCCACCATGCAGAACCTGCCTCTGTTGAAGCTGCTGATCGCCGGGCTCGGCCTTGCCTACACCCTGTATCTGTTCAGACGTAGCCGGGAACGGCTTGGCCGGATAGTCACCGGCACGGTGTGGCTGATCAGTGCGGCGGTTATCTGGCTGCTGGACCCGCCGCTCACGCTCCATTTGCTGCTGCATATCGGACTCATCTGGCTGATCCGTTCACTCTATTTCTACAGCAGCCTGGTCTCCGCACTTGCCGACCTGGGCCTGAGTGGTCTGGGCCTGGCGGCGGCCATCTGGGCAGCCGTGCATACCGGCAGCCTGCTGCTCAGTATCTGGTGCTTTTTTCTGCTCCAGGCCCTGTTCAGCACCATTCCGGCGGATCTAAAAAAGCGTTCCGGCATAGCCAAAAAAACACAGGAAACAGCTGACCCTTTCCAACAGGCCGAGCGTGCGGCCGAAGCCGCCCTGCGGCGGCTCTCCTCAATTCATTAGTACCCAAGGAGCAGAATCATGAAATCAAAAATCATCGCCATCTCACTGTTCACCGCCACTGCGGGCGCCATTGCCCTCTACCCGGCCTACCAGAGTATCGGCGCAGTGACACCCCTCGCCATTCAGCCGATTCAACCGCACGCAATCGAGCAGATCTCTCGGGAACGTCAGCGCATCGAGGTGGTATTCGCGCTGGACACCACCGGCAGCATGGGCGGCATGATCGAGGCGGCCAAGGAGAAGATCTGGTCCATTGCCAGCTCCATGGCCTCGGCCGAGTCGGCCCCGGAAATCCGCATGGGACTGGTGGCCTATCGCGATCGTGGCGACAGTTATGTCACCCGGGTGCTGGACCTGTCAGGTGACCTGGACAGCATGTACGCAGCACTGATGGAATTCCAGGCAGCCGGTGGTGGCGATGGCCCGGAGAGTGTCAACCAGGCGCTCAGCGATGCGGTGAACCGGATCTCCTGGAGCCAGGATGACAACAGCTACAAAGTGGTGTTCCTGGTGGGCGATGCACCGCCCCATATGGATTATCCGAATGAGGTGAAATATCCCGAGACCATCAACCGGGCAAAACAACGTGGCATCGTCATCAATACCATCCAGTGTGGTGATGACCGCACCACCCAGCGCAACTGGAACCGGATTGCCCAGCTGGGCAGCGGCAGTTATTTCCAGGTCGAACAGACCGGTAGTGCCCTGGCCATCTCCACCCCCTTCGATGAACAGATTGCCAAGTTGTCTGAAAAACTGGATCAGACACGACTCTATTACGGCAGCGAGGAGGAGAAGCAGGTGCAGCGGAAAAAGCTCGCCGCCACCGAAAAGCTGCATGCGGATGCCTCCGTCGAGTCCCGCGCTCGCCGCGCCACCTTTAACGCCTCCAAGAGTGGAAAAGCGAATTTTCTAGGTAAGGGTGAACTGGTTGACGACATTGCCAGCGGCCGGGTCGATATCTCGACTATTGAACGGGAAAAACTCCCCGCGCCGATGCAGGCGATGGCGCCAGCGGAGCAGCAGGCATTGATCGACCAGAAGGCGGCAACACGTAAATCACTGGAGCGGCAGATCGATGAACTGGCCGGGCAGCGTGCCGACTTCATCAAACAGCGAGTGGAAGCACGTGGTGACGCCGAGGCCTCGCTGGACTACAAGCTCTACAGCACAGTGAAGGAGCAGGCAGGCAAGAAAGGATTGCATTACGAGGCCGATGCACCGGCCTATTGAGCACCATCCCCCGGGCACGCTCGCGTGGCCCGGGGTCGGCTGGCCTGGCATGGGTCAGGATTACTCCCGATCGGCCAGATCCAGCTCCGGCTCCCGAGTTGGTTCCGACGCTGGCTCCACCGTCGGGTCCACATCCGGATGCATCTCCAGCACCACCGGCGAGGTGCGCACCAGGGGTACATATTCGGTCTGTTCTTCGACCGGAAGCGCGGAGCGCCGGGACATGCGATAGAGCCCGAACAGTGCCAGTGTGGCAGTGGTGGTTGCCGACACTACCGGCAAGCCGACCGGCCCGATCAAATCCATGGCGATACCCACCAGCAGCGGTCCGCACAGGGCGCCGACACCGTAGATCAGCAGCAGACCCCGAGTCGCCTCCAGTGCATGCCCCGGTTCCATATGATCATAGGAGTAGGCCACGCTGATACCGTACAGCGAGAACATCAGCCCGCCGTGCAGGAAGGCGGAAACGATCAGTCCCGGGTAGTCCCTGATCACGATAAGCGCGGTGATCGCGGCCACGGCCGCCGTGCAGAAGCTGGTCAGGATCAGGACGGTCCGTCGATCCATCCGGTCGGAGAGATGGCCGATCGGCCACTGCAGGATGGCGCCACCAAAAATGGTGGCGCTCATCAGCATCGCGATCTGCCCGTCCCCCAGCTCCAGCCGTTGACCAAATACCGGCGTCATACCCCAGAAGGCGCCATTCACCAGGCCCGCACTCAGTGCCCCGATAAAGCCGAAAGGTGTCGCCCGTATCAGTTCGGTAAATTTTGCCGACACTTCATTTTCAATTCGCGGTTCGTGTATCCGGGTCACGGCGACCGGCACCACACCGAGAGATATCAGAATAGCCGCCAGGGCAAACAGTGTCAGTTCCGATGTATCGCCTGCCAACAGCAGAGACTGGCCGGCTCCCAGCGCCACCAGGGTACTCATCATGTAGATCGAGAATATCCGTCCACGGGCGGGGCCGGCACTCTGTTCATTGAGCCAGCTCTCAACCACCATATAGAGTCCGACCACGCAAAGGCCACTGAACATGCGCAACAGCAGCCATACCCAGGGATGCACCAGCAACCCGAACGCCAGACTTGCTGACGCGCCGACAGCCGCAAAGGCGGCAAACGAGCGGATATGGCCGACATTGCGAATCACCCGGGGAACCAGCAGCGTCCCGGCGATATAACCGGCATAATAGCCGCCCATAATCAGACCGATATCGATATTGCTGAATTCAGCAAGCGTGGCCCGTACACCCAGCAGTGTACCCAGCAGCCCCACCCCTACCAGCAGCAGGCCCAGTCCACTCAGCAGTATCAGAATTGTTGGTGTCATGATGGACCCTTTTGGCTGGCAATGGACGAAAGCATAAGCGAAACAGTGACACATTGCATGGCGAACAAAATCCTTGCTGATTACCCATCTTACTCAGCCATATAGGGAAAAAAAGCATGAAAGCGAATGATGGGTTATTGCAAATACCTCACCAGCGGATTCGGGGACGCCCGCATTATTGTCAGTGCGGCCAATCCGCAGGGCGGATAAGCGACAACGCATCCACCGTGGCAACTGGTGGATACGCCTACCGGCTTATCCACCCTACAATCAACACCTTGGCGGTGACCTATATCACTGGACCTTTGCAATAGATGCTTCTCTGTTGCTATTCTGAACAGCCGGAAATCACTGCCGGGGCTTGGAATTACGCTTGTATGCTTACCAACGCAACTAATAGCACAAAACCACCTTCCGCCATCGGTCGTAGCGCCCCCTGGTGCCGTGCAATGGCCATGGCAAAGAAGATGGCGCCACTGCAGATGCCGGTTCTGATTACCGGCCAGAGTGGTGTCGGCAAAGAGGTGATCGCCCAGGTGCTGCACCATTGGAGCGAACGCGAGGGTAAAAGCTTTATCCCGTTGAACTGCGGGTTGTTGCAGGATCAGTTGCTGGAGAGTGAGCTGTTTGGCCATAGCAAGGGGGCATTTACCGGGGCAAGCCACGACCATGACGGCCTGTTTCATGCGGCCAATGACGGCACCCTGTTTCTGGATGAGATCGGCGAACTGACCGCCTCCTGTCAGTCCAAACTGCTGCGGGTACTGGAAACCGGCGAGTATCGCCCGCTGGGCAGCACCAAAATCCATCGCACCAACGCACGCATCATCGCCGCAACCCATCGCGATCTGGAGAAAATGATTTCTCAAGGGCGTTTCCGCCAGGACCTCTACTACCGGCTCAACGTGCTGACCATCGACATTCCGCCACTCAATCAGCGGGCCGAGGATATCCCACTGCTGGTGGACCATTTCCTTGAACAGCCGCTGGGCAATGCCCCCCGACCGACCATCACTCCCCGCGCCATGCAGCAGCTGATGGCGCATGACTGGCCGGGCAATGTGCGCGAACTGAAAAACACCATCGAACGGCTGCGGGTGCATTGTGAGGAGGAGATAAGTGCGGGCAGTATTGATTCGGTGTTGACACGCCCCCCCCAAAACACACAGGCGACCGGTAATTCCCTGGCACTATTCAATCGGATCGTCCCCCTGGCCAATCTGGAACAGGCCTATATCGAGTGGGTACTGAAACAGTGTGATGGCAATGTCAGCAAGGCGTCCAAGGCCCTGGGAGTCTCCCGTACCACGATCTACCGGATTATCAATTCGCCGGTCGACCAGCCTTGAGCAGAACCCGCACTGACCAAAAACCGTCCAGATATTGAACAGTCTGTCCAGATTTGCAAAGCAATTCTTAATAACCTGTTTTAAATAGGGAAAATATTGAACGCCCCTCTCAGCATGACCTGATTGTGTTCATATTCTGAACAGATTATCAGTTAGCCAAAAACGACGGCCGCTACCCTACCTTCTGTTACAACCGTATAAATTTCAATGCCTTACTATCATCTTTCGCTCTGTAGTCGGTTCTTGGCCCAGGATCTGCACTATATTGCACACATCCAGTCAAGTGACATGCAGTATTTCACGCAAATATAGCAACAAAGGCGAAGACGGAATGACCCTTCAACAGTCCTATATTGAAAGCGCAATGAACGCAGGCGACGAGATTCTCAGCCCGGCCCTCAGCCGGGGACTCGACGATCAGCTCGCCATTGTTGACGAACATGAATCCCTCACCTACCGGCAACTGAACCAGCGGGCAAACCAGTTTGGCAACGCCCTGCGATCACATGGGGTGCAGCCCGAAGAGCGGGTGATGTTCCTGCTGGAAGATTCGGCCGATATGGTGGCGGCCTATATCGGCACGATGCGCATTGGCGCGGTGGCCATCGCCTACAATCGCAAGGCCGTACAGCGTGACCTGATCTTCACCATTAACGAAAGCCTGGCCCAACTCCTGTTTATAGAGGCGGATTTCGTTGACACCGCCATTGAACTTATTCCCCAGATCCACCACCCGTTCAAACTGGTTGTACGCAATGGCGAGATGGATGGTCAACTCTCAACCCAGGCACTGTTGGCCAACAGCAGTCAGGAACTGGATTCAACCCCCATGTCCCCGGATGACATGGCCTTCTGGATCTATACATCGGGAACTACCGGAAAGCCCAAGGCAGCGGTCCATCTGCAGCATGACCTGATCGTCAGCGATCTGCATTTGCGGGAAAACCTGAAGGTTCAACCGGGTGAAAAGATCCTCTGCACCTCCAAGTTCTTTTTTGCCTACCCGCTGGCCCACGGAATGTTCGCCGGTCTGCGCTGTGGCGCCACCCTGATCCTGTTTGACGGCTGGCCAACCCCGGAGCGGACCGGAGCACTGGTCGAGAAACACCATCCGGACCTGCTGTTCAGTGTCCCGACCTTGTACCAAAAACTGCTGGACGACGGCGTGGCGGGCAGTCCTGCCTTCCGCACCATCCGCTGCTGCGTATCCGCCGGAGAGCAACTGCCCAAGACGCTGTATAACAATTGGCAACAGCTGACAGGAAAACCCATCTACGAGGGAATCGGCACCACCGAAACCCTGGTCCTGTATATCGTCAACAGTCCCGAAGCACACCGGCCAGGGGCCAGTGGACGCGTGGTCCCCTGGGCCGAGGTTCGCCTGATCAACGAGATTGGCGATCCGATCAATACACCCGATACCCCGGGGGTCGCCTGGCTGCGCATGCCCTCTATCTGCGACCGGTACTGGAACCGTCAGGATATGACCCGCCAGGCCTTCAATGGAGTATGGTATCGCACCGGCGATATCTTCAGTTTTGACGCCGAGGGGTGGTGGTACCATCAGGGTCGGGCTGACCACATGCTGAAGATATCCGGTCAGTGGGTAAGCCCCAGCGAGATCGAGTACTGCGCCCTGTCGGTTCCCAGCGTCAGCGAAGCGGCGGTGGTAGAGGCACCGCGCGACGACGGTCCGTCACGGATCGTGCTGTTTCTTCGACCCCAGCATGCCGGCGTGGATGAACAGGCGATGACCCAGCAGGTGCGTGAGGCACTGCGCAACCAGTTGGCCCATTTCAAATGTCCACAGGACGTACGCATTATCGATGAAGTGCCGAGGACAGCAACCGGCAAGATTCAAAAATACAAACTACAACAACTACTTGAAGAGACAACCCCGGCATCCTGATTTTTCATTGAGAGAACAGATCCGGAATTTTCTACTAATAGAGAGGAGAACAATAAAGATGCATATGAGAAAAGTGTTGCAGTCAACGTTTCTGGCCCTGACGTTATCCAGCTTGTCGGCCGTCGCGGCGGAGGTAGAACCGAAGATACACCACTTCCTGCCACCCCCATCCACCGCCCATTCGCAATTTATCCAGCCCTGGGCAGACAAGGTAATGAAAGAGTCCAATGGGCGCATCGACATCAAAATCTATCCGGCCATGCAACTGGGTGGCAAGCCGCCACAGCTGTTTGACCAGGTGCGCGACGGTGTAGCCGATATTGTCTGGACAGTGCCCGGCTATACCCGTGGCCGCTTCCCGTTAACTGAAGTGTTCGAGCTGCCCTTCGTCGCGGGGACTGCCGAGGCAACCAGCCAGGCCTCCTGGGAGTTCTATCAGAAATACATGCAGGATGAGTATAAAGATGTTCATCCTATCCTGATCCACACCCACGCGCCGGGTGAGTTCCACATGCGGGACAAGCCGATCAAGACTCTGGCCGACCTGCAGAACGCCAAGGTCAGAGCACCCACTCGCACCATCAACGAGGCGCTGAACATCCTGGGTGCCACACCGGTCGGCATGCCCGTTCCGGCGGTGCCCCAGGCCCTCTCCAAGGGCGTTGTGGATGGCGCCATGCTGCCTTACGAAGTGACCCTGCCACTGAAAGTACATGAGCTGGTCAAGTACCACACCGAGTTCGGTGGAGACCAGGGCATCTACACCACCGTATTCCTCTTCGGCATGAACAAGGCCAAATATGACAGCCTGCCGGCGGACCTGAAGCAGGTGATTGACAACAACTCCGGACTGGCACTGGCCAAGCAGATCGGTGCGATCTGGGACCAGGCAGACAACCCTGGCCGGGAAGCCGCAAAAAAAGCCGGTAACCAGTTCAACACCATTGAGGGTGAAGAGCTGGAGCGTTGGAAGCAGGCCTCGCAACCAGTGGTTGATAACTGGATCAAGGCCATGGACGAGCAAGGTCTCAATGGCCAGCAGATGTATGAGGATGCCAAGGCCCTGGTGACCAAGTACAGTCAATAAGATTCGGCATGACCGTTATCCGGGATTATGACTAAGCAATCTGATAACAAGTCCCGGCCCTTACTGGGCCGGGCGGTGCACACCCTCAGCAACCTGTTCGCCAGCGGTGGCGGACTGGTATTGCTGGGGCTAGCACTAATGACGGTGGCCAGTATTGTTGGCCGTTTCCTCTTCAGCCTGCCGGTACCGGGGGATTTCGAGCTGGTCGAGATCGGCTGCTCCATCGCGGTCTTCGCCTTCCTTCCCTACTGCCAGCTGCACAGTGGCAACGTGGTGGTGGATTTCTTCACGCTGCGAGCCAATGCCAGCACCCGTAACCGCATGGATAGCTTCTGCAGCCTGATCTATGGCCTGATCGCCGCCCTGCTGACCTGGCGCGTGACACTGGGCGGCTACGACATGTACCAGTATGGGGAACAGACCATGATCCTCGGACTGCCCCGCTGGTGGGGATTCATCCCCATTGTCGCCTCCCTCGCCCTGCTCACCCTGGTCTGCTTCTACACCTGCGGCCGTCAATGGAGTAATAAAAAGTTATGAGTGGCATCGCTATTGGAGCCCTGATGTTTGCTGTACTGCTACTACTGATTGCCTTGCGCATCTCAATTGGTGTAGCGATGCTGCTGGTAGGCATGATCGGCTATGTCGCACTTTCCGGCTGGTCACCGCTGATCAGTTATCTCAAGACCGCCGCCTATTGGCGTTTCAGCACCTACGACCTGTCGGTGGTACCGCTGTTTCTGCTGATGGGCCAGTTCGCCAGTAAGGCCGGCCTCAGTCGGGCCCTTTTCCACACTGCCAGTGTCTGGATGGGGCATCGGCGCGGTGGCATTGCCATGGCGGCAATCGGCGGTTGCGCCGGTTTCGGCGCCATCTGCGGTTCGTCACTGGCCACCGCGGCCACCATCGGCCAGGTGGCACTTCCTGAACTCAAGCGCCACGGTTACTCCGGCAGCCTGGCCACCGGCGCACTGGCGGCCGGCGGCACCCTGGGCATTCTGATCCCACCCTCGGTGATACTGGTTATTTACGCCATCCTCACCGAAGGCAATATCGCCACCATGTTTCAGGCCGCCTTCATCCCCGGATTTCTCGCGGCATTTGGTTACCTGATCGCCATCTCGGTCTATGTGCGACTGAAGCCGGATTCAGGTCCCGCCGGACCGGCAACCAGCTGGCGGGAAAAGTTCTCCAGCCTGGGTGATGTCTGGGCCGTTACGACCATCTTCCTGGTGGTGATCGGCGGTATCTATGCCGGCGCCTTCACGCCAACCGAAGGCGCGGCTGTCGGGGCAGTCTCTACCGGCCTGCTTGCACTGATTCACGGCCACCTGCGTTGGGACGGCCTGCGGGAGTGTCTGCTGGGAACAGCCAGCGCCACCGGCATGATCTTCCTGATCGTGTTTGGCGCCGACGTCTTCAACGCCTTTCTGGCGCTGACCCAGATGCCGGCGGAGGCAGCCAGCATGATTGGCCAAAGCAATCTTTCTCCCTACCTGGTGCTGGTTGTCATGCTGGTGCTCTATCTGATTTTCGGCTGCGTCATGGACTCTTTGTCGATGATTCTGCTGACCATCCCGATCTTCTGGCCGATCCTGATGGTGCTGGATTTTGGCATGAGTCCGGATGATCTGAAGATCTGGTTCGGTATCATCGCCCTGATCGTGGTGGAGGTGGGTCTGATCACACCCCCAGTGGGCATGAATGTATTTATTATCAATAAGATGGCCGTCAATGTGCCGATGATTGAGAGCTTCAAGGGGGTGCTGCCCTTCCTGATCTCGGATATCGTGCGGGTGGTGATACTGATCCTGTTCCCCTCCATCACACTGCTGCTGCCGAGACTGTTCAGTTAATCTGTCAATATCGGCGTCCTCGCCGCGACTGGGCCCGAGGCGAATCGCCTGCAGTGTGTCTCGGACTTCAAGGTCCTTGTGGGCGCGGCGTTCTCGCCGCGCCTTGGCCCGGGGACCAGCCTCCTGAAGCTAAATCAGAACTCCGACTTTACTGGTGGTGATCGATTATCGACAAGCGTCGACGCAGGCGGCGAACCTCATCCAGAAGATCCAGCGCCAGGGCGGCGCCGGCCAGGTTGATCCCCAGGTCGCGCTGCAGACGCTGCACCCGCATTACCCGGCTCAGGCAACTGCCGCTGAAGCGCCAGTGGCGCAGGTCATTGCCGTTCGGCTCGATGATGCCCTGTTCAACCAGCTCGACAATCCATTCCGCATGTACGCAACAGGCACGGCTCAACTCACCCAAGGTAAGCAGATGCTCTTCGTCCAGCAACAGGCCGGCCACGATGTCGTCTTCCCGTTTCATCTACACCCCCAGTCCGGCACGTGGATTGAATGCCAGCTCCTGTGCCATTTTTCGATACAGCGCATTCGCTTTTTCATTATCCGCCGGCGGCAGAGCGATCTGCAATATTGCATACAGATCACCGGGATTGCCACCGGGTATGCCACGCCCCTTCAGACGCAGCTTGCGGCCGCTGCCGGAGCCGGCCGGGACGGTCAGATCGATCACGCCAGCCGGAGTCGGCAGTTTCACCTTGGCTCCCAGCGCCGCCTCCCAGGGTGATACTGGCAAATCGATATAAAGGTCACGTCCGTCCACCCGGTAGAGGGAATGCGGCTTGAACTCGATTTCCAGATAAAGATCACCCGCCGCGCCCTGGCCAATGCCGGCGGTACCCTGTCCGGCCAGGCGGATCTGTTGCCCTTGACGCACGCCTTTTGGAATGCGCACATTGAGTGTGCGCTCACGAGTGACCACATGTCCGCGCGGGTCCAGTTCGGGGGCATGCAGGGTGATGGTACGGGTGGCCCCGTGGAAGGCGTCCTCCAGATCGATCAGTACCTTGGCGTGATGATCCTGCCCCGGCGCATGGAATCCACTGCTGCGACGTGTCGAGCGAAATGTGGAACCAAACCCCTGGCCAAACAGGGACTCGAAGAAGTCGCTGTACTCCGAGGCATCCCCTTCTGTGAAACCACCACCGCTGAATTCGAAACCGGCATCCCAGTCCGGCGGTGGACGAAAATCCTCTCCGGCTTTCCAGTTGGCACCCAATTGATCATAGGCGGCTCGTTTCTCCGGGTCCTTGAGTACCTCATAGGCCTCACCCACCTCTTTAAAACGCGCCTCGGCATTCTCCTCCTTGCTGACGTCCGGATGGTATTTCCTCGCCAGCCGGCGATAGGCGCGCTTGATCTCATCCTGGGTTGAGTCCTTGTTGACGCCCATGACCGCGTAATAATCTTTGTATTGCATGATCTACACCTGATACTGGCAACGTTGTTGTTTTATTAAATGGGGCCATGGCGATCCATTTTCCAGCATTCCAGACCGCAGGACGACAACTGGAAATCCGCTTCAACGGAGTAAAATCTTACTGACCGACTACTGCGGTAAACGCACCCATCAGCACAGTTTCCTGCTCTCCCGCCCCGCCTCATACTGGGGCAACTGGTCCGCAATATGGTCCCAGCGGGCCTTGGAACCGACGAAGACATGTGCATCGGGGTTGAGTTCCGGCGCATCCAGCAGGGTACCCAGGGTAAATTCGACAAACTCTCCCGAATCATTGGCCGGCGCAAAGGTCATGCTGGAACCGCAGTGGGAACAGAACCGCCGTACAGTGCCATTGGGTGCCCGATAACTCTTCAGCAGTTGCTCACCTTCCAGCCAGCGGAAATCCGCCGCCCTTGCCTCACCGAAAGTGGCAAACGCCGCCCCGTGGAACTGGCGACACATGGAACAGTGACAATGGGCCATGCGCGGCCCTATGGCATCTACCGCGTACTTTACCGCTCCGCAAAGGCACTGCCCCCGATAGGGAGATTCTATTCCGTGATCCATCTGTCACTCCTTTTCCCGGTAACAGGTCAGCTACACTTACCTATCATGCCCTGGTAACGCCGCGATCTTCCGATCGTACTCCTCCTGAGTGATTTCTCCTGCCTCGAGGCGGCGCTTGAGGGATTTTTCCAACTGCTCCCGACCGACCGGATTGCGACCCTTCATCCTGGCCCAACTGATACCCAGCGCAATACCGCCAATGGCGCTGCCCCAGAAAACCAGCATTGCCCAGAATCCGAATTCAGAAGTGTCCACGTGCCTCTCCAGAGGGTTGAGGGTCAAACAAGTTCCCGACAACTCATTTAATTCAGCCATATTCAGGAAAAAATATCAGCCGAAAATAACCACACATCATGTTATTTCACCAATGCCTCAGTCCCCGACCTGGAGGGTACCGATCCTTTTCGGGTATGAACCCATCCCTTTATATCATGCGCAGATAGTTGTCTTTAATCACTATTATAAGGGTTGAAAACCCCGCACCAGTGGTTAATTTGACCACATTCCCGCTACGACTATTTATCCAGCGCCTGGCGCCTAACTGGAGTCTAGACAAGGCGGCAACCGGGCAGCATCGGCGATTGAAGAAAGTTCGACAGACGCAGCGCCCCTCCTGCCGGGAAGTTCACCTTCATCGTTTTATTCTTGATAATACAGTAAGTTACTAGGTTATTTAGATATGGATTATTTGTTTCTTGTTTGATAGCCTTGGGTAAGTTTCTGCAAAATCATCGCACAAACACTTCAATAGAGGCCCGACCTTGGTGGTGTCAGACTGATGAAAACCCTGCTTCGTTTCCTCCTCATCGGCCTGGCCGCGCCCGCCCTGCTGGGTGGCTGTGCATCCCATAAAATCAAGACGCAGACGGTACAGCAGAAGGTCCACCAAAAAAAACTGCAGAGTGACCTCAGTAAGACCGAGCTGGCGCAAATCAACCGTCAATGGAATCTGTTCGTGACTTACAAGCCGGACAGTCTGCGGGATCACTGGCAATCCCCCACTGAAACCGTAGAGCTCAAAACCGGTGATTGTGAGGATATCAGCATTGCCAAGATGCTGGACCCTGCCATACGAAAATTGATCCCGACAGACCAGCTGAGACTGAGTTATGTCCACACCCCGGCGGGTGAACCCCACATGGTACTGATTATCGGAAGCGGCAAGGAAGCGCTGGTACTGGATAATCTGTTCGATGAGATCAGGACACTCAGCGAGTCCGGCTACCGCCCGGTCTATCAACTGGACGCCGCGGGACGCGTCTATCAGAACGACCGGCGGCTTGAAACCCATCCGAAATTCGAGAAGTTCGAGCTGATCCTCTCTGAGCTGAAACTCAGCGCTGCATATTAATCCCCTCTCTGAAAATTCGACCGGCGGGGCGCCATAACCCCGGACCGGCTTCATTCCTCTGAAGCGAAAATTCACAAAATAAGCATTTAGTTCACCGTCTTAACCGGCATTGTTGCTTATAATTGTGTCAGCAATAGCTGCCAATCACACAAGGATGAGATGAAAATATTAATACCCCATGTCCCCACTGCGATTACGCGGCAGGATCTTCTCTCCGTCGTTCAGGGCGCGGTAAAACCCAAGTGGTTCATGCCCTTCCGAAGCGGAGGCACGGTCGCCAAATGCAAGCTGGTGCGTATTCTCGACATGGATACCGGTGGTGTTGAGTTCCATGGGTTGGTCGATATTTATCCCGACAAGACGGCAGAGAAGACCATCAAGCGGCTCAATGGAACAACCATCAATGGGTACCGGCTCTCCGTGCGAAAGTGGGTAGATCGCACCCTGATGGCGGGCGGGACGAAAACACTCCCAGAGGGTCAGCCCAGTTGCAAACGCCGACGGCATCTCGAAATATCCATTACCTGAGCACACCTCAGGATGAACAACTCAGGCTGGTTCAGCTGGCTCGTTGGATTACGCTGCGCTAATCCAACCTTACTGTGCGAAAGTCGTGTAGGTCGCGTTAGCCGAAGGCGTAACCCGACAGGGGCTCATGATTGACATCCCAATATCCTACCATTATCGTTGGTTATTAACAGCCCACAAAACGTGGGCGTTTTTAAACCCCAGGAAGAGAGATGAAAATAACCATAATCAGCGGCAGCCATCGCAATCCCTCCCAGAGCATGAAGGTGGCCAGGCATATTCGCCAGGTTCTGCAGGATTCGGACTATTGCGATGCCGCGGAAATCTTCAGCCTCGCCGGCAATCCACTTCCGCTTTGGGACCAGCGTATCTGGGAGGATGACCCGGAGTGGGAAGAGATCCTGCAACCGATGCGCAGCCTGTTTGGCAGCAGTGATGCCTTTGTCGTGGTCTCACCCGAATGGCACGGCCAGGTTCCCGCCGGCCTGAAAAACCTGTTCCTGCTCTGTAGCAAAAACGAGGTGGGACACAAGCCGGCCCTGATCGTTACCGTATCATCGGGTGATGGCGGGGCCTATCCGGTGGCCGAGCTGCGCATGAGCAGCTATAAGAACAACCGCATCTGCTATATACCCGAGCAGATCATCGTGCGTCACGTGGAGGGGATACTGAACGAGGATCCGGCCGACAACAATACCGATGCAGACGCCTATTTTCGGGAACGCATTGCGTGGGCTCTGACACTGCTGGACCACTACGCCCTGGCGTTGAAACCGATTCGCGCCAGCGGCATCACCCAGCATAAAAAATTCAGCAACGGCATGTAGCCCAGACGATTCCCAGGGGAACTAACAATATGAGCAGTCCCGACAAATCTGCCGTCAGCAACTATCTGCAACAACTTCAGCAACAGATTTGCAGCGCCCTGGAAAAGAGCGATGGACGGGCCAAGTTCAAGACTGATGAGTGGACCCGGGACCCCCGGCATGGACTGGGCGGAGGCGGCATCACCCGGGTAATCAATAACGGCGGTGTGATCGAACAGGGCGGTGTCAACTTCTCTCATGTGGTGGGCGAAAGCCTGCCGCCCTCGGCCACCGCACATCGTCCTGAGCTGGCCGGGCGTGCATTCGAGGCGATGGGGCTGTCACTGGTGATTCATCCATGGAATCCCTACGTGCCCACTTCCCATGCCAATGTGCGCTTTTTTATCGCGGAGCGGGAAGATGAACCGCCGATCTGGTGGTTCGGCGGTGGCTTCGACCTGACACCTTATTACGGCAACGATGAGGATTGCCGACACTGGCACCGCGCCGCATTTGACGCCTGTAAGGGATATGGCGAGGACACTTATGACCGTTTCAAGCAGTGGTGTGATGATTACTTCTATCTGCGCCACCGAAATGAACCTCGCGGTATCGGCGGACTGTTTTTTGATGACCTGAACGAGTGGGGGTTCAACACCTGCTTCCGTTTCATGCAGAGTGTGGGCGACCACTACCTGCCGGCCTATCTGCCCATTATTGAAAGGCGCAAAGACCAGCCCTATACCGAACGACAGCGGGATTTCCAGCTCTATCGTCGCGGCCGTTATGTGGAGTTCAACCTGGTATTCGACCGGGGTACCCTGTTCGGCCTGCAGAGCGGCGGCAGGACCGAATCCATACTGATGTCCATGCCACCGCTGGTCAAATGGCGCTATGATTGGCACCCGGAGGCGGGCTCGGAAGAGGCGTTGCTCTATGAGCGGTACCTGAAACCCAGGAGCTGGCTGACGGAATAAACAACAGGGTGAATGTATGGACAAACAGTTTTGGCATGAACGCTGGGAGAACAACCAGATAGGTTTTCATCAGCAGGAGATCAACAGCTACCTGCAACTGTACTGGTCGCGACTGCAGTTACCCGCCGGCTCTACCGTCTTTGTGCCGCTGTGCGGAAAGAGCCGGGACATGCTCTGGCTGCTGGAGCAGGGTTACAAGGTACTGGGCATAGAGATCAGCCAGATTGCCGTGACCGACTTTTTCCAGGAGAACGGCCTCCATCCTGAAATCACTTCAGTAAACGGTATCGAGCACTGGTCCTGCGATGAACTGGAAATTCTTTGTGGCGATTTCTTTTCCTTGAATGTCCAGGATGTCGCACACTGCGACGCGGTCTATGATCGCGCCTCCCTGATCGCCATGCCCCCGGCCATGCGACCGGCCTACGCGAAAAAGTTACAGACCCTCTTTCCCACGCCCCGTCCCATCCTGCTGGTGACCATGGAGTATCCCCAGCACGAAATGGAAGGCCCGCCCTTCTCCGTTCATGTGGATGAAGTGCACAGCTTCTATTCCGGCCGCTATGAGATCAACAATATCCTGACCAGGGATATTCTTCAGGAGAGCCCGCGGTTTAAAAATAAAGGTGTAACAGCAATGAGTGAGCGGGTTTATCTGCTACGGCCATCAACAGGCTGAAAACAACCTCACTGCGCGCAGGAGCGTCTGCAGCGGTGACCTGCGCGCTACTGGCGACACCTTCGCGGCTAAAGCCGCTCCTACGATTCCTTATCAAATCAAATGCTGGATAATCAGTCGTCTTCTCGTCTGAGCGAAAGATAGAGATCCTCAGGATCACTGCAGTTCAGGGTGACGGTGATCGGCCGACAACAGACCTGGCAATCCTCGATATACTCCTGTTCGGGGACAGAACAGTCCAGCAGCAGCAGAAGGGGTTCCCCGCAATAGGGACAATTCACCGTACGTTGCTGAATCAGATCCATCTCAATACCCCCAGGTCTGCAGTGGCGAATGGCTAGATCGGCTCCACCACCACATCTGTCTTGACCGAATTGGCAATAAAACAGCATTCATGTGCTTGGTGATGCAGCGCCTCCAGTTGCGACGCCGTCGGTTTCCGTGCACCGCCAAAAACGATCGCCGGGCGCAACACCACCCGCAGCATCGCGCTCCTGCCGGCCGCATCCTTTCCCATCACTCCAACAGCCAAATCATCATAGGAATCAACCAGAAAGCCGTATTGGGCAGCCAGGGAGAGAAAAAAAAGCATATGGCAACTGGAGAGCGATGCGACAAACGCCTCCTCCGGGTCCACGTTGGCCTCGACCGACAGCGGAACCGGCACCACATGGGGCGATGACGAAGCGGGTATGGACAGCCCCCCATCAAACTCCCAGCGATGACCACGGCTGTATCGGTTATCCAGAAAATTTTCCTCGCCGCGTTCCCAGATCACCCGGGCGCTGTACTCGGACATCAGGTGCCTCCAACTTTACCGAATAGTTCAGCAGATAGTGTAGCGTATCAATCTGTATATGGTGCGCCCTTCAGAAACCAGCAAATAACCGACACCCTTCCTCACTTGGGTGCTGTGCGCTTGGCCGCCCAATAACGACTGATCATCGGCTTTACACTGATTCCATGTGCAAAAATGGACAGGGTTACCACAATGAGAGTGAGATGAATTAACTCCACCCCCAGTTCTTCAGGTAGACCGTGCTGGATAGCGTACATCAGGTAATAGAGTGAACCGATACCTCGCACACCGAACCACCCGACCAGTCCGCGAATTCTCCAGGGGGTACGGGTGCCAAGCAATCCCAGCAACACGCTCAACGGTCGCGCTATGACGAATACAAACAGGGCAAAAGCCAAGCCGCGCCAACTCCAGGAATCAAGAAACAGGGTGCCGCCGATAAGCAGAATTAGCACAAGTTCTGACAGTCGCTCCAGGTGTTCCTTGAATACCAGAGAGGCTTCGCTGACATGCTGAACCGGCTGATCATCATCGACCGATACCAGCTTGTTGTTCCGTGGTTTTTGATCAGGCTCATCGTGACTACCGGCAATTTTGAGTTCGGTTTGCCGCAATGCTACAGCGGCGGCAAATACGGCCAGAAAACCCCAGGCGTTCAGCAATATACTCAAACCGTACACCGTACCGATCAGACCCAGACCAATAAAGTCATCCCACAGAGCGGTTTCCGATTGATGACGCCGGAAATGTGCAATCAGACGCGCAAGCCCACTTCCCAACGCCACACCGACAGCAATAGCCGCTATCGTTGCCCAGAGCACATCGACCATAATCCAGCGCAGGCCAAAGTCACCCAGCTCATGCAGTCCCAACAGCCCCAAACCGAGCATAACAAACGGAAATGCGCTGCCATCGTTCATGCCTGCTTCACAAGTCAATGCAAAGCGAAGTCGATCGCGATCGCCGGGATGTCGAATCTGTACATCGGTGGCTAGAACCGGGTCAGTAGGCGCAATAATGGCTCCCAGCAGCACCGCAGCGCCAACAGATAGGCCGAGCAGATAGTGACCAAACAACGTGACCAGAGCAACTGTTATCGCCATGGAGAAAAATGCAAGTCGAATCGGATTTCGCCAGCGCGCATACGTCATAGGCACCGGCATTTTAACTCCAGCCGCAAATAATGAAATTAGTACGGCGATCTCAGTCAACAGCTCGAGCAGCCCCGACTGTTTCAGTGGATTGAAGTGAAAAAGCTCCAATCCTGTCGGTCCTGCAACAATCCCAATAGTCAGATAAATTATGGCTGAAGTGACAGGTAATCGCTTGATAACCGGTGCGGTCAAACCCATCGCGAGTAGCAATATGCCTACAAGCAGAAACCATGATGGGCTATCCATGAGCATATTTACGCGACCCTTTTAGAGGAAGGATAAAGTAAGTATCCCCCGGCAAAGCCGGGGGCTTTATCTGTGAGCCACTCGAAGCGGCCTGTATTACGGAGCCTGACGGCTCCTTGAGCCCCTCGAAGGGGCCACTACACCAAGTTCAGCTGATCAATCCTGCGATCTTCTGCTTCTTGGTGTCGGATGTAATCCCTGATTACTTTCTCATCCCTGCCCACCGTCGAGGCAAAGTAACCCCTAGCCCAGAAGTGCTGTCCCACATAATTTCTCTTTCGACCTTGATAGGTGCGGGCTATGTGGATTGCAC